>NZ_JASY01000003.1:0-366003 GCF_000735715.2 Flavobacterium chungangense LMG 26729
TTTTAAATCCGTTTGCTTGCCAGTATTTTCATGAACGCCTTCGCTGTTGCGGGTGCAAAAGTAATACATCTATTTACATTTACAAGACTTTTGCTTACATAATTTCAATCTTTTTTTATTCTTTTTCTTAACTCTCTGGTAAATCAGCTTTTACAAAACAACTTTTCTTGATGCAATATAAGAATTTTCCTTTTACAATCAAGGATTTGACAGTTTTCAGGCTTTTTAGCTCATCAATTTTGAGAAGTTTTTCTATTTTGGAATACTTAATAAACAAAATCATAATCTGAAAACACTTTTTGATTACATATGGAACAACATCCCTTTCATCCTTTCTTCTCTTAACAACTATAGTAGCCCAATAGAAGCAGAAATACTCAAGTTATAATTAGAGAATGATTAAACTATTATATATTCGTTCACAATTTATACTTATATATTATAGTGTAAAAAAAATCCCGATAGCTTTAAATTAACTATCGGGATTATATAATACATGATTTAGCTTATTTCTTAACAGGAAACTTCCAATCGAATTCGTCTTTATCATTGATGATAGCGCCAATTTCAAATTTTACCACCTCTTCAAATTCTGTTTGAAGAATAAACCAATTGTCTTCATTGAAATAGTTTTCGAAAGTATCAAAAGTTTCCTGAGTATATTTTGTAATTCCTTTAGTTGCCAGGTCTTTTTTTACATCTGCAATTTTTCTACCTATTAAGTTAAATCCAAAAACCTCGAGATCATTACTGGAAGCAACTGCATATCCTAATTTAAGACCTTCTTCCTGATAAAAAGTTAATCTCATTTTTTGTGTATTGTAAACAAAAATCACATTATCGTCTTCATCTTTGTAATTCTTATCAGGTTTTCCTAAAACTGCTGTTACATCATTTTGCTTCATTCCGAAAAGCAATTTATCAATTCCTGATTTTAGATTTATTTTCATATTTCGCTATTAATTTTAAAGTGCTAATTTCGTGAAGTTTTTATAAATTCTACAATTTTTGTTTTAGTTTTTCCTTGACTTCGCCAAACCATTCATTTCTAAGAATACTTAAAACGATAGAATCGCGTCGAATTCCATCTTCTGCTGTTGGCATATTACTTCGTAAAACGCCTTCGACTTTACAGCCTATACTTTTCATTGCTGCAATACTTCGCTCGTTATTATTATCAGCCCTAAATTCAACGCGTTCTAATCCGAGAGTTTCAAATGCAAATTGAAGCAATAAAAATTTACAATGTTTATTAAGTCCAGTTCCCCTAAATGCAGAACCGTACCAGGTATATCCTAACTGGAGAGTTTTAAAATCTAAGTTTATATCGTAAAAGCGGGTTGAACCTGCGTATTTTTGGGATTTTTTATCGAAAACTATAAAAGGAAATTCTTTTTTGGCTTCTCTTGCTTTTACAGCAGACTGAATATAATTGATGAGATTTTCTTTTCCATCAGCGCCTACTAAAGAATATTTCCATGTTTCGGGCTCGTTGAGAGATATTTCTAATAAGTTTTCAACGTCTGACTCCTGCAGGGAACGCAATAAAACAAAATCATCTTCTAAAATAATGCTATCTACGAAATTGAAATTTAATGTCATGTTTTTGTTTTTAAGAATCTTATATATAATGTAGTAGCTTTTCCACAAAGGTGCACGAAAAAATCACAGAGATTCACAGAGATGATATGAAAGAAATTTTAAAATTATGGAAGAGAAAAGTTAGTCGCTCATTTCGTCATAGCGTTCCGGAACTTGTGGATCATATAAAGGACATTTGAACTCTTCTAATAAATCTACCAGTTTGTTCATCGTTTTGCCTTCGGTTCCGTAACAGTCTATTTTAATGCTTTGTGGTGTATTGATAACCTGAAAAGCACCTTTTCCTGTATTATTTTGCCAGCTGTTTTCATCCACTTTTTCCCATTCTGAGAAAACAGAACTAATTCGGTTAAGGATTAACTGTATGGGAAGAATTTCAAGACCTTCAACTTCCTTCTTTTCAAGTAAAGCTTCGTAAACTTCCTGATTGTTCAGGTAAATTTCGTCTAAATATCTCCAAAAAAGCAGTTCATACATATCTTTAAATTAAAAGATTAAAACATTGAAAGATTAAAAAATTCAGATCTTGAAAATTATGGATAACCACTGTAATTCTTATGTAACTATAATTTTAGCCCCGATAGAAGTGAAAATCCTTTTGCTTTTTTCTTTAAAAAGCAAAAGATTGTAACGAATAGCGGGATTAGCTCCTAAAAAAGCTAATAGTTATATATTTTAATATTCGAAAGTTCCGTATTCGCTGGTGATAGTCAGTTTTTTAACATCAGCAGCTTCTACCCTTCCTACGATTTGTGCATCGACATTGAATGATTTTGAAATCTCGATAATATCCTGAGCAATATTTTCAGAAACGTAAATTTCCATACGGTGACCGCAGTTGAAAACCTGGTACATTTCTTTCCAATCTGTTTTTGATTGCTCCTGAATCAGTTTGAACAATGGCGGAACCGGAAATAAATTGTCTTTTATAATATGTAAATTTTGAACGAAATGTAAAATTTTAGTCTGTGCTCCTCCACTGCAATGCACCATTCCGTGAATTTCGTTTGGTGTATACGTATCTAAAATTTTCTTGATGATTGGCGCATAGGTTCTGGTTGGCGAAAGTACCAACTGCCCTGCGTTTATTGGACTGTTTTCTACAGCATCAGTCAAGTTAACCTGACCTGAATAAATCAATTCTTCAGGAACAAGTGCATCAAAACTTTCAGGGTATCTTTTAGCTAAATATTTTCCGAAAACATCGTGACGTGCAGATGTTAATCCGTTGCTCCCCATTCCGCCGTTATAGCTTTTTTCGTAAGTTGCCTGACCAAAAGAAGCCAAACCAACGATTACGTCTCCAGCCTGAATATTTGCATTGTCTACAACATTGGAGCGTTTCATACGGGCTGTAACCGTTGAATCTACAATAATAGTACGAACCACATCCCCAACATCAGCAGTTTCTCCTCCTGTTGAGTGAATGGTTACACCAAAAGATTTTAATTCGTTGATTAATTCTTCTGTTCCGTTAATGATTGCAGAAATAACTTCGGCAGGAATTAAATTTTTGTTTCTTCCGATAGTGGATGAAAGCAGGATATTATCGGTTGCTCCAACACATAACAAATCATCAATATTCATGATCAAAGCATCCTGAGCGATTCCTTTCCAGACTGAAATATCTCCGGTTTCTTTCCAATACATATAAGCCAGAGATGATTTTGTACCTGCTCCGTCAGCATGCATAATCAGACAGTGTTCTTCGTCCTGCGTTAAATAATCAGGGACAATTTTACAGAAAGCCTGTGGAAATAAACCTTTATCAATATTTTTTATGGCGTTGTGTACGTCTTCTTTTGATGCCGAAACACCTCTTTGTGCGTACCTTTTGCTAGAATCTGAACTCATGAAACTTAGTTTGTGTTGAATGTGGTGCAAAGATAATCCCTTTTTTTAATTCTTTGATGATTCGTAAGTTTGATTGACAAAAAAATCCAATCTAACTTAAAATATTACCATTCAATTTCTTTTAATCCCTTTGCTTTCAAGAAAGTATTGGTCTGGCTAAAATGTTTGTTTCCAAACCAAAACCCTCTGTTGGCACTTAAAGGTGAAGGGTGTCCTGATTTTAAAATATGATGTTTTGAAGCATCAATCAAAGTTGCTTTTTTCTGAGCAAAACCTCCCCAAAGCAGGAAAACGACATTTTCTTTTTCAGCAGAAATTTGTTTGATAACGGCATCTGTAAATTTTTCCCAGCCCTTTCCCTGATGGCTTCCGGCTTCGGATTGTCTGACTGTCAAGGTAGCATTTAAAAGAAAAACACCCTGATCTGCCCAACGTTCTAAATTCCCGGTTTTAGGAAGCGGTTTAGCTAAATCTGTTTCAATTTCTTTGAAAATATTATATAAGGAAGGAGGAAACGGAATTCCGTCATTTACAGAAAAACACAGTCCATTTGCCTGATTTGGGCCGTGATAAGGATCCTGACCTATAATCACCACTTTTACCTGATCGAAATGGCAATGATCGAAAGCTGAAAAAATCTGGTTGCCTTTTGGAAAACAAACCTTTGTAGTATATTCAGATTTTACAAATTCAATTAACTCGTTGAAATACGGTTTTTCAAATTCTTCATTCAAAACCGGCTTCCAGGAATCATGTATTTTAACGTCCATAATTTTTTTATGCGAATTTCAGGATTTTTTTATTGAAATCATATTTACAACGAATAAAATTAGATCTAAACTTTACAGTTCTCAATGCTACTATTTTTTGTATTTTTGCCATCACTTTCTTAAAGAAATTAAATGATTAGTATTACCGAAAAAACATTACAAGACTTACAGTTTCCAACCGTTCTCGAAACCATCTCAGCAGGCTGCAACACAGACATAGGAAAAGAAAAAGCTTTACAAATAAAACCATTTAGAGACAAAGAAACTCTGATGCAGGCTTTAATGCAGACCACAGAATACGTTTCGTCTTTTGAAAATAACAACGCCATTCCGAATCACGGATTTGACGCCATCACGCATGAGATTAAGTTTTTGGCCATTGAAGACAGCTTTCTTGAAGTGGGAAGTTTTAGGAAAATTGCTAATCTTTCTGCAACGACAAATGTCTTATTGAATTTTTTACGCAAGTTTGATGACTATTATCCAAATCTAAATGCAAGGGCTTCACGTGTTGAACTGACCAAAGATATCATCACTGCAATTGATGCGATTGTAGATAAATACGGAGAAATAAAAGACAATGCTTCTCCTGCTTTGTTAAGTATTCGCCAAAATATGAATTTGGTTCGTGGCAAAGTAAACCAAAGTTTTGGTGTTGCATTAACCCAGTATAATGGTTTAGGATATCTGGATGATATTAAGGAGAGTTTTGTACAAAACCGCAGAGTTTTAGCGGTTTTGGCAATGTACCGCCGTAAAGTAAAAGGTTCTATTTTAGGTAGTTCCAAAACCGGAAGCATTGCTTATATTGAACCTGAGGCTACTTTGAAATATTCGAGAGAATTAGCCAATCTAGAATACGAAGAGAAAGAAGAAATTACGAGAATTTTAAAGAATTTATCGAATGTGATTCGTCCTTACCTCTCTTTATTAATTGAATATCATGATTTTTTAAGTGATATTGATGTCGTTGCCGGAAAAGCAAAATACGCTAACAGAATTAACGGAATCCTTCCAACCATTACAGAAGAAAGAAGATTGTTCTTTAGAGAAGCTTATCATCCTATTTTATATCTGAACAACAAACAAAAAAAAGAAGTTACACATCCGCAGACCATCGAACTGAAACAAGAAAACAGAATTATTGTAATTTCAGGTCCAAATGCGGGAGGAAAAACCATTTCGCTTAAAACTGTTGGTTTATTGCAATTAATGCTGCAATCCGGGATGTTGATTCCGGTTCATGAAAGAAGTGAAACATTTTTGTTTGATCGAATTTTAACGGATATTGGAGACAATCAATCTATTGAAAACCATTTAAGTACTTACAGCTACCGATTAAAAAACATGAATTACTTTTTGAAAAAATGTAATCATAAGACCATGTTTTTAATTGATGAGTTTGGTACAGGTTCTGATCCTGAACTGGGTGGTGCTCTGGCAGAAATTTTCCTTGAAGAATTTTATCATCGTGAAGCGTTCGGGATTATCACAACACATTACTCCAATTTAAAGATTTTGGCTAACGAATTGCCATATGCAACGAACGCGAATATGATGTTTGATGAAAAGTCACTTGAACCGATGTACAAACTGGCTTTGGGTCAGGCCGGAAGTTCATTTACTTTTGAAGTTGCGCTGAAAAATGGAATTCCGTTTGGACTGATTAATCGTGCGAAAAAGAAAATCGAAGTGGGTAAAGTTCGTTTTGATAAAACTATTGCGACGCTTCAGAAAGAAAGATCAAAACTTGAGAAAACTTCTTTGAATTTAAAGGAAGAAGAAACAAGAGCGCGTGAGGAAAGTAAAAAGATGGAAAACATCAATACGAGAATCCAGCAGAAACTGGAAAGCTATCAGGAATTATACGACAGCAACCAAAAAATAATTTACATCGGACAAAAAATCGATGATATTGCCGAGAAATATTTCAACAACAAAAACAAAAAGGAACTTATTGGTGAATTCCTGAAAATTGTTGAGATCGAAAATTCAAAACGTAAAAAAGCAACTCCAAAAGAAGTGAAGGCAAAAGTTGAAAAACAAAAAGAAGTTATTGCCGAAGTACAAGTAAAAGTGGAAGAAATTCGTCAAGAGAAAAAAGAGAAGAAACTTAAACCAGTTGTAGAAAAACCAAAACCAATTTTAAAAGTTGGTGACCGCGTGCGAATGCTTGAGGGAAGATCTGTTGGAAGTATTGATGCTATCGAAAAAAATAAAGCAACCGTAAATTACGGTATTTTTACTTCCAAAGTAAGTCTGGATGAACTGGAATTGGTAGAAGCTGTGAAAAAGTAATTTCTCTTCCCAACCTTTGATACTAAATAGTTATCTATGAAATAAAACATATATTATGAAAATTTTTAAAATAATTATTTCTCTCATCATAGGAGTTTTAGCTACACCATTAAAAGCTCAAACAACCCACTTGCAAGAAACTATAAATCAAGCAAAAGTTCTCTACACACAATTATGTACACAAGAGAAAAATCCGCTTTTTACAGTAGACGGAATAATTCTCAAACATAGTGAGGAAGTGCTGTCCATTATAAATGCTCAGGATATTGAACAAATGAATGTTCTTAAAGATAATCAGGCAAAAGATAAATATGGTGATAAGGCTGTAAATGGGGTTATTGAAATTACATTAAAAAAATCTGCGAAGAAAAAATATAAAAAGCTTCTAAAAGAGAATATTTCAGATTCAAAATTAAATACCAATGATTATAAAATATCTATTTCAGGTAGTATTTCAGACGAAAGAAATCAACCTGTTCCCAAGGTAGTAATTTCAAATCTAACTAAAAGAGAAGCTTATTATTCAGACTCTTTAGGTATTTATAAAATCAATGTCGCTGTAAATGATTATATAAGTTTTTCAAAAGAAAAATTTGAAACTCAAAAACTAAAAATCACCAATCAGACACCATCCAATATAATTTTAAAAATACAAACGGCTTCAAGTAAAATCAAAATTAAAAAACCGATCATATATCTTTATCCAACTGAAAAAACCGACATCAGTTTATCGTTCAATTTTAATGGAAAATTATTGACAACCTTCCCGAAATATCAAGATAAATGGGAACTGACAGTTTATCCGGATGGTAAAATTTTTGACAAAAAAACAAATCGTTTCTATAATTCCTTATTTTGGGATGGAATACAAAATTTTCCTGATGAACATTATAATTATAAAACAGGATTTTCAGTAGAAAAAAATAATTTAGTTTTATTTCTAACTGAAAAACTGGAAACATTGGGTCTGAATACTTTTGAAACGAATGATTTTATACAGTTTTGGCTGCCTCATTTAGAGCAAAATAAAACTAATTTTATTCATTTTTATGTTAATTCTGATTATGATATTATTTCAAAAAATACTATTACCCCAAAACCCGATACCTCTATCAGGGTTTTTATGGAATTTTATGGTATAGACAGATCTATAGAAATTTCGGAACAGCATTTACCAAAAATCGAAAGAAAAGGTTTTACTCTTGTAGAATGGGGAGGCAGTGATGTTAGCGAACCAGTAAATAAACTTAAAAAACTAAAGTTATAATGCTAAATCTTCCTCCAAACAAAAAAATAATCCTCTTTGACGGTGTTTGCAATTTATGCAACGGAGCAGTTCAATTCATTATCAGTCACGATAAAAAAGATATTTTTCGTTTTACAGCATTGCAATCTGATTTGGGAAAAGAAATTTGCAGTTATATTGGTGTAGATCAAACTAAAATTGACAGTATCATTTTGTATAATCCCGGAGTCGCTTATTATTACAAATCATCTGCAGCTATTGAAATTGCAGAGGAATTAGGCGGGGTTTACAGTTTGATATCCATTTTTAAAATTCTTCCGGAGAAACTTCGAAATTATATTTACGATTATATTGCCAAGAACAGGTATAAATGGTATGGCAAAAAAGAGAGCTGTATGATTCCGACACCTGAATTGAAAGCTAAGTTTTTATAAAATTCCAAATCAAAAATTCCAAATTCAAATTTCACAGACTTGTTATTTTGAGGAATTAGAAATTTTCGTAAGTAATTTTAAAAAGTTTTTCAAATCTTTGCCGAATTTCTAGTGTGATTTCTCCTTACAGAAATGACAAAAAACAAAAAATCCCAAATTTAAAATCTTTTACAATTTGGAATTTGGGATTTTAAAAATTAAAATTTTTAGAAAATTATCTAATCAATTTTCTATATTTCAAACGTTTTGGAGTTAAATCACCGCCAAGACGTTTCTTTTTGTTTTCTTCGTAATCAGAGAAACTTCCTTCGAAGAAATATACTTCAGAATCTCCCTCAAAAGCTAGAATATGCGTACAAATTCTATCTAAGAACCATCTGTCGTGCGAAATAATAACGGCACATCCTGCAAAATTCTCTAAACCTTCTTCAAGTGCTCGAAGTGTGTTTACATCTAAGTCATTCGTTGGCTCATCCAGTAAAAGTACGTTTCCTTCTTCTTTTAATGTCATTGCTAAGTGCAAACGGTTACGTTCTCCACCAGAAAGCATTGAAACTTTTTTGTTTTGCTCTCCACCACCAAAGTTAAAACGAGATAAATAAGCTCTTGAGTTAACCTGCTTTCCTCCCATCATAACTAATTCCTGACCATCTGCGAAATTTTCCCAAATCGATTTATTCGGATCAATATTTGAGTGCGACTGATCTACATAAGCGATTTTTACCGTTTCACCAACTGAAAATTCACCGCTGTCTGTAGCTTGTTCACCCATAATCATTTTGAAGATAGTCGATTTACCAGCACCGTTCGGCCCGATAATTCCAACGATTCCCGCTTGCGGCAAAGTAAAGTTCAAATTATCGTATAATAATTTTTCACCAAAAGCTTTTGCTACATTTTTAGCTTCAATAACATTTGTTCCTAAACGTGGACCATTTGGAATGTAGATTTCCAGATTTTCATCCAGTTGTTTTTGATCTTCGTTTAATAATTTATCGTAGTTCTGTAAACGCGCTTTTTGCTTTGTCTGACGACCTTTTGCACCCTGACGAACCCATTCTAACTCACGCTCTAAAGTTTTTCTGCGTTTAGAAGCTACTTTTTCTTCCTGAGCCATACGGTTTGATTTTTGGTCTAACCATGAAGAATAGTTTCCTTTCCATGGAATACCTTCTCCTCTATCCAATTCAAGAATCCAACCCGCAACATTATCAAGGAAATAACGGTCGTGCGTTACAGCAATCACAGTACCTGCATATTGTGCTAAATGCTGCTCTAACCATAAAACTGATTCAGCATCCAAGTGGTTGGTAGGTTCATCCAGAAGCAATACATCCGGTTGCTGCAATAACAAGCGGCATAAAGCTACACGACGGCGTTCACCTCCTGAAAGGTTTTTAATTGGCGTATCTCCTTCCGGCGTACGCAATGCATCCATTGCTATTTCTAATTTGGTATCGATTTCCCAAGCACCAAGAGCATCAATTTTATCTTGTAAAGCTGCCTGACGATCCATCAGTTTGTCCATTTTATCCGGATCTGAATAATTTTCTTCAAGACCAAATAAATCATTGATTTGATTATATTCTTCTAAAACTGCCATTGTTTCAGCAGCTCCTTCACGAACAATTTCGATAACGGTTTTAGAATCATCCAGAATAGGCTCCTGCTCTAAATATCCAACAGTGTATCCCGGCTGGAAAACCACATCTCCCTGGTAGTTTTTATCAACTCCTGCAATGATTTTTAAAAGAGAAGATTTTCCTGATCCGTTAAGACCTAAAATACCAATTTTAGCTCCATAAAAGAAACTTAAATAAATATTTTTAAGAACCGGTTTGTCTGCTCCCTGATAGGTTTTGCTCAATTTCTGCATTGAGAAAATTACTTTCTTATCGTCTGACATTCTATTTACTTTTAATTTTAATTAATTATTTTTTACTTTTCTTGATTACAATTGATTTTTTATCAATATTGAATTGAATTAAACTCTTCCTTTTAAGGCATTAAAAACCCAGGCATTTGCTAAAAATCCAACTCCTGCAGCGGCAAACCCCCAAGCAGACACTTCTCTGTATCTAAAGACCCCAAGACCTATAAGTAACAATCCCATGATTACCATTATAAAAGTAGCCCATCCTAAAACGGTATTTTTATTCATTCCCATAATTGTGTAATAATTTAAAGTGGTATTTTTTTTAGAAGTGCAAATATCGTGAATTTTAATTGCTTAATTAAATATTTTGTAAAGCATTTCTTTTAGCAAATCTGATTGAGGTAAAGCATTGGCTCCAACACCTTTACTTTTTACATCAACATCTCTTAATGCTCCAACAATCTGACTGACTTTTCGCATTGGATAATTTTTGATAGCCAGATCATATTCCTTTAAAAAATAAGGATTTACGCCAATCGCTGCTGCTACGTTTTTTGGATTTTTGTCTTTAAGCCCATGATATTTTAAAAGCTGAACAAAAAATCCAAAAACCAATCCGGTTGTCATTACTAAAGGATATTCTTTTGGATTGTGAGCGAAATTTTCGGCAATTTTATACGCTTTTAACTGATTACGTTCACCAATCGCTTTTCGAAGTTCAAAAACATTATAATCTTTACTAAAACCAATATTTTCTTCTATATGTTGTGGTGTAATTACCGTCCCTTGTGGTAAAATAATCTGTAATTTCTCCAACTCATTGTTAATTTTACTCAAATCTGTCCCTAAAAACTCTACCAACATCGCATTTGCTTTAGGGTCAATAGTATATTTTTTTCCTGCCAAAACACGCTTAATCCAGTCTCCTACCTGATTTTCGTATAATTTTTTACTTTCATAAACGATTCCGTTTTGCGCTAATAATTTAGTCACTTTTTTACGTTTATCAAGTGTTTTGTATTTATAACAAAAAACCAAAACTGTTGTTTCCATCGGATTATTGACATAAGATTCAATTTTATCAATAGTTCTTGATAAATCCTGAGCTTCTTTTACGATAACAACCTGGCGGTCTGCCATCATCGGATAACGCTTTGCTGTTGAAACAATATCTTCTACGGAAACATCCCTTCCGTATAAAACAGTTTGATTGAATCCTTTTTCTTCTTCCGAAAGGATATTCTGTTCAATATATTCTGATAATTTATCGATATAATAAGGTTCATCACCCATTAAAAAATAAATTGGTTTGATATTTCCTGCTTTTATATCATTAACAATTTTTACAACTTCGTCCATCCAAATTTTGTTTCAAGTTTAAAGTTTCAAGTTTAAACCTGAAACCTCAAACTATTTTATATTTTTGCTTTATGCAGCGATTAAATTTTCCAATCTATAATTTTCGATTCAAAAATAGCGAAAATAAAGTGTCCATTTTTGATGAAATCAGAAAAAAATTTATAATTCTTACCCCTGAAGAATGGGTACGCCAACATGTTGTTCATTTTTTAATGAATGAAAAAAAATACCCAAAATCGCTCATTAACGTCGAGAAAGTTTTAACGGTGAATGGTTTACGAAAACGTTATGATGTGGTAGTTTTTAATTCGGATGGTTCAATACATATATTAGTAGAATGCAAAGCACCAGAAGTAAAAATATCTCAGGCAACTTTTGATCAAATTGCGCGTTACAATATGACAATGCAGGCACGGTTTTTGAAAGTCACAAATGGTCTGCATCATTATTATTGCCAGATAGATTTTGAAAACGAGAAATATGAGTTTTTGAAATCACTGCCAGACTACAAAGAGATTTATTAAAATTATAAAAAGATTACTTTTGGATAAAGTTGCAGTTGTCATTTTAAATTGGAATGGAATAAAATTATTAGAACAATTTTTACCATCAGTAATTCAATTTTCTCCAGATGCTACTATATATGTAGCCGATAATGCTTCAACAGATGATTCTGTAAATTTCGTTCAACAGCATTTTCCAACGATAAAAATCATTAAAAATACTGGCAACCATGGGTTTGCCAAAGGCTACAATGATGCTTTGAAAGAAGTTAATGCCGAAATTTATGCCTTAGTTAATTCGGATATTGAAGTGACCGAAAATTGGTTAAAACCTATTGTTGAAACCTTTGATTTAGAAAAAAATACAGCTATTATCCAACCTAAAATTCTTGATTTTAAAAATAAGGAATATTTTGAGTATGCCGGAGCAGCCGGAGGATTCATTGATAAATATGGTTATCCATTTTGTCGGGGCCGAATTTTTGATACGTTAGAAAAAGACGGTGGTCAATATGATGATAATTGCGAAATATTCTGGGCATCGGGAGCTTGTTTTTTTATCAGAAAAGAAATTTATGATGAATTAGAAGGGTTTGATGAATCTTTTTTTGCACATCAGGAAGAAATTGATTTGTGCTGGCGTGCTTTAAACGAAGGACATACTATTAAATATAATTCACAGTCCGTTGTTTACCATGTTGGAGGTGCAACACTGCAGAAAGGAAATCCGAAAAAGACTTATTTGAATTTCAGAAATTCATTACTGATGATGGTTAAGAATCTTCCAAAAAAAAGATTATTTTTTATAATTTTCTTCAGAATGGTACTAGACGGAATTGCCGGAGTAAGATTTTTAACACAAGGAAAACTTAAACTAACACTTGCTATTTTACATGCACATTTTTCATTTTACTGTCTTTCATTAATTTATCTAAAAAAGAGAAAAGATTTTCAAATGCAAAAATACTACACTATAAAAAGTATCGTTTTCATCTATTATATAAAGAAATTGGTTTTTTTTAAAGAAATCTTTAACATTAATCAAAATATTAAAAACTAAATTTGTAATTAACGTCTAATTAAATTTAACATCTATGAGAAAAATAGTAATCGCACTATCGGTATTAATGGCTTTAACATCGTGTGTTTCAAAAAAGAAATATGCTGAATTGGAAGCTAAAAACAAAGAGACTCAGGATTTATTAAATTCTTGTACTGTAAAATTGAATGCATGTCTTGAAGAAAAAGCAGGATTAGCTGCTACTGCTGCCAGTTATAAAGAACATAATCAAGATTTAATAAACAGCTCAAAAGATTTGACAGTTTTAACTACTAAAGGTGCAGAAAATCTTGAAAAATCTTTGGAAAGCTTAAAAGAAAAAGATTTAAAAATTTCCAGACTTCAAGATGCTCTTACTAAAAAAGATAGTGTAACATTAGCATTAGTTACAAGTTTAAAAGGTGCTGTTGGAATCAATGACCCGGATATTGAAATTAATGTTGAAAAAGGAGTTGTATTTATCTCTATCGCTGACAAATTATTATTTAAAAGTGGTAGTTATGAAGTAACTGATGCTGCAAAAGGTGTTTTAGCTAAAGTTGCAAAAGTAGTCAATGATAAGCCAGATTTTGAGTGTATGGTTGAAGGTCACACAGATAATGTTCCTTACAGAAGCAACGGAGTTTTACTTGACAACTGGGATTTGAGTGTTAAACGTTCTACTTCAATTGTTAGAGTTTTAACAAACGATTTAGGTGTGAATCCAGCTAAATTAATTGCAGCCGGTAGAAGTTCTTATGTGCCTTTAGTTGCAAACGATACTCCGGAAAACAAAGGAAAAAACAGAAGAACCCGTATTGTTGTTATGCCAAAAATTGATCAGTTTTATGATATGATTGAAAAAGAAATGAAAAAACAGGCAAAATAATTCAGTACATATTGAATTACACAGAAAAAGCAGGTCAAATGACCTGCTTTTTTAGTATCCGCAAGGATAAACTTTTTTAATTAACTAACTAAATTTAACTAATTATAAAGTTAGTAATATTTTTTCTACGAATAGCTGTTTTAAGTTTTTTTTTACAAAACATCAACATTCCCCTTTCCTTCTCTAATAATAATCGGTTCATGTTCTGAAAGGTCTATAATTGTTGAACCTATGTTATCACCATAGCCCCCATCTATAACAAGATCTACCAGATTTTGCCATTTCTCAAAAATCAATTCCGGATCAGTAGTATATTCAATTACATCATCTTCATCACGAATAGAAGTTGATACTACAGGGTTGCCCAATTGTCGAACAATTTCTAAAATAATATTATTATCAGGCACTCTTATTCCTACAGTTGTTTTCTTTTTAAACTCTTTTGGAAGATTATTATTTCCAGGTAGAATAAAAGTATAAGGCCCCGGCAATGCTCTTTTTAATATTTTAAAAGTAGCCGTATCTATCTGACGAACATAATCTGATAAGTTACTTAAATCATGACAGATAAAAGAGAAATTTGCCTTTTCTAATTTTACACCTTTAATTTTTGCAATTTTTTCTAAAGCACGGGAATTAGTTATATCACAACCTAGTCCGTAAACAGTATCTGTTGGGTAAATAACTAAACCACCATTCTGAAGCACTTTGATCACCTTTGCAATAGCAGCTTCACTGGGTTTGTCGGGATATATTTTTATGAATTCAGCCATTTTGTTTTTTCTTTAAAGTTTATTTTGTTTCAGATTTCAAGTTACTTTACGACAACTTGAAAATCAAAACATTTATTATCCTACAACATCTAACTTAGCAAATCTCAGCAAAAGTTTTTTAATTCCACCAACTTCAAATTTAATTTCGGCCTTTTTATCAGCTCCAACTCCTTCTAAATTAACAACTTCTCCTTTTCCGAAACGTTCATGCATTACAATATTGCCTACGGTTAGTTTATTATCAAATAAATTAGCAGCAGCATTTGGATTTGTTCCTGCAACAGGCTTTAGTTTTCGAATATTTAAATCGAGGGTTGATTCATTAGACGTAATAGGTTTTGGAGGTGTTCCTCCTATAGGTTTTACTAATCTCAGTTTCGATTTATCGACATCACCAAATATGTCACTGTCAATAGTGGGTTTATAACGATAATTGCTTTCTGAAGGCGTTAAATATTCTAAATACTGACCGTCTATCTCTTCAATAAAACGTGATGGCTCACTATCTGTCAGTTTCCCCCAACGATAACGTGATTGCGCATAGGTTAAATATGCCTGATGTTCAGCACGGGTTAAAGCTACATAAAATAAACGACGTTCTTCTTCCAATTCACTTCGTGTACTCATACTCATTGCACTCGGAAACAAATCTTCTTCCATTCCCACCACAAAAACATGTGGAAATTCTAAACCTTTTGCTAAGTGAATCGTCATTAAGGCTACACGGTCTTCATCAGATGTATCTTTATCTAAGTCTGTAGCCAATGCTACATCTTCCATGAACTCAGACAAAGCTCCTCTTGCTCCGTCTATTTCTTTTTGCCCTTCTGTAAAATCTTTAATACCGTTTAAAAGTTCTTCAATATTCTGGATTTTAGCCATCCCTTCCGGAGTAGCATCTTTTTTAAGTTCTTGTACCAAACCCGTTTTTTTGGCAACATGGTCAGTAATATAGAAAGCGTCCTGATTCTCATTAATAATCTGAAAACTCTGAATCATAGTAACAAAATCCTTCAGTTTGTTCTTTGTTCCGGCATTCAGTTTCAAATCGATTTTATCAATATTCACCATTACTTCCCAAATTGAGCGTTTGTAATGATTGGCTGCAATAGTCAATTTTTCAACAGTTGTATCTCCAATTCCACGGGCCGGATAATTAATGACACGAATCAGTGCTTCTTCATCTTTTGGATTAATTACCAAACGTAAATAACACAAAACATCTTTAATTTCCTTACGCTGATAAAATGAAAGTCCACCATAAATTCGATACGGAATATCTCTTTTTCTCAATGCATCCTCCATTGCACGGGATTGGGCATTTGTACGGTATAAAATAGCAAAAGCACCATTGTGTAGTTGATTTTGCATTTTTTGTTCGAAAATAGTGCTGGCTACAAAACGGCCTTCTTCAGCGTCAGTCAGACTTCGATGCACTTTAATTTTGTGCCCATAATCATTTGCTGTCCAAACTATCTTATCCAGTTTGGTTTTATTATGTTCCATTACAGTATTTGCCGCTTCAACAATATTTCGGGTAGAACGATAATTTTGCTCTAAACGAAACATCTTCACCCCTTCATAATCTTTTTGAAAATTCAGAATGTTATTGATGTTTGCTCCCCGAAACGCATAAATACTCTGCGCATCATCACCAACTACACAAATATTCTGAAATCTGTCCGACAAAGCTCTTACAATCAGATACTGTGAATGATTCGTATCCTGGTACTCATCAACCAGAATATAACGAAAACGATTCTGATATTTAGCTAAAACCTCCGGAAAACGAGTTAATAATTCATTGGTTTTCAACAACAAATCATCAAAATCCATTGCTCCGGCTTTGAAACAGCGTTCAACATATTGCTGATAAATTTCGCCTAAACGTGGCTTTTTTGCCATTGCATCGGCTTCCATCAATTCAGGATTATTAAAATAGGCTTTTACAGTAATCAAACTATTTTTATAGGTCGATATCCTTCCCAAAACTTGTTTGGGTTTATAGATATCACGATCAAGCTGCATTTCTTTTATAATGGAAGAAATCAGTCGTTGTGAATCCTGAGAATCATAAATAGTGAAATTGGAAGGATACCCTAAATGCTCAGATTCTGAACGGAGAATACGTGCAAATACAGAGTGAAAAGTCCCCATCCATAAGTTCTTTGCTTCACTTGCCCCAACAATTGCTGAAATCCTGTGTTTCATTTCACGGGCAGCTTTATTGGTAAATGTAAGTGAAAGTATATTGAATGCATCAATTCCCTGATACATCAAATAGGCAATCCTGATTGTCAAAACACGGGTTTTTCCCGAACCGGCACCAGCAATAATAATCATTGGCCCGTCTTTTTGTAAAACGGGTTCTCTTTGTGCTTCGTTGAGCTGGTCAATATAATTTTGCATGAAATTTTTCTCCTTTTATGCAAAAATAAGAATTTAAGCGTTAGAAATTGTATATATACAAAACCAATTATTATGTAAGTCGAATCAAATTAATGCTATTTTTTTAACCCTGTAAAAATTAAAAAAAGATTGAATATCGATTATTAATCAAAAAAATAGCCACTTCTTAATTATTATGAAGTGGCTATTGATCAAGGTTATGTGTTTATTATTTCACAATCACTTTAATTGATTTTTGAATATCAGCTGCCTGTACAGTTAATATGTATAAACCGGCAGCAATTGAATGTTCATTAACCGCAATTACATTTTGTCCCTTCGCTAATATTTGTTTTTTTGAAACAAGTATTTGCCCGTTCACACTAGACAATGTAATATTTGCTTCTTTAGTTTCTGTTGCAGTAACGATTAAGTTGATACTGTTTTCAGCAGGATTTGGTGAAACAACTGCTTCGGAAACAGAAACAGAAGCAGTTTCTGCAATAGCTTTATTAGATGATGCTAGTTTAGCTGAACTGCTGCAACTAGCTGCTGTTGGAGAATTTCCTGTTATTTCTAACCAGTCAATATTAGCAAATTCTGAACTTACGGTTGTTTCTAATCTTATTCTGTTTATTCCGCTTACCAGTGTAACTGTTGCATCTGCAGTAGTAGACCAGGTACTCCAATTTGTAGTTTTAGGAAATCCTAAACTGGCAATAGCAGTAGCACCGTTTAAAACTACTTTGGCTACCGAAGCCGAAGAACTGCTGCCATTAGCGTATCTAAATTTAATTGTATAAGTTCCTGCTGAAGGTACATTGATGGAATAATCTATTCCTTTTGCAGCTGAATTAGACAGATTAATATAAAAACCTCCATCAGCCCCTGTATAACTGCTTTGAAGAGATCCATCAGCCCCGCAATACCCATTTGTTGTGGTGGTATTGTCATCAATTCTTAAGGTAGTATTACCTGTAGTTACCGGACTAAAAGTTGCCGTGATTGTTGTATTTGCATTCATCGTTACTGTGGTTGAAGCTGTTGTTGCTCCATTACTCCAACTTGCAAACGTATAACCGGAAGCGGGTGTTGCAGTAAGGGTTACTACAGTTCCGCTTGTATAACTGGCTGCATTTGGACTACGACTGATACTGCCACCAGCAGCTGGGATGGCTGTAGTAGTTAAAGTATAAGAAGTTGTTGTTGCTGTAAAATTTGCTGTAATCGTGGTGTTGGCAGTCATCGTTACCGTGGTTGAAGCTGTTGTTGCTCCATTACTCCAGCTTGCAAACGTATAACCGGAAGCGGGTGTTGCAGTAAGGGTTACTACAGTTCCGCTTGTATAACTGGCTGCATTTGGATTACGACTGATACTGCCACCAGCAGCTGGGCTGGCTGTGGTAGTTAAAGTATAAGAAGTTGTTGTTGCTGTAAAATTTGCAGTAATCGTGGTATTAGCATTCATTGTTAATGTTATTGTAGCAGTTGTTGCTCCGTTACTCCAGCTCGTAAATGTGTATCCGGATGCAGGGGTTGCTGTAAGTGTGACAGCAGTTCCGGCGGCATAAGAGGTAGCATTAGGACTGCGCGCAATACTTCCTCCTGCTGTTGGATTTGCAGTAGTTGTAAGTGTATAGTTTGTAACCGTGGTTCCTCCTGATTCTCTTGCTCCAAGATCCGGAGCTGTACCGTTAAAAGTAATTCCGGTAGCAGAAACACCCGCATTTATTAAATCGCTTGAGGCACTTAATGTTAAAAAATTACCTAAATTAGGACTTCCGTCAGCATTTTTAGTAACTGTTGGTGCAGTTAAAGTAACAAAATCTGCGCTGCTTACAACCAGTGATCCTCCATTTGTACTAACGTTGTTTATCCACCATACATTAGAATTGCTTACATCGGTTCCTGTTTTTTTATCACTGCTGCCTGAGTTAAACGACAGGTTATTTCTGAACTGATGGGTTCCGCCTGTTCGGAAATTAAAATTACTCTCTGCATTATTATAAGAGGTATTGTTAGACATTTCTATAGATCCCAGATTGTTATTATCTGTAAAACCATGTTGACCATTACCATAAGCAATACAACGTCGCACAATATGATTTACAGCAATACCTTCTCCTCCTAATTTGAAACCATTTTTATCTCCACTTCCGGAAGTTCCGCTTGTTGTCAGTGTACCATTATTATATGCTACACAATTTTCAAATAAAATAATCCCGATTGGTCCTGTATCAGTTTTAGTATACAAGTCCCAGCCATCATCAATATTATTATGAGAAATACATCCTCTAAATATATTTCCCTGCCCACAGGTAAGTTTTGCTGCAAAACCATCTGCATTTTCTGAACCTGAGTCTTTATTGTCGAAAGACTCACAATTGAGAATCAAATTATTGGAAGGCCACTGACTAATTGAAGTATAACTTGTGGTATATCTGCTTAACTGAAGACCGGTATCTCTGTTTTTTTCAAAAATACAATTATCTATAGTATTATTATTACCTGAAAGCAGCATACCATTATCACCTGCATTTCTAATAGTAATTCCTTTAAAATACCAATAAAGGCCATCTAAAACAATCCCTCTGTTTGAAGAACTTTCAGTTTGTGCTGAAAAATCAAGAATAGGAACTTCGCTATTATAAGCTTCAATACGTTTAAGATTAGATGATGTACCGCTATTTGCTCTTTCAATCAAAATTGTGGAAGCTATTGAATATGTACCGCCCCGCATATAAATGGTTTGCCCGGGGCTTACTGTTACTATGGCATTTGCCAGCGTAGTGGGACTTGACAAAGTACCCGGATTGCCAGCGGTACCTGTTGGTGAAACATAAATTTGTGAAAACATGCAAAGTGGAAAAAGCCACAATACACCGAATAAACTGGTTAATTTTTTTTTCATTTTAATAAAGGTTTTATGATAGTTAGTAATTATTATTCATTCAAAAAATTATACTCGATTTCTGAAACTCATTTATTAAAATCGAAAACATTTGACTTTTACAAATGTAATCGATTACACGAATTTATATTTTTTTTCAGACAATACCTAATAAAACGTTAAAATATATTTAAATATGTAAAAATTAACATCAAAAAAAATACTATATACAATTATGAGATTCGTAAAACAGCAAGAAAAAACCAGAAATATCTGCGAATTGTAATCGATGACAAATTCAAGTAAGGAGAAAATAAAGAAAGGGGTTTTCTTTATTACTTTTTGTAAAAAACATCATAAGCAAACCGGATAAGTGTACCGATTACCACAATCAGAAAGAAAATTCTAATAAAACCATTACCTTTATTAATAGCCAGTTTTGCGCCAAGCCATCCGCCAAGCCCATTACTTATCGCCATAGGTATTGCAATGGTCCAGATAATTTTTCCTTTTATTGCAAATAAACAAATAGATCCAAAATTGGTTGCAAGGTTTACCATTTTCGCATTCGCAGATGCGTGCAAAAAATCAAAACCCATTAAGGCAATAAAAGCAACAACAAAAAAGCTTCCTGTTCCCGGACCAATAAATCCGTCATAAAAGCCAACAATTATACTAATAAAAACAGCATATAAAATTTGTGTCTTATAGGAATGATCTTTGGCAACATGCTGTCCGAAATTTTTCTTAGCATAGGTGTAAACAAATAACAATGACAAAACCACCAGTAAAAGCGGTTTCATAAAATCGTTGCTTACCAAAGTTAATATTGTTGAACCCAAAAATGCTGAGGGTATTGCCAAACCCATCATGATTAAAAGTAATTTCCACTGAATCACAACTTTTTTAAGATACTGGAAAGCTGCAAAAGCAGTGCCGCTGAACGCTGGAATTTTCAAGGTCCCTACGACTGTCGAAACCGGAAGATTCGGTAATAAAATTAATCCCATGGGAGTTTGAATCAATCCGCCGCCACCCACAATTGCATCAATAAATCCTGCAGCAAATGCTGCTAAACAAAGTAAAATTATTATATATGAATCCATTAAAAATTTGTATTCCAAAAGGTTATGAAAATTGGCACAAAAGTAAGGCTTCCATTTAGTTTATTAAATAATTTTAAAGTGAATTTCTCTGCAAAAAGTATATTTTTGCTAAAAATATTTGAAAATGGATTTTACAAGAATTATAGAATTAGCGAGTTATACTTTGCCTGCGATTGTTACGGGATTTGTGGCCTACAGTTTTTTCGAACTACATATTAAAAACAATGACAAAAAACGTGCTTTTTTATTAAATAAAGAATATCAGAAACAATCTTTACCAATACGTTTACAGGCCTATGAGCGTATGACTTTATTTTTAGAACGTATCAACCTGACCAAATTATTGATTCGAATTGCACCGATTTCTAATCAAAAACACGATTATGAAAACTTTGTAATTGACCAGATCGAACAGGAGTTTGAGCATAATCTGACTCAGCAGATTTACATGTCTGATGAATGCTGGACTATTATCACAACAGCTAAGAACTCAACTATACAAATGATCCGTAAAGCTGCCATGAGCGATCGTGTCGACAGTGCTGATAAATTACGTGAAGTAATTTTGAACGATTTATTAGAGAAACAATCTCCTAGTAATGCTGCTTTGGGATATATTAAGAATGAGGTTACCGAGTTATGGTAGTGGAGAAGTAAGGTTTTAGTATCAAGTATTAAGACACATGCATATAGCTATCTATTACAGTTTAATACTTGATACTAAAATCTTAATTTATCACCTATTATCACTCATAATCTCAGATTTATTCTGAGCATATTCATATCCTTGCTCCCACCAGGTTTTCATTACTTCTTTATTAAAAATTAAAGCATTATTAGTCAACTTAGTTGGTGTGTAATATAAATTAAGTTTTACATTTTTATTATTTGCTATTAGTTTTCCTATAGCAATGTCGTGTTTTTCAACCTGATCCAAGGCAATACGAAATAAATCAATCATCAAAGAAAAGGGATTTTTACCAATAACGGTTTTCTCCATATTGACTTCTGTTTCCAGAATAATTACATCAATTTCTGTCGCTCCACGGTTGATTGCTTCACGAATGGGTACCAGACTTGAAAACCCTCCATCGCCATATTCGCAATTGTTTTTTTCGACCAGACTCATAAATGGCACGTAATTACTCGATATCCATGACCAGTCACAAAACTCTTCGTAAGTGCATTCTTTTATTGATTTATATTCGGCTTCGTTTTTTGTAAAATTGGTTACAGTAATAACAACATCTTTTTTTAGTTTTTTCAACTTATTGAAATCAGACAATGAGAAGTTATTTCTAATGTATTTCTTTAATCCTTTGCTTTCTCCAAACGTTCTTTTTCCTTTAAAAAACTGCCGAATTACATTGAAGTGATTAATCGTTACAATATCTACCCCATCCTTAACTTTGACAACAAAAGGACAAATATTAAATATTTTAGACATGTTGACATTGGTGTAAATCGAATGGATTTGTTCAATATTTCCGAGTGCCAGATGCGGAATCAATAAACTTCCTGTTGAAGTCCCGAGGAATAAATCGTACTTATGTCTTTTTACTTCTAATAAATATTGTGCAACACCACCGGCAAATGCACCTTTACTGCCACCACCGGAAATAACCAATGCTCTCATAAATTAACTGTAGGTTTTGTTTTTGGTTTTTTAGATGAAAGAAAAAAGAATTAAAACAAAGGTTTTATAAATTCTTAATTGTATGTTACCCAATTCCTGGTTCTTGCATCTACTTCTATTCTTTCAATAAACGATTCAACTGAAATTGTTCATCGGGGGTCAAATTAGGCAAAATTCTTTCAAATGAAGCACGCATTTCAGAATTTTTTAATAAGAATCGAATCATTTCTCTTCCAAATTTAGAAAATTGCCACATATGATGGGTTGTAGCGTTGACTAAATTACTCAAAACCTGATCATTAATTATTTTAAAAGCAATTAACTTTTCCAGAGCATTTTGTCTGGTCGTAGCTTCGTATTTTGTAGAAGAAAATGCAATTAATTCTGAAATCAAAACTTCGGGATTATTGCTGTAATTTGTTGTGGACAATGCTAATGAAAGCCATAAAGTACGAAGGTTGTAATCATTGAAGCCAATCCAGGCAGTAGTTTTGTCAAGATATTCTGTTCTGCGTTCCGGAAAATCCTTCCACAAAAAATAAAGAGCAATTTCCTGTGTCTGATACGATTTATCATTTAATAAAGTTTCATATTCTTTTCTAAAATCTTGGGGTATCTTCGATAAATTTTCAGCAACAGCCTGACGAACTTTACTATTATTTGTTTGCAAAGCTGCCATTAAAAGTGCTTTTTTAGCTTCGTATTTTTCAGATTCAACTTGATTAATAACGGATACTTTTACAGCCTGATACGTATTTGAATTTAAAATTTTTAAAAAGTAATCCTGCTTTTCAGCCAAAGGTATTTTTTTAAGTTTATCAATTTCAAGACGTTCCTGAATTGCTTTATTTTTACTCAAAAGAGTATTGGCCGTTGGTGTATCAAATGCGGTTGTTTCCAGCCAGGTTTTCTGAAATTTATCTAAGTCAAAATCAGATACTCTTTTAATTTCGTTAAAGAAATCCTGCGTATTGACCGTTTTATAGGCATATTTTTTTAAATATCTCTTTATGGCTTTTTTAAAGGCTTTATCGCCAATTGCTTTATGCAAAACAAATAATGCCCAGGCTCCTTTTTCGTAAAAAGTCAACGAACTGGCTTTCGCATTCAAAACCGGAATTGTATCGGTTCTTGACGCAAATTTAAGCTGTTGTGCCGTATCGTATAATTTCGAATAGAAATAGTCTTCGCCAAAAATTTCTTTTTCTGCCAATAAAGCATAATACGTTGCGAAACCTTCCTGAAGCCAGTGATGTGTACTGTTTTCGGCGGTAATCATATCTCCAAACCAATGATGTGCTAACTCGTGTGCATCAACATTAGTATAATTTCGATCTTCAAAACCAATTGAATCTACTACATAACGAGTAGCAAAAAGTGTTGCCGTAGTATTTTCCATTCCGGCATACAAAAAATCCCGAACCGGAATTTGTCTGTTGATTTCCCAGGGATATTTCACTCCTATTTCTTTTTCCAAAAAATCAAAAATACGCTTAGAATAACGATAGGTTGGTTCAAAACGATCTGCATCTTTAGGTTCTAAATAATATTCAAGCGGAATTTTAGACTTTGATCTGAATTCTTTTTTATCAAACTTTCCAATGACTAACATTAACAGATAGGAACTCATTGGTTTTTTCATTTTGTACTGCCAGTGAAATTGATCGTTGTTTTCTGTTCTTTCTTTTAAAATTCCGTTCGAAACAACCTGATACTCTTTATTGTACGAAATTCCTAAATTGAATATCAGCTTTTCATTTACATCATCAAAACTCGGAAACCAATTACTTGTGTATCTTCCCTGCCCCTGTGTCCAGATTTGTACCTCATCGTTTTCAATATTTACAAAGTACAAAGCCTGTTTTGGTTTTACTGAATATTCAAAAGTTAATTGATTCTCACCTTCCTGAAAATAACCTATGATTTGCAATTGTTTGCCGGTATTAATAAAAATGGCTTCTTTTTGGTTGATTTCTACTTTAGAAAACTCCATATTTTTGGCATCTATTTTAATGGTGTCAATAGGTTTCAAAACTTCAAACTGATAATTAACAGAACCTGAAACCAATTTTTCATTTGGATTCAATTTTAATTGACCTGAAACCGATTTAAAATCGACAAATTGGGTTTGCTGTGCAAAAACGAAGGTGGTGAAAAATAATAGGATGTATTTCATTGAAATAAATTTGAAGGCAAAATCCAAAGTTACAAAGGTTTCATCAACAAATCGAATGAAATTTGTATGTTTACATAGAAAATTATACAATTGTGTCAGCACCTAAAAAAGCCTTATTTAACTGGAGCAGCGGAAAAGATTCTGCTCTGGCTTTATACAAAATCCTTCAAAATCCTGATTTTAAAATTGAATGTTTACTGACAAGTGTCAATCAGCAATATCAGCGAATTTCTATGCATGGCGTTCGCGTAGAATTACTTAAAGATCAAGCAAAAAGCATTAATTTACCTTTAAAAATAATGCAGATTCCTGAAATGCCGACTATGGAGGTTTATGAAAATGTCATGACTGAGACATTATCCGAATTGAAAAAAGAAGGTATTACACATTCCGTTTTTGGGGATATTTTTTTGGAAGATTTACGAAAATACCGTGAAGACAAATTAGCCCAAATGGGTTTTGAAGGCGTTTTTCCAATCTGGCAAATCCCTACCACAGATTTAATTCAGGAATTTATTCGTTTAGGATTTAAAACGATTGTAGTTTGTGTTAATGAACGTTATCTGGATAAAAGTTTTGTTGGCCGAATTATCGATCAGGATTTTATAAATGATTTGCCTGAAAATGTAGATGTTTGTGGAGAGAACGGTGAATTTCATACATTTACTTTTGACGGGCCTATTTTTTCTGAAACCATTAATTTTGAAATTGGCGAAACCGTATATCGAAAATATGAAAAACCTAAAAGCCAGGAGTCATCAAATACTGCTTGTGATACAAATGCTTCTGATGCTTTTGATTATGGATTTTGGTATTGTGATTTGATAAAAAAATAATTTAGAATTAATTGTCTGCAGCTAAGATGAACTGAAGGATTTCCTGAATATTTAAAACAAAGTCAGGTTCTGTGTTTTGGATAGCGTTATTAGGCATGAAAGGCATTTCGGCAGATTCCGGATCCTGAACAATAATAGTTCCTCCTTGTTTTTTTATGGCTTTTAAACCTTGTGTCCCGTCAGCATTAGAACCGGACAATAAGATTCCTGTTAATTGATTTTTGTATACCTCAGCAGCCGATTCAAAAGAAACATCAATACTTGGTCTGCTGTAATTTATTTTTTCAGAAGTATCGAGCGATAAAACATTATTTTTTTCAAATAGCAAATGATAGTTGGAAGGCGCAACATAAACACATCCGGGTAGAAAGGGTTCTTTGTCTTCTACTGCTTTAACATTACTGCTAACTTTTAATGTTATAAGCTCTTCCAGGGTCTGTTCATCTGTACTTCTTCTATGCAGTACGATTACCAGAGCATACGATTTTATTACAGGCAATTGAGGTAAAATTTGCATTAAAACACTTAAACTTCCTGCAGAACCCCCAATAATTACAACTTTAAAATCTGGATTTATTTGATTTTTCTCCATATTTTTTCCTTCTCTAATTGTTTGTATTTACCCGGAGATATTGAATACTTTATGGTTTCTTTTGTTCCCAAAGCTAAAAAACCTAAAACAGACAAACTTTCATCAAATAAACTGATGGCTCTTTTTTGCAAATCATTATCAAAATAAATTAAAACATTTCTGCAAAAAATTAAATCGAATTCATTGAATGAGTTATCCGAAACTAAATTATGCTGTGAAAAAACCATTTTTTGAGCTAACTCCTCATTAAATTTTGCAATCCCATAATTTGCAGTATAATAAATTGAAAAATCTTCTTTACCTCCTGAATCACGGTAATTTTCAGAATACTCTTTCATCATCCTCAATGGAAAAATTCCTTTTTTGGCTGTTTCCAAAACCTTCGCATTTATATCTGTAGCATAGATTAAGGATTTATTCAGAATTCCAGCTTCTTTTAATAAAATTGCCATTGAATAGACTTCTTCTCCCGATGAACAGCCGGCATGCCATATACGTATAAAAGGTTTTGTTGCTAATAATGGAAGGATTTGATTTCGAATTACAGTATAAAAAGAAGGATCCCGAAACATTTCAGTAACGTTTACCGTAATTTCATCAACCATGTGTTTAAAATAGTCCGAATCGTATCTCACCTTTGATAAAAATTCATCAAAATGAGTAAATCCATCCAATTGATATACTCTGTTTACACGTCTTTTTAAAGATGCTCTTGAATAACTCCCAAAGTCAAAACCGTAGTATTCGTATATTTCATTAATAAGGGTTTCCAGTTCGATATCTTCTATCATAACAATTTTAAATTTTGCTTAACATTAAAAGCAATTTATCCACATCAACGGGTTTAGAAATATAATCATCAGCGCCCGCTTGCAAACACTTTTCTTTATCTCCTGTCATTGCCTGAGCTGTTACTGCTATAATAAAAGTTGATTCGTGTGAAGGGATTTTTTTTATCAAAGGAATTGCTTCATAACCATCCATTTCGGGCATCATCATATCTATTAGAACCGCATCAATATTCTCGTCAGAGTTCAGCATTTTTAAAGCTTCCTCAGCACTTAAACATGATAAACAATCAAATGATTTAGCGCGAAGTGTATTTTCGAGAGCAAAGATATTTCTCGAATCATCGTCTATAATTAAAAGTCGTTTTTTAGTCATTTTTCACCACTTTATAATTAAACTTTATCATACAGCCAAACACGCAGCAATGACAGCAACTGATCAATATCAACTGGTTTCGTGATATAATCTGATGCGCCTGCTTTGATACATTTTTCACGATCACCCGTCATTGCTTTTGCTGTAACCGCTATTAACGGAAGAGATAAATGCTTAGGATTACTTCTTATTTTTTCTGCCGTTTCATAGCCATCCATATTAGGCATCATCATGTCAAGCAAAACAATATCTGTATTTGGATTTTCTTCTAAAACTTTTATGGCTTCATTACCGTCAAAAGCGGTAATAACATTCATTTTAAAAACTTCCAAAGCTTTAGTCAGTGAATAAATATTTCGAACGTCATCATCAACCACTAAAACCGTTTTATCAAATAAAATATTATTGAGCAGATTAAGTTTTTTATAACTCTCTTTTTTACCGTTCTCATTTTTATTTTCTTCAACCAAATGTAAAAAAAGAGAAACTTCATCCAGCATCCTCTGATAAGAATGTGCTGTCTTTACGATAATAGAATCAGCATATTTCTTGATTTTCACTTCTTCTTTTAATGATAAACTTTTTCCTGTAAATACAATTACCGGAAGATTTTCTAAACCTGGACTCTTTTTTACACCATCCAAAATTTGATAGGCCTGTTTATCGGGAATTCCCATATCCAAAATCACACAATCTACATTATTTTTAGTCAAGGATTTTAACCCGTCAGAAACATCACTTTTAATTTCAGAATTAATATTATAGGTTTCTAAAAAATAAGACAGCGCTTTGGCATGCTTTGGATTGTCCTCAATAATTAAAACCTTTTGAGATTCTTTGCTAATGATGTGTTCAATTCTCATAAAAACATCAGGAATTTTTTCAAACGCAACAGGCTTATCCAGAAAATCAACGGCTCCTTTTAATAAGCTTTCCTGTTTTAATTTATGCGATGACATAATATGCACCGGTATAGGTTTGGTTTGCAAATTGTTTTTCAATTCTTCCATAACTTCCCAACCACTTTTTACAGGCAATTCTATGTCTAGTAAAATCCCAACAGGTTTATACATTAAGGCAAAATTCAAAGCATAATCGCCTCGCACTGAAACAATTCCTTTATAACCGCTTTTACGTGTAAAAGTAAGCAGTGATTTTGCAAAATTCATATCATCTTCTACTATCAGAATAACTTTATCATCTTCAGATATCGAATCCCTGTCATCTTCAATTTCTTCAGGAATGGTAGTGCTTATGTATTTTTTTTTGCTTTCTGTTTCCTCATTATTTTCTTCCTGAATTTGAATTGGCGGTGTTTTTTCGACAATAACTTTTTTCATTGATGAACCATAAATTGGCAAACATAATGTAAAACTGCTTCCTTCATTTTCCTTGCTATGCAAAATAATTTCGCCTTTAAGCAATTTTGCTAATTCTCTACTTATTGACAATCCTAAACCAGTCCCGCCGTATTTACGTTTTGTAGAACCATCTGCCTGTTGAAAAGCTTCAAAAATTAAAGGCTGTTTATCTAACGGGATTCCGATTCCGGTATCTTTTACAATGAAACAAATAATTTTATCATCATCATCATTTATTTTTATTTCTAAACTTACAGATCCTTTTTCGGTAAATTTAATAGCGTTCGAAAGCAGATTTTTAAGGATTTGTTCTAAGCGCATTCGATCCGTTTTAATGACAAGAGGTGCTTCTTTTGAGATTATTTCAAAACCGATATTTTTTTCTTTTGCGACCTGAGTAAATAAACTTGCTAAACTATCGGTTATCTCTTTTGTCGTGACCTCCAAAAACTCTAGTTCCATTTTTCCTGCTTCGATTTTAGATAAGTCCAGAATTTCGTCAATTAGTCCCAACAAACTGTTACCGGAACTCATAATTACTCTTGCAAACTCAATTTCTTCTTTGTTCATGCTTTTATTGTTGTTTTCAGACAACAATCGGCTTAAAAGTAAAATAGAGTTTAATGGCGTTCGAAGCTCATGTGACATATTGGCTAAAAACTCAGATTTATAGCGGGTTGTAAGTTCCAGAGCTTCAGATTTTTTCTGAATTTCAGTGTTCTTTTCCTCTAATAAAACACTGCGTTCCGAAAGTTCTTCATTAGTCTGTTCCAGTTCTTCCTGCTGAACCCTCAATTCTTCTTCTGAGGCTTGTAATTTTTCGGTTTGAGCTTCTAATTCAGCATTTATTGATTCTAATTCCGTGTGTTGCAATTGCAGTTCCTCAGATTGTGCCTGAGTTTCTTCTAACAATTCAAAAACACGTCTACGATTTTGAGTCGATTTTAAAGCAATAGCAATATTACTGGAAACAGTTTGTAAAAATTCTAAATCTATATCGCTGTAACCATAGACACTCGCTAACTCAAATGCGCCTTCAATTTTGGTATCAATCAAAGGAACTGCTACAATATGTTTGGGTTTTATTTCTCCCAAAGCGTATGTAATCTGAACATCATTTTCAGAAAACGATTTTAATTCCAGAATTTTTCCTGAAACAACACATTGTCCAATTAAACCTTGTCCTTTTTTAATATGCGTTCTGTTTTTATTAGGGAGATAACTGTAACCTGACGTGGCATACAATTCATCCCCTTCCATTGCATATATTACCCCAGCACTGCTTTTGGTATATTGGCATAAAAATTCAATAATATCTTTTGACATGTTTTCGAGTTCTTTCTCACCCAGCATTACATTATTCAGTTTAGCTATCCCCGTTTGCATCCACTCTTTTTGAGATAACAAACTGAATGAGTGTTTAAGTGAAGTACTCATTGCATTAAGTGATTCGCCAACACTGCCTAAAGCATCCGCTTTTTTATCGTCTACTTTAACATCATAATTTCCATTTGAGATATTTTGTGCAATAGTACTGATTGCCTCAATCCTCTGTGCTGTTTCACTATCTTTTCGCTGTAATTCACTTTGAAGAAATGACCGTTGGTTATAATCTTTTAAGATCCGGATAAAAAAAGTAATCGTAATTATAAACGAGATTATAAAAGCTGCAATAATTAAAATAAAGCTGTAATTGCCATACTTCTCAGATTTTGCATTTCGTTCTTTCAATAAGGACTGTTCGCTATTTTCGATACGCTTAAAATAGCTTCTTATCTCATCCATCATCCTTTTTCCTTCGTTAAGGTCAAAAGTGACTGCATCTTTTTTCAAACGTTTTTTTACAACCTGATTATTGAGATATTTCAAAAAAATATCACGTCGTTCTTTTAATTCTTTTAGGCTTTTTTGCTGCGAAGGGTTATCAATTGTTAATTCTTCGAGTCTGTTAAAAAATGTATTTGAAACTTCTTCAGCATTATTATAGTGATCCAGAAATTGCTCGTCACCAGATATTAAATATCCGCGCATACTGGTTTGAGCATCTGTAATTACAGAAGCTGCTTCGTTTAAATTGTAAATAACTTCCTGAGTATGATTGACCCAATAATTACTTTCTAATAAGTTTCTAATGCTTAAAAAAGAAGCTATAGAACTAATCATCAATATAATTAACGATGCAAAAGAACTGATCAGTAAATTTCTTTTAAAGTTATTTTTTTTCATATATATTATTTTATTTCCTGATATTCTAAGGGTAAAACCATAATAAAACTTGCTCCCTGACCAATTTGACTTTTGGCAGTAATCAATCCGTTATGTTTTTCTATTATTTTTTTTGCAATTGCGAGTCCAATACCGGTTCCTTCGTAGCTTTGACGGTCATTCAGACTTTGAAAAATGATAAAAATCCTATCCAGATAAATCTCGTCGAAACCAATTCCGTTGTCTTTGACAATGATGCGGCAATATTTTCCATCAGCTGAAGGTTTTCCTTCGAAATCTTTAGTTGCGATTAATTCAGATGTGATTTCTATAAAAGGATTTTCTGTATTGTTTGAAAACTTAAGCGCGTTCCCTATCAAATTTTGAAAAACCTGTCTCAATTGACTCGGAATGCTGTCTATAGTTGGAAGCACATTTGTTTTTATTGTTGCATTTTTACGTTCAATGAGGTAATCAAAATCAGATAACACTTCTTGCAGAACTTCATTTAAATCGGTTTTTTCAGGCTGTACTTTTGATGATAATCTCGAATAAGCCAGCAAATCTGTAATTAGAGTCTGCATCCTTTCGGCCGATTTAATAGTACGGTTTACATAATCAACTGCTTTTTCATCTTTAGCCAGATAAAGGTCTTTGATGATTTTAATAAAAATCTGAATCTTTCTTATAGGTTCATTTAAATCATGCGAGACTACCCATGCAAACTGTTGCAGCTCATGATTTTTAAGCTCCAGTTCTTCATTTTTTAAGACTAATTCTTTTGTTCTTTCTGAGATTTTTACTTCAAGATTATCCTGCGCTTCTTTTCGAATCTTAATTTCTTTTGAAAGCAGGTCTTTCATTTCTTTTAACTGATTCTGCTGTTCGTAAATCTTCAGGAAAGTTTTTACCTTCAAAATCAGCAAATCTGTATCAACCGGCTTTGTTATATATTCTACCGCTCCGGTTTCGTATCCTTTAAAAATGTATTTTTTTTCAATATTAAGTGCCGAAAGAAAAATAACAGGAATGTCTTTTGTTTTTTTATTGCCCGAGAGAATTTTTACCACTTCAAAACCATCCAGACCAGGCATCTGAACATCCATGATAATAAGGCAGTAATTTGTTTGTAAAATTTTCTTTAATGCTTCTTCTCCTGATTCTGCGGTATCTACATCGATATCATGTAATTCTAATGTTTTTTTTAAAGCAATAATATTTGCCCTTATATCGTCTACAATTAATATCATCTATTTGTGAGCTAAAGCATTATGATTACAGTACATTTTAAAAATTTACTTTATAATTTAAATTTTTATAAACTCTCAAATATATTTAAAAAAAAATTAACCTTTTGTATTTAGAAATTATATTCCTTACATAATTCCCATGTCTGTTTGTGTGTGCAATCAAAGACTTTTTTGCGACAATCTTAAATTCTTTCAAGTCAAACATTACCAAGGATTAGAATTATTTTAGCAGGTAATCTTAAACATTAAGTATCATGAAAAAGATAAAAACATTTCCTGAACAGAAACAAAGCCTTCCTGGCAATGAATATTTAATGAAACCCGAGCCTGAGATTATCAAAGAAAATTATGCCGGAAGCGGAAAACTTTTAGGGAGAGTCGCGTTTATAACCGGAGGTGACAGCGGAATAGGCCGGAGTGTTGCTGTGCATTTTGCAAGAGAAGGTGCCAATGTTGCAATTGTTTACCTTAAAGAAGATAAAGATGCGCAGACAACCAAAGAATTAATTGAGAAAGAAGGTCAGCAATGCCTCTTAATCAGTGGGGACCTGAAGGATGAAAAATTTTGCAAAAATGCTATAAAAGCCTGTATCAAAACATTTAACAAGATAAATGTGATAGTAAACAATGCTGCTGTTCAGTTTCCTCAAAATGAGCTTGAAAAAATTACTGCGGCACAGCTTCAAAAAACTTTTGAGACCAATATTTATCCTTATTTTTATATTACCAAAGCAGCTTTACCTTTTTTAAACAAAGGCGACAGCATTATAAACACAAGTTCGGTCACTGCTTATCGTGGAAGTGAACATCTTCTTGATTATTCGAGTACAAAAGGTGCTATTTTAAGTTTTACCAGATCGTTATCAACCATGCTTGCAAAAAGACAAATCAGGGTTAACGGCGTTGCTCCTGGCCCCATATGGACACCTCTGATTGTTGCTACATTCGATAAAATTTCTGATTTTGGAAAAGACAATCCAATGGGAAGACCAGGGCAGCCATCAGAAGTTGGGCCTGCTTATGTTTTTCTAGCATCTGAAGACAGCAGTTATATTACCGGGCAATTTATTCACATAAACGGTGGTGAACTGATAGGAGGCTAATTAAATTATGAATTATGAATTTTACTGACATAATGGGTTTGTTCGCAGGATTTTGTGTTACTGTTTCGGTTATTCCGCAAATAATAAAAGTATGGAAAACCAAAAAGGTGCAACAAATTTCACTACTAACCTTTAGCGTACTCACTTTTGGAATTGCGATATGGGTTGTTTACGGGGTTTTAAAAAACGATTTCCCAATCATTATTACCAACAGCATTTCGTTATTCTTAAATCTGATAATGGTTTATTTTCTTATTTACTATGAAAAAGAATAAGTCCTAAAATAAAAAAAACAGCCTGATAAAAGCTGTTTTTTTTCAATATGTAATGCTCTGCTAGCTAACTAATTTTTGATTGTATAATTTACTGAATGCCAGATGATATTTTTCTTTAAATACTTTTGATAAATAATTTCGGCTCATGTGGCCGGTTCCTGAAAACGCATTCAAAAAATTCAAATTAGAAACTCTTTTAAGTTCTTCTATTTGTTTATTGGCGAGTGTTAAAATTGGCTTTATGTCTTTCATATATCCATATGTATGCTGATCGAGTTCTGTTTCTAAAATGTTTTCTACAATTCTTTTACTCAATAATTTTTTTACAATTCCTTTTTGCGGAATAGCCTCAATTTCTTTGATCTTTTGTGCGATTTTAAAATTTTGCGGCTCAATATTGATATATTGTCCTGATGTATTATAGAAAATCTTATTTAAATCTGACAAGAGACCAATATCATCTGTTTTAGAAGCAGTACAGATCACAATCGACATCTGAACACGTTTATATCCGTCCAAATAAAAAATATTATTAATATTTGATGTGTTTCTGATAATACCGCTTTGATTGGTTTTTATTTTTTTTATTGCACCATTGATTCCAAAACTATGATTAAAGCTACCCTCTGAACAGTAAGCGAATAAAATAGGAGAATGTGCGCAGGATTCCATGCTAAGCAACGTATCATCATTAAATACGATATCAAATTGTATATATGAAATTTGTTTATTAAAAGTGATACCACTTATAAACCCGTTTGCATTTTTAGACTTAACCGTTAAATTGTATTGATTATTTTCTGAAGTTAATGTCCCATTCAAACTATCTTTAAGGTCATTAAAAATAGTGTTCATTCTGCCTGTATTTAAGTAAAGTTTTTTCATCTGATCGTTTTTAAAAATGAGTTTTATAATTAAAAAGAGTTCGGAATTTTAAACTTTAATTTTTTATAATTAATTCTATCTCTTTTGAACAATTCAAATTTCGATATACTGTGAAGGTTTGTTGTTATATAATTTTTCGCAGGACTTTCATAATTAATAGTTTATAAAAAAACAACATGTCTGATAAAAACAAAAACAGCTGCTCCAACTTAATGTTTGAACAGCTGTTTTTTCAGCAAAATAAAAAAATCCTAACCTATGAATCTAATTAAGCTTTAAGTGAGTTTATTAATATCGGCATTAGTCGAATAGTTTTTTTCGGGTATGTCTTTAAAAAATTCAGCTGCTTCCAAATCGGCAGATGGGCCATATCCTAATAAATAAGTACCTTTTTTATTGTCTGCCGTTTCTATAATATACAAAATTGACATATCGTCCGGATCGCTCATTCCTTCGTATCTATGATGGGCTACAATAAAAATCTCTTCCGGTTTATAAGAATATTTAGATTCTGTTTCTAAAAGAGAGTCATCCTTAAACAAAAAATTACAGCAATACCCTTTTTTTTGATACTCCTCTATATATTCTAATTCGTGTTTTGAAAGTTCTTTTTTCATGATAATTTGAATTATATGATTCATTAAAGTTTTTCAAACCTTTCTAAGCAAATTTCACTTATTTAAAAAGAACCTTTTGACTCAAAAAATATTTTTTTTATCCCATTAAGTCATTTGTGCAAAAATTAAAAAAAGCAACTATGATCTATTCAATATAGAACAATATTGAGATTTTAACCCGAAAAAAAGCAATTAAAACAATGCCATATCCGAATTATCAATATCGTGGAACCAACCAGAAATAGAGCCAGATTGGCTCAGCAAATTGTAAAATGCAGAAAAGTATAAGGAATTACAATAATCAAAACTAAAAGATAAAGGCAGTACTTTTAATCTTTATTTTGAAAAACAAAATTATTAACTGTTGGAACAAAATTCTCCCAGTCCATTTGCAGGGCATGCTCAATAGACTTTATAATGTCATTCATTAAAACTGGCTTGGTTATAAATAAACTGGCTCCTAAAGCACGACATTTTTCGATAATTCCGGGCTCATTTGATGTTGAAAATATAATGATCGGAATATTTAGTTTATCGCCATTATAAAGTTCTGCCAAAACATCAAAACCGTTTTTCCCCGGCATGTTCAAATCCAAAAAAATAACATTCGGTGTTGGTGGGGGATTATAAATTGCATTTAACAGTTTTTCTCCACCAGTGTATGTCTGAAGTTTTATTTCTTTATGCAATGATTCTACAGCATCAGCAAAAATACTCAAATCATCATCATCATCATCAGTGTAGAATATAGTTATTGCATCCATAAGAATTTTTAAATTAATAAATCTACGTCAAAGATAAATAATTTAACAGGATTACCAATTACATCACAATTTCTGAAAACAGGAAAAATAGAAATATCATAATCCTAAGAATGAATTATATAACTGTAAAAAACTAAAAAAACTGTTCTTTATTTTTTGTAGAAATTTTAAAAATAAAACCATGGGAGATCATAAAGACCTTAAAAATATTTCAGCAGCTGAAAAAATAAAAGATCTGGCTGAAGATATAAAAACGTGTATGCTGTGTACATATAAAAACGAAAAATTACAATCTCGCCCAATGTCATTTCAGGAGATTGACGAATATGGAATTTTTTTTTTCTTATCAGATAAAAACAGTAACAAAAATGAAGAAATTTCAGCGAATTCAAAAGTCGAAATTATTTTTGCCCAGCCTCACGACAAATTCATGATCCTGCATGGCAATGCTACTATTTCGTATGATCGAAAAAGGATTAAAGAATTATGGAATCCTATAATCAAGATCTGGATGACCGGCGGTGCTGATGATCCTAATTTGAGTATCATAAAAGTTGTTCCCGAAGTTGGCTATTACTGGAATAATAAAAATGGTAAAATGGTTGCAATTGCAAAAATGACAGTAGCTTTTGTAACCGGAAAAACAATGGATGACGGAATAGAAGGCAATCTTGAACTATAGAAGGACATAAAAATGGTAATTGAAATGATTAATTGTCATTTTTATATTTTTTTTAAATTCAAGTATCGTTTTGTTTTTTAACCTCAAAAATCGATACTGCTATTTCCCGAAACATCAATGATTTTTTTGCACTCAAAATTACTGCACTGCTTTTTTAAATATCTCTATTGATGGACCTTCTGGCATGATATCTCTATTTTAATAAACTAAAAAAGCACAGTATGAACTGCGCTTTTTAATATTTAATAAAAAATTACTCTAATTCTGCAGCTTCAAGGTTTACTGCATTTACTGCTACTTCAGTAAGTTTTTTATCTGCTCCTTTTTCCTCATCAAGTGTTTGCTCTAATAAAGCAGCTGCTTCTTCGAATCCTAATGTTTCTGCAAATTGTCTAAGGGTTCCGTAAGTTGCAATTTCATAATGTTCAATTTTTTGACTTGCTGCAATTATTCCGGCATCACGTACCACACCTAATTCTGTTTCTTCAAGAATTCCTTTTCCTTCTTCGATTAAACCATCCATGGCATCACATTTTTTAGCTGTCGCTTTTTTACCTATCAGTTCAAAAACTTTTTCCAGACGAATGACATGTTCTTCTGTTTCGGTGAGATGAGCATTCAATGCTTCGATTAAGTCAGCTGAAGTTGCATTCTTTGCCATTTTTGGAAGGGCTTTTGTCAGGGCTTTTTCTGCCCAATAGATATCTTTAAGACTATCCTCAAACAATTCTGTCAGGCCCGTTGCAGCATTTGACTTTGGTTTTACTGCTCCACTTTTTTTAGCTTCTTGTTTAAGAGCTGTTTCTTTTTTATTATCTGTAGTTTTCATAATTATAAATTTTTATTGATTAATGTTTTCAAAATTAGATTGTTAATCAGCCCTTTACTTATATTATTCAAATCCAGAGTTTCAAGATGAACACCTGTATATTATGAAAGGAGATCGATAAATCCTGTAAGATGATTCTTTTAAATGATGAATAAATTTGTAATATCTAATATTAAAACAAACACCATGAAAACTCACATATTATATCATACAAACAAATACAACGATTACGAAAACGCACAGCTTTACTTTGAACAAAAATTTCAGGGTGGATTTTTAGACCCTGATGCTGCTGTGTTAATTGAAAAAGCGATTGATAAACTTCTGAAAAAGGATAATATATGTCGAAATGAAAATATTCCAAATGATGGAACTATGAGCGAAGAAGAATATGTTAAAAAACATCAGGAAGATGATAATTACTACAAACCTGAAAAAACGGAACAGGAAGAAGAAGGCATACAAAACGATGAAAACTTAGATTATGACGAGTTAGAACAACGAAATGACTAATCATAAACTAAATATTAATAATAAAAACTACTATTATGAACACTATAGATCAAAATACTACGGATAAAAATGTCCTTATGAATGAGGAACTGTATCAAAACAATGAACAGAGACAAAGCAACAGAGAAATCGCCGAACAGGGATTTGCAGTTCGAAATGGTCATGATCCAAACAAACCAAATCCTGATGAACGAATCACAAATGATGAAGATGATTTAGACGACCTAAATGATGATTTTCACGCTGACAGAGATCTCGAAGGCGAAGACAACTTAGACGATGTGGATGAAGAAATTGACCTTGACGGCGATGAGAGAATCGTTAATGATGAATTTGACAATCCTTCTGATTCATTCGAAAATACCTTTGATGAAACAGAAGAAGATTTAGAAGAAATTGATCAGGACGACGAAGAGATTAAAGAAGAGGACGGCTTTGAATATAAAGAAGATGATATTCAGGAAGAAAAAAATGAAGAAAATTATCCTTCAAATGATCCCAGAAAATTCTAAGCTTGTATAAATAAAATACCACCAAAAAACCGTTAGAGCTTCTAACGGTTTTTTTTAGACACTATCCTAAAAAGTGTGTAAGTATAAAAATAACGGGGGTTGACTTTTTAATTAAAGTTGAACCCTTTTTTCAAATATAGCTAAGAACTGATTGAGTATTAATCCCCAATTTTTTCCAGAGCCGGAATATCATCCATTTTTTCAAGACGTTCCGCCAGACCCGCTCTTGCTTCTGTAAGTTCTTCTTCGGCTTTAATCAGTTCCTTGTACCATTTGTCTTTTTCAAAACTGTCTGAACTTTCTATTTTACGCATGATTTCATAAATTTCACCTTCAGCTTCCATCACTCTTAATCTTTTATAATACGTCAGGCTTTCTGTCATATGAGCGAGTGCAATCATCGCAGTTAAAAAAGGATGGTTGTTGGTTACATTGACATCCTTAATTCTTCCATGTTCCAGTTCGACTTTAAGCGCAAAAGCAAATTCTTCCATGTTAAATACTTCATACTTACTGTCCGGATTTAAGTAAGCTTTTATAGATTCAACATTATTCATCGTAGAAAGATCAACATCGGTTTCTTTTTCATCACTCAAATCTTTAAAAACCAATCTTCCAATTACTCTTGCTTCCTCAACGGTTGGATCATTATCCGGATTTTCAAAATCCCTGACCGACCAGTCCCAATTATCCGGATGAATCGGTTTTATATATTTTTCGCAAAAATCTGTTACATCATTTTTTAAGCTTACCATTTCATCTTCTCTTTTGATGTAAACATCCTGATAAGCACCACTTTTTGTTCCCATGATTTTATGTTTTATTTTAAAATTGCAAACGACACATTTACCAAAATAAATGTGCCGTTTTTTTACTTTCCTTTTTTGAAGTTTTATCTAAATTTTTCTTCTTCCGCTAATTAATGACAGCAGAAATAATACAATAAATATAAAGAATAAGACTTTAGCGATACTAGCGGTTCCGGCAGCTATTCCTCCGAAACCAAATATTCCGGCTACTATAGCCAGGATAATAAAAATGACTGTCCAACGTAACATAATATCGATTTTTTAGTTAATACTGATTTTTTTTGTTATATCAAATTTCCATTTTTAACAGGAATTAGATTAACTCAAAACATTATTTTTTTATCGCAATCGAATGTTATTCTTAATGTAGATTAAGTCATTTTTAGCTTTTAAAAACTATTTTTGTAATGAAAACTATAGCATTATGAAAAAATATGACTTTTTAATATTAGGTAAAAATCAACCCATACTTGAAATTTTGCTAAGGTTAGTAAATGCAAATGAAAACTGGAATGCCGTTGGGTTTAATGATGAAGAATTAGCCAAGGATCACTTTTTACAGTATAATGTTGATTTTGTTCTATTAAGCGCTGCAATTGAGGATCATGTCGAAAAGGAATTTTCAGCATTTTGTTTAAAAGCCCATCCGGGAGTTGAAATCATAGAACATTTTGGTGGCGGAAGCGGATTGCTTCAGTCTGAAATTTATGACCGGCTTTATAAAAAAGGAGAACTTTAAGATGGAGAAAAAGTATTCAGTTGCAATTTATCCTTCGCAGAATGTTATTGATGCTGTCAAAACAATGAAGGAGTATTTAAAAAGCAAAATCAACTGGTACAACAGCTGTAACTCTACTGCGCATATTACGATCTGCGAATTCACAATTGACGATTCTCAAATTAATATCTTCAAACAAAAACTTGTTAAAGTCTGCGATACTTTTACACCTCTCCTCATTTATCTGGATCATTTTTCGTTTTATGAAAACAGCGGTGCCTTTTTTATTGCTCCCAATGAAGTTTCGAAAAATAATCTGAAGCCGGTCATGAAAAAGATTCAGGAAACTCTGAAATCTTTAAAACTAAAAAAAAGCGACGATCCGCACCTGTCGATTGGCCGAAAACTCTCTTCTGAAAATCTCAAAATAGCGTCACAGCTTTTTACTACTATTGAAATTGATTTTTTGTGTAAAGAAATTGTCTTACGCGAACTCGACCCTATTAAAAAACAGTTTTTTGTTATTGATACTTTTATATTTAACGGAAATGCACAACCTGAATTTGTTCAGGGAAGTTTGTTTTGATTTTGTAAAATGTTAGAAGTTAGAAAGTGAATAATAATTAGTTTTACATTTTACATTTTACATCTCACATTTTACATCTCACATTCTACATCTCACAATTAGTTTCCGTATATTTGAATTTTACAATTCACACTTATGAAATCATTAGACTCTTTTTACAAGGATATTACCGAAGGCTCAACTGTAGAACCAAATTCATTATTGCCAAGTGACATTCAGAAAGAGATTGGTCATTTTAATATTTTTGATATCAAAGATCTTTTAGAAAGGCTTTCCAGTAAGTGCGCCGCCATGCCTTATGACCGACGAGCCTATTACAAAATAAGTTTAATTCGCGGAAAAAACAGAGCAGAATATGCCGACAAAATAATCGAAATTGAAAAGCAGGGACTTTTGTTTGCCACACCCAGGATCCCATACAATTATATCCCTCAGGAAACCAATCAGGCTGGACAATTTTGTGTATTTTCGAGTGAATTTTTATCGAAAAATAAAAGTGGAATTGATTTAAACGAACTACCTATTTTTGCTTCAGACGGCTATCCTGTTTTTCAGCTTTCGGATGAAGAAGTTTCAGAAGTAGAATTGATTTTCAATAAAATACAAAAAGAAATCAACTCTGATTATGTCTATAAATATGATTTGATTCGGAATTATGTCGCTGAGTTAATTCACTTTGGACAGAAATTACAGCCCATTACAGCATTGTATTCCAAACATAATTCGGCTGCAAGGGTTTCTTCTTTATTTGCAGAATTATTAGAAAGACAGTTCCCAATAGAATCGACGCATCAGCGTTTAGAACTAAGAACCGCCAAGGATTTTGCAGAAAGGCTATCTGTTCATGTTAATCACTTAAACAAAGTTTTGAAGGAAAACACAGGAAAGACTACAACAGAATTAATCAGTTCCCGATTAACCAGCGAAGCCAAAATTCTTTTAAAACAAACCGACTGGAATATTTCTGAAATTGCCTATTCGCTGGGTTTTGAAGAACTGGCACACTTCTCAAACTTCTTTAAAAAACAAACCTCTCTAACACCACTGGCTTTCAGAAATTAATTTAAAAATTTCAAGTTTAAAGTTCCAATTTTGAGTTTGAGTTGAAATTGACATTAATTTTTGAAATTGTTATTGACATTGTTATTAAATTTTGACATTGATATTGACATTGATATTGCTATTGACATTGCTATTGAATTTTAAATTCTGATTTGAATTTCGCAAACATCGATTTGATATTTACAATATATAAATATTGCTTCGCTCCTACCTTTGACTTATTAATTTAAATCAAACAAAATGGCAGTAAATACAAAAATCGCCTTGGTAACAGGCGGAAGCAGGGGTTTGGGAAAAAATATGGCAATCGCAATTGCAAAAAAAGGAATTGACGTAATTATTACTTATAACAGTAAAAAAGACGAAGCTGATGAAGTAGTCAAAGAGATTGAAACTTTAGGTCAGACAGCAGCTGCAATTCAGTTAAATGTAGCTGATTCCGCTACTTTTGATTCCTTTATTGAAAACGTTTCAACTGTTCTGAAAAACACTTTCAAAACAAATAAATTCGACTTTTTGGTAAACAATGCCGGAATCGGAATTCATAATTCATTTGCAGAAACTACCGAAGACGAATTTGACCTCCTGACTAATATTCATTTTAAAGGCCCTTTCTTTTTAACCCAAAAAGCATTACCCATACTAAACGATGGCGGCGGAATTGTAAATATCTCAAGTGGTCTGGCAAGATTTTCATTTCCGGGTTACGCTGCTTATGCTTCGATGAAAGGCGCTATCGAAACTCTGACACAATATCAGGCAAAAGAACTGGGCGAGAGAAAAATCAGAGCCAACATAGTGGCTCCCGGTGCTATTGAAACTGATTTTGGCGGAGGCGCTGTTCGTGACAATGATGAAATAAACCAAATGATTGCCGGCTTAACCTCTTTAGGAAGAGTTGGTCTTCCTGATGATATTGGCGGTGTAGTTGCCTTTTTATGTTCTGAAGAATCCCGTTGGGTAAATGGACAGCGTATTGAGGTTTCGGGAGGAATATTTTTATAATATTTTAGAAATTCAACCTGTTTTTCAACACACAAAAACATAGATTTTTCTTTTTTGAAAAGGTTAAAAAAGACAAACTCATTTCTCAACAATAGCTATTCGCTTTTTAAATAAGTTAAGCACCTTTTTACGCTTACAAAAGCTATGTTTCTATCTGTTTTAAATTAACACTATACTTCTTTAAAAACAAAACCCGATAAGCCAAAACTTATCGGGTTTGTCGTTTAAATATCTGAATTAGTAAGTAAGCACATTTAATTTTTTTCGATACTCACATCGAATCCTCCATTTTTATCAAAAATGAGATCGTAAAACTTTGAATCTTTTTTGACTCCAACTTCATAAGTAGTTTGGTTTTTATCATCAACCACTACTGCCATTTCTTTTATTGCTTTTGCCTGATAATTTTTCTTCAGGTAGGTTTGTGCTTTTAGCGGCAGCTTGCTTAATGGAATCTGCAATTCATATGCTTTCATATTGCCTAGATTATCATAAATCGCCAATGCTTTTGTAGTATTGTTTACATTGTATTTAGCTTCATAGCGGATTTCATCATTATCATCACCCACGTATTCTTCATACCAGACAGGTGTTTTTCCGGGATATTCTTTTTCAAAAGCAACTCTTACCAGTTCAGGAGGGGTTACTGTTTTTTTCATATTCGTTCCTTCCTGTGCAATTAAAAAACTAAAGCTGAACAGAGCGAAAATTACAAATATTCTTTTCATTTTTTCTATCATTAAAAAATTAATAAATTCAAAAAATCAGTACTAAATTTACTACTTATAAATGAATTTAAAATGAAGTTTCCATGAAATTTTCAGTTTAAATTAAAAATAATCTGATTTTTAATTGACAAAACAAGTAACTTTTTGATGTACTAACCGTCTAATCTCCAAACCAAATCATCACCTATGAAAGACAATAAAAAATTTGAAACTTCTCCCCAGCTTTATGCCCGAATCGCAGGGTTGTTTTATTTACTCATCATCATAGCCGGTGCTTTTGCTGAAACCTTTGTCCGAAATAAACTAGTTGTTTATGGAGATGCAACGGCTACTGCAAACAACATCATCCATTCTGAATTTTTATGGAAAATTGGCATTACCGCAGATTTGATTATGCAGATTTGTGATCTGCCTGTAATAATAATTCTCTATTATTTACTTAGGCCTGTAAACAAAAAACTTGCACTCCTTAATCTTTCTTTCAATTTGATTCAGACTGCTGTTTTGGTTGCCAACAAATTAAATCTACTGGCAGCGCTTTTCTTTTTGGGAGATGCTGATTATTTAAAATCCTTTAGTCCGGATCAATTGCATACATTATCTTATCTTTCTATAAAATTGCACGACTTTGGCTTCGGGGTTGGATTGATCTTTTTTGGTTTTGTATGTCTTATCGAAGGGTATTTAATTTACAAATCGGGCTATTTTCCAAAAATATTTGGAGTACTGATGACAATCGCCGGATTTTGTTATCTGATAAACAGTTTTGCGTTAATTCTGTTGCCGCAGCTTTCCAGTATTCTATTATTGATGCCTTGCCTTATCGCAGAATTAGCACTTAGCTTATGGCTTATTTTTAAAGGTGTAAATCTTCCTGTTTGGAAAGAAAAGTTAGCAGTTAGCTAATCTAAAATAAAATCAGAATTAAAAAAGCCTGCAGGAAATGAATCTTAGCAGGCCTCTTTTTTGAAATAACTGAATTAGTAAGCACTTATTTCTGAACTTTTATATATGGTCTTTATTCTTCAGTCGGTCGGTCAATTCTCGTCGATAGGTAATACCAACCGGAAGTTTTTCATTTTTTATCACCACAAAATCTTTTTCACTTTCTTCAATTTTATCCAATGCTACAATATACGATTTATGAATGCGCATAAAACTTTTTTCAGGAAGGCATTTTTCTAATTCTGTAGTAGTACTTGAAGCCAGATACGTTCTTTTTAAAGTATGGATTTTTACGTAATTGCCAAAACTTTGTGCAAACAAAAGCTGGTCTAATTCGATATCCATAAAATAACCATCTACTTTTACACTAACCGAATTTATTACTTCCTCTTCCCTGCTTTTTACATTTTCTGTTGCAAAAAAACGGTCAATAGCTTTTAAAAACCTTGGAAAATAAATAGGTTTCAAAAGATAATCAATCACACCGTAATCATAGCTTTCCAAAGCAAATTCAGAATAAGCTGTTGTTAAAATCGTTTTGGGATGCGTTGGAATAATCTTCAGCAATTCCATTCCTGAAATTTCAGGCATATTGATATCCAGAAACATCAGATCGACTTTGTTTTCGCGCAGATAATCCATAGCTTCAACGCCATTGTAGCCCTGAAAAACGAGTTCCAGCTGTGGATTTTGTTTGATATAATTGGCCAGAACATAATGCGCTGCCGGCTCATCATCAACGATAATGCATTTTTTAGTCTCCTTCATCATACAAACTTTTTCAGTTGTAATTTCAAATCAACGATGTAGGTGTTTTTATCTTCCTGAATATTCAATTTATATTCTTTTCCATAAATCAAATTCAAACGTTCTTTGGTGTTTTTTAAACCAATTTTAGTCGATACAACATCTGTTTTTTTATTCGGAATTGAATTTACAACGTGCAAATGCAGTAAACCATTTTCGACTGTAACAATAATGCGAACATAACATTTTTCGATGGCGCAGGTTCCATGTTTAAAGGCGTTTTCGATAAATGCAATTAATAACATTGGTGAAACTTTGTAGGCGTTTTCGTTGTCAATTTTGCAATCGTACGTAATATCACAGCGATAGCCTACGCGCTCTTTTTCAAGCTGCACATAACTGTTTATAAATTCCAGTTCATCTTCAAGTGATACACATTGTTTGTTGTTGCTTTCGAGCTGATAACGCATCAGCTGTGATACTTTCATAATCAGATCCGGCGTTCTTTCGGGAAATTCCAAACTGATTCCGTAAAGTGTATTAAAAGTATTGAATAAAAAATGAGGATTCAGTTGTCCTTTTAATGAGTTTAGCTGCATTTCATTAAACAGCAAGGTTTCATTGGTTTGTTTTCTGTGAATTCTGTAGAATTTAAACACAATTATCGGACTCAAAATACAAACCAGAGTCCCTAAAACACTAGCCAATTGATATACATAACTTCTTTGATGTGAATTTTGGTAGAGATGACAATTGCTAAACATCTTCAGCATGGTAATCTCGTACAGTAAAACCGAAAAGACAAACACACCAAAAAGAGTTAGAAACACATAGGTTAAAGGACGTTGTGTTTTAAATAATATAGGGAGAAGAAAAAAGCGGTTGAATTGGGCGTGCATGTATAAAACGAAGTAGAAAAAAACACCCATTAAAATAGAAGTAAAAGAACTAAATAACATCCAGTCATTCTTCAAAGTATAAATTGTAAATGAGAAGAGAACAACGGCAATTTCCTGCCACCATTTGTTGTCCAGTATGTTATCAAATTTTTTATTCATTTTTAAAATTAAATAGTTTACAAAGTACGGACAAATATTTAATTTCTTTTTCCAAAAAATGACAAATTCAATTGGTCATTTATTATTGCAGTACATCATTTAAGAACTCATATATCGATACAAGTAAAATAATTTTGGACTATAATTTCACACTTTGAGTTTATGTATTTCAAAAAAATTACTTTATTATTTTTCTTGATTTTTGCCTCAATCGGTTATTCACAAACGTTGTCTTTAAAGGACGCTATTAAAACAGGCCTTGAAAATTACGGATCGATCAGAGCAAAAAACAACTATACGAATGCTTCTCGCGAAACTCTAAAACAATCCAAACGCGATTATTTACCCAATTTAAATTTGTCTGCCCAGCAAGATTATGGAACTGTAAACGGACAAAACGGACCATTGTATGGTTTTGGAGGGTTGGGAGTGGCTTCTTCGGGATTACCGCTTCCAGAACAAAACTGGAACTCGGCTTTTGGGGCACTTTATTTAGTGAATATGAACTGGGATTTTTTCACTTTCGGAAAAGCAAAGGAAAAAATCAACCTGTCTAAAATTGATTTTCAGGCAAAAGAAAAGGATCTGAATCAGGAGAAATTCCAGCTGGAAATTAAAATCTCAGCCGCTTATCTCAATTTACTGGCAAGCCAAAGATTACTGATTTCACAACAGAAGAATTTAAACCGTGCCGAAGTTTTCAAAAGAACCGCCGCAGCCAGAGTCAAAAACGGATTACTGGCCGGAGTGGATTCGACTTTGGCTACAGCCGAAGTTTCGAAAGCTAAAATGGCACTGAACCTCGCTAAAAATTTCGTTAAAGAACAAAACAATAAACTGGTCGATTTAATGGGTGTTGCGCCTCAGGATTTTGTTACTGATACCCTTTTTGTTACGCAGATTCCAAAAGAACTTATAAAACAAAATAGTGTAACTGATAGCCTTCACCCGTTATTGCAATTGTATAAAACGAGAATTGATTACAGCAACCAGCAGGTCAAATTGTACAAACGTTTTTATTATCCTACCATGAGTGCGTTTGGTGTGTTGCAAACCCGGGCTTCAGGATTTGATTCGTCTTACGCAACAGATCAGACTGCTTTTAACCGAAATTACTGGGATGGCGTCAATCCGGATCGCACTAATTATTTATTAGGAATTGGAATTACGTGGAATTTAACCACTCCGTTCCGATCAAGCAGGCAAGTGAGCGCACAAAAATTTGTTTCTCAGGCTTTGCAGGAAGAATACAATCAGGCCGACAGGGAACTAAAATCACAATTGAATTTCGCCGAAGATAAAATTAGAATCACTCTTGAGAATTATGCTGAAGCGCCAATTCAGGTAAACGCAGCACAAAGGGCATATCTGCAAAAATCGACTTTATACAAAAACGGATTAACAGACCTGACCGATCTGACCCAGACGATTTACACGCTGAACCGCGCCGAAATCGACCGTGATATCGTCAACAATAATGTGTGGCAGTCGTATTTGCTAAAAGTAGCCGCAACAGGCAATTTTGACTTATTTATAAATGAATTTTAATTATAGAGCCTAATGAATTTAATACGTTTTGCACTCCGCAAACCCATCTCTATATTGGTATTGGTGGCCGGTTTATTTTTCTTCGGAATTGGTGCCATCAAAGACATCAAGGTAGATATTCTTCCGAAAATGAATTTGCCTGTAATTTATATTGCGCATCCTTTTGGAGGATATACTCCGGATCAGATGGAGGCTTATTTTGCTAAAAATTACGTAAACATCCTCCCTTTTGCCAATGGTATAAAATCGGTAGAAACCAAGAATATCCAGGGGTTGATGATTATGAAACTGACTTATTACGAAAATACCAATATGGCGCAGGCAGCTGCCGAATTAGGAGCGCTTTCGAACCGGATTCAGGCGGCTTTTCCTCCGGGAACACAACCTCCGTTTATCATTCGTTTTGATGCTTCTTCCCTGCCGATTGGGCAATTGGTTTTGAGCAGTAAAATACGTTCTAACAACGAATTGCAGGATTTGGCGAACGTTTATGTACGTGCGTCGTTTACTTCGATTCCGGGTTTATTATCTCCGGCTCCCTTTGGCGGAAGCCCAAGAACAGTAGAGGTTAATGTAGATCCTGATTTATTGCGTTCACATAATATGACGCCCGATCAGATTGTGGAAGCGATTCGTATCAACAACCAGACAGCGCCATCAGGAAACGTGAGAATTGGCGATATCAATTACATTTCGCCAACCAATAATACGATTAAAGAAATTAAGGATTTTGAACAGATTCCGTTGTTTAAAGGCGGTGTTCAAAACCTGAAATTAGGCGATGTTGCCACGGTAAAAGACGGTGCCGACGTTACGAACGGATATGCTTTGGTAAACGGAAAACGTTCGGTTTATATCAGTATTGCAAAGGCCGGAGACGCTTCGACCTGGGATGTGGTTCAGAAATTAAAGTCGGAATTGCCTAAAATCCAGAGCACACTTCCTGAGGATGTACAATTATCATACGAATTTGACCAGTCGGTTTATGTAATCAACTCCGTTAAAAGTTTGATTACCGAAGGAATCATCGGAGCGGTTTTAACCGGATTAATGGTTTTATTATTCTTAGGTGATAGACGTGCAGCGTTAATCGTAATCCTGACGATTCCAATTTCGATTATTTCGGGTGTTTTATTCCTGAAGTTATTCGGGCAAACCATCAACTTAATGTCCCTGAGCGGATTGGCGCTGGCGATTGGAATTCTGGTGGATGAAAGTACCGTAACGATAGAAAATATTCACCAGCATCTCGATATGGGCAAACCAAAAGCACTCGCGATTTGGGATGCCTGTCAGGAAATTGCTTTGCCTAAATTATTGATTCTGCTTTGTATTCTGGCGGTTTTTGCACCGGCCTTTACGATGGTCGGAATTCCGGGCGCCTTGTTCTTACCGTTGGCATTAGCGATTGGTTTTTCAATGGTCATTTCGTTTTTATTATCTCAGACTTTTGTACCTGTAATGGCGAACTGGTTGATGAAAGCACATCCAAAACACGATCATACACCGGAAATCACAGACGATGAAGCCGAATTTAACGCCTGCGGATTAACACCGGAATCAGAGAAACAACTGATTACTCAGAAAAAAGATTATGTTGAAAGAACGGATACGGATGGAAACGGAAAAATCAGTGCTTTTGAGCGTTTCAGAATTCGTTTTATGCGAACACTTGAACGATTGTTCCCATACAAAAAAGCAGCAGCTTTAACGTATTTGGTTCTGGCTACGACACTTGCCGTTGTATTTATTTCGTTCATCGGAAAAGATGTTTTCCCGAAAGTAAATTCAAGCCAGTTTCAATTGAGAATGCGCGCTCCCGACGGAACTCGTTTGGAACGTACAGAAGAAAAAGCCATTTTGGTACTGAAAGAACTGAAGAAAATGGTTGGCAATGAACACATCGGAATTTCATCTGTATATGTAGGTCAGCACCCATCACTGTTCTCGATTAACCCGATTTACCTATTCATGGCGGGTTCGCATGAAGCTGTTTTTCAGGTGAGTTTAAAAGAATATCATGCCGATATGGATGATTTTAAAGATGAATTCAGAGCGAGAATCAAAAAGGTACTGCCTGATGTCAAACTAACTTTTGAACCGATCGAATTAACGGATAAGGTTTTGAGCCAGGGCTCTCCTACTCCAATCGAAATTAGAATTGCAGGAAAAGACAAAAAGCGAAATGAATTATATGCGAATCAAATTGTAGAAAAACTACAGAAAATAGACTATTTCCGTGATGTGCAGATTGGTCAGCCGATTCATTATCCGGCGATGAACATTGATATTGACAGAACCCGTGCTGCCGAATTGGGTGTCGATATGAATGATATTTCGCGTTCGCTGATCGCTTCGACCTCATCATCGCGATATACTGAAAAAAATACGTGGATTGACGAACGAACCGGTTTATCTGTAAACGTTCAGGTTCAGGTTCCGTTAAACCAAATGAAAAGCAAAACCGATATTGGAGAAATTCCGGTATTGAAAAACTCGCTTCGTCCTGTTTTGAGTGACGTTGCAAAAATTACACCCGGCTTTGTGAGCGGTGAAAATGACAATTTAGGGGCGATGCCATACATTACAGTTACAGCAAACATCAATCAGACCGATTTGGGGACGGCAGCGAAAGATGTTAATGCAACAATCAGTTCATTGGGCGAATTACCACGTGGCTTATTTGTCACGCCTATTGGACTGAGTAAAGTATTGAGCGAAACATTAAGCAGTTTACAAGTAGGGTTATTGGTTGCTATTTTTGTAATCTTCTTAATGTTAGCCGCTAATTTCCAGTCATTCAAGGTTTCACTGGTTATTTTAACCACGGTTCCGGCGGTAGTTTTGGGGGCATTGTTGATGCTTACCATTACAGGTTCAACGCTGAATTTACAATCGTACATGGGAATCATCATGTCCGTTGGGGTTTCGATTGCGAATGCCGTTTTACTGGTTACCAATGCCGAACAATTGCGAAAAATAAACGGAAACGCTTTAGAGTCGGCCCGTGAAGCTGCGGCACTGCGTCTTCGTCCGATTATCATGACTTCGGTGGCGATGATTGCGGGAATGCTGCCAATGGCAATTGGTCACGGCGAAGGAGGCGATCAGGTTTCTCCGTTGGGAAGAGCCGTAATTGGGGGATTATTGTTTTCTACCTTTGCCGTATTATTAATTTTACCGTTGATTTTCGCCTGGGCGCAGGAACATACCACAACACAATCTGTTTCTTTAGATCCTGAAGACGAAGAAAGCATCCATTATATCTCATCCTTAAAATAAGTCATAAAGTTTGAAAGTCCAAAGTCTTAAAGTGAAAAGAAAAAATGTCGTGAATAAGTATTTTATATCATTTTAAATACGACATTATTCTATGTTTGTTACTTAAATAGGCGGAAAGATAAAAGTGTATCTAAGTAATGCACCAACAAAATGGCTTTATGACTTTCGACTTTGGACTTTGGACTTTAAAAACTTTCGACTTACTTATTAAATCATATTTTATATAAAACCATAAAATGAAGACTAAAATACTCCAACCAACCGCGCTGTTTTTTGCAGCATTATTGTTCCTGAACAGCTGTAATTCTAAAAAGGAAGAAGTGGTTACGGCAGCAATCGAACCTAAAACAGAAACCTTTCTTCTGGAAAAAGAAAAACTGACTACCGAATTACGTTTACCGGCCGAATTAACCGGTTTTCAGCAAGTGGATTTGTATGCCAAAGTAAGCAGTTTCGTAAAAACGCTAAAAGTAGATATTGGTTCGAAAGTAACCAAAGGACAGCTTTTGATTGTTCTGGAAGCTCCGGAAATCAGTTCACAACTGGCTGCAGCTGAATCAAGACTGAAGTCGATGGAAGCGATTTACGCGACCAGTAAAAGCACTTACAACCGTTTGTACGAAACGAGCAAGGTTGAAGGAACGATTTCTAAAAACGATCTGGAAATGGCAAGTGGAAAGAAAAACTCGGATTACGCACAATATCAGGCAGCCGTTGCAGCACATAAAGAAGTGTCGATCATGAGAGGTTATCTTGAAATCCGTGCGCCTTTTGATGGTGTTGTGGCATCCAGAAACGTGAATTTAGGAACCTTTGTTGGTCCTAGTTCAAGTTCGCCATTATTGACGATTCAGCAGCAAAACAAATTGCGTCTGGCCGTTTCAGTTCCCGAATTGTACACCGGATATTTACACAATGGCGACGAAATGAGTTTTAACGTAAAATCATTGCCGGAAACTTTTAAAGCGACCATCACCAGAATGTCAGGCGCTTTAGATTTGAAATTACGTTCTGAACGTGTCGAAATGGATGTTCACAACACCAAAGGCAATTTACTACCGGGAATGGTAGCCGAAGTTTTGTTACCGCTTAACGCGAAAGACAGCACGTTTGTAGTACCAAAATCGGCTTTGGTGAATGCTGCCGAAGGGATGTTTGTGATCAAAGTGGTCAATCATAAAGCGACAAGAATAGATGTAAAAAAAGGAAGAGAAATCGAAGATAAAATCGAAATATTCGGTGATTTGAACCGCAAAGACAGACTGGTAAAAATCGCCAGCGAAGAAATTAAGGAAGGCGATGTCATAAACGAATAACCTGTACGCTTTATATTAATTATTGATTTGTTTGAAAGTGCTGTGAGACTTAGGTTTTATGGCACTTTTTTTTATTTGGGAGCTGATTCCTGCTATACGCTATATCTTTTCCCGGCTAAAGAAGCCAGAAAAAGGATGCCGCTGCTATCAGGGCTAGGGGTTTAGGGATTTAACAAATGATTTTCAATTTAGTATTACCAGCAAAAACTATCTAATAATTTATAAAAGTTTTTCCTATATTAGCAAAAATGAATGTAAGTGATTTTGTGACACATATCTGCAGAGATTTGGATTAATATGTGTGATTTCATCACACATTATAAACGAGTTACCAGCAAGAATCAAACACTTATAATTAAAATACACTTTTACATGGAACAAGAAACAGAAGACAAATGGTACTCAAATGAAGATGATGAATCAATCGGATATTCATTTAAGGAATATGATGTCACATCAACTCCAAATGATTTTAATACAAAGACAATTATTGATTTCATTGAATCAGGACTATTTAAAATTCCAGGATTTCAAAGAAATTATGTTTGGGACATTAAAAGAGCTTCAAAACTAATCGAATCAATTATAATCGGTTTACCTATTCCACAAGTATTTCTATACGAGGAAGGAAAAAATAGCTATTTAGTTGTCGATGGCCAGCAGAGACTACTAACTTTATTTTTCTTCAACAAGAAAAGGTTTCCAAAAAAAGAAAAAAGATTTGAATTAAGACAAGTTTTTGATGAAAACGGAAAATTTCCTGATGAATATTTATACAATGATGAATACTTTGAAGATTTCAAATTAAAGCTAAATGAACTCGGTGTTTTTAATAAACTTGATAGTTTAAATTACGCCACTTTAGGAGAATTTAAAACTAGTTTTGATTTAAGAACTGTAAGAAACATAATGATTAAACAAAATTTTCCTAGTGATGATGATTCAGCTATGTTTGAAATTTTCAACAGGCTAAATTCAGGTGGAATAACATTAAAACCTCAAGAAATTAGAACTAGCTTATATCATTCTCAATTTTACAATTGTCTTTACAAACTAAATCTATATCCAAATTGGAGAAAGCTTCTTAACAAGACTGAACCGGATATTCATATGAAAGATGTGGAAATATTGTTAAGAGGTTTTGCAATGCTTCTTGATTCAGAAAATTACAAACCTTCAATGACACAATTTTTAAATGTATTTTCTAAAAAATCTAGAAACTTTAAAGATGATTCTTTGGAATACTTTCAAAATTTATTTCAAAGCTTTTGTGACTACATAGTTGAATTAGATCCAAGTATTTTTTACTCAAAAAGTGGAAAATTTAGTATAACTGTTTTTGAATCAATCTTTGTTGCACTTTGTATCAATGCATCTAAAACTCAAAAGCTTGATATTAAAAAAACTACTATTGATAAAATAACTCTTTTACAAGAGAATGAAACATTCAATAAAGCATCACAAGATAACACTGCTGGTAAGGCCAATGTTGAAACTCGCTTACGCATTGCAAAAGAAATTTTAAACTAATGAGTACAACATCTCCAACTATAATTGACCAGCAATATTTAAATGGTAATTCTCTTATAGACTATCTAAAAGTTCAAAGGGAGTTAACGTTTTACAATGAAGCTGAAAATAATTTTCGAAAAACGATTCTCCTTTCTGCTGCAAGCTATTTTGAAAAAGAATTTACTGATTTAATTATTGAATTTGCAAAATCTCAATCGGATGGTAATGATTTGGTAATTTCAATAATTAAGCAAAAGGCAATTAGTAGACAGTATCATACATATTTCAATTGGGAATCATCAAATGCTAATACATTTTTTGGTCTTTTTGGCACTGACTTTCAAACAAAAATGAAACAACGAGTTAAAGAAGAACCTGCTTTAGATAAATCAATAAAAGCTTTTCTTGGAATAGGAAATGAACGAAACAAAATGGTTCATCAAAACTTTGCAGAAATAACAATTGACAAAACAGCAGAAGAAATTTATACATTATATCAAACATCTTTGCTTTTTATAGAAACAATGAAAAGTGAATTGATTAAAAAAAAAACACCATAAAAAAATGCCGGTCGGTAACAGCGGTTCGCCGCAATAGCTGGTTTTATAAATGCCTGAAGCATTTCTTCCCCAAGTTGGCGCGAACGTACCGCCATAAGTGTTCGAAACCTTGAAATTATTATATTTGAGTATAAAACAAACTTATGAAATTAGAAGAAGTTTTAGACTACATCCTAGATCATGCAGAATTTCATTCTATTCTAAAAGAGAAAACGAAAGATTAATATTATACTGAATATTTTTTTACCTTTGAAATTAAGACTTTTTAATGCAAATGGCTTTGAGCCTTCAGAAAATTGATATTATGGAACAAAAAATACATCAGGGAAGAAATGTAAAACGATTCAGGGAAATGTTGGGCATCAAACAGGAAGCATTGGCTTTTGATTTGGGTAACGACTGGAATCAGAAGAAAATTTCTTTGTTGGAGCAAAAAGATGTAATTGAAGATGATATGCTCAGACAAATCTCAAATGCATTGAAAATTCCTATTGAAGCATTCCTGAATTTTGATGAGGAACAAGCGGTAAATATTATATCTAATACTTTTACAAATAACGACAGTTCAACAGGAATAACTTATAATTTTCACCCAACTTTTAATCCAATAGATAAAGTCATTCAACTTTATGATGAAAAAATTGCTCTTTACGAACGTATGCTGAAAGAAAAAGAAGAAATGATGGCTAAGCTGGAAAAGCTTATTAACAAATAGAAAATAGAAGTAATCTGAAAGTATTACTTCATACGAAATAAAAGGCTCAACAGTTTAGTTGAGCCTTTTTAATGCCCCCGCTCCTACTCATGAACACAATCCAAATCAATATTTAATTACAAAGTTTTAAAAATATAGAAAGACCATAATTGCACAAGCAAGATGTTCGCGCCAGCAAAAGGGAATAAAATGAGTATAAAAAAAGCAAGCCAACAAACCTTTTCGATTTTTTAGATTTAATTCGTGAGAAACCAGAGTTATATATTGGCGAAAAATCATTAACTGCTTTATACTTCAATATAAATGGATTTAATTTATCATGCTGGGTTCATAATATCGAAGAAAACATTAAACCTGGATGGAAAGGATTTCATGATTTTGTAGCTTTAAAACTCGAATACCCAGAATCAACTTCAGGTTATAGAAATATGATTTTAGAGAAGAATCAATTTGATGAAATCAAATCACTAAATATGTTTTTTGAGCTTGTAGATTCATATAAAGAGACCTATAAATAAATGATGTTTCAGAAATTATAAGGACACTTATTTTCTTTATTTTATGGGCACAGAATTAATTCTGCATTATTTGGAATACATAAGTTTTAAAAGTTGACATATTCAAGAACATTGTATATAACTAAATAAAATTAGAATGGAATTAGGAATTTTCAGAAACTTTTGGGACGGACAACCGAATCATCTACCCTTTTTAAGCCTGAGAAGTTATGCTGACGAACCAAAAGAGTTTAACTTAAACCTTAGTATCTCTAAACTTGAATTTATTCTTGAAAATAATTCCGAAGAATCGATTAAAGAAAGTATTAAACTTATACTTTCACATGAAGACTGGAGATTACATTTGATTGCTTCTATGGCATTATTAACTCTAAGGCAAACAACACGAGAAAATTTAACACCTTATTTTTGGGAAAGGATTAATAAAGGCTCATGGGTTAGCCCGCAAATTATGGTAGCATTATCATTGACAGACATTGAATTCAAAGAAAAAAGTAAAAAAATACTAAGTGAAGGTTTAAAAATAAATTATTCTGATCTACCTGAAATAGAACATCACGTTTCCAGAGGCGGTACGCCGAGAAATATAGCCGAGAAGAAAATTATTGCTTCATTAGATTATCTCATAAATGATATTGTTAACGACACACATGACAATGACGCCGGCGGTTCAATATGCAAAAGCTGGAAAGAAAATTTAGAACAATTAATACTACAAAACAAATTCAAACTCCAACAATTTTTAACCTAATCAGTGAGAAATACTTATCTTCGGAAAAACTAAAATATCGAATTAAAAATAATGGAGTTAATTGATGTAATGGTATTTATACCTTCATTCTCAAAAGACAAATTAATCTGTTTTAAGGAAAAGTTTCTTCAAGGGTATATTTCTTCTGATGAATTTTATGAATCACCAAAATATAGTTTGCCAGTTCTTTTTGAGACAGAAAACTTTCCGGAAATGTGGAATTACGTTTTAGATGAGCAAGGCAGATCTTTTACTTTTTATTTTGAAAACACAAATAAAACATTTTGCCCAAAAGCAGCAATTCAAGTCAATATTGATGGTTCTATATGTTTAGTTCTAAGTGTTGTTGATTTAGATCATACAGAAGAATATGAGTTAAAACTCAAAAATAGTTTTCCGGATGATAAATGTGTTACTAGCTATTCTTATTTTATGCCTTCTTCAAGAAAAGATTTTTATACGGCTCTCTAAGAATAACCTTGATTTTTGTAAAATAGAATCTTAAATTTCATTTCTAATTTTAAAAAACATATTTATCCGTTCATATCTGCACAACGTTAGTGCAGAATTGCATTCTCCAAAGATTTCCTCTTGAAAAGATGTCTAAATGTCATAAAACTTTGTGTGATTTTTTGATGTTTCAACAAATTAAAAAGACATTTTTTCTTTACTTTGAGAGTTCAGAATGTAATTCTATACTATCAGATAAAGTTGGACATTATAACAAGCTGTGGGACGGCAAAACACAATATAAAATGGGAAAACTTGGTTGTATCTGCGGACATATTATTGTTGATCAAACGAATAACATTAGTTACAAGGCACATTTTATTCGTGACCAGGATCTTGAAGCAATAGATAATCAGGTGGAGGATATCAATAATTTTATAAATGCAATTAAAAATAATGAGCGGGACAAATGGTTAAAAAAATATTTTGACTCTGAGCTATATCAAAACTTACCAGACTCTGATGTTATCAATGATATCATTTTAAAATATAAATTGAAATACGAAAACGAAATGTTTTTATGTGAGAAATGTGGTCGTATTAAAATCCATAAAGGAACTGAAAATAAATTTATTTCATTTTTACCTGAAGACAATCAATGGATAGATATTTTTAAAGGGCTTTCATAGAGTCAAATAATTTATATATCCAAATTACTTACTACCTGAACACACAGAATCACACAATGATAGCCCCGCTCACGGGCGAATCCTTTCGTGTAGTTTTTTGAAAATCAGAATTTCTTATATTTCGAACATAATACAACTATATCTCCTTCGATATGTAAGAAATAATTCTACTTTTGTATTGCAATAAAACGCAAAACACGAACTAAAATATGCGTATAACATACTTATTTTAGAATAGAACAGGTTAAATTTATACGCATATAAACGAGTTAGGAGATAGCCGTAAGTAACGAAGAAAAAAATGAATAAAATTTTCATGAATTTAAGAAAAATCAAAATATATAATTTATTCTGGTTAGTTGCTTTAATAATACTAGTGATTGGATTAATTCAGACTAATAATGAAGATACAACTTTCGATATAAATATTCATGACACATATTTTGTAATTGCACATTTCTATATTGCTCTTTTTTTGAGTTTAACTTATTATCTGATAGGACTTGGATATTGGGTTGTGCAAAAAGCTATGAAGAGAAAACTAATAAATGTATTGACGATAATTCATTCCGTAATTCTTAATGGAAGTTTTTTAGTTTATTGGTTAGTAATTGGATATAGCAAAGTTTTTTTTGAAACTCCTTTTCCCTTATTCGACAATTATCAGTTAATTAACCAAACACTTGTAATTCTATCTATATTGATATTATTTGTTGGACAACCAATTTATATTATAAATTTAATAATTGGGATTTTTAAGAAACAGAAAAAGGCCATCTCCTAACACACACTACAAGCAATTTGGGGATTTTGCTTAATTTGGAATTGGTTTTGTATTTGGAAGATTTGGCAAACCCGAGAATAGAGTTTAATTTAGTCACAAACCCGCTATAGTACCAGAACGTTATGCGACACTTTTAGAGAGTCTCAAACATAAAGATTTAAAAAATGAAAAAAATTATTCTGATATTCCTATTGTTAAGTCAATTAATGTGGTCACAATTTGATTATAGCGGTAATTGGAAAATTATTGATGTAAAAACAAACCATGTCCTCAAAGGTCCTTCAGAAAAATTTGAATTACCAAAAGGAATTATAGGAAAAACAATTCTTATTAAGGATAACAAAATTGATATAACCGCAATAGTGAAAAACATAGATGACTCGTTTCTTTATGAGAATAATTCGCCGTATTTTTTCATAAAAGAAAAACACACATTGAAAATAATCAAAGACAATCCTAGGAATCAATTTCCAGGAGACGAATTAGGTGAAATTCTTGATGATAAAAACAAAACAATTGAAAGTAATATTGGAACTTCATTTACAAAACTTCTCAAAACAGATCTAAAAAGTAAAAAATTGGCTTGTTTTAAAATTTCAGGCAAAAATGATTTCAATCCGCAAAGCCTTTTAATAACTACAGAAAATTCAAAAGAATTATTTCTTTATAGCTACAATGATGAATTAATATTCTTTTTAAAGAAACCATAAAATAGATAAGCGATCGCATAAATAGGGCTTAATTTAGTCCCAAACCACCTGTAGTACCAAAAAGTTAGTAGAATGCTAATAGAGTACTTAAAATCTAATATGCTGGACAAAGACGAAATAATGATAAATAGTTATGCTCAAGAAAAGAATAATCTTGAAGATGTTCTTGTTTGGTTTGAAAGTTTGAACTCAGAAGAGAAGCTCAAAACACTATATACTTTAAAGTTTTGTTTGCATCAATGTCATCCTAAAAAAGAAACCGTTGAAAATGCTATAAAGTTAGTACCACTAAAACAAACCGTAACTCCAATTGTCTTATTAAAAACAAAAGGATTTGAAGAAGCATTAGACAAAATAGTAAAGCTTCCAGAAGATGAACGTAGAAAAGCCTTTATAACTTTAATTACAGTTTTCAAAGTTGCTGACACAATTCGCCGAAAAACACAATGTAAAAAGGGTTGTTTTCATGAATGGCATAATATGGAATAAATTGGAATACCCACTCTAACAAGTGTTCTCATGAAAAGCTGTGCAAATGGCTCTGACTTTGCGCAATTTTTTTAATGCTATTATAATCCTAAATATCTCAAAAGTCTCCCGACTTTTTACTAAACGTTTTTAAACGGTAATAACCCGGTTCCGCCCGAATCTTTTCATATGGGCATTTTAACGTGCTCTATAAAGTATTCTTATGAAAAGTAAACATCATTTTGTAATTATTTTTTTATATTTTTGAGTTAAATAACACACTGTAAATCAAATAAGTATTTCATTTATTCTCTTTAACATAAGACAATTATCCATCAACTATTGTAAAATATAAAAGAATGAAAAATATACCAACATTGTATGAATGGGCAGGCGATATGCAGACCTTTGAGACTTTATTTTCTAAATTTTACGAAAAAGTACTGAATGACGAAACATTGGGTGAGGTCTTCAAAAATATGTCACCTGATCACGTTGAACATGTAGCGCATTTTGTTGCTGAAGTTTTTGGTGGTGAAAAGTTATACACTTCCAATGACAATGGCAGCCATGCAAAAATGATAGGAAAACATATTGGCAAAATGCTGACAGAAGAAATGAGGCAGCGCTGGGTTCATTTACTGCTGCAGACTTCGGATGAAATTGGATTAAAAAGCGACCCCGAATTTCGTTCGGCTTTCGTTGGCTATATCGAATGGGGCACCCGTCTGGCTGTTATAAATTCTCAGCTAACAGAAAATCTAACAGACTCGAACGAACCTATGCCAAAATGGGACTGGGGGGCAACAGGCGGACCCTATGTAAATTAAAAAATATAATTTTACAGAACTGCATTTAGACAGCCAGAACATTACCGGTAATAGTCTAGTACAATCAATATAAAAAGATGAAAACACACAAAACAAGCCGAACAGCTCAATATATGGCTTTATTCAGGGCATTGGAAACAAAACGCAATTCAAATGATAAATTATTTTCTGACGAATATGCAATACATTTTCTTGAAGCCAAATTGAGATTTGCATCACGTATCTCTAAATATGCTATTATCAGAAAATATATTAGTAATACCATTCAGAAGAAAATACCGGGAGCGCTTTCATCAGGAATCGCCAGAACAAAATATATTGATGATTTATTAAAATCAACAATTACGAATGGAGTAAAACAAGTCATAATTTTAGGCGCAGGATTTGACACCAGAGCATTACGACTGGACTTTCTGGAATCAATTCCTGTCATAGAAATTGATCATCCAAATACTTCAAAATTTAAAATGGCAACTTATAAAAGCCGCATTGGCCAGCTTCCAAAAAATATTGAGTTTTATCAAATTGACTTTAATAAACAAAGCCTTGAAGAATTGGCTAAGCAGCATAATTTTGATTTTACAAAACCTACTACCGTCATTTGGGAAGGTGTTACCAATTATCTCACAGAAGATGCAATAAAAAACACATTTGAGTTTATTAAAAAATTCACAACGAACAGCTATGTCATTTTTACTTACGTTCACAATGATATTCTCGAAAATCCAGGTTCATTTTTAGGAGGTGAAAAACTTTTGACCGACCTCGACAAGCTTGAAGAAAAATGGACTTTTGGCTTTAAGCCGGAAGAACTATCAGATTATTTAAAATCATTTGACATGATGCTCATTGAAGATATGGGCGCTATTGAATATCGTTTAAAATATCTGCCAAATCGGGATGAAAAAGGATATGAGTTTTATAGAGTAGCAATAGCCGTAAAGCAATAACTACGCCTGCTCTACTAAGTGTTCTCATGAAAACTGCCCCGCTCCCGCACAATTCCTTACATGCAGGAGCGCATGGAAGATGTTTGAAGAAAAAGATGTACGTTAGTCATTTATGATTCTTATCTACTACTAAAAATAAAAATCCCGACTACAATATATGCAATCAGGATTTTTATATTAAGCCTCTCAAACTGTTTGAGTGACTCAATATTACAACAGATTTAATTTTTTATAAATTTTCCGGACTTGTTGCCAAGTTTGTAAATGTAAACTCCATTTTGAAATCCGGTAACGTCTATTTTAATTTCTTCTTCTGAATGGTTTTCTTCTAATATTTTTTTACCCTCTACAGAAAATATTTGTAGTGTTACAGCTTTTCCTGTACTGCTTATGTTCGAAATATTGATTACATTATTACTCGGATTAGGGAATACAAAAGCTTTTTTCGTTAAAATATCCTGTTGCTCAGCTGATAATGTTCCTGTTAACCCATACACATCATAATCGTATGCATTTGTGGCAGGATTTTGCTCTGAACCCGTAATAATCAATTTATAATTGTTCGAATTATCCTTAACTACTCCGGCATAGTACTTACCGGGGAAATTTTGCAAAAGAACTCCGCTATCATTACATAAGTATAATTTTCTATTATTAGAATCGCCAATCTTATATGATTTGTACAAAAACTCAATTTGGTTATCACTATTGAAAAGTTTGTCTGTTATGAAAATAATTTCTGAAAGAAAATGCCCTGCATCTAAAGGAATTGTAAAAGAAGTTTCAAGGACATGAGACTGGCTGTAAATTTCTACAACGTTTGTCGTTCTGTTGAATGTGTAATACTTTAATCCGTTAGCTGTATTAATTCCCAGAACATCTGACATATCTGATTTTTGTATACCAGAACTATACGAATGTTCTAAAGTTAACTGTGAATAAGAATAACTGTTAAAAAAAAAGTTGATTAATAATAAAAAAGTAATTTTCTTCATGAATTAAAATTGTATAATTGCCCTACTTTCAGATCTTTTAAAGTCGCTGTTTCAGTTTTCCGACTTAACGTTATTGAACTAATACACTAATAATCAATACATCATAAATTTTTCAATTTCCGATGACAAAAACTTTGTCAGGGTACATGCTGTCTTGGATTCACTTCAAAATTTATTCGCGCTAAAGTAGGAAAAGTATTTTATTTTATTTTTTAATCTGTGCAAGATTAAAAAAATATTTGATTGAATCTTTGATACACCTTTTACAGCGAGTACCTAGATCAATTAAAAGATAAATTCCAGTGTTTGCAAAACGGTTATTAAAACAAAAAAGTTTTTATATTTATGTAGACAATCTATCTAAAAAACCTCTTTTGCAAACGCTTTATTTAGTTTTTATAAACACAATGTATACTCGTTGCAAATGAGCAACAGATTGAAACATTTAGAGTACTAGGAACACTTTTAAGAGCGAATTGCATTTCTAATAAAATAAGAGGCCAGCAAAAAAGTTATATTTCAATTTTATACTTTAGCCATTTTACGCAACCTTCTGTAAAATAATCATCTATATAAATAAAACAGCTTTTTATGAAAAAAATTATAGTACTACTCCTGATTGGATTTATGATGAATGCCTGCAGTTCTGATGATGACAAGAACAATAACTCCAACTATAACGACTACATTGCCAAAAAGTCTATTGTCTCAGCTATTAATTTTATGCCGGAAGAAATATATCCTGGTGCAGACGCCTCAAAATCAACAGTTTTAAAATTAAAACTTATTACCGAAGAGGAATTTCCGTGCATTAATTATGGTATAAGCACGACTCAGTTTTCAAAAGGAAACGAACTAATCGTGCGATTCGACAAAATAGCAGAACCTGGTGGCTGTTTTACTGCAATTGGACCGGCAATCTCTTACATCGACTTACCGGAAAACACAGACAAAATAACGTTTATAAACGGAGATAAAATCGATCACTATTCAATAGACATTAATGACCAGAAAATAGCTATCGCAACCATTGAAAAGCACTTCACAACCTCATTATACAACAAAACTTTTAGAATTCCGACAAATTCATTTGCCTATGTGTGCGGAACGAATAAAAATAATACGCAAATTTATACTGATTTTTATACCTTGATAAAGCAAAATGCGGATTTTACAGAATTTGAGTTCGAGGGCGAAGGAAGAATACCTTATCCTAAAACAACTACCGGAAATTGGGTCAATCATCCTTCAAGATTTTTTAAATATGAGAATGTTCAGGAATTTAAGAATCTGGCGACTACTTTAAACAATTATTCTGCTAATATTGAAAAAAATTCTGGTGTCAGTATTTCTATTTACGGTTGGAACAATATCAAATTCTATAGTTGGATTGAAAATTAAAGATATCCAAACGGGAGAATGTACTCAGCGTTAACAGAGAATTGTATTTTATGGTGCCAGAGTTATATTGGAATGATTTGTCAAATCCAAATAATGAGGTTAATTTTACCAAACCTGCTGCAATACCAGAATGTTGGTGGATATGTATTAAACTAAAAACAACTATGGGATTCAATATAGGAATTGGAGCAATTGACAAGAATAATCAGATAGATATCTCTTGTGACATCTTTTTAGACCGATCTTATTATAATTTAATTTCAGAGTATCTTTTTGAAACAAAAATAGAATCATGCCTATATCAAATTTCCATTGATTCCAAAATCGATATTCAGCCTTTGACAAACATTGTTTATTTAAATGATGATGAAGAATGGATACCAACAAACCTTCAATCAACAAGCAAATTAATTAGTTTGATTACTGAATTAGAAAGTTATATTGACAAAGTTTCTCAGAACTCTAAGAATCTTGAAAAATGGAAAAAATACATAAGTGAAGATTTGAAGAAACATTTAGAAATAATAATATCAAGCTTAAAATGTTTTGAGGAAAAGAAATACGAAAAAGTTTTTTTTTGGTATGGGTAAGCTAACCTCCCACTCTCACAAATATCAAAATCAATCAATAATGAAAAAATTAGACAAAATACACGAAACGGAAAGAACTGGGATAAAATCGATCAATATTCAATAGACATTAATGTCTAAAAAAATTCTGGTGTCAGTATTTCTATTTACGGTTGGGACAACACCAAATTCTATAGTTGGATTGAAAATTAAAGATATCCAAACGCGGGAATCTATTATTACAATTAGTTATGATTAATAAGCTGAATTTTAGTTATCTTTAGAAGTAAATATTAAAATCATCCTACTGATAAAATCTACAAGACGTTAATATTTATTATTTTTTAAATTAGCGACACGACACTTAATAAATAGAAACCAATATGAGAATTACATTTTCTTTTATACTACTATTTTTGACGCTTTACACAAATGCACAGCAAGCCCCTACTCTATTTGAACCCAATACCATTTCAAATAATGGTGTATTTGGTTTAACGATTTCACCGGATTCCAAAATAGCACTATGGGTTTTGTCAAAAGGAAAAAGAGATACATTGACCATAATGGAATCTGTAAAAGAAAATGGACAATGGACTAAAGCCCGTATTGCTTCTTTTTCAGCAGCAGCTGGGCAATGGAAAGATATTGATCCTATGTTTTCTCCTGATGGCAAAACGGTACTTTTTCAATCAAACAGAAACACCAACAGAGCATCTGACAGGAAAGATTTTGATATTTGGGCAGTAAATCTTACCGATGCAGGCTGGTCAGAACCTTACAGACTGGAAGGCAATATTAATTCGGAAGCTTCTGAGTCATATGCCTCAATGACAAAAGATCGCACCATTTATTTCATGAAAGAGAACGACAACAAGACTGGACTGTCTGATATCTATTATTCGATATTAAAGGATGGGAAATACCAGGAGCCTCAAAATATTGGTTTCCCTATTAATACAAACGAAAGAGAATCAAACCCGTATATTTCGCCAAATGGAAAATACATCATCTATTTTTCTTCTGATAATTCGGGATTTGGAGAAGTAGACTTGTACATTTCTTTTAACAGAAAAAATAAATGGACGACTCCAAAAAATTTAGGTGTTCCGATTAACTCAAAATTTGCAGAGTTTTGCCCATTTGTTCACGAAAAAGAGAATAGACTTTATTTTTCAAGACAAGAAAAAGACGGCGATCGATTTAAAGAAAATCTGTATTTCATTGACTTTGACAGCAGCAAATACAAATAAAACTGTAATCTTTACGAAGTAATAAAATGAGTATTAACAGTTTTCGTCATGAAAAAATACTACTAATACTATTGAGCTTTTCAACTTTAAATCTTTTTCAACATTTCCAGCCAAATTCAAGTTGCCTGCAAATTCGATCACACAAAATTACTTTATCAGAATAGTTTGGGGAATGTCACTAATTTTTTTTGACTCCTGACATAGGGCTGTCACATGTCAGGTATACATTTGCGTCATAAATCATAAAACTGTTACGAAATAAGTATGACTGAAAAAGAAATAGAAACATATTGCCCTGAATGCCAAACTGACTGGCGAAAATGGCTGGAAAAAAATCACCAGTCAAAACAGTCTGTCTGGCTTATTTATTATACAAAAAAGTCGAATATTCCAACAATTAACTGGAGTGAAGCAGTTGATGAAGCACTTTGTTTTGGATGGATTGACAGCACAAGAAAAACGATTGACGATTCGTCGTTTATACAGTTTTTTAGCAAACGTAAACCTAATAGTACCTGGTCGAAGATTAACAAAGAAAAAATTAAACAGCTGATTGACAGCGGACGAATGACAAAAGCGGGTTACAAAAGTATCGAAACTGCAAAACAAAACGGATCGTGGACCATTTTGGACGAAGTTGAAGAACTGATAATACCGAATGACCTCGAAGATGCATTCCGGAAACACAATGGTTCAAAAGACTATTTTCTAAGTTTGAGTAAATCGGCAAGGAAAATAATATTAAGCTGGATTGTACTTGCCAAACGACAAGAAACCAGACAAAACCGCATTGACGAAATTGTAAAAAGTGCAGAACAGCATCTTAAACCAAAACACTTGCGATAGAAAAAACATATACTGATAACCCAATTTTTTAAGGATAATATAGAATTAAAGCCTGTTTCAAATGTAACAAGCTTATCTAGGACAAATTGACCTGATAGCCAATTAGGATTTTTCTAAAATTAAAGAGCCCAAAAATTTTTGGACTCTTTAATTTTATACTGTTATTTTATTACATGTGATTTATATTCCCCATTATATCCAAATTTTATGATGCCAACATCTTTTGCAATCCAATAATCGGTTGTAAAATCCCAGGTAGGCCAGATGTCATCTTTGTCATCAATAATTTGAGAAAATCTAAATTTTATTACATCATTAAAAACGATTCCGTTTACAGTCAATGAAACTCCTTTTTCTAAAATCTCTCCGGTATAGGTTACCTCTGTTTCCATAATACGAGGATTAGAAGAATTACTGGTTTTTGTATCTGTATAAGTATAAGTTCCTTCCCAGGTTTCATTAACGTCTAAATAATCTTTAAAAAAAGGGAATTCATATCCGGTGATTTTAATAGTAACACCTTCGTAGGTTTTATTGATTTCATCAGCTTTAATATAATAATCGCCTTTATTCTTCTTAATAAACAAAGGTGTATAATCATTAAAAATCCTAAATATAGGTAATTGATTAAATGCGTAATACTTAGTACCATTTATTTCTTTTACTCCTGTTATTGTAGCCGAAGCATCAGTACCATCCTTAGTGTAAACCCAATTATTCCCGACACTTGTTGGCCAGTAATCACCAGTAGAATCTGGGGTAGAATCTGAAGAATCATCACTACAGGCAACAAAAAAGATTGCTGTAAAAAGTAATACAAACGAAATTGTAATTTTTTTCATAAGTTATTTTCTATTTCAAAAGGCAAAAATACAGATTAGTATTACATTAAAAATCACTATTTATGAGTATTTTTAGTTTAGAAGTAAGATAAAATACAAGATTTAACCTTTATTGAAGCTATAACGAAAATCGTAAAAAAATGAATATTTGTAGGTTTGTGACTATTATTTTCTACATTTGGGGAAACATGAATAAGTCATTTTCAGGTCAGGCTAATATAGTATGATTAGAATTCTTTTGACAAACATATTCATCTTTACTAACTATAAAAACCAGACATTATGAACAAAATATTGATGACATTAGCTATTGGTCTTTCCACTTTTAGCTTATGTATGGGACAAATTCCTAAAGAAGCATTCGCATTAACAAATTCTCTTAGTGATTTATGGCGTAATGGTGAAACAGAAACAGCAGTCGAATCTTCTGTTAAACTATATCACTTATACCCACCAATGTTTATAAACAGAATTCATAATACACTTGCCCAACAATTACAGAATGCTCCAAGATTGTATGGACAACAATATCTGGAACAATTACTTTTGAAGGAAAACAATAAAATTAATACTATCATAACTCCAATTCACTTGTGGAGTAAATCGATGGAGGCAACCAACGAAAATGATCTGAAGGGAATTTTGGAAGATCTCAATAGTATCCTAAAAGACAGTGCAAATTATGATTCGAAAACAGAAAGATATAGTCTTTTGATCTTACAGGAGTTAGAAAGAAAGAACGCCATCGATATCAAAAGCAAAGAAAAAATCTTAAACAAAAATATAACCAGTTTAGAGTCTTATCCTTATATCCTCAAAATTAAGGCTGATAGATTGGATGGTGAAAAAAGAGCTTGGTACAGATATTTATTAGCCTATAGCTACAATTATTTATACAGTATTAATCCTAAGGAAGAATACTTAAAAAAAGCTTCAGATTACAGTCCCGACCTAAATGATTGGTTAAACAAACATGCCTTTTTTTATGAAGCTGCTCTTTTAACCGGGAATACAAGAGAATTCGGATTTCAGACTAAATATCAAAAATATCTGACTGAAAACAATCGAAATACTGAAGCATTAAATTTATTGTGCAATATCGCGTTTACAAATCCATCAGATTCTAACATAAAGTCATTGCGCGAATATTATGAAAAGCTAAAATATGAGTTGCCATTTTCTGATTACTGGACAACTTATATTCATAAAATGGGCAAGCCAGTTCCGAAGGTTAAAATAAAATATGAAAATGAAGAACTAAATTTAACCGAAAAACCAAAGAATTGGATTTATATTGATGTTTGGGGAACCTGGTGTAGCCCGTGTAGAGAAGAATTACCGGAATTACAATCTCTTTTTACAGCAAATAGTAGCAATAAAAATTCCAAATTAAGGATTTATACATTCTCATTTGGCTCTCAAAATTTATTGGCGTTCATGAACGATAATAAATATACATTTCCGGTAAGTGAGGTTGACAAACAGACCAATGATTTATTTGAAGTATCCGGATATCCAACAAAAATATTGATTTCACCAGAAGGTAACTTCATAAAGATCCCTTTTTCATTAGATTGGAAAACATATATTAAGAATTATACGCTAATGTAAATAAAATAACTGTTCCAGCACTGTGAAGTCTTGTAACTTAGCACAGATTGTTATAACTCATCGCTATCTAAGCTTTTTTCATTTTACTTATTGCTTACTTGAAAGAAAAAGAAATATATTTGAAAGAATCAGTAAGCAATATTTTAAACATGCAATTCAATCAAGAAATAGAAGAAATAATTAAAACCAGCAGAAAAATTGCACTAAATTTAGGTGAGAACTATATCTCATCTTATCATTTCCTTCTTGCCATGGTGAGTTCGAAAAATTTACCTCATACTATTTTTGATCAAAAAGAATTGGATTTTCAATATCTAACAGATCACCTTCAAAAAGGAAAATTAGAAACAATACCTGAAAATATGTATATGACAAAAGAGATGGAGCGTGCTTTAAAAATTTCTGCGTATTACGCATGGATATATCGTCAAAGCGAAATCAAAGCCGAACATATCCTTTTTGCAATGTTGGCAGATAAAAGAAGTTTTGCCGGAAGCCTCCTAATTCAAAATAGAATGACATATTCAGGTTTTGAAAACGAATATGAAAAAATTCAAAAAACCAAAAAAAGAAAATTATTTAAGGTAATTGGCAACAACAGCTTTCTAATAAATATTGGATTTGTAAAACTTATTAATCAGACAATAAACACTATCTAACTTAATTAGACATGCGAAGTACCTAAAACAAAACAATTAATATGTTTAATTTATTTAAAAAGCAGAATGAAATTCCTGAATTCAATATCATAAATAAATATTCGAAAAAGGATATGTATTTCTCACGAATAAGAAAATGGGATTGGTTAAACGCTGAACAAATCTATATATCAGAAAAATACAGTAATGAAAAAGTAAAAATGATAACTTTGGATTATTGGTCTCAAGAAATGTTTTTAGACTCCGATGGACAAAAAACTGTATCTGAATATCTACAAATTCTTATAAATCAATTTCAAAAAAGCAAAATGAAAATTCCATCAGATTTAGATCAATTTATGATAGAAATATTAGAGAGTTTAAATACTGATTTAGGAGCAATCGAATTTAGTAATAAACCTATTACGCTAAGGCCGGAATTTGAAAAACCACTAACAAATAAATAACATTGTTCAACAACTGTTATAATTGATTTTGAGCAATTTTCTGAATTTTTAAAATCATTTGAAAAACCTGAATACAAGGCTACATTTAGTTTCAAACGTCAACTGGATCCCGCGGAGGACGTTATAGCAAATATTAAACTATATCATATGAAAATTAGAAGCTTGTTTTATCTCACAATATTCGCTTTTTTGCAACTTTAAACTCCTGTACCAACCAAAAAAATAATCCTTAACTCTAAAAGCAGTACCTCCAAAAAAAGGAAGAGATTAGAAAAAATATTTATCAGTTAAACAATTATAATTATGCTTACAGATATTAGTCCAAAATTACCCATGCGTGATAAAACTGTAACAAAAGAGTTTTACATCAATAAGTTGGGTTTTAAGGAATTTGGAAATGCTGATTTTGATCATTATCTAATGCTGCAAAAAGATGCTATTCAAATTCATTTTTTTGAATTTAAAGAAGATCCAAAAGAAAATTATGGTCAGGTTTATATCAGAACAGACGATATTGATACGTTTTATCAATCACTTTTAGATAATAAAACAAACATACATCCAAACGGGCATTTACAAGTTAAACCCTGGGAGCAAAAAGAATTTGCACTACTTGATCCTGACAATAATCTGCTAACTTTTGGGCAGAGCATATTGTGACATAGTTAAAAGCATAAAATACTCAACCAATCCGTTTAAAATACCAATTCAATCATAATCAACAACTTAAATCATAATTCCACCAAACTGAATATGAAACAATTGATTTATTTCCTTATAATTTTTAGTTCAAAAAATGTATTTAGTCAAATTAACTATTCGGGATTTATAGGTAAATATCCTATTGAATTATCTGCAGAAATCAACACTTCCGGAAACTCATACGGAGTTTATGTTTACTCCACTTTTGATAGTCCAATAATTTTGGAAGGAAATCTGGAACAAGAAGAACTAATTTTATTTGAAAAAGACTCCAAAGGAAAGAAAAGCGCAACCATGACTTTTGAGAAATTTAATCCTGAAAGTGAATCAATAGAAGGAATTTGGAAAGATCTTAAAAATGAAAAACAGTTAAAAATTACTTTATCCAAAAAATCGAAAATTGACGAAGGGATTATTCAATATGCTTCTGCCGATGATCATTATTTCAGGATAGTGACAGATTATCAAGCTGTGAGTGAAATTAAAATTTTTCAAAAAAAGACAGATAAACTAATTCAAAAATTTGATGTTGATTGTCAATTTAGAGGTCTATACTGTGTTTCAACCGGAGATTTTAATTTTGACGGATTTACCGATTTTTCTATATTTGAATCCAGTTACGCCGGTCCAAATACTTCAAGCTTATACTTTCTTTATAATCCAAATACAAAAAAATACTTTGAAAGCACTTTTTCCGGAACATCGTTAGAATTTGATCAGAAAAGAAAAAGAATTATTGAAACAAACCAATGCTGCGCAGGATCAAGTGTCACAACAGCAGAATACAAAGTCATTAAAAACAAAATGGTTTTAGAAAAAGAACGCTGTTTTAAATGGAGTGAAAAAAAACAAGCGTTAGTAGAACAAAATGTAAGTAAGTGCCGGTAATCCAATAGATACAAACCAAACAAATATAATTATGAGTGAATTTGACGGAATGGTAAAACACATTTATATGTTTCAAGATGATCTCATTAAAACAATGGATTTTGAACTGGCTGAAAGTAATGAATAATCATATTTAACAATCCCATTCTGAGCAGCTCATTAGTAGTTTTGTAAATAAAAATAAACAACCAGAATAAATAAGTTACCTTTATCAAAAAGTAAAAAATGAATAAAGGCGGTCCTATAATTATAATTGAAGACGATTTAGATGATCAGGATATTTTAACAGATGTTTTCAAGGAACTTGATTATAAAAATGAAATCATTTTTTTTGATGATGGAGAAAAGGCACTGGCCTATTTGACAGTAACAGAAGTGGAACCTTTTATTATTTTTTCTGACATCAATATGCCAAAGTTAAGTGGTATGGAACTTCGGGAAAAAATTCATCAAAATGAGGATTTAAGACTCAAGTCGATTCCTTACTTGTTTTTTTCGACAAGTGCTGAACAGAATCACGTTGTAGATGCCTATTCAAAATCCATACAGGGCTTTTTTGTAAAACCTTCCAATTATAACGAAATTAGAGAAACTATTAAAATAATTGTAAATTATTGGTCAGCGTGTGTTTCTCCTAACTACGTCAAATAATACCAACAAAAAACACAATAATAAATCTTAATTGTTGTGTTTTTTCATTTTAGAAAAATCTTGATTGAACTTTTATTTCAATTTTCCCATTAGTTATCTGATGGGAGGGTATTTTTTCGATATAAATTAATAACTATAACCCGCTGGGTGAAATAAAAATAACTATCAGACTTAGCGGAGTTGAAGCCCTTTCGTGTTCAAAAGCCTTCGACTTAGTTCATCCTTAGCGAAGTCGAATGGACTCAGGATGACATCAATTCCTTAAGTTATAAATGAGGTTTTACTCCCGATTTTATACTTTTTATAATCAAATCAATTTTTTAAATCAATTTCACCCAACGGGGTAACTCTATTTTTTCCTTGTTTTTAGAGCCGCAAAAAGGATTTCAGCCTTTTGGATATTGTAACTAATACTTTTTACAGTTTTAAACCTCTTTTTTGATCTAAACCGATTACAAAATCACTAAATATGATTACTAAAAACAACTAATTTTAACTTTATATTTGTAAAATAAATCTTTAAAGCATTATAAATTTAAAACATGACAGATATGACAAAAAAAGCATTCTTAATGACAATAATTGCGTTCTCAGTTTCCATTATGGCGTCTGCAAAGGTTAGAATTCCATTTGGCAAAATTGATAAAATTGAAATCGTAGCGAATTTACCTGATAATGAAAAATATACTGTTAGTGAAGGCTCTAAAGAATATCTGGATTTAGCCACATTACATCAGGAATATAATATCGCATGGGTAATTCCGGCATGGATTACACAGGAACCAAAATTAGTACTGGCAAAAAAAGATTCCGATGTATATTATGAGCTTACAGATCAACAGCTAGCTGAAATTATGAAAGATAACAAGCTAGATAAAGAAAGTCTTCTGCAATTAGGACTTTATACAAGATATGGCGGCAAAGTAATTTTAACTTTACTTATCGGTCTTATTATTTACGGTATTTATCCTAGTAAAGATGAAGAAGAAACTGAAGAAGTGCAGCCAACTAATGTTTAAGAATACCCAATAATACAATTTCATTACAAAACCCTGCTTGCGAAAAAGCAGGGTTTTGTCTTTTTAAAACTTAATTGAAATCTTTCCTGCCGTTTTGCCTGATACCTGCTTTTGATGGTCTTTTTAAATTATCGGGGGTAAGTCCAATAAAAGTTTCTTTTAGTGTTGACTTTAATATTCCGTTATCCAGTAAATCGGCTATTGTATTCAGTATTACCTGCCTGTGATTGACGCAATATGGTCTTGTGAACTAATCATAGGAATTGGTATCAGGTAGAAATTAATGGTTTATTGGTACATATTTATCATCTTTTATTTTAAAAATAGATGTTTTAAAAAATAAATAATACTTTTAAGTTTTAAAATTCAACATGAAAAAGAAAAAATACCTTCTGCCCCTCATTACCTTTTTGCTTAGTTTTTGTTGTGCACTGTATGTAACACTGCAGGTTTTTCCTAACAATCCATTTTTAGCATCCAAAACAAAAGGAACGACAAGTTTGCCTGACAAAATTCAGGATGGCGATATTATCTTTCAAACATCAGAATCTCCTCAGTGTGAGGCGGTACGAATTGCAACCAATTCCAAGTTTTCACATTGCGGAATTATTTATGAAATTAATGGAAACTTGTTTGTTTTTGAAGCTGTTCAGCCCGTAAAACTAACCCGTCTGGAAGATTGGATTACGCATGGAAGGGATAAAAATTATGTCGTAAAAAGATTAAAAAATGCCGCCAAAGTATTGACTCCGGATACGCTGCAAAAAATGAAAGACTACAGCCAGCAATTTATGGGTAAAGAATACGACGCTTTTTTTGAATGGACCAATACCCGAATTTATTGCTCGGAGTTAGTCTGGAAAGTCTATAAAAACGGAGCCAATATCGAATTATCAAAACTACAGCACCTGAAAGATTTCAATTTAACAGATGAGAGGGTTAAAAAAATTCTGAAAGAAAGATATGGCAACGACATCCCACTGGAAGAAAAAGTAGTTTCGCCATCTAATTTGGCAGATTCTGATTTATTGGTAACAGTGGTTGATACTTATTGAATCATATAAATGGAAAAAGATTTTAATCCTGGAATGAAAGTTCATCTTAACGGAGAATTTGGTCTAGTTGTTAAATCTGAGACTGATAACCCAAATTTTCACGGTGTTATTCGTTGGGATACGGAAAAAGAAATCGACTTAGAAGATTGGACAGGTATGTTTGGTTTATTCTTAAGTTTAGGAGGAGAAATAATTGACGGAAAACATCCATTTAACTACATAAATGATGATGGAACATTGAAATAAAAAGAGTCACTACAAATCCTTCAATACTGGATAAACCTTTTTAAACTTAGTAAAAGCATCTTGGTATACCTTTTTATGCACAGCATTCGGTAGAAAAGTCTTTCCGGTTTTGTTTTCGGTGGTTATGTAAATTCCTAAGGATTTCATCCCTATTAAAACAGCTCCCCAGGCAGAACCTTCAATGGTTTGCGAGGTTTCTACTGTCATTTGAAAAATATCTGCAACCATTTGAAGCCACAATTCACTTTTTCCAAATCCACCGCTAGCCATGACTTTGGTTTGTTTTCTTTTTTCGGGATCAGGAAGCAAAATTTCTGTGATTTGGAACAACCCAAACAAAATACCTTCTAAAGTTGCCCTTACCAAATGTGCCTGCGTATGAGTTATCTGTATTCCTAAAAGAGAACCTTGTGCAGAAGCGTCCCAGATTGGTGCTCTTTCACCTAACAGATAGGGTACAAAAAGCAAACCTTCAGAACCGGCAGAGATTTTTTCTGCTTCTTCAAAAAGCACTTCAAAAGACTGGTCTGTTTTTAATAAAGTTTCCCTGAGCCATTGCAAAATAATAGCACCATTGTTGACAGCTCCCAGAGTTAGATATTGGTTATCTATTAAATGGTAACATTGCGTACGCATCTGTTCATCTACATACGGTTTCTCAATAGGCAATCGCACTGCACCGCTTGTACCAATGGTCAGCGCCATACAATTTTTGTTCATCGCTCCGGTTCCCAAATTGGCCAAAGCACCATCTCCTCCTCCAATCACATACAGAAAATCATCTGAAATGCCTTTGCATTGATGCGTGACTTCACAGACTTTCGATAATTGTTGAGGTTTTATATTTAAATATTCCAAAACTTCATCATCCCATTCTAAAGTATGGATGTTTAATAATCCTGTACCCGAAGCCATTGAAGTATCTGTACAATATTCATTGGTTAAATGATGCCAGACATATTCTTTAATACTTATGAATTTAAAGGCTTTGGAAAACACTTCCGAATCAAATTCCTTAAACCACGCTATTTTGGTCATGAGTGAAAAAGGATGAATCGGGATTCCGGTTTTCTCGTAAAAGTGCTTTCCTTTTTCGGAATTTTTAAGTTCTTTAGCAATTCCGCTGGCTCTGTTATCAGCCCATAAAACAGCATCTGTCAATGGGTTTCCGTTTTCATCAATGGCGATAATACTCTGCATGGCCGAACTAAAACTGATAAACTCTGGCTGAATGCCTTTTGTAATTTCTTTGATACAATTTAAAACCGTTTCTAAAATTTCCTGTGGATGCTGCACACTCCAATTCGGTTTGGGATGGTACATAGTATACGGATGTGAAACCTGCCTGATTACGTTTCCGTGTACATCAAAACAGATTGCTTTTGTAGCTGTAGTTCCTATGTCTATTCCTATATAAAGTTTTTCCATTTTTTTATTTAATACATAAATTCAGCAATAATACACCTAGTAGTCCCATTACCCCAATAATGGTTTCCATTACGGTCCAGGTTTTAAAAGTATCTGAAACACTGATGCCGAAATATTCCTTGAACATCCAGAATCCGGTATCGTTGACATGCGAACACATCAAACTTCCGGCACCAATGGAAAGCACCATTAATTCCGGATTTACACCCGAAGCAACTACCAAAGGCTGTACAATTCCTGCTGCTGTTAATCCGGCAACCGTGGCAGATCCTAAAGCAATCCTGATTATTGTCGCAATCAGCCAGCCCAATACCAGCGGAGAAAGCGATGATTTTTCGAAAAACTGACTCAAATCTGTTCCCATTCCGCTATCGATGAGTACTTGTTTAAAAGCCCCTCCTGCCCCAATAATCAAAATAATCATCGTGGCAGAGCTCATGGCACTACCCGACTTATCCATGATATCCTGCATTTTTCTTCCGCGAAAAATACCCAATGAAAATACAGCAAAAAGTACCGCAATCAGCATAGAAGTGGTTGGGTTTCCTATAAAAAGCAAAACAGAACGCAATGTACTTTCTTCCGGTAAAGCCAATTCGCTGAGGGTTGCCATTCCCATTAAAAAAACCGGAACCAATGCCGTTAAAATACTAATTCCGAAAGAAGGCATTTCTGCTTCTGTAAATGTCTTGCTTTCGAATAATCCTTTTGGCGGAAAAGCATTGATTTTTTTGATGAATTCAGGAAACACAATTCCGGCAGCAAAAAGCGCAGGAAGGGCAACCAAAAGTCCATATAAAAGTGTTTTGCCGATATTGGCTTTAAAAATAACCGCAATTGCTGTGGGTCCCGGATGCGGCGGTAAAAAACCGTGTGTGATTGAAAGCGCCGAAGCCATCGCAATACCGAGATAAATAATGGGTTGTTTTGTACTTTTGGCTACAGCAAAAACCATCGGAATCAAAATGATGAAACCTGCATTATAAAACATAGAAATCCCAACTGAGAAACCGGTAATAACCATCGCCCATTTGATATGCCTGACCCCGAAAGAACGAATCATAACCGAACTAATCCGTTGTGCAGCACCACTGTCAGAAAGCAGATTTCCTAATACAACGCCAAAAGCAATTATCAAAATCAAAGAACCTAACGTGCTTCCGACTCCCTGCTGAATCGAATTGATTAAATCCGTAAAAGGCATTTCTTTTGCAATTCCCACAAAAAAGGCCGCAATAACCAAGGCAATAAAAGCATTGAGTTTCACCCCGGAAATCAGGATTAGCAATAAAAGAATACTGGCAATCAGAATCAGTAATGACATAGGTTTCGAAATGATAAATGAATACTATTCTTTGGGTATAATTGTTTTAAACACATAGAATCATAGATTTTGTAAGCTCATTAAGGCGTTTCACTTATTTAAAAACTCATAGCTATGTGTTGAGAAATAAGTGTCTCTTTTATATTTTCAAAAAAAGAAAAACCTATGTTTCTATGTGTTTAAATTAAACGTTTAAACTATTATTCGCTTTTTTCTACGGCGTGTCCTCCAAACTCGTTTCGAAGTGCTGCTACGACTTTTCCTGAAAAGGTATCCGACATTTGAGAACGGTAACGCATCATAATCGAAAGGGCAATTACCGGAGTTGGAACGCCTAAATCCAAAGCAGTTTCGAGTGTCCATTTTCCTTCGCCTGAAGAGTGCATGATTCCTTTTATTCCGTCGAGTCTGGCATCTTTTGAAAAGGCATTTTCTGTCAGTTCCATCAGCCAGCTGCGTACTACGGAACCGTGATTGAAGAGTTTTGCCGTTTTTTGAAAATCGATATCAAATTCGGAATGCTCAAAAACCTCAAATCCTTCTGCGATAGACTGCATCATGCCGTATTCGATACCGTTATGGACCATTTTGGTAAAATGCCCGCTTCCGGCAGCTCCGGTATACAGAAAACCGTTTTCAACCGAAATATCCTTAAAAATGTTGGCTACATAATCGAAAACGGCAGCATCTCCGCCAATCATGGTACAAGCGCCGTTTAAAGCTCCCGAAGTTCCACCAGAAGTTCCGCAGTCCAGAAAATCAATTCCGTGTTCTTTTAGTTGCGCATATCGGCGTTTCGAATCGTTGTAATTCGAATTTCCACCATCAATGATAATATCGTTTTTGGACAAATACGGAAGTAATGAAGTAATAACCCCATCTACAATTTCGCCAGCCGGAACCATGAGCCAAATGACTCTTCTGTCGGTTAGTTTTTGGCAAAGTTCTTCAACAGTATAAGCGGTTTCAATTCCTTCCTGACCTATTTTTGAAACAAAATCGGTGTTGACATCCTGTGCCACAACCTGATAGTTGTTCCGTTTTAAATTCAAGGCGAGATTGAATCCCATTTTCCCTAATCCTATTATTCCTACTTGCATGTGTGTGTTTTTTGTATTTGTTTCGTAAAAATATTACTTTCAATTAATTATGGGTTATGATTTGGGTTTTTAATTTTTGGGTTTTGGAGGGAATGTGTTAAATTATGTGTTTTGAGGTTGGTTTATTTTAAATAAGATTTACTTGTTTTTTTAATCAACATGCTAATTCACACTAACTACAATAAATGCAGAAAAATCATTCAACAAATGTCATTTTGTTATTGATAACAAAAAAGGATTATTTTAGCGGAGGTATTAAAAAATATTTTTATTTAACAAAGCTAGCTTTATTAAAATTATTTGGAGTCATTTTGTGGTTAGGTATAAGTAAGTTGGCGGTAAGCGTAAAAAAACAGAAAATTCAAAAAAGAAATTAAAAATGGAAATACGTTTATTGGTTTTAAGAACAAGCGATACTAAAAAACTTTCTGACTTTTATAGTGTATTTGGGTTGACATTTGATTATCATAAACACGGAAATTCGCCATTTCATTATTCTGCAACCATTGGAAAAACAGTTTTAGAAATTTATCCTTTGACAAAAAGTCAAATTGAAGCTGACAAAAATATTAGATTAGGGTTTGGAATTGAAAATTTTGATACCACAATTCAAAAATTAATAGAATTAGAAGTCGAATTCTTGTTACCTCCAACACAAACAGAATATGGATTTATGGTTATAATTGTTGATATTGATGGAAGAAAAATTGAATTATATAAAAACGACTAATAGAAACGTAAAAAATGCCAGCCAACAACAATTACAACGAATTTAGGCAATAGGCTTAAATGGAAAATTATTTTTTTTGATGATTAGCTTGTCGCTCGGGTAAAAAATCCGAATGGGCTTAATTTAATCCCAAACCGACTTTAGTAAAAAAATATAACGAAAACAAAAAAGACTTTAGGAAGTCGTAAATTAGTTTTAATGAAAAAAAGAATACTTACAATTACAATACCGCTTATAACATTGACAATGTTAGTTCTTAATAGTTGTCAATTTACTAATTCAGAGACATCGGAAATTGGAGACATGAGCCCAACCTGTTTGGATAGCTTAGCCTGGGAAAAAATTTGTCAAGATTATTCCATTGATAGCATAAAAGAGCCTAAATTACTTTCCAAATTGAAAGATGTAAAAAATCATTTCATTAAACCTGATTACATACTTTATTTTAAAGAGGGACCTGAAGAAATAATAGGATGCAACTGGTATTCCATTCGGGTAGTTTACAATGAAAAAATTGCTGACCAAACTTTAACGGGATTAGACCCACTCCTGAGTAATAATGAACAAAAAAGAATTAGAAATAGAGTCTTGAAGGAGTTAATGAGATACCAATGCGAAGAAGGTAAAAAGGAAACTTTGGAGGAAATGAACAAAGATGTACCATTTGCCGAATCGCACAAAGATTATCCTTTAAAAATGAGCCCTGAAATGATTCAACCTGAGGCAATAGAAAATTAAATACTTGCGGTAACAGCTACAACGTTACCAATAATTTGTCAATCAAAATCACTAAATCATTTCTAAAGTTTATAATCAAAAAATGGGATATAAAAATATCTGCTTAGAATGCAGAACTTCATATAGCAAAGGGAATGATTATGAAAATCAAACAGAATCTAATTGTCCTCAATGTGGCAAAAAAATGATTTTGGTAAATCATAAATTCAAACCTCCTAAAAAATCTGAAATAAAAAGTTGGGAAATGGCAAAACTATTAGTTGAAAATGGTTTTAAATTCCAAGCAGTTTATGAACAAATAGAAAAAAATGTCTTTTTGAAAGTAAATTATCCTAAGAGTCTAAGTGATGCAAAGGAGTTTATAAAAAAATACAATCCTTAAAATTATTCAGCATTTCATTATGAATCACTCCAAACTTAAAATAAAAATACTTGTTTTCTTTCTTTTCACTTTCTCCTGTACAAATTTCATATTTTCTCAGATGTCAGAAAATCACAACTTAATAGCAAAAGGAGCAGTTCTCACAAAATTATCAGATCAATACAGTTTTACAGAAGGGCCTGCTGCAGACAAAAAAGGCAATATTTTTTTTACGGATCAGCCTAATAACCGAATCATGAAATGGTCTGTTGAGGGTGTGCTTTCTGTTTATATGGAAAATGCAGGAAGAGCCAACGGTTTGTATTTTGACCGCGAAGGGAATCTTTTGGCCTGCGCCGATGAAAAAAATGAAATTTGGAAAATTGATCCAAACAAAAATGTTACGGTATTGGTAAATGATTTTGAAGGCAAAAGGCTCAACGGTCCTAATGATCTTTGGGTTGACCCGAAAGGCGGAATTTATTTTACAGATCCTTTTTACCAAAGAGACTACTGGGCTCATACCTCCAAAGAAATAAAGAAAGAATCTGTGTATTATTTATCACCTGATAAAACTAAAATTACCAACGTTGCCAACGACCTCATAAAACCCAACGGCATTATTGGAACTTCGGATGGAAAAATACTATACGTTGCTGATATTGAAGCAAACAAAACCTACTCTTATAAAATCAACAATGATGGAACATTAGGTGAAAAAACACTTTTTACCGAATCCGGTTCAGACGGAATTACAATTGACGAGTCCGGAAATATCTATTTAACCGGAAAAGGAGTTTCTGTATTTGATCCAAAAGGAGAAAAAATTGCTCATATAGATGTAAAAGAACTGTGGACAGCAAATGTGTGTTTTGGAGGAAAAAAATTCAAAACCTTATTTATTACTGCAGGGAAAAGCGTTTATACGCTAGAGATGAATGTTAGGGGAATGAAATAATTAGCGAATAAAGTATTCCTGATCTATACTATTTTTAAATCCTCTATTTCGAACCTCAAATAGATTTTAGCTTCTAAGAATCTGTAATTATTGCACTTACCCAAAAATTACATGAAAAATAACTGTAAAAATTTGCGTAGTTAAATAACTACGCATATACTTGTAGTCAAATAACTTCATAATGAATTTAAGACGAGACGTATTTCAGGCCATTGCCGATCCTACCAGAAGATCGATACTGTTGTTGCTTACGACACAATCGATGACAGCGGGAGCCATTGCTTCTAACTTTGATACTGCAAGACCCACAGTTTCAAAACATTTACAAATACTGACTGAGTGTGAACTACTCAGACAAGAGCAGCAAGGGAGGGAAATTTATTATCATTTTAACCCAAATAAAATAAAAGAAATAGCCGAATTTATAGAACCCTTCCGCAAGATGTGGGATACTAAATTCAATAAACTGGAAGAAGTCATGAAAAATTATAAAAAAGAATAACATGGAAGAAAAAACAAAAGTACATGCCAAAGACGGCAAACAGGAATTAACCATAACCCGGGAATTTGACCTGCCTGTAGAATTGGTATTCAAAGCCTATTCAGAAGCAGACCTTTTTGAACAATGGATGGGTACAAAAGTTTTGAAACTGGAAAGCAAAAAACACGGCAGTTATGCCTTTGAAACTTCATATGACGGAAATGTAGTATTTAAGGCAAACGGCGTAATTCATGAGTTTGTTTTAAACGAAAAAATCACAAGAACCTTTGAAATGGAAAACACACCTTTTCCAGTCCAATTGGAATACCTTGAATTTGAAAAAAGGACTGAAACTACCAGCAAACTTACCATGCAGATTGTGTTTAAGTCCATCGAATTCAGGGATCAACTGCTTAAAATGCCGTTTGCACTGGGAATCAATATGGCACACAACAGACTACAGGAAATTGTATCATCACTAAAATAATATTCTAATGAAAAAAAGAAACAAAATTATTTATTGGATCGCTACCATTTGGCTGGCATTAGGAATGGTTTCAACGGGAATCGTACAGCTTATTAAACTGAAAGAAGAAGTGGATAAAACGAGTTTACATTTAGGTTACCCTGCGTACTTTTTGACGATTATTGGTGTTTGGAAATTATTAGGTGCAGTTGCAATCTTACTTCCAAAATTGGGATTATTGAAAGAGTGGGCTTATGCAGGTTTTTTCTTTGTGATGACGGGAGCAATTTTCTCGCATTTTGCGGTTGGTGACAGTGCTGTGGAATATTTTGGACCAACGTTACTTTTACTGCTTACCTTTTTATCCTGGTATTTCAGACCTGCTGACAGAAGAGTCAGTTAGATATTCTCTTGATTCATTCTATCAAGATACATCATCTCTCGAATAAAATTTCTCTAACAATTTATACTAAAATAAAGGTATTTGCAAAATAATATATATAAAAAACCTTCGTCTTTCTATCCATTTGGGTAGTTTGGCGAAGGTTTTTATTCTTACCCTAACCAACACGTCAAGCCCTTTTTCAAAACTCTACAACGAAATGTAAGGGTAATTTTTTAAATCTTTCTGCTGAAATTTATTTTTTCAGGTATCCGTTGTCAATCAAAACATTTACAATATTCAGAGCAGTTCTGTCTAAACTCATTTTGTATTGCAGTGTATTACCAAAACTGTCGTATTTAATATTAAAAACTTTGTTGTCAAATGTGATTAACTCTTCGTATAAAAATTTATCATATCCCGGATGTTTACTACTCATATTATACCAGGTTCCGGTCAATACATTATTTAAATCATATACTTCGTATTTTTGAACTCCTAAACTTGTTGTTGACACAATTTTAATATTGCCAAATCTTACTTTATCAGGATTTTGTCCAATTACTCTGTATATATTTCCTGAATCATCTATGGTAACTTTATAACCAGCTATACGTCGTTGGGCGTCATCGGCAGCATTTGCATCTGCTTTAATTTTACTGGAAACTCCGGTTGATTCTCCGTTCAGGAAATTTTCGATAGCCTCTGTATTTAATCCTTCGGCGCTTAAGAAACCTTTATCAATAAATGCTTCCATTGCACTTTTTTGCTGGTTTAAGGGATTAAATTTTTTATAATCAACTTCGTTGCTTTTTCCTGATTTATCACTTTTCAAAACCATCCATCTTTTTCCTGATTGTTCTAAAAATTTTAATTCTGCATCAACAGAGTACTGCTTATCTAAACTTAAAACTTTAAAATTTTGCTTTTTACCTTCAATGAAAGCAACTATCTTATCATCAAGTTTTACTTCTCCATTTTTGACTTTAAGCTCCTGTGCAAAAATACTTGCTGTCAACATTATAGCCAAAGCAGCACAAACTAATTTTCTCATTTATATAATTTAAGTTAATAATCCTCAAAAATATTAAACAGAAGTTTAAATACTAAGTATTTTCATGTTTCTTTATTAAATATTTTAAGTTTTTTACTTTAAAAAATATTTTTAAAGATAATCCTGCTATGCAAACCTTGTGATTGATGCAAATAGCCCATAAAAACTATCTCAAATCCTTCTTAATCACCAAATATTTTAAATCGGTTTTTCCGGCATTACTAATTCCGTGTTCAGCATTTGGAGGGCAATATAAGCTTGTATTTGGGCCAACAATAACCGTTTTTCCGTCTAAGAAAAAAGAAGCAGAACCTTCTAAGATATAAAAGAACTCTTCTTCAGGATGATGATGCGGCGCGTGTGTTGATTTCCCAGGCTCGACGATACTCATTTTAAGTGTATTTTCCTGAGTGAAATTTTTATCGGCAAACCAATATTGATAACCCACTTTTGTTTTTGTGGCTTTGTTTAGGTCAAAATGATTCACACAGTTTTCAAGCGAATATTTTATTTCTGTTGGAGTTGTCTCCTTTTTAGTTTCCTGAGCCTTTGCTGATTGCACAATTAAAGTAACAATCGCAATTTTTATAATTGAAGCTGGTTTCATTTTTACTTTTTCTGTAATAATACAAAATGTTTTTGCAAAAATTGTTTGTAAAGTATATTAATCCGTTTAGAGTTTTTTTGCTCTCACATTACCTCTAAAGCTAAAATGTAAATCATAATCAAAAATTAATACATTTGAAAAAATATTTGAAGCCTGTAAAATGATAAGAATCGAATTTGAAGAACCTATCCTCGAAGTTTGTGATTGCTGCAACAATGAAACAATTAAACTAACCCGATTTGTCTATAAAAATGAAGATGCGTTTGCCATTTATTATTTGAGATTCACAAAAAGTCATGATGATCAATTTGCAATTGGAATAATCAGCATTGGTGATTGGGGTACAGATGATGAGCCTAAAAATAGATTTTCATTTCCATTTAGAATATGGATTGGTGATAATGACGAATATCAAATAGGCTTAATGGATAAAGAAGAATCTCCCTGGAACCATAAAATTCTTGGATATATTCTAGATAGAAAAGAAGCGTTAGATCACCCTTGGATTAAAGAAGTCTTTCATATCACAGATCATATTGTAATGGAGGATAAAGAACTAATTGAGTATTTTGATTAATCATAACTTTATCTCAAATACTTTATTAATAATCAGACATTAAAAATAGTTATTTCCAAAATTTTGATTCCGTATTACCTATTCAACAGACAGGAAAAACTGGTTTTGTATCGCATTTTTTATCCTTGCCTTTCGAGAAAACTAACATGAAAAATATAAAAAGAGCCATTCGGCTCAATCAATATTGTAAGGCGGGATTTTAATCCGGTTATAAAGAAACAGCATATGAAAAAGATCCGTAGTATCGAAGCATATTCATTTCCGGTTAAACATATCCTGCTCGTATGGAACTCATTTGTCGGTTCAATTTAATTTATAATTCCTATCAAAATTTTTCTTTATTATGTGGAAATATCCTTAGAAGAATCTGGATTAAAAATTATAAAAAATGAGAGCTTCTCGCCTAGCCCTGATCGAAATGGTATCCTTTTGTGGTGGGGTTCACCACAAAAGATATAATGGAGAGCGGGACAAAAGGTCTTAAAACGTCAAAATCCTTCTGCTTCAAAAAAAAATTAAAATCCTAAACTTGAAGTAATTCAACACCTCACAAGCTTTTTCAAGATCACTTATTGTACGATAAGAAAATATTATGATAAAATTATGGCGTAATTCGAAAAACCGCCCTACATTTGCCTAACAGTGTTAAACAATTTAATACTCATTTAAAATGGCTAGTAAAGATCGTATTTTAAGACAAAAAGAAGAGACCAGAAATAATATTCTTGGCGCTGCTTATGATATCGTAAAAGAAGAAGGCTGGAATGGTTTGAGTATGCGTAAAATTGCCGACAGAATCGAATATACTGCTCCTATCATATATGAATACTTTTCAAATAAAGATGCAATCCTAAGAGAATTAACCGGTAAAGGTTTTGTCAAATTGGGAAAAGAGCTCGAAAATGCTAAATCTAAATTTGAAAGACCTGAAGATCAAATAGAAGCTATGTGGATGGCATATTGGGATTTTGCCTTTACGGATACTGAGATGTACCAGGTAATGTTTGGTGTTCAGATGAATTGTTGTACGGAACAATGTGATGCTGCAAAAATGCCTTATAAATTATTTACAGGAGTTATTGCAGAGATTATGAAAAACAATAACCCGACTGAAGAAGTTATCAAACAAAAATATTTCACTTTCTTTTCAGTAATTCATGGATTGATTGCAATCAATATCATTAACAAGAGTGATATAATGGAAACAATCAATAATCAGATTCTAAAAGATGCAATTGGTGGCATTACAAAATCAATTCAATAAAAAAATTTCATTTTTACTTAACAGCGGTAAATGATTTAATAGGTAATTTGGCAAATCCTTTTTTTTACCCTTTTACTTAACAGTGATAAATGATTTAATTAACATAAAAAAGACTTTTTTTTTAGCTCGTTACTTAACACCGATAAATAATTTAATACCGATTATAAAACAGATTAAAAACACAATTATTTAATTTTTTGTATCCATTAACTTAACAATGTTAGAAAATTTAATACCCTTAAAATGAATCTAAAGCATACCAGAAATAAAAATTTTAAAAACGAGAATGTCCAACAAATTAAAACCAATATGAAAATGAAAAATGTAATTATAACCAGCTTTATTTTGGCACTTGTATTAAGCAGTTGCGCAGATAAATCACAGGCACCAGCTCCACCACCACCTCCTGTTTTACCTGTTGCAGCCATAACAAGCGAAAATACGACTACTGATAATGAATATCCGGCTTCGATACAAGGAACTGTAGATGTTGAGATTCGCCCACAAGTAAGCGGAAACCTTGATCGTGTTTTGGTAGATGAAGGCGCTTATGTAAGCAAAGGCCAGACTTTATTCAAAATAAACGAACGTCCTTTTCGTGAGCAGTTAAACAATGCTTTGGCTAGTCTTCATGCTGCTGAAGCTGCTTTGATCAACGCTCAGTTAGAAGTAGATAAATTAACTCCTTTAGTACAAAACAAAGTGGTTTCTGATTATCAGTTAAAAACAGCGAAAGCTTCTCAAAAAATTGCTGCTGCTAATATCGAGCAGGCAAAAGCAATGGTCGCTTCTGCTAAAATCAATTTAGGATATACTAATGTTACAGCTCCGGTAAGCGGTTACATCGGAAGACTGCCTAAAAAGCAAGGGAGTTTGGTGTCTGCAACAGATGTTGAACCTTTAACTACACTTTCTGATGTACATGAAGTATTTGCTTATTTCTCTTTGGGAGAAACAGATTTTATCAATTTTAAATCTCAATATTCCGGAAACAGCATTGGAGACAAAATCAAAAAATTACCTCCGGTTTCTTTGATATTGGCTGATAACAACGCCTATCCGCAAACAGGAAAAATTGATATGGTTGACGGTCAGTTTGATAAAACTACAGGTGCTATTACGCTGAGAGCTACTTTTCCTAATGCAAACGGAACTTTACGTTCAGGAAACACAGGAAGAATCCGTTTAGGATTACAGCATGACGATGCTATTCTGGTTCCGCAATCGGCTACGATTGAAATGCAGGATAAAGTATTTGTCTTTACGGTAGATAAAAACAACAAGGTTACAAAAATGCCAATTACTGTAGTGGGTAAAAGCGGTACCAACTATCTTATAAAAGACGGTGTAAAATCAGGTGACCAAATTGTATTAAGTGGTATTGACAAACTTCAGGAAGGACAAGTGATCCAACCTGATAAAGCTGCTAAGGTTGCTCAAATAACTAACAAAAAATAATTTTTACGAAAATGTTCAAAATATTTATACAAAGACCCGTACTGGCAACCGTAATCTCCATCTTACTGGTGATTCTGGGAGTACTTGGACTTACGAAATTGCCTTTACAACAGTTTCCTGATATTGCGCCGCCATCAGTTTTGGTAACGGCGGTTTACCCGGGAGCAAACGCAGAAACGGTTTTACGTTCTGTGGCACCTTCTCTGGAAGAATCTATAAATGGTGTTGAAAACATGACTTATATGAGCTCTACTGCCAGTAACGATGGTACTTTAGCGATTACTGTTTTCTTCAAATTAGGTACAGATGCCGATCAGGCTGCTGTAAACGTTCAGAACAGGGTGGCTCAGGCGACCAGTCAACTGCCAGCAGAAGTGGTTCAGCAAGGAGTAATCACGGCGAAACAACAAAACAGTTTCATCATGGCAATCGGTATGTATACTGATGATGAGTCTAAATACGATCAGACTTTTGTTGCCAATTATGCCCAGATTAATATTATTCCGGAACTAAAACGTATTCCGGGTGTGGGTTCTGCGAGTATTTTTGGAGGTGTAAAAGATTACTCAATGCGTGTTTGGTTAAACCCGACACAAATGTCAACTCATAATGTTACGCCAAATGAAGTTATGGCAGCAATCCAGGACAAAAGTTTAGAAGCTGCTCCCGGTAAATTTGGAGAAAGAAGTAAAGAAGTTTTTGAATATGTAATCAAATACAAAGGAAAACTAACCAAACCTGAGGATTATCAAAACATTGCCATTCGTTCTAATGCTGATGGTTCAGTACTTCGTTTAAAAGACGTTGCCAGAGTTGAATTGGGTGCGTATTCTTATAACAGTTTAACCCGTCTGAATGGTAAAAAAGGAATTGTAATTGGGGTTATTCAGTTAGCGGGTTCTAACTCAAATGATATTCAGATTGCGATCAATAAAATGATGGAAAAAGCTTCTAAAGATTTTCCTTCTGGTATAAAACACAATATTTTTTATAGTACAAAAGTATCTTTAGACCAATCTATCGAACAGGTTGAGCATACCTTACTTGAAGCTTTTATATTAGTTTTCATCGTGGTATTTATCTTCCTGCAAGATTTCAGATCAACATTAATCCCGGCTATTGCTGTACCTGTAGCAATTTTAGGAACGTTTTTCTTCATGCAGTTATTCGGATTCTCGATCAACCTTCTAACGCTTTTCGCATTAATTCTGGCGATTGGTATTGTGGTAGATGACGCGATTGTAGTGGTCGAGGCCGTGCATGCGAAAATGGAGCATAAACATTTGTCTCCAAAAGTAGCCACGCATGAAGCAATGCACGAAATAACGGGTGCTATTATCTCGATTACGCTGGTAATGGCTGCTGTATTCCTGCCGGTTGGTTTTATGGAAGGCTCAACAGGAGTTTTCTATCGTCAGTTTGCTTTTACGATGGCAATTGCAATTGTTATTTCAGCTGTAAATGCTTTGACTTTAAGCCCTGCCCTTGCCGCTTTATTCTTAAAAGATAATCACGGCGCACACAATGGTGAAACTCCATACGTAAAACAAGGTTTTAAACAAAAGTTCTTTAACGGATTTAATAACAGTTTTGAGAATTTGACCAACCGTTATGTTGGCGGATTAAAATTCTTAATCCGTAACAAATGGGTTAGTTTAGGAGGTTTGGCTTTAATTGCTTTCGCTACGATTGTAATGGTAAAAACTACTCCTGCCGGATTTATCCCAACAGAAGATCAAGGGTTTATTGCAATTGCAGTTAACACTCCATCTGGAACATCTTTAGACGGAACTCAAAAAGTAATGACTGAAGCAGAAAATACTTTAAGAGGTTTAAGTTCATCACGATTTGTAACTGCTATTTCAGGTTTCAACTTATTGACGAATTCTACAAGTCCATCATCTGCAGTTGTTTTCGTATTGCTTAAACCAAACGAAGAGCGTGGAGATGTTAAAAATATTGACGAAATTATGAATGAAGTCCGCGGAAAATTAGGGGCGATTTCAGGTGGAAGTTTCTTCGTATTTAGTTTCCCAACTGTTCCCGGATTTAGTAACGTTGAGGCTTTAGATATGGTTCTTCAGGATAAAACCGGAGGCAAACTGGATAAGTTTAGCGGAATTTCTCAGCAATTTATTGGTGAATTAATGAAACGTCCGGAAATTGCGGTAGCTTTTACCAGTTTTAAAGCCGATTATCCTCAATTACAACTGGATATCAACGACGAAAAAGCAGATCAGTTAGGTGTCAAAGTAAAAGACATTCTGCAAACCATGCAGGCTTATTTTGGTAGTGCACAGGCATCAGATTTTAATCGATTTGGTAAATATTACAGAGTGGTTGTTCAAGCTGATATTGCCGACAGAGCAGATCCTACAGCTATTGACCGTGTTTTTGTAAAAAACAAAAATGGCGAAATGGTTCCGATAAATACTTTGGTAAAGCTAAGCCGTATTTATGGTTCTGAAACTGCTTCAAGATATAATTTGTTCAACTCGATTTCGATTAATGCGATTCCGAAACCTGGATTTAGTTCCGGAGATGCCATTAAAGCAATCGAAGAAGTGGCCGCCCAACAATTACCTGCAGGCTATAGTTACGAATTCTCAGGACAAACCCGTGAAGAAATTTCTTCCGGAGGGCAATCGGCAACTATTTTCTTACTGTGTCTGATCTTTATCTATTTCTTACTTGCTGCACAGTACGAAAGTTACATTTTGCCTCTGGCTGTAATCTTATCGATTCCTGCAGGTATATTTGGAGTATTTGTTGCGATTGGTTTAACCGGAATCGAAAACAATATTTATGTACAGGTTGCACTGGTAATGCTTATCGGACTGCTTGCCAAAAATGCGATTCTGATTGTAGAGTTCGCCGTCCAAAAACGAAAATCCGGACAGGCCTTAGTCAAAGCTTCTATTGATGCCGCTAAATTACGTTTACGTCCAATTATCATGACGTCACTGGCTTTCGTTGTTGGTTTAATACCAATGATGAGCGCAAAAGGTCCATCGGCTCAGGGTAACCACTCAATTAGTATTGGTGCTGCCGGAGGAATGGTTTCCGGAGTAATTCTTGGGTTGTTGATCATCCCGGTTTTATTTATCGTATTCCAGCATTTACAAGAAAAAGTTTCCGGAAAACCGGTAGCTGTAATTCATAACGAAGAAAAATAATATGGAAAATTATATAACGACAATTCTGGTGACCATTCTGTTTGGCATCGGCTATATATCGTACAGAATCTCAAAAGATCTTGAAGCTAAAAAAGATACTTGTACAGAAATTTAATGACATCTTATAAAATGAAAAAATATATAACCAAAATTGTGATGATCGCTATTTTGATCGCCACAGTAATATCCTGTAAAGTTTCTAAGGATATTGAAACTCCAAAAGATGCATTTCCTGAAAATTTCAGGAGTGCATCGGCTTCAACAGACACGACTAGTATTGGAGATTTGGAGTGGAAAAATTTCTTTACAGAAAAGGATATTATTCAATTAATTGACAGCGCGGTGGCCAGAAATAACGATTTACAAATCGCTACTAAAAACATAGAAATTGCACAATACAGATTCACACAATCTAAATGGGGAAATGTTCCTCAGGTCAATTTGTTTGTGAATGCAAGCACAAGCAATCCGTCTGACAACAGTTTTACCGGAATGAACCTCAATCAGGCTTTAGGTCAAAAACATATAGATGATTATTCTGCCGGAGCATCACTTTCCTGGGAAGCTGATATTTGGGGGAAAATCCGCAATCAGAAAAAAGGGGCGTATGCCGGTTACCTTCAGTCTGAAGAAGTAAAAAAAGCATTGCAGACTACTATTGTTGCGAATGTTTCGAAAGGATATTATAATCTTTTAATGTTAGACGCACAATTGGATATCGCAAAGAAAAATGTACAATTAAACGACAGTACAACCAATATCATCAAGTTAAAGTTTGATGCCGGACAAGTTACTTCTTTGGGAATTCAACAATCTGAAGCACAAAGGCTAAGTTCAGCGCAATTGATTCCATTACTAGAGCAAAATATTGCCATTCAGGAAAATGCTTTGAGTGTTTTGACAGGCTCTTTTCCAAATTCAAAACAAAGAAGCATTCAGTTAAGTTCAATTGAGGTAAAAAACAATACTGCAATCGGAATCCCTTCTTCTTTAGTAAGCAGAAGACCGGATGTAAAAAGTGCTGAATTGGCCTTGAAAGTAGCGAATGCCAATGTTGGAATTACAAAAGCCGACTTATACCCTTCTCTTAAAATTACAGCACAAGGCGGAGTAAATTCTTTTGAAACAAGCAGTTGGTTTAATATTCCCGCTTCTTTATTCGGAACGGTTGCAGGAGGTTTAACACAACCTTTACTGAATAACAAAAAAGTAAGAACGCAATATAATATTGCGGTTGCCGAAAGGGAAAAAGCAGTTTTGAGTTTCAGACAATCTGTTTTGGTAGCTGTTAGCGAAGTTTCAGATGCTTTGGTAAAAGTAGAAAAATTACAATTACAGGAAGGTTTCCTTAAAGAAAGAGTCAAAACTTTGCAGCAAGCCATTAAAAATTCGAATTTGTTATTCAAAAACGGAATGGCTGAATATCTGGAAGTAATAACTGCACAGGCAAATTTATTGCAAAGCGAGTTAGAACTTGCAAACATAAAAAGAGAACAATTATCTGCTAATACCGAGTTATATCGTGCATTAGGCGGAGGTTGGAGATAATACCCGTTTTTAATTATTTATTTCTGAAAGCGCTATGAAACTTAGGTATCATGGCGTTTTCTGATTTCTATAAATAACGGAAGAAAACATTTTTAGTGATTATAAGTAAAATCTTTCTCTCTATGAATCCGATAATTTAAAATATAAGAAAATGATTATTTTTAACATTTAAAATAATTATATTTGTAAGAAATTATAAATAAAAAATATCAACTTGTTAAAAATGAAACACTTATTAAGCATCCTTCTTATTCTAACATTCTCATTTCAGGGATATTCTCAAAAAAAAGGCAAAAAAAAACCAATACCAAAAACTAAAATTACAGCAGTTCAGGAAGGGGGGCCAACAATAGAAATGAAAGATGAAAAGATAATGCCGGATACCCTACAAATACAAAAAGGGAAAAAGTATGTCTTTTTAGTCGATGTGAGCGAGTTTTCCGGACAAGGAAATACTGTTGAAGCTGGCAATGATGATAACTCTGAAAAAGCCGAATTGAAACGCAATTTTCCAAAAGAGAACCTCGAAATCATAACCATTAATAAATATACCTACGTCCTTTTCGAAAACAAACAAACATTAGATATTACCGGAAACGGAAATTCTTTTCAGGCTTTTGCTTACTGGAGCGGAAAAATAGATGATAAAGTACAGATTAAAGAAGGCAAAAGAATGGCTACTGAATTTGTTGCGGAACAGTTGAAAACAAAAAAAGAATCTTCATATGTTATCAATACCCGAAAATACAAAAAAGAAGTTGCTTCATTACTAGGTAAAAACAAGGTCACTTCAAAATCTAAAGAAGTGATGAAAGAACTGCTAAGCGGTTACTCGTTACCTTTTCCAGATATTGAAGCAGATAACGTACCTGTTTTTCAGCAGGGAACTGCAAAATTAAAAACGCTGGAATCCTATTTTCTTAAAAAGAAAGGAGTCCGGGTTCCTCTAAAAAGCGTTTCTTTCAACAATGAAGGCTTTCCTTTGATCATAACTTACTATGAGGATGAAGGAAAAAACAAGAGTAAACAAGAATTAATCTACAAAGATGGCATGCTTACAAAAATCATAAAAGCGGATCAGACAACCTCCTCTATTAATTATGATGATAACAAAATGATATTTACTGAAAATATTGGAGATGCCAATGAAACAACTGTTTTTTGGCTTGAAAATAGTAAATTATTACAAAAATCATATACCCTAATGACAGATGACAAGTTTTCATACATGAATACTTTTACAGAAGAAAAATTCGAAAACAACTGTATCTCCTATTCTATTAATAATGTTGTCTGGTCGTATAATTGTGGTGGTCCAAATAACAAGTTTCCGTATATTCATACCTACACCTCCTATCAGAATAAAGAAGTCCTTCAGTTCAGAAAATCCAAAATAGAGAAAAAAAACGATAGAACCTATGATAAATATTACTCTGAAGCAGAACGCGCCGATCAAAATGATAATTACAAACTATGGGGAACATTTCATTTAGATGACTTCAATTTGGTAGATTCCTTCAATTTCACCAAAGATGGTACTGCTAAAACAATCAAAATAGATTATACCTGTTATGAATAATACATTCTGACAAAAACTTTTAAACGCTGTGAAACTTTTAGCTTCATGGCGTTTTTTTTTAGGAGCTGTGTCCTGCAATTGGCGAAGCAATCTGCTGTATCTTTTATGGTGAACGCCAGCATAAAAGGATGCCGCTTCTATCACGGCTAAGACATCGGTTTTCATAAAAAATATTCTTTCAGATTTATCTTCATTTTTGTTATCCTCATATAGGAAGGATCTTCACGCGAAACTCCTCACAGTATATTTTTATAATTTCATATATTTACTCATGTAAATTACATCAACCTCTAATGACCTTATGAAAAAGTATTACTTCATATTCTTTATCATTTTTATATCTACAATTAGCTGCAAGAAGGATCAAAAAATATCTAATACATCAGAAATAGACAGAACCAAAATTGTCAAACCTCTTCCACCATTAGACTATGAAAAATATATGAGAAACGTTCCCAAGACAGATAGTTTATGCAATGGTGAAATTGAAATAGCAAAAAATGATCTTTTAAAATACGATGGAGTTTATGTTCATACAATATGTTTTGGATGTGATTTTAAACCTTATGAAGAAGAAATTAAAGAAGTTTTAAAAAGGAAAAAGTTCAAACTAGGGATTCAGGATTTAGGATGCGTCATTTATGACGGACAAACACAAGGCTGTTATAGGGCTTATATAGATTTAAAAATGAAAGCAAAATACGGAGAAAATTATAGGTCAGAAATAGAAAATGAGGCGATAAATATTCTCATAAAAAATATCAGCATCAATAATAAAATAATTAGTATCTACGATTTAGAGCCAAATGAAAAACCAAAAATATTAAACCCAAAAATTGTTATTGAAAGTGATTATTACACAACAATAAAAACAGATTTACCTATAAATAGAAAAAGTATGCATCATCTATTTACTGATATCAATTTTATTGTAGAAAAAGATGGGACAATAAGTAACTTAAAAGAAACCAATTGGGTAAATGAAAAAGGCATTGACAAAAAATACAAACAAGATATAATTAACTTAACCTTAAGTACTCTAAGAAAAGATTACAACAATTGGAAACCCGGAACCTATAAAGGAAATAAGGCCAGAGTAGAGAATACCTTAAGAGTTAGCTTCGAATAAAACAAAAATGACATTCAATAAAGAAACATACCTCAACAATCTAAAACTAACTATTGAAAGTTATTATCCAATTTCTGAGCAATCATGGAAACTAATTCAAAACAGCACAGAATTTCAAACCCTTAAAAAAGGAAAAACACTATTACAAAATGGAGAAATTGCTAAAAACCTTCATTTTATAGCAAAAGGAATTCTGAGAGCATTCATTACAGACCAGCAGGGAAATTTTTACAATAAAAACCTTTTTCCTGAAAATTCATTTGCAGGGTCTAAAGTTTCATTAATGCTGCAGACACCTTCGAATTTTACAATTGAAGCTCTGGAGGACTGTGTTTTAATCAACATCAACTATAAAAAATATATGGAGCTGATTAACGAAAATGACGATCTGAAAAACTTCTATATTGCTCATTTAGAAAAAACCTGGATTATTGAAAAAGAACAAAGAGAAGTAGCGCTAGTTATGCAAAACGCTACTGAAAGATATGTTAAACTTCTTGAAAAACATCCCGAAATTGCAGACCGCGTTCCGCTATTGCATATTGCATCACATTTAGGCATTACACCTACGCAGTTAAGCCGAATCAGAAAAAGTCTCGAAAAAGATTTGTAAATCAACATATGTAAAGGCTTTTCAGAAAAGCTAAATTTATCTTTGCGGTATGATTTAAATTCGTCTCCCAAAAATGAAAAACACAGACCTCATCAAAGATAATATTGACAATTTAACCGGATTCTGGAAAACCATTGGAACTCCCTTCCTTGCCTATTATAAAAATGATTCTATTGCCTATTGTAAAATAAAAAACTCTGGCTGGCCAAATAAATTATGGTTTAAAGAAGATATTACTTCTGAAGATCTTTCAAAAATCATTCAAATTTTACATAAAAATCCTGGTTTGATAATTCCTTATTGGGATATTTTTGAGAGTAATTCCAATCAGCTTCTCGAACAAAACAGCTTCGAAATCAAAACTGAACAAATGGGTATGTTTTTAAAACTGAATCAAAAATTCACGCTTCAAAATAATTTAACTTTCAAAAAAGTTACTACTGAAGAAGATGCTAAAATCTGGGCCGATGTTTATCCGAATGCTTTTGGTTATGTCATCAGTAAGGAAATTCTAATTCAGGATTATCAAAACGTGCATTTTTATTTGGTTGCTGCAGATAAAAAACCAATAGGAACTTTTATGCTTTACCAAACCGGAAAAGATATGGGTATTCATGGCGTTGGCGTAATTCCCGAAATGCGCAGAAAAGGATTCGCCGAAGAAATCATGAAATTTGCAATGAACCTTTCTATCGATTTAAATGCTGAAACTGCACATTTACAAGCATCAGCTATGGGAAAAGACATTTATACACGATTAGGTTTTGAAGATTTATTTTTGATTAAAAACTATGTTTTAAATTCCAATACTTAAAAATTCCAATTTCCAATACAGTTTAATCTGATTATCCTTAATCAATCTTTATACAGCTATTTGTGGAGATCCTTGGTCAGGATGACAAACTGTGGTGTTAACGAAACACATAATCTTGTCCCAAATGCCCCTAAAATAGTCAGAAATGTCCGTTTTATCAGAATACAAAACGTGTAACTTTGTATTACATTAACTGATAACCATTAAAAACTATTTCATGAAAAAAGCTAAAATTATTTTTTGGACGACAACAATTCTTATTTTTCTATTTGAAGGCGTTATGCCTGCATTGACATCACAATCAGAAATGGCTAAAGAAGGAATCAGACATTTGGGCTATCCGGAATATTTTGGAAATGCATTAGTTGTTTTCAAAATTTTAGGTGTTCTGGCATTAATCATTCCGCAAGTTCCCGGGAATGTAAAAGAGTGGGCTTATGCAGGTTTTGGCTTCGATTTTATCTTTGCTTCCATTAGTCATTTTGCGGTTGACGGAGTTACTTTTGATGGCTTTTTCCCGCTGATTGTACTGGTGATTTTAGCAATATCCTATATCTATTATCACAAAATAAACCGGTATAAAAACAACGCTTTATAAACCATAAATCATGGTAGAAGTTTTCAAAACAAATATTCAGGAAGCCGAACAATGCAATATAATTATTGGGAAACTTCTTGAATATTTTCCAAACAGCACTATCAACTTTGATCTTGAGGATTGTGATAAGATTTTGCGAATCCATGCTTCATCTATTTCCAGTCATAAAATAATCGAACTTTTAAATTCGCATGGTTTTCATTGTGAAGTACTCTTGTAAATTCGTAATCAACTGATTATAAAACATAAAATAAAAATTGTAATTTTAAGAATACTAATTTTTAAAATATTACAAAATGAATATACCGGCAGAACATCAGACAATAATGCCTTATTTAATTTTACAAGGGGCTTCAAAATTTATCGATTTTACAAAAATTGTTTTTGGTGCAACTGAAACCAATACTAAATCACTTCGGGAAGACGGAACTATTATGCATGCCGAAATTACCCTAAACGGAAGTACAATAATGGTAACTGATGAAATTACAGATTGGGCAAAACAAACTGCAAATTTATTTGTATATGTTCCAAATGCAGATGAAACGTATAAAAAAGCATTAGAAAACGGTGCTGTTTCTTTAATGAAACTGAGCGATCAGGACTACGGCAGAACTTGCGGCGTAACAGATCCGTTTGGGAATGTGTGGTGGATTACATCTGTATGATTCATCGGATTTTTAAAAATCCATCATTCAGTAATGGATTTTATTTCACATCCCACTAAACATAAACAAATGTAAATCAAATATATAACATTTTAAATATTTAAATAAATTGTAAATTAGCGTATAAATCTGTAAAAGAAAATTTATATGAAATCAAAAACCGAAACTATTTTTTTGTCGGGTTTAATTGCAGGTACTTTAGATGTTACTGCTGCAATTGTGGTTTATGGATTTATATTGCAAAAAACAACGCCAATAAAACTCCTTCAGTCTATCGCCAGTGGTATTTTTAAAAAAGAAGCATACGAAGGCGGCACAAAAATGGCTTGGTACGGACTCAGTTTACACTTCTTAATAGCCATGACTTTTGCATGGTTTTATTTTGTAATTTATCCTTATTTGCCGTTTTTAAAAAGGAACCCTTTAATTTCGGGATTGCTTTACGGATTTTTTGTCTGGATTGTGATGAATCTTATTGTTTTGCCAATTGCATTTCCTGCATTGCCAGAGAAACATCTGGATTTTACTTTAATCATTTCAATTTTAATTCTGATGTTCTGCATCGGACTTCCTATTGCATTTATAACACGAAAATATTATTCTTCAAATAGATAATTCAGGCTGATAATCCTGAATTAATTCTAAAAATGCTCTTTCTGTATGTGAAAAATATTGTTCATTACTGCGGCAATTTTTAACCTTTTCAAAATATTGCTTAATCGATCCGTCTTCATACGTCGACACTATTAAAGGATGTACATAATAACTTCGACAAACAGTTCTTGTGTTTCCTAAAGCTTCTGCTGTAGCATCATAGGCCGTAAGAATATTTTTTTTGATTTCTTTTTCATCTTCAGTAATACCTAATTCCATTAAGGTTTCAAAGAAAATCACAGATGCAGACCAGGTCCTGAAATCTTTCGCACTAAAATATTCGCCTGATATTTCATGGAGATATACATTGACCATATGGCTGTCCAGGATTCTTCGCTCCCCATTCTCATCATAATATTTAAAAACTTCCCAACCTGGAATCTCCTCGCATTTACTAACTAGTTTAATCAGTTTTTTATTCCTGATCGTAATTGAATGCTGTTTTCCTTTTTTTCCTATAAATTCAAAACGTATTGCATCTTTATTGATATTAATATGCCTTTTTCTTAAAGTAGAAAGTCCGTACGATTTATTGTCCTTGGCGTACTTTTCATTTCCTATCCTGATATGGGTTTCCTCCATTAAACGAATTACGAGTGCTACAACCTTATTTTTAGACCATTCTTTTTTTTCTAAATCGGCATCGACTTGTTTTCTTATAGCAGGCAATCTTGTTCCAAAATCTGCTATTTTATAAAACTTGGTCTGGTTTCTAATTAAATTCCATTTCGGATGATACCGATATTGCTTTCTGTTTTTTTGATCTAAACCAACAGCCTGAAGATGCCCGTTTGATAATTCTGAAATCTTTACATTTTCCCAGGCAGGGGGAAGCACCAGGCTATTAATTCGTTTTAATTCGCTCTTTTGTTTAATACATCTTCCATTTTTTTTATAAACAAAAGTATTTCCTTCCTTACATCTTTCTATAGGCATTGATTTATCACTTACATAAACCAGATCTAATTTCTCTATAGCCAATTCAGGTTTTGTAATTAAAAGGGTCATTAATTTTTCCTGAGATTTTGTAGTAGCCTTCATAATGTATTTTATTATTGATTGAAGCCTGAAAAAAAATTAATGTTTTTAAGCTCAATACAAATTTTGTTTAATAAAATGATTCGCTTTAATCCTATTGATTTTATTATTGACTATAAAAGTTCATGCAGACCCTTTGGTATTCTTATATAATTCCCATATAAAATCTTTTGAGTTAATTTTTTAGCCGATTGGATTAAGTATAGGACTATTTGTAGAATAATTTTATACAAAATATTTTTAATCGAAGAAATTAGCCACAAAAAACTGAGTTTAAAAAGAAATCAAAATGGAAGCTTAGCAAAACATTTGACAAATTCATTAAGCATTTAAATGGTAAAATTCTCTCTGTATAAACCAAAATGATTTATTAAACGAACTAAAAAATAATTCCTATGAAAACGATACAAGCTAAATCAAAGATAATTTTTATGTCTACTTTTCCACCTACACAATGTGGAATAGCTACTTACACGCAGGATACCATAAAAGGAATTAATGATGTTTACGGAAATTCAATTACCTGTGAAATTTGCGAGCTGGTAAAATCTCCTTTAGAAACCCCAACTCAGGCCTACACATTAAATACTAAAAACAGAGAAGATTATACACGTGTTGCAAATGAAATCAACAATGATGATGCTGTAAAATTGATTCATATTCAACATGAGTTTGGATTATTTGATGGTAACTATGGAGATCATTTATTAGATTTTCTAAATGTGATAAAAAAGCCTGTAACATTTACTTTTCACAGTGTAATTCAAAATCCAAATAGTGAATTAAAGACTTTTGTAAAGCTATTACTTTCTTACAGCAATTCAGTTTTTGTAATGACAAGAAAATCTCAGGAAATTCTGATGAAAGATTATGACATTCAAAAGGAAATTATTACTTGTGTACCACATGGAACCCATATTGTAATTTATGAAAAACCGGAAGAAGCCAAAGCAAAATTTGATTTGCAGGACAGAATGGTTTTGTCAACTTTCGGGCTTTTAGGTGAAGGTAAAAGTATTGAAACCGGTTTACACGCATTACCGAAAATCATCAAAAACCATCCAAATGTTTTATATCTTGTCATTGGAAGAACACATCCAAATTTGATTGAAGAAGGTGTAGATGCGTATCGTGATAAACTGGAAGGTATTGTAAAGGATTTAAATCTGGAAAAAAATGTTCGATTTATAAATCAATATTTAGATACCAACGAGCTTTTAAACTATCTAAAAGCTACTGATGTTTACATGTTTACTTCAAAAGACCCTAATCAGGCTGTAAGCGGCACTTTTGCTTACGCAATGAGTTGTGCATGTCCTCTGGTGGCATCAAAAATTCCTCATACTGTAGAAGTTTTAACTTCTGATTGCGGAATATTAGTTGATATTGGAAATAGTGATCAATTTGCAGAAGCCGCTATAAAATTGCTTTCTGATGATAGCCTGAGAGAAGAAATGGGTATTAATGCTTTTCGTAAAACCAGAGCTTCATCTTGGGAAAATGTTGCCATAAAACATATGGAAACCTATAAAAACCTAATGGTTAACCCTTCAGAAATTGAATTTAACTACCCTTCTATTGAATTGGCTCATGTTAAAAAAATGACAACCGATTTAGGAATTATTCAGTTTAGTAAAATTTCTGTTCCTGATTTATCAACAGGTTATACTTTAGATGACAACGCCAGAGCATTGGTGGCACTTTGCATGCATTATAAATTGACAAACGACAAAGCCGATTTACCTTATATACTAATTTATCTTGATTTTATCATCCGCTGTCAAAATCCGGAAGGAGATTTTACAAACTATATAGATCAATATAATAGAGAGCATATGGAGCAAAATGCAGAAGTAAATCTTGAAGATTCTAATGCAAGAGGTGTTTGGGCCCTGGGAAGTTTGATTTCAATAAAAGATATTTTACCCGAAGGAATCGTTCAAAAGGCCTCAACTAGCTTTTTAAACAGTTTAAAATGGGCTGAAACTATCGAGTCTCCCCGTTCAATTGGTTTTGCGACTAAAGGACTTTACCTGTACAACAGCACAATTCCAAATTTATATGTATCTGCAATTATAAATAAACTGAATTCAAAATTGGTTTCCAATTACGAAATTCATGCAACAAAAGACTGGAAATGGTTTGAAAATTATCTGACATACGGAAACGGTATTTTACCGGAATCAATGTTATTTGCCTATCTGGTTACAAACAAACCTATTTATAAAAAAATAGCATTAGAATCGCTTGAATTTTTACTTTCAAAAATGTTTACTAAAAAAGGTTTCAAAGTAATTTCAAATAATGGCTGGTATCATAAAGATTCTCAACCACAGGAGTATGGCGAGCAGCCTATTGATGTTTCTTACATTATTCAGACTTTAAATTCTTTCTACACAGCTTTTAAAAATCCGTTGCATAAAGAATATATGAAGACGGCCTTTAATTGGTTTTTAGGAAAAAATCATTTAAATCAAATTATGTACAATCCTATAAGCGGCGGCGGTTATGATGGTCTTGAAAAAGAAAATGTAAACCTAAACCAGGGAGCTGAATCGACAGTTTGTTTTTTAACTGCTCGTTTATTGATGGAAAATTTTAAGGAGTCCGAATCACGGGTAATTGATTTGATCAAAACAAAGGCAGATATGATTATCAATTCATAAAAACTAAAACATTGTAAACCAATCCCTTTTTTAACGAAAAGGGATTTTTTTGTTAAGCAAATTACGCAAACGGCATTTTAATATAAATAGTATACAGAATGAAAATTATATAAGGTTAGTTAAAAGTTGTGTAAAGAATTTTAACAAGTATAGAGGTAACTTTCATCTATAATAAAAAAAGAAGCACAAACTGTTAAAAAACTGATTTTCAGCTTATACACAACTTTAAACACGAAACATTTTGATACTCACCTTAAAAAATACATTCGAAGAAATCGGAAATGCAACTGTATTTGCAACGCGGTTTTTTAGAGAGGTTTTTATACCTCCTTATGAAACCAGACAATTTCTGAAACAATGTTATGTTATGGGATATAAATCCTTACCATTGGTGGCTATAACAGGTTTTATCATGGGTTTGGTACTTACTTTACAATCAAGACCAACATTAGTAAAATTTGGTGCTGAATCCTGGCTTCCCGGAATGGTGGCGCTTTCTTTAATTCGTGAAATTGCTCCGGTCATTACTGCTTTGATCTGTGCAGGAAAAATATCATCCGGAATAGGTGCCGAATTAGGCTCCATGAAAGTAACAGAACAAATAGATGCCATGGAAGTTTCGGCTATTAATCCTTACAATTATTTAGTGGTGACCCGAATTCTAGCTACCACTTTAATGGTTCCGATCCTCGTATTTTTTGCAGATGCTGTTGGAATTTTTGGTGGATATGTGGGTATAAATATTCATGGAGATGTTAGCTTTTACAGATACATCACCAAAATATTCCAATCACTTGAGTTCCTGGATTTGATTCCGGCGACAATCAAAACTTTTTTCTTTGGATTTTTTATTGGAATGATTGGATGCTACAAAGGTTTTAATGCCACAAACGGTACAGAAAGTGTGGGCAAAGCAGCGAATTCTGCTGTAGTCACCGCTTCTTTAAGCATTTTTATTATAGACATGTTAGCTGTTCAAGTAACCGATTTATTTTTTTAAGATGATAAAAGAAGAAAATATAACAACTGAGGCGACTAAGACAGACAATAAACAAGCCATTATAGAAATCAAAGATTTGCACAAAACTTTTGGAAAAAATAATCATGTTCTCAAAGGGGTAGATTTTGTTGTTTATAAAGGCGAGGATTTAGTTGTTTTAGGACGTTCCGGTTCAGGAAAATCAGTAACGATAAAGTGCATCGTAGGTTTAATACAACCTGATAAAGGCGAAATAAATGTATTTGGCGAAAACATTTTAGAGCTTCCAAAAGCAGAATTAAACGAAATGAGAGTCAAAATTGGTTTTTTATTTCAAAGTGGTGCTTTGTACGATTCCATGATCGTAAGAGAAAATCTGGCTTTTACACTAAGAAAACACAAACGTGACTTAAAACCTGAGGAAGTAGAGAAAGAAGTTATTGAAGCTCTTGATAATGTAGGTTTAAGTGAGGCAATCGATAAAATGCCTTCAGAATTATCCGGAGGAATGCGCAAAAGAATTGGACTTGCCCGCACCTTGATTTTAAAGCCCGAAATCATTTTGTATGATGAACCCACAACGGGTCTGGATACGATAACATCAAGAGAAATAAGCGAATTGATACTGGATATAAAACACAAACGTAAAACAACTTCTATCATTATCACACATGATATGGCCTGTGCAAAATTGACTGCAGATCGTATAATTGTATTAAAAGAAGGTAAAATTCAGGCAGAAGGAACTTACGAAGAATTAGAAAAAAGTGAAGATGAATGGGTACGCTCATTCTTTGAATAAAATATAAAATCAAAATCATGGAGAAGCAATCTGGATATACTTGGAAATTAGGAATGTTTGTAACAATAGGTGTGCTGCTTTTTATACTGGCGGTCTATTTTATCGGAAAACAAAAAAATCTTTTTGGTTCTACCTTCCGCATTACATCAAGTTTTAAAACCGTGAGTGGTTTAGAAATTGGTAATAACGTAAGATTCTCCGGTATCAACATTGGCACTATAGATGAAATTCAGCTGGTAAACGACTCTACTGTTGTAGTGGGAATGATAATTAAGGATGATGTTCGCGAATTTATTAAAACAGATGCCAAAGCCAGTATTGGTTCTGATGGTTTAATGGGTGATAAAGTATTGACCATCACACCTGGTGTCAAATCGCAAAAAATAGTTGAAAATAATGCACAAATTGCCTCATTAAGTGGAATTGAAATGAACGACATCATGAAAAGTGTCAAAAAAAGCATGGATAATGTAGGCGTAATTTCTGAAGAATTGGCCATTTTCAGTCATAGTATGAACAATGGAAATGGTGCTTTGGCAAAACTAATTCGTGATCCGGGAATGGCAAATGCTATGGATAAAACACTTAACAATCTGGAAAAAGGAACAAAAGGTTTTAGCGAAAACATGGAAGCTGCTAAAAGTAATTTCCTGCTAAAAGGTTATTTTAAGAAAAAAGAAAAAGAGAAAGAAGAGAAGTTGGAAGAAGCAAAAGAAAAAAAGGAAGAACAACTTGAAAAGCTTGAAAAAGAAAAAGAGGAAAAATTAAAAGAAGAAAAGAAAAAAGCAGAGGAACAAGCAAAAAAGGCTGAAGAAGCCAAAAAAGAAAAAGATAAAAAATAAATGATTCAAAATCTACTCCTTATGAAGATCAAGCTTCAATAATTTTTCAACCAGCAGTGAATAAAAAATATTTATATGCAAAGTAAATTGAAACATATAAGCCTTAAAATTGCCAAAATTTCAGGAATAGTAATAGCATCAGTTTTGCTGTTACTATTTTTGATTCCGTTACTTTTTCCCGGAAAAGTAGCTTCTGAAGTTAAAAAAATTGCTAACGAAAGACTTGACAGCAAAATAGAATTTTCTAGATCCAGATTTTCTTTTTTTACACATTTTCCATCATTGACAGTCTCCCTCGATGACGTTACACTTACCGGATCAGCACCTTTTAAAAAGGATACTTTATTAAAAGCAGAACAGGTTGCTTTTGGAATAAATATTAAAAGATTATTATTTGACAATGAAGTAAAAATCAACAAACTGTATGTTTCAAAAGCAGATATAAATTTAATGGTAAATCAAAAAGGGCAAGCCAATTATAATATTTACATCGCCCCAAAGGACATTAAAAAAGACACCAGCACTACCGAAGAAGGAACCGCAATTCGATTGGAGCGCATTGATTTAAAAGACTGTCATGTAAAATACAATGATCGTTCGGCTAAAATACTGATAGATGCAAAAGGCTTTAACTACATTGGAAAAGGAAATTTAAGTGAAGATATTTTCGACTTGAATACTGATGCCAAAATTGATAACATTGACTTTTATTATGACAGAACTGCGTATCTTAAAAAAAAAGAACTGCGTGCTGATTTAATTACCCGAATCAACACACATGCTCTTTCTTTTATTCTTCAAAAAAATGAATTAAAGATCAACAAATTACCTTTAGAATTTACAGGATTATTTACCATTTTAAGAGACGGATATAAAATCAATATCAACGCAGCATCAAAAAATACAACTGTAAAAGATTTGTTCTCGGTTATGCCTCCGGAATATTTAACATGGCTTGAAGAGACCGAAATTTCAGGTAAAAGTGATTTACTTTTTACTTTTAAAGGAAATTACAATGTCGCTAAAAAGCAAAAACCGGATCTTGCTTTTAATTTGAAAATTAATGAAGGAGCCATTAATTATCAGAATGCTCCTGCCCCATTAACGGATTTTCAAATGAATCTGAATGCTATTATGCCTTCACTTGAAATTGAAAAACTTTTAATCAATTTAAAAACTTTCAAATTTAAAGTTGGCGAAAAAGATTATTTCACAGCTTATTTACGAAGCAAAGGTTTTAACGAAATGAATGTAGATGCGAGTGTAAAAGGAGCATTAGATCTCGCTACACTTGATGCTGCTTTGGGATTATATGCTCTCGATTTAAAAGGAACCCTGAGAACTGATATTCAGGCAAAGGGCACTTTTAGTGCTTCAAAAAAATTATTTCCTAAAACAAGAGGCGGAATAGCATTACACAACGGCTGGCTAAAAACGGATTCCTATCCAAACCCTGTTACTAACATTACTTTTGTAGCCAATGTACTTAACAAAGCCGGTACTTATAAGGATCTGATTGTAGCAATTGCGCCAGCTTCTTTTGTTTTTGAAGGAAATCCAGTGTATGTAAATGTAGCACTTTCTGACTTTAATGATCTGGCATATAATGCAAAAGTAAAAGGTGAACTTAATGTGGGCAACATTTATAAAGTATTTGCCCGAAAGGGAATGAACATTTCAGGTTATGCAAAAGCGGATCTTTCGCTTCAGGGAAAACAAAGTTACGCTACATCCGGTCAGTATGACAAATTAAATAACAGGGGCACTATTTTATTAAAAAATATCAAAACAACATCAGAACTTTTTCCAAAAGCATTTTTTATCAAACAGGGAAACTTCAGATTTCAAAACGAAAAAATGTGGTTTGAAAAATTTTATGCCTCTTATGGAAAATCCGATTTTGACATCAACGGCTATCTGATAAATACAATCAATTATTTTTTAGAATCTAATGGAACTTTGAGCGGAAATTTCAATATGAAATCCAAACTTATAAATGTTGACGAATTTATGGCACTTGAAAAAGGCGAAAACAAAGATCGGAATTTAGAAGTTGCCTACGCAAAAGAAGACCATCCTAAATTAAGCGGAGTAGTAATTGTACCAAAAAACTTAAATGTAAAGCTTACTGCAAATGCTGATAAAATTGAATACAATGGGCTTGTTTTTAATAAACTTAATGGAAAAACCGGTATTTCTAAAGGAAATTTTTATTTAGAAAATGCTGTATTCAATATTATTGACTGTGCCTTGGTGATTGATGCTTCCTATAAGGATGAATCGTCTACAGCAGCACGTTTTGATGCTCATTTTAAAGCAAAAGATTTTAGCGTTCAAAGAGCCTACAAAGAAATTCCGATGTTTCATGATATGGTCACCGCTGCAGAAAAAGCAGAAGGAATTATCTCCGTGGATTATAAAATTAAAGGTGATTTAAATGGAAACATGAGCCCTATTTATGAGTCTTTTGAAGGAATGGGTACTATAAATTTACGCGATGTAAAAATTAAAGGCCTCAAATTATTTGACGGAATAAGCTCAAAAACTGGACAGGAGGGATTGAATAACCCTGATATGCAAGGCATTGAAATCAAATCAAGAATTGATAATAACCTCATCCACATTACTCCTTTTACTTTTAGCGTGGCGAGTTTTAAACCCACAATAAAAGGAACGACCAGTTTCGATGGACTTTTAGATCTTAGGATGCGTTTAGGACTCCCTCCTTTTGGAATTATTGGTTTTCCAATTACCATTACGGGTACTCATGAGGATCCTAAAATAAAAATATTCAGTAAAACCGGAAAAGAAATACTCGATGCTGTCTACAATGAAAAAAGCAATAAAGTAGTCAGGAAAGAAAAAGTTAAGGCAAAATAAAAACATCAACGAAAAGATATTTATATAAATCGTTGTCAAACCTACTAAAACATGAAATTACGTTCAACAGAAAGTTTCTGGCCACTAAAACATGCAATGGATACGAGTTATCCATCCATAGATTCAGATATAAATACGCAAGTTTTAATTATTGGAGGTGGAATTACCGGAGCATTAATCGCTTATAAACTTATTAATGAAGGAAAAAAGGTAGTACTTGTCGACCGACGTGATATAGCTAATGGCAGTACTGCAGCAAGTACGGCCTTGCTTCAATATGAAATTGATGTTCCTCTGCATGAGCTAATAAACTTAAGAGGTGTAGCATGTGCCGTTGACAGCTATAAAAACGGAAAAAAAGCAATTTTCGATTTAAGAAGCATTATTGATGATATAAAAAGTGACTGCCAATTTGAATTTAAAAAGAGTATTTATTTTTGTTCTTTTAAAAAAGACCTTCCTTTTCTAAAAAATGAATTTATTGCAAGAAAAAAGTATGGCTTTGATGTAAATTGGCTAGAAAGATGGGATTTGGAAAAATTTGGATTAAATGCTCTCGCAGCTATCGAATCCAATACTGCGGCTGTATTAGATCCGTATAGGTTTGCGCACGATTTATTTGTTTATTGCAGAGAAAACGGAATGAAAATTTTTGATCGTACCAATATAACATCAACCAAGGATTTAAACGGTAAGATGATTGCACAAACCGAAAATAAATATAATATCGTTGCTGATCATATCATACATTGCAGCGGTTACGAAAGTACCGAAACACTTACAGAAAAAGTCGTAAATCTAAAAAGTACATATGTTATAGCATCTGAAAGCATTCCTAATTTATCAAGTATATTTAAAAATGCTGTTTTTTGGGATACTTCTAAACCTTATTTATACTTTAGGTCGACTACTGACAATCGAATAATAATGGGCGGTGGCGATGAAGATTTTAAAGACCCAAAAAAACGAGACAAATTTCTACCAAAAAAGGAGAAGTTTCTTTTAAATAAATTTCAAAAAAAATTTCCCAGAATCAATTTCAAGATAGATTACTCCTGGGCTGGAACATTTGGCGAAACTAAAGACGGTCTGCCTTATTTTGGGAAACCGGATCCGGATAAAAACGAACACTATATTTTGGGATTTGGCGGTAACGGAATTACTTTTAGCATAATGGCAATGAATTCGATTATGGATTCTATTAAAGACAAAGAAAATCCTGATTTGGAATATTACAGGTTTGGCAGGTAAAATTTGCTGAGGATTGTCCTGATACTATAAACCGTAAATTTTTATTTTTGTAATTCAAATCAGTTACATTTATCTGATTGATTAATAAAAAGAACAAACTGCTGTTAACAGTAATAGCCATCGTATGTCAAAACTTAAAGTAATAAGAGAATCACATAATCTGACTCAGGAAGAATTATCTGAAAAATCAGGAATTTCGGTAAGAACTATTCAACGTATTGAAACAGGAAAAAATCCCAAAGGCTATACCCTTCGTATGCTGGCAAAAGTATTGCAAGTAGAAGAAAACAAATTACTTAGCACAGAGTCAAAACAAAACATTGCACAAATTGCAGAAGAAAAAGAAAACTCAGAAGAATCGATTCCGGTGAACTATTCGTATCTAAAATTAATCAACCTGTCTTCAATTCCATTTATTATAACTCCACCGTTAAATATTATTATTCCGTTAGTTTTGATGTTTACTATGAAACAAAAAAACGTTTTATCAAAACAACTCATTTCAATTCAAATCGTTTGGACAATTTTAGCACCTATTGTGTTTATGACAGGCATTTTTTTGAAACTTGGCCACAAGTTTACTTTAATCCTAATGATACTTATTGCTTTGTCTAATGTATTTATTGTTCTTCGGAATGCAATAGAAATCGACAAGACCAAAAAGCTTCATTACAAACTGAATTTCAACATGATATAAATCCTGTCGGATTATTGTCGGGTTATTGTCGGGTAGAATTTTAGGTCTGCAAAGAGGAGTTTTTAACCTTTGTCAAAAATAATTATACAAAATTTATTATGGCAAAAAAAATTCTCTTAAGCATTATCGTTGCTTTTATTTTTAGTCTAAACAGTAAAGCTCAGGTTGACAAAAATTCAGCTCTCTATAAAACAATCCTGTCAAAAGACAGTTTACTATTCAATATTGGTTTTAATACCTGTGATATAAAACAGTTCGAAATTTTGTTGAGTGAAAATCTAAAATTTTACCATGACAAAGACGGCTTTTCTGATAAAGCAAAATTTCTTTCTGATCTAAAAAACGGGCTTTGCAAAAGTCCTGAAACTCGTCAGGTAAAAAGAACTTTAGTAAAGGAAAGTACGCAGATTTTTCCGCTTTATAAAAATGGAATACTCTATGGAGCGGTGCATAATGGAGAACATCTGTTTTCTGAAAAACGGGAAACTCAAAGCGGAATTGCAAAATTCAGTAATCTTTGGAAATTAGAAGATGATGTATGGAAATTAGCTGTATCATTTAGTTTTGATCATCAGCCATATGAAAATAAACGAATAGAAAAACCAATTTTTGATAACGATACCGAAATTGAAAAATGGCTGAAAAACAATAATGTACCAACATTAGGATTAGGAATTATTGAAAATGGAAAACTGAAACAGATAAAGGTTTTTGGAGAAATTACAAAAGGTATCTCTGCACCCTACAATACTATTTTTAATGTAGCTTCTTTAACCAAGCCTGTTACTGCAATAGTTGCCTTAAAATTGGTGAGTTTAGGGAAATGGAAACTAGATGAACCTATTTATAAATATTGGACTGATCCGGATATTGCAAACGACCCGAGAAATAAAAAACTTACAACAAGGCTTATTTTGAGCCATCAGACAGGTTTTTCAAATTGGCGATGGATGAACGAAGATAAAAAACTTGGTTTTGAGTTTGAGCCTGGAACAAAATATCAATATTCAGGTGAAGGAATGGAATATTTAAGAAAAGCATTGGAAAAAAAATTCAAAAAATCACTTCAGGAATTAGCCGATGAAATCATTTTTAAACCATTAAATATGGCTGATACAAAATATATCTGGGATAAAAATGTAGATGTATCAAGACTTGCTGTTGGCTATGATAAAGAGGGTAATGCTTATGAAACAGTAAAAAACAAAACACCAAATGCAGCAGACGACTTATTAACTACAATTGCAGATTACGGAAACTTTTTAGTAAATGTAATGAACGCAGAGGGACTCTCTAAAGAAGTTTTTAATGAAATGAATTCACCTCAGACAGCAAGTAGAAAAGGAAAACATTTTGGTTTGGGATTTGAAATTTATGATTTGGGCAATCAGGAATATGCATTATCTCACGGAGGTTCTGACTATGGTGTTCAAACAATTGTATTTATTCTTCCAAAGACAAAACAAGGCCTCTTGATTTTTACCAATTCGGACACAGGTGGTAACTTATATGAACCTTTACTAAAACATTATTTAGGAGATAAAGGACAAAAAATATTTGACATCGAAACAAAATAAAAAACTACCCATAATTTTTTGACCATTTTAAAACTACAATGCATTAAAAATTAACCCTGATTGAATTATTAGACCAGGGTTAATTTTTAGATAATTCTAATTGGGGAAAAAAGTAGTTATGCGGTAATAGCGAACTGATTTTGATTGAATTTATATTCTTTTGGACTACAGTTGAATTTTTGCTTGAAGATTTTAGAAAAATAACTTCTGCTTGTAAAACCAATGCAATACACTATTTCGGAAATATTTAAATCTGAGTTTTTAATTAAAATTTCGGCTTTTAATATTCGCATATGAGTGATAAAATCGTTGACCGTTCTGTCATGGATCATTTTAAAACCTTCCTGCAGTTTGTTTGGTGATAAACCTGATTTCTTGCTAAGCGATTTAATGGTAAATTGCTCTTCGGGAGTTTCTTTTATAAGATCTGAAAGTTTTTTTATTTCTTCCATTTCCTTTAGAGTAAGGCAGTTTGTTTCTTTCAAACAATTATTCATATCATCAGAATGCTGCTGAATCTCCATTGCCAGAATAATTTTCAAAATACCTTCTTTCAACAAATTCCGAACAATTCCGGTTTGGGTAACAGCATTTAATTGTTCTATTTTTTCTGCTATTTTCAAATTATATGAACCGAGATAGAAAAAATTTCCATCCCTGTTTTTTTCAAAGAAAGTTTCTTTTACTTTAAAATTGAAAAAATTATTTTCAGATGTATCAGCATTTTGAGTTCCTACTACAATTAAAGTAACTCTGGTATTGGTGTTTTTGTCGAAAAATAAAATATTATCTTCTTTTTGCTTTGATGAAACTATCGCAGTCTGAAATTTTTTTAACTTTCTTTCAACTCCGGACATTCCAAAACTATGTGATAAACTTCCCTTAGAACAATAAGCAAAATAAACTGGCGAAATATCCGGATTCCCAATACTGATTTTTACATCTTCAGAAAAAGTCATATCAAACTGTAAACAAGAAACTGAATCACTGAAAGAGGATCCTACAATGCTGCCTTTGGCAAAATTATTGCTGACTTCTAAGGCATATTCGTCTGAATCAAAAATTATTTCTCCTCCTAAGCTTAATGTTAGTTCTTCAAATATATTTTTAATCTTATCGTTATGTATAGTTACTATTTTCATTTGGGCGGATTTAAATTTTAAATATATCTTTAGTCAACAAAACACAGATTCATTATTTTAATTGAAAAAAACCTGAACTACAAAATTCGTTCAGAACACCATTAATTATGTTATATAATTTTTGAGTTTTGTTTTATAATTACTTCTATAACATTCTCTTATTCGTTTAAATATGAAAAGTTTTTCTTTTGCTCCAATTGCTCAACCCAATGCAACAATTCTGATTTTAGGAACAATGCCCGGTACAAAATCACTTGAAATACAACAGTATTATGGTCATATAAGAAATAATTTCTGGCGGTTTATGTTTGAAATTTTGGAGGAAGATTTCTCTACTGATTATAAAATGAGAAAGGTCCTTTTACTGAAAAATAAAATCGCCTTATGGGATGTTTTGCAATTTTGTGATAGAATTGGAAGTCTGGACAGTGCTATTAAAAATGAAATCACAAATGATTTTGAACTTTTTTTTAAGCAGTACCCCAATATTAAAACTATTGTTTTTAACGGACAGAAAGCAGCAGCCTTTTTTAAAAAACATGTTTCATTAAAAACCACTGATTATCATTTTATAACCATGCCTTCAACAAGTCCTGCCAATGCCGGCAAATCATTTGACACAAAGCTGAATGAATGGAAAACCATCAAAGAATTTATATAGGTTTGAATGATATAACATTATGAATTCAAAATGTAAAATATCAGGCAGATGTTTAAATAATTTTATCATTATAAATTTTAAACATATAAATTATGAAAAAGATACTTTTAATAAGCAAAGTAGTTTTAGGAACAGGAATTTTGTTATTGAGTTTAAATTCTTGTAAAAATGAATCAAAACAAGAAGATCCAAAAGAAGTTGCTGAAGACCAAAATGAAGCTAAATTTGACAGCATTGATTCAAAAGAAGATGATTCTGAATTTTTAGTTGATGCAACAGAAATAAATCTGGCTGAAATCGAAATTGGAAAACTTGCTCAATCAAAAAGTACAAATGCCGAAGTCAAAAAATTTGGTAAAATGCTGGTAGACGAACATACAAAGTCAGCCGGAGAAGTAAAAACTATTGCAGACAGCAGAAATTTTTCATTACCAACTTCGATTACTGAAGAAGGGAAAGAAGAATATAACAAACTAAATGAAAAATCCGGTGTCGATTTTGACAAAAAATTTGCCGATATGATGATTGACGGTCACGAAAAAGCAATCGATAAATTCACTAAAGCCGCAGAAAAAGCAAATGATCCGGAAATAAAAACATGGGCTTCAAATAATGTTGCCGCTTTGACTGCACATCTTCAACATGCTAAACAACTTAAGCAGGATTTAGATAAAAAATAAAATTGGTTACTTTAGATTTATTTAGGTTAAAAGCTATTCTATTTTAGGATAGCTTTTTTTAGATTTACAAGAAAATAATTATGAAAACACAATCTTACAAAAATCATGTACGGTTTTACCCACCGCATCATTTTGTATATTATCCAATTTTGATAGTGTTCATGCTTTTTGCAATTTACTTTGCATTTACAACTACTGAGAAACTTTTATGGGGATTTATAACCGTGATTTTTATATTCCTTTTTTGTCTCGCCTTTATGCTGCGCCAGCATTATGCTTTGATTTTACAAAACAGAATCGTTAAACTTGAACTTCGGTATCGCTACTTTGTACTTACCGGAACCAGATTTGAAACTATTGAATATAAATTTACTGAAGACCAGCTTTTTGCTTTTCGATTTGCTTCAGACACTGAGTTTTTATCTTTAATTGATCGTGCCCTTGCAGAAAATCTATCCGGCGATGCCATCAAACAAGCTATTGTAAATTGGAAGGGGGATTATAATCGTGTGTAACAACACAGGAAACCTACTAATTGAGTATGATTGAGAATAAAAAACTTTTTGCGTTCAGCACGAATAATTTTAATCTTCAAAAAATGAGTCGTTTGATTTTGTAAATCAAACGACTCATTTTTTCTTTTATTCTACCTTATATTCTGAATTATCCAATTGAAGCACCACATTTTGATAACGTTTACTAAGCGAGAACAACTGTTCAACAAAAATCATAATGGCTAATGGGATAAAGAAGAATGAAGTTAAATCTTCTTCATATAAAAAATAGGTTGTTACAATAAAAATTCGGCCATATTCCAGATAATACATCCATTTTCGCTGTTCCAGTAAAGCACCGCAATTCACTAATGTAATCAGGATAAATGCTAATACAAAGACTTTATCAATCCCATCTAAAAGATCAAAATAATAAGTAAAAACAGTTAGAATCAAAGTACAGATTCCTAATTGAATATAAAGGTAATTTCTAAATCGCAATCTTTGATGTGGATTGCTTTTATCCTGCAAAAATCGTTTTTCTAATGTTGGCCTAATATCCTGATCCATGTGTGCAGGACTACCAAAAACAGCTTTCCATCTCGCTTTAAAACCCTTTGAGCGTTTCCATAATTCATAAATCTCGAAGTAATAATGAGTATGCTGCCACAGAAAACTATAGCTTTTTAACGGATGGGTTAAACCGTATTTTGGTTTCTCCTCCTCTTCTTGAAAAGTTCCAAAAATACGATCCCAAAAAGTAAACATATCTCCGTAATTCTTATCTAAATATTTTTCGTCAGAGGCGTGATGCACTCCGTGAATAGAAGGTGTTACAAAAACATATTCCAGCCATTTTATTTTACCGATAAGTTGTGTATGGGTAAAAAATGAATAGGCTCCATGCACAATCAGCATAGTAATAACCATAGCCGGATGAAACCCGGCAAGCGGAAGAACACACCAAAAACCAGTTCTTACGACAGCCTGAAAAGTAGTAATTCTGGCAGCAGCAGTAAAGTTAAATTCTTCGCTATGGTGATGTACAATATGTGCCGCCCAGAAAAAATTAACTTCATGCCCAAGCCTGTGATACCAATACCACACAAAATCAGTTGCAAGAATTAAGGCAAACCATACAAAAATATTGCTCGGAATATCCAACAGCCTGTAATTGTTGTAAATAAAATAATATAACTGATAAAAACTTGCAGCAATAAAAAGATTAATTAATCTTTCTGCAATACCAATACTAATATTCGAAACCGAGCTTTCGTAATTGAAAATCTCTGGTTTTTTTCTGCGCTGCATCAACTTATATTCCAAAAATAAAAAAATGAAAAACGCAGGCATTGCAAACGCAAGGAAATTAATATGTTCCATTTTTAAAAATTATTTTTTGACTCTAAACAACTTATTTTCAATTCTGTTAATGAAAGAAAAGAAATTTTCATTAATTGATTTTTAACTATCTGTCAGACATTTCATTAATGAAAAATTCTTTTATTGTTATGTATAATTCTTAGTTCTGCTTGTATTTTGAAGCTTCTAAAGCTATATCTTTTACCGACTGTGTGTCGGCAACTTTTTGCAAAGCAATAATATAGGCAGCTATACGAGGTGTAACGTTATGTTTTGCTGCAACTCTGAAAACAGTTTCAAAACCTTTTTCTAAAATATCTTCCAGTCGCTTGTTAATTTGATGGATTCTCCAGGATTCCAAAAGCGAGTTCTGAAGCCATTCGAAGTATGAAACCGTTACCCCACCTGCATTCGCCAAAATATCCGGAACAACCAGTACATTATTATCATGCAGAATTTTATCAGCATCAGACGAAACAGGGCCATTGGCACCTTCTACTATTATTTTTGCTTTGATATCACCTGCGTTTTTTTGTGTAATTACATCTTCTTTCGCAGCAGGAATCAGCACATCAACATCCAAAAGCAATAACTCTTCATGTTTGATCGCAACAGAGTTTGGATAGCCTTTGATACTTTTATTGTTGAGGTTATAATACAAAATCAGTTCCGGAATATTAAGTCCTTCCGGATTATAAAACGCTTCTGAAACATCACTTACGGCAATCACTTTTAATCCTTTTTCATATAAAAATAAAGCTGAATGTAATCCAACATTTCCAAATCCCTGAATGGCAACTGAAGATCTGGCCGGTCTTAATTTTAATTTTTGCAGTGCCAGAAGCGTAATGATACTTACCCCTTTTCCTGTTGCTTCTACCCTTCCCAAAGAACCCCCTGAATGCAAATGTTTTCCTGTTACCACAGCATGAATCGTTTTTCCGTGTACCAAAGAAAACTCATCCATTAGCCAGCCCATTTCGTCCGGACCTGTTCCCATATCCGGTGCAGGAACATCTTTTTCCGGGCCAAAAATATCAGATAATGCTTTTGTATACGCTCTTGTAATTTTTTCTAATTCTGTTTTTGAATGCTCTCTCGGATCACAAATAATTCCACCTTTTGCTCCTCCAAACGGAATTCCGGTTACAGCAGATTTCCACGTCATCCAGGCAGCCAGTGCTTTTACCTCATCAAGGTTTACAGCTTTATCATAACGTATTCCTCCTTTTGATGGTCCTAACGCCGTATTATGAATTACCCTGTAGCCTTCAAAATTTTGAATTTTACCATTGTCAAGTGTAATCGAAAAATTTACAACAATTTGTTTTTCCGGTTTTTGTAATTTCTGTATGATCGAATCATCAAGGTTTAAAATATCGGCTGCGATATTAAAACGATCAATCATAGACTGAAAAGGATTCTGTTTAATTATTTCTAGGCTCATAATTTTTTAGTTTTAAGATTTTATTCAATTGATTTTGAAATTTTATATTTTAAAGTCTTCTGTTATGTACAAAAGATGTTTACGTTTTCCTGTCTCTAATTACTGTAGCTGCGACATGGGATTTTCATCAGACAGCATTGCATCAGTGTATTGGTGTATTTATTTGATCTCATATCTATGTTTTTAAATAAATTCTAAAAAAAGCCTTTCACGGGTATGAAAGGCTAAAAAAAAAAATAACTAACAAGTACTTTCTCTATTAACGCCATTTCAAGACATGATTCAACATACAGCACATCGTGGAGCTGCAATTGAAAGACATCATATGTTGGCTATAGTTCTTCATTGTTATGGCAAATTTATAAATATATTTTATAAATTCTATAGAATTGGTAGAGTTTATTTTAAAAAAAGCAAAAATATTTACAAAAACCTTGTAAATTAAGCTTTTACAAAAGAATAAATTTTACCTTATTTGAGAAAAAACAATGAAAAAAATCGAAATTAAGGCTAAAATGATCCCAATAAAATTGATTTTAGATAATTTTTCCCTGAAAAAAAAGATTCCGACAAGAGTTCCTAAAACAATTACACCCATATTCATTCCGGCAAAAACTGTCGACGGATTTTCAGAAAATGCTTTATGTGCTTTAAGATAAAATAGGATGTTTCCAAAATTAAAAAGACCTACCAGTGCTCCAAAAAGAATATTTTTAGATTCAAATTTTACATTTTTGGAGACATACATATAAATAGCCACAAATGTAGAAACCAACAAAGCAATACAAAAAACAACAAATAATGAAGTTGTGTAAGGTAAAGCGTTATAGAGTGCAATTTGTTTAAAAAGAACATCAATTAAACCAAAACCTAATAAAACTATGGCCGGATAATGCCATTTATTCTGCTCATTTTGGGTTGGTTTTCTTAAAATGAGTAAAAGTGCAAAAAAACCAGTTACAAGTCCAACTAACTTATAAAGATTGAATTCTTCTTTAAAAATAAACCAGGCAGCCAGTATTGGAATAAAGAGTGATAATCGTTGAGCAGCATCTGTTTTTACAATTCCCATATGTTTAATGGATGTTGCTAAAAACAAAAAAACAACAGGCAGCAGAAAACCAACTGCCAAGTAAATATTCCACGGAGCGTTTGTGGTAACCTCGACCAGATTTGGAGTAAACGAAAAATAACAAAATAGTAGTGCGAATACATAATTGAAAGTAATTATCTGAGCCGGATTGCAATTGTAATTACGTATTATTTTAAAAATGACACCAACTGTCACACTGCAAATGATACTTAAAACCAGAAATAACATATTACTATTTTTACTGTAAAAGTAGTGTTTAAACTCATTCAAAAAAAGCAGAAGATTACCAAAACTTCCCTCAAACTTTAATGTTCTGTATGCTTTTTAATTTTTAGCGGCTACTACATTTTTTACTTTCTTAGCAAAAATATGATTCGAATTAAAAACCAATACCGCCAGGAAAATAATACTATATGCCAGAATCTGTAGCGGAGTTATTTTCTCTTTATAAATAAAACAAGCCAGACCAAAAGCAATCATCGGGTTAATATTTAACAGCATTCCAACTGTTGAAGAATTGATTCCACCCAATGCATATAAATTTAAAAACAACGGTATAATTGTAAAAAATACAGCAATGGTTTCGATACAAAAATAAAACGTAAGTTCAGTAGGTACCGGACCGCTATATGCCGGATAAAACGGTACCAGCAACAAAGCCGCCACAGATATATGGAATGTCAGGATAATAAACTTGTCAAAGCCTTTATTAACACGCTGGCTTACTAAATAACACGCATAAGTAAATCCGATAATGATACTAAAAAACATATCCATAATGTCTGCATACGACAACAATAAACAGCCCGAAATACTTAATCCAACCGAAAGCCATTGTGTTTTTCCCAGTTTTTCATGCAGTACAAAATAGGCCAGCAGAGTTGTTAAAATTGGGCAAACCAAATATGCAAGTGAGGTAGCTTTCACACTTACATGGTTCATTACATAAATAAATGTAAACCAGTTGGCCATTAGAAAGAAGCTTCCGCCAATATTAAGTAAGATGGTGTATCTCTTTTTAGAAGCAGATAAAGAATTGAAAACCTCAATTGTCTCCTTAATTTTTTTGCGTTTGAACAAAAAAGCAATTAACAACATTAAAATACTACAGCTAAAAACGCGGTAAAATAAAATATCCATTGAAGCATATTCATGAATTGGTTTTAGCACAAGACTAAAAAATCCCCAAACGGTGTAAGCAGTAATCGCTGCCAGGTAATATTTTGTAGTTTTCATGATGTTTCTTTTGATGTATATCTGATGAAGCAAATTTCTTAAAAATAAAACAGCAATACAGATACAGTTTTTGTAAATTGCACCATAACAGTTTTATTTTATGAAATCACCAAAATCGTATAAACTGAAAGAATAAAAATCGCGATACGATGTTTCATTAAACACTATTATCTCATATGAAAAACTCAAACTACCTGTATTTACAATTTGCCGATGTTATTGAAAAACAAATAAAATCGGGTCTTTTAAGTGTGGGAGACAAATTACCTTCGATTAGGGAAGTATGTGCAGAAACAGGCTACAGCATGAGTACGGTCAGTAAAGCGTATTATGAAATCGAAAGCAGATCTCTAATCGAATCAAGACCACAATCGGGCTATTATGTAAGCAATATTTCGGCAAGAATTGTTCCCGAACCAACAGCCAGCTCCCCTATTCTGACCACACAAAATATTGAAAGAGAAGATTTAATTGATTTGGTTTATGGAAATATGACAGATAAAAACGTTACCATGCTTTCATTAGGTTTTCCATCAAATGAACTTCTTCCGATAGCAAAACTAAACAAGGGCATGGTTCAGGCAATGCGGCAACTACCCAATAGTGGTACCAGTTATGAAGAAATACAGGGCAATGTTAATCTTAGAAAAGAAATCGCACGCTGGTCTTTTGCATGGGGAGGATCCCTAACGGAAGATGACATCATAACCACTCCGGGCTGCGTGAGTGCGATATCACATTGCTTAATGGCGGTTACAAAACCGGGAGATACTATTATTACAGAAAGCCCCGTCTATTTTGGCGTTTTACAGCTGGCGAAATCTCTAGGTTTGTATGTCATGGAACTGCCCACCAATATAACAACGGGAATAGAATTAGATGCTTTAAAAAAAGCTATTTCGACTAAAAAAATTAAGGCTTGTGTGTTAATGAGTAATTTCAGCAATCCCTCAGGAAGTATGATGCCTAATGAACACAAGGAAGAAACCGTACGCTTAATGGAATTACATAATATTCCGTTAATTGAAGATGATATTCACGGTGATTTATATTTTGGCTCAGCCAGGCCAACAAATTGCAAAACGTATGATAAAAGCGGAATCGTGATGTGCTGCAGTTCGGTTTCTAAAACTTTGGCACCGGGATATCGTGTAGGCTGGGTTATTCCGGGGAAATTCAAAAAAGAAATTTTACGGACAAAATTATACCATACCATCTCTTCACCTACCATTACACATGAAGTTGTGGGTGATTTTTTGAAAAACGGCCGCTATGAAAATCATCTTCGTAAAATTCGCCAGATCCTGAATCATAATTGCAGTAATTACATCAACACTATTTTAGAATCTTTTCCAAAAGGCACAAAGGTAAGTCAGCCACAGGGCGGTTTTTTTCTTTGGATCGAACTCGATAAAAAAATAGATACTGCCGAATTTTATCATTTGGCCATGAAACACAATATCAGCATTGCTCCGGGTCGTATTTTTTCTTTTCAGGATCAGTTCTCCAATTGTATGCGTTTGAGTTTTGGTTTGCCATGGACAAATGAATTACGTCAATCTATACAAACACTAGGTAAACTGGCTGCCAAAAGTATTTAAAATTAACACATAACGACATCGTTTTTCTTTGTACATAAACACACTTACTTATATACAAACATACAGCTATATTGAAAATCCAGATTTTAAAAGCCTCTTTTAATTTAGACTTTAATCTATTCATCTGTGTGTTTCAAATATCTATTAAACCAAAAAAACCGGACAGTACAACTACTCACTGTCCGGTCAACAATTAAAATACCAAAATTAACTTTAATTTATAAAACAAAATAAGCGTTGCTGTCCACTTTTTTAGGTTCGTCTTCTAAATCAAACTCTTTTAGAATATCAAATTCGCTTTGATATTCATTCAGCATTTGTTTAATATTTTTTTCGATTGTGTTTGCAATAGTCGTAACAGGTGTGTCTGTTGGCCTGTTTTCGAAAGGATCCTGTAAATGAATTGCCATTCTTTCGATTAAAAAGAAAGCAGCGGCAATAGCGACAATTAATGGAATAGCAAACCAGCTCAATACACTTGTTAATCCAAAAGGCAGTAACAAAATAAACAAACACAGTGTTAATCGGATATACATGCTGTAAGTGGTTGGAAAAATGGTGTTTTTAATTCGTTCACATTTACCCATTTCATCGCATAGTCTCGACAAGGTATTATCAATTTCTACCTGTTGATACATATTGATTCTTTTGTCATTTTTTGCATTTCGAAGATCACGTGCATGCAGCATCAAAATCGCATTTGGTATATTCTGATGATTTTTGATGTACTTTAATTCCTCTTCACTTATCAATCCCTTAAGTGGTTTTATGGCATCTTTATTTCTAAGTGCCTGACCTAAACTATAGCACCATGCAATTTGTCTTTTAGCAAAATTCTCTTTGAATTCACTGGCTCCAACAGAAAAATCAGGATCTTTATAAAAGGTTAAAACCTGGCGGATTAATGTTCTGGAATCATTTACAATTGCTCCCCATACAATTCGGGCTTCCCACCATCTATCGTAAGCCTGATTGGATTTAAAGGCTAATAATAACGATATAATTGTACCAATCATGGTTGGAATAGCAATCGGAATATCTACAGGAAGCGTAACAAAATAGTGGTGAAAAACCTCAAATACTATAGTGTATGCGGCTACTAGGGCAAGTTCTACTTTAATTTTCCCGAGAACGTACTTCATTGGTATTCTTTTCTTTAATAACATATTTTCGGTTTTAAATTAATATTACAGCGATTGAGTCTTAGTAATTAATGAATAGTTATCAGTTCTGTATTTTTTAAATATTTATTGAGTTCAAAAGCTAATTACTATTCACTAAAACTATTAAACCAGCTCCTCATATAATGAAAGTATCGGAAGCCCGAGTTTTTCATTAATGTTTTGTTTTTTTGTTTTTTTAAATTTGATTTTTTCTCCTTTTCGGGTTTCAACCAAAAGATCAATTTCGTATTTTGAAATTGCTTCAGATAAAGGCGTCATATTTTCGAGATCTTCAGTTTTTGAAGCCTGACTTACAATTTCATAAGAGAAATTATCATTAAGAAACTGCTGTACATCTTTTACATGCATGTTGGCATTGCTATTTTCAATATAAAGTGCTTTATTGAAATCTTCCCTGAATTGTTCGTTGCCTAAATGCAGAATTGGGCATTTTTGATTTCCTGCTAATTGTATCAGATAATGATGAATACGCTTGGTTTCCTGTTTATACGAATTAGATAAGATTATTAATTTTACAGAAAAATGCTCAATAATCCCTCTAAAAACAGGAGAAGAAATCCCGTATTGATTATGAATTTTAATTTTGCAGTTTTGAGTATGATCGATCATATACCTGCAGGTTGCTAAAACCTCTTCCTGACTTTTGGTTAGTCCGGTTCGCATTTCTCGCAAAAAATTAGATGATGAAAAAGAATCGGGTGTTTCTGCAATCATCATTAAAACAATTTCACAATCTGATTTTTTTGCTTGGTTTATCGCCCATTTTACAGCAGAAATTGTATCGTCTTTTAAAGTAGTGGGTATAAGGAAATTTTTCATATGTATAATCTTTTAGTATATACAGACAAAATAACTACCTGAAAATTAGAAGGGTCTTAATCTAAAATTAGAATTTTCTAAGATTCAACATTAGAATTTTTAATGTTCCTCTTTTTAATGTTTGATTTGTTAAAAATGATAGTCACAATCGTTCCTTTATCCTGTTCTGATTGTACCTGAATTTCCCCATCATGCATACGGATAATTTTGGAAGCCAGTGGAAGCCCCAACCCGTAACCAATATATTTGGCTGCAATTTTTCCTCTGAAAAAAGGCTCATACAAATGCGGGATATCTTCTGGCGGAATCCCTATTCCGATATCATTGATCGAAATTTTTATTGCCTCATTATTGGCTGAAAGCGTTACAAAAACCTCATTATTATCAGAATATTTTACACCATTGGTAATAATATTATTGATGGCCAGTTCTAAAAGTGGTTTGTTGCACGGAATCAACAACAAATTGGAATCTTTAGGGGCAAAATTAAGTTTGATACTCACGCGGTTGTCAGGAAAAATTTTATCCAAATCTGACTTAACTTCCAATAATAACTCATCGATTCGGGCAATATCCAAAACTTGTTTGTTTCCGTCGTACCCTGTTTGCGTTAGCTTAAGAAGGCTTTCAGTTAAATTTCCTAATCTGGAAGCCTGACTGTAAATATTCTCTAATGACTGAACATATTCTGAAACCGGACGTTCTTTCATCAACATAATTTCAGCTTCAGCAATTATGGTTGTAATCGGCGTTTTTAACTCGTGTGATGCATTGTTAATAAAATTTGCCTGAATTTCAAAAGAAGTTTCAAGTCGGTCCAGCATGTCATTGAACGTTTCTGTAAGATCTGAAATTTCATCAGCATTTTTAACTTCCGGCAATCTGTTATGGAGATTCGAAGCACTAATTCTATTTACTTCTTTCGTAATCCTGGCTACTGGATTGATCACTCTTTTTGCCAAAAAACGTCCTAAAAAGAAGGCCAGCAGTATAAAACCGATGCCTCCAAACAGCAATATCTTTACAATATAAACGGTTGTCGTTTTCCCTCTTCGATCACGTGCCCCAACAATTACAATATATTTTTGATCTCTTTCTGTAAAAACCTGACCTAAATAATATTTGCTGTTAATCTCAAAATAATCTTTGCCGGTCTGCAGAATATTGGAGTAAAATTCATTCGGTAGATTTAATTTAGTGTTATAATCAAAACTATTGGCACTGTTGATTTTAAGAACATATTCTTCTTCTTCAATAAGTTCTTCGAGCCCGTTTTTCTTTAAATTACTGTAATATTTTATTTTTTCGGGATCATGCTGAAAATGAATAGAAGCCACAATTTTAGACCTGTCTTCAAGTCTTTTTAAGAAATGATAACGATTATTTTCTCTAAATAAAACGAATACAATTATACTCAATAGCAAAGTACTAAAGGTAGAAAGTGCTACGTAAGTAAAAGTAATTCTTTTTCTAATATCCATTTTATGGCTGTATAACATAACCCAAACCTTTCATGGTATGAATAAGTTTGGTTTTGAAGGGTTTGTCTATTTTTTTTCTTAAATACGTAATATAAACATCAACAACGTTTGTATTCATATCAAAATTAATATCCCAGACATTATCCAAAATCTGATCCCGCGATACAATCCTGCCACTGTTTTTCGCTAAATAATACAGTAATTTAAATTCTTTGGCAGTTAAAATTATCTGTTCTCCATCTCTTTTAACCGTTTTTGCACGGCCGTTTATTTCGAGATCGCCAATGGTGATGACATCGACTCTGTCTATATCCTGATTGGCTCTTCGGTTCAATGCATTTACTCTTGCATCGAGTTCTCCAAATTTAAAAGGCTTAACCAAATAATCATCAGCACCGGCATTGAGTCCTGTAACAATATTCTCAGAAGTTCCAAGGGCTGTCAGAAGCAAAACAGGTACAAAGTTTTTGCTGGCACGTAATCTTCTGCAAATTTCAATTCCGTTAACATCCGGAAGCATTACATCTAAAACTACTACATCAAAAGTATAATTATGAATCATTTCCAATGCCGTTTTACCATCAAGAGCAACGCTGACATCGTTATTATTTTCAGCGAATCCTTTTCGTAAAATGGAAAGTAGATTTGGTTCGTCTTCGACTATGAGTAATTTCATTTGAATAAATGTATGAATAACAAAAATAAGGATTGAAACGTAAATACAAATTACTTAAACCTGAATTATGATTTTATTATGAAGAAAATAAAGAAATAAACTACTATTCAAAACAAATTAATCGCTTTTAAGCCAGCCTGTAATACTCATTCTCGTATTTTGGGTCACCAAAACTTCATGTACCAATTCATTGCTTTTAAAAAACACTGTTTTTCCCTGAGTTGGTGAAATCTTTTGATTATTATTTTCCTGATGAATCATCAATTCCCCACCATCAGATTCTTTCCAATTACTATTGAGATAACTGATCATGGAATATTTCCGACTTGGATTATTTTTAAACTGATCCAGATGTTTTAGGTAAAAATCACCTTTTTCATATAAGGAGTAATGAAATTCATAACCCGTGATTCCGGCGTAACAACTCTCATTTAGATAAATGATAAAGGCCTCGATCTGGGCAAAAAAAGCATTTTCAAAAACATTGTTATGTGTTTTATCTAACCAATAAATAGAATCGCTCCTGATTGCGCCATCGTAAGAAAGCTTTTCTGAATTTCCAATTCCAGCTTCTGACAGCAAAATCTTCTGATTTAAATCGAGTAGATTTTGTTTAAGATTATCAGCTAATTCTTTACTTAAAAAATGCTCTGAAATACCTACTTTATTTTCAATATAACTCGCAATCAAATCTTCGAAACTATTTTCCATTTATTGTTTGGGAAAAACTGCAAATACAGCCAACGTAGCAAGGTAACCGAAATAAAACTGGGAATGGCTGTTTTTGGAAATAATAAACCCGACAAGTTTTTTTGCAACCTGTCGGGTTTGATATCTTTTATGAAAATTACTTTAGAACTTCAGCACCGGCTACAGCTACAGTATGATCGTTTTCAACACTGCTGCCACTAACTCCAATAGCACCAATAATTTCTCCATTTGAATTTTTAATCAGAACACCCCCCGGAAAAGTAATTAATCCTCCATTTGAATGTTCAATGTTATAAAGTGGTGCTCCCGGCTGCACTGCATCTACCAAAGCAGCAGTATCCATAGTAAACCAGGCAGCTGTTTTGGCTTTTTTATGAGAAATATCTATCGACCCAATCCATGCACCATCCATTCTGGCAAATGCAACCAGATTGGCTCCGGCATCTACCACACAAATGTCCATTTTTGTATCAATTTCTACGGCCATATTTTTTGCTGCAGCTATTGCTTTTTCAGCTTATTCCAATGTAATATTCATAATTATTCTTTTTAATTTGGTTATTTAAACTATAATTTACTGATATAACTTCCGTACATATCCTTAAACTGATGGCCTGTTGCAAAACGATCTTTGCTTAGTTTTTTATGTTCTACCAATGCCCACAAAATGAATTCTTTCATGAAATACTGATCTTTTTTATCTAATTGAGACTGATATTTTTTTACTAATATATCTAAAGGAGTAACCTCATCCAAAATATTTTGATATTCGCTATCGGAAGCTTCATCCAGTAATTCGAAACCACTTTCTGCAAAGAACCATTCAATTAAATCAGAATATGGTGTTTTTTCACCGGGTTTTTCTAATTTTTCAATCTTCGGAAAGAAATCAGAAAATAAAGTTTTAATAGCAGAACCTATTAAATTCTGGGCTACAACTGCCGCTCCCTCCTGCTCTCCTTCATACACCAATTCTACTTTTCCTGTAATCGCAGGAATGATTCCAATAAAGTCTGATAAACGAAGTGTAGTTTTATCAACACCAGAAATTAAAGCGCGACGCTCTGCGGTACTAATTAAATTTTCAAAGGCTGTAATACTCATTCTGGCACTTACACCACTTTTATTATCGATGTATTCACTTTCTCGTGCTTCAAAACTTATTTGTTCTAAAATATCTCTCGCGAGTCCAGGAACATATACTATATCTGCCTGATTTTCATCCAGCTTTGCTTCCTGCTCTGTTATGGTTCTGGCAATTGCTACACTTTCCGGATAATGTGTCAGGATCTGCGAACCAATTCTATCTTTTAAAGGCGTTACAATGCTTCCCCGATTGGTATAATCTTCAGGATTTGCCGTAAAAATAAATTGCATATCAAGCGGCATTCTCAACTTAAAGCCTCTAATCTGAATATCTCCTTCCTGTAAAATATTGAATAATGCTACCTGAATCCTGGCTTGTAAATCCGGCAATTCATTAATCACAAAAATACAACGATTCGCTCTCGGAATCATTCCAAAATGTATCACGCGATCATCTGCGTAAGACAACTTCAAATTAGCAGCTTTTATAGGGTCAACATCTCCTATTAAGTCAGCAACCGTTACATCTGGCGTTGCTAATTTTTCAAAGAAACGCTCACTCTTGTACAGCCATGAAATTGGGGTTTCATCCCCTTTTTCGGCAATTAAATCTTTAGCAAAGCGTGAAATCGGATTGAAAGGATCGTCATTAATTTCAGAACCCGTCACAAACGGAATATATTCATCTAATAATTCGATCATTTTACGCGCCAGTCTGGTTTTAGCCTGACCGCGAAGTCCTAATAAATTAATATTATGACGAGATAAAATAGCGCGTTCCAATTCCGGAATTACGGTATTCTCGAAACCATGAACACCTTCAAAAACCGGTTTTGCAGATTTAATTTTTTCACGCAGGTTATTTCGTAATTCGTCTTTTATACTTATGCTTTTATATCCTGCAGCTTTTAATTGTCCTAATGTCTTTATATTTTTTATTTCCATTTTTATTGAAATATCGATTGTTTTATTACATTTTGATTTAGAATGGTGTTAGATTCACAGCAATGCATCTCTACAGAACCTTTAAAACTTAACGAACCCTTTTCTTCCTATTCGTTTCATAATCCTCAAAAATCATTTCTCCCAAACCTTTTAGTCCGGTGTAAAATGCTTTTCCCTGATTGGCTTCGGTAAAATGATTCACAAATCGCTGTAAATAAGGATCTCTGGCAATCATAAAAGTTGTAATCGGAATGTGTAATTTTCTAGCCTGTTGTGCCTGTGTGTAGCATTTATCAACAATATATTCGTCCAGGCCATTGCTGTTCATATAATATGAACCGTCACGCTCACGTACACAGCTTGGTTTTCCGTCGGTAATCATGAAAATTTGCTTATTTGTATTTCGTTTTCTACGCAAAATATCCATTGCCAATTGTAAACCTGCAACGGTATTGGTATGATAAGGACCAACCTGCAAATACGGCAAATCTTTAATTGGAATTGTCCAGGCATCGTTTCCAAAAACCAAAATATCAAGTGTATCTTTTGGATAACGTGTTGTGATTAATTCGGCCAAAGCCATTGCTACCTTTTTAGCAGGTGTGATCCGGTCTTCGCCATACAAAATCATACTGTGACTAATGTCAATCATTAAAACGGTACTCATTTGTGCTTTGAACTGGGTTTCTTCAACAACCAGGTCATTTTCGGTCAGCATGAAACTTTCAGCGCCATTGTTTATTTGTGCATTTCTCAAACTTTCTGTCAAAGAAATACGTTCTATACCGTCTCCGAAATTAAACTCACGGAATTCACCGGTATGTTCGTCTCCGTTTCCGGCATGTTTGGTTTTGTGATTTCCGCTTCCTGCGCGTTTTAAGTTTCCGAAAATCTGATCTAAAGCCTGCTGGCGAATAGCCCTTTCTGTTTTTGCTGTTATTCCAAAACCGGAAGTCCCGTCAGGCTTTGCTTCGTCCTTTATATATCCTTTTTTCTTGAGATCTTCAATAAAATCATCGATTGAGTAGTTTTCGTCTGTTAGCTTATATTCCTTATCTAACTCACGAAGCCAGTCTATAGCTTCGTCAAAATCACCCGAAGTATGAGTAATTAACTCTTTGAAAATGCCAAAAAGTTTTTCAAACGGAGACTGAAAAGGCGCTTCGTACGTCTTGAAATAAAAACCTTTTTTAAATTCGTTTTTCATAATTTTAAAAGTACGTTTTTTTAGAATTATGAAAAAAGAAACGTTTACTAATTTTTAGTTAAAGTATTTGAATAAAACGAACAGTAATTAGCGACAATACTGACAATTATTCAAACTTTCCATCAAGATAAAACCATGCACCATTTTCAAATTTAAAAGTCGAAAACTCGTAATGTGTTTGAGGTTTTTGATTACTATCTAAAAAATGAGCTTTGAATTCGACCGTATTTTCGGTAAAACTTAGAATTTCCAGTTTTTGCCATTTATTGTTCACTGCCCATTTCAAAATTTCATTTTTTGAATAAAATTTTCTTTCTGAAACATAAGTTGTTTCCAAAAGATAATCGGCATTATGAGTCACGTAAGCCGAATATCTCGAACGCATCAAAGCTAATGCTGTTGGGGCTTTTTGATTCTTTTCAAAATACAATCCACAACATTTCGCGAACAATAAACCTGTATCGCAAAAGCATTTTTTATTCTCCATCAACCTGCTCTTCGCCGTTAAGTTTTACATGCAGCTGATTCAATAAAACCTGATATCGGCTTATTTCTCTCAACTCTTCATCTTCTTCTGCAAAATCCAGCATTTCATCTAATACTTCACTTACATCAAGCAATTTATTATTCGCTTCTCTATTATTCTCTGCAGCAATCAGATCAATGATTTCCTGTACGCTTGCCTTTAAACTTTCAAATTTCGTATTCATATTTTTTGTTGTTAATCTTTGTTTGCTTCGCCAGTTCGACTAAAGTCTCGGGACAAGTTTCAGGTTTCAGGTTGCGTAACGTAACTTGAAACTTTACTCTTCAGTTTTGTTTTCGTTAAACTTTTTAATAATTTCTTTTAGCTTTTCTTTCCTAGCAATTTCTGCCTGTTTTACTTTGTTTTGGGCTTTATGCAATTTGTCATTATGCTTCTTGATATTCCTTTCGTTGTTGCGTCCCATTATATTTCTCTTTTAATTTCGTCTAAAGTCTTCTCTGTATAAATCAACTCCTCAATGATTTGCTTTCTTAAATCTGCAATATCATCATAGTCAAAATGTTTTGCCCAGGATGTCAGCTGTTGCAGATTCCGGATTTGTTTGATACGCTTTGTGGTTTCAAAACTCGTTCTCAGAATTGCTTTTTTATCATAATCCGAATTATTCTTGTGCTGATAAATTACGGTGTCTTTATCATAATCCGCTTCGATATAATACAACTTTTCTTCAGCATTATCCGGGTAAAATTCATTCCACGCAGCAAAACCTGTTTTTGTTTTAGAAGGAGTTTCCGGCTCCATGGCAATTAATCTCCACTTACTGTTGGCTAATCTTCCCCAATGATTCGAAACACGGTACATTCCGGCTTCGGTATAATAATAAGTGCTTCCTGCTTTGCTTTCAAACTGAACTTTCAATCCTTTAACGGCTTCCGGCAAGACTTCATTAAAAACACAAAATGTATTTTTGAAGGAATTAGGATGTGGCTTAAAGTTTTTTTGCATGTGCAAATATACTGAGATTGTCACGAACTCCCTAAAACAAACCAAATTTGATTAACTTTGCAGCTCAATTTAAAATAAAAAAACTATGTCTAAAGATTCACAAGAAAAAATGCCGCAAAAAGGAGTTTATACCGGCATCATCGAAAAAGATGAAAACAACAATTATTTTTGTGGTCAATATCTTTTAGATTATAAAATCGTACAATCTAACTTTAAAGAAGGTGATTGGATCACAATTAAGTCGGTTATCGAAAACCCAAGCGATATCAGTTATGATAAATATCCGAAAAAATCGAAAAATTTCGATAAGGCCAATCATAAACCTGAGAATAAATAATTAAAATTTGTTTCAAGTTTTTTTGTTTCAAGTTTCAGGTTAAAATCTAAACGTCTTATAAAAACAAGTGCCCTAGCCCCGATAAAAGTGAAAATCCTTTTTTGCCGGTGTTCGGCATAAAAGATTGTAACGGATAGCGGGAATCAGCTCCTTGTTTTTTTACATTATCTAATTTTCTAATTGACTCATTATCTAATTTTTGCTTATTTTCTGAATATTTTTTCGATCAAAAGTAAAAAGTTAAAAAAAAGTGTACCTTTGCAAAAAATTTGTCTTTTTGAACAATTAACATCAATTTCAAACTAATAGACAAGTAGTTACCTTTATTTATGAAAAAAATAGTTGAATACAGAAAGTTACTAAACGTAGACAAAACTGCAGAATTAAAAGATTTAAAAACCATTTATCGTAATGCGATGAAAGAATCTCATCCTGATAAATTTCAGGGAGATGATGCCGGTTTGAAAGCTGCAGAAGAAAAAAGTAAAGCTATCATTGAGGCATACCACTTTTTAGTGAGTATTAATCCTGAGACGATTAAAGCTAATTTACCTGAATACACTGAAACGATTTCGACTTGTTCAATTACAGATTATAAGTTTGTTGAAGGTCGTTTGATCATCGATTTTTCTAACGGAAGTGTTTACGAATACATTAGTGTTCCAAAAGCTACTTACGTAAAAATGGTTAATGCAGATTCTCCTGGAAGATTCGCAAAAAGACACATTTTGAACTCTTTTACCTGGAGAAAGAAAACAAATCAGGAATAGAAATTCTACAATACTATTTTCAAAAGCATTCTGACAACAGAATGCTTTTTTTATGCTAAAAAGTGATAAAATCATTGATTTAATTCTGAATAATAAAATTATTAGCTTTTTTTTAATTAAAAAAAAGCAATTAAAACGCTATATATAAAGCAGTTGACATAAAAAAAACTATAACAAAATTTTAGGTAGTAAAATTATTGATGTTCTATATTTTTAAATACTTTTGTTGCACAAATCAATTAACTAATTAATTTTTTATAATGAAAAAAATATTTTTTTTACTTACCGCTTCTGCAGCGATAATTTCTTGCAGTAAAGTTAAAGACGGAGAATTCCTTATCACCGGAACTGCAAAAGGAATTGAGAACGGAAAAACAATAATTCTTCAAGGGCAGGATCCAACAACAATGGCTCCTTTAGCACTTGACACTGTTAAAGTTGAAAATGGAAAATTTGAAATAAAAGGAAAAGTTACTGAGCCTGCTTTTCACACTTTGATTGTTCAGGATTTACAAGGTCCGGTTCCGTTTATCTTAGAAACTGGTGAAATTAAAATTGAAGTTGATAAAGATAGTATTCACAAATCAAAAATTTCAGGAACTTACAGTAATGACGAGTATGTAAAATTCAACGAAGATCTTACTAAAGTTCAAAAAAGATTAATGGATTTTCAGAAAAAAAATACGCAAACTATGCAGGCTGCTCAGCAAAAACAAGACACAGCAGTTATCAATGGTTTAATGAAAGAATATATGGCTATTCAAACTGATGTTCAGGCTGAATCTAAAAAGAAATACACAGCTTATGCTGAAACTCACCCAAAATCATTTATCTCAGCTTTAATTATCCAAAGTTTAATTAATGACCCTGCGGCAGATTTCAAAAAAACAGAAGCTTTATACAACTCTTTAGATGAGTCTTTAAAAAACACAAAGCCTGGAAAAGCTATTAAAGAAAAAATTGGCCAAATGAAAATGCCTGCAGTAGGTGCATCAGCTCCTCCGGTTGGCAGCGCTAAATGAAGATCAGATTTTTCAGCTCCTAATCCTGAAGGCAAAACAGTATCACTCAAAGAAAGTTTAGGAAAAGTAACAATTGTAGATTTTTGGGCTTCATGGTGCGGACCATGCAGAAAAGAAAACCCAAATGTTGTAGCAATATACAAAGAACTGCACTCGAAAGGACTGAACATTATAGGTGTTTCTTTAGACAAGGAAGCATCAGCCTGGAAAGAAGCCATAGCAAAAGACAATTTAAGCTGGACACAGGTTTCAAATTTAAAATACTGGGAAGAACCTATTGCAAAGCAATATAATGTACAATCTATCCCTGCAACCTTTATACTTGATTCATCAGGAAAAGTCGTTGCACAGGATTTAAGAGGTCCTGAATTAAGAGCAAAAATTTTAGAGCTTTTAGCAAAATAATACCAACAAAAAAACTCCAGATTTTCATCTGGAGTTTTTTTTTATGTCTAAAAGTAAATTTTAATTACTTTACAAATTCAATTTTTTGAACTTCTTCTTCGTTAACACTATCGAAGAATCCTTGTTCATTCATCCAGTCATCACTGAATACCTTACTCATGTAGCGAGAGCCATGATCAGGAAAAATAGCAATAATATTACTGTCTTTTGTAAATTCTCCTTCTTCTGCATACTGCTTAATTGCCTGCATTACAGCACCTGAAGTATACCCTACAAATAAACCTTCTTTACGGGTAATTTCTCTGGCTGTATGAGCACTCTCTTCATCCGTTACTTTCATGAACTTATCGATAATATCAAAATCAGTTGCTGAAGGAATTAAATTCTTCCCTAAGCCTTCAATTCTATATGGATATATTTCTTTATTATCGAATTCTCTTGTTTCATGATATTTTTTCAATACCGATCCAAAAGCATCAACACCTAGGATTTTAATATTTGGATTTTGTTCTTTTAAGAATTTTGCAGTCCCTGAGATTGTTCCCCCGGTTCCGCTACAAGCAACAAGGTGAGTAATTTGTCCTTTGGTCTGTTTCCAGATTTCAGGACCAGTAGTATTGTAGTGTGCATCAATATTTAGCTGATTAAAATATTGATTAATATAAACAGAACCTTTTGTTTCTTCATGTAAACGTTTTGCAACGTTGTAATACGATCTTTCATCATCTGCTGAAACGTGAGCCGGGCAAACATAAACTTTTGCCCCTAAACTTCTCAACATGTCAATTTTATCTTTGGATGATTTTGAGCTTACTGCCAATATACAGTTGTAACCTTTTATAATACTTACCATAGCCAAACTAAAACCTGTATTTCCGGATGTTGTTTCAATTATGGTATCACCTGGAGATAAAATCCCTCTTTTCTCAGCTTCTTCAATAATATATAATGCTATTCTATCTTTTGACGAATGTCCCGGATTAAAAGCTTCTACCTTTGCGTAGAAATTTCCTTCTAACCCTTCGGTGACTTTATTTAGTTTAATAAGTGGGGTATTACCTATTAACTCTAAAACATTATTATAAGCATTTATTTCTTCTTTCATAAAAAAATAGTTAATCAAAGGTAATTTTAAATAACCTTGATAGGTTGCAAATTTAACAAAAAATTTCTAATTAGCTTTGTATTTTCTCTAAATCTAATAAAAAACTAAATTCCTTTGCTAAGTCTTTTAAAGCTTGAAAACGCCCTGAAGCCCCGCCATGACCAGCATCCATGTTAGTATCTAAAAACAGTACAGTGTCATTTGTTTTTAAACTCCTAAGTTTAGCCACCCATTTGGCTGGTTCCCAATATTGAACCTGCGAATCATGCAATCCGGTAGAAACATACATATTAGGATATTTTTGCTCTTTTACATTATCATATGGCGAATACGACAACATATAATCATAATATTTTTTATTATTTGGGTTACCCCATTCGTCATACTCTCCTGTTGTCAGCGGAATACTGTCATCCAACATTGTCGTAATAACATCTACAAAAGGCACCTGAGCAATAACTCCGTTATATAATTCAGGGGCTTCATTTACGATAACGCCCATCAAAAGTCCTCCAGCAGATCCTCCCTCTGCATATAAATGTTTAGCAGAAGTATATTTCTCGTTTATTACAAATTTAGAGCAATCAATGAAATCTGTAAAGGTATTTTTCTTTTTTAACAGTTTTCCATCTTCATACCATTGCCTTCCCAAGTCTTCACCTCCTCTAATATGGGCTATAGCGAACACAAATCCGCGATCAAGCAAAGAAAGTCTTGTTGATGAAAAATAAGTATCCATCGTGATTCCGTATGAACCATACGCATATAGCAATAACGGATTTTTACCATCTTTCTCTAGTCCTTTACGGTAAATCATAGAAATAGGCACTTTAACTCCATCTCTCGCTGTTACCCAGACTCTTTCTTCGATGTAATTGTTTTTATCAAATTTCCCACCTAAAACCTCTTGCTCTTTTAAGATTTCTTTGGTTTTCGTTTTCATATTAAAATCAATTACAGACGATGGCGTTGCCAGCGATTGGTAGCTGTAACGCAAAACATCCGTATCAAAATCAACATTTGTTGTAGTATAAGCGTTGTATGTTTCACTTCCAAAAGGCAAATAATAATCCGGTTCGTCATTCCATGGCATGATTCGGATATGATTTAAGCCGTTTGAGCGTTCTTCAACCACTAAATAATTTTTGAATATTTCGATATCTTCCAATAAAACATCTTCACGATGTGGAATAAGATCTTTCCAGAATTTTTTCTCTGTTCTGTTTTCTGGCGTTTTCATCAACTTAAAGTTGGTTGCCTTATCTTTATTGGTCAAAATATAAAATGAGTCTTCGTAATGCGAAATACTATATTCTAAACCACGAACACGCGTCTGAAATACTGCAAATTCACCATCAGGATTATCCGAATTTAAAATCCTGTATTCTGTCGTTAAAGTACTTCCTGAACCAATAACAATATATTTTCTTGATTTTTCTTTACTTACTGATACATTAAACGTATCATCTGTTTCATTAAAAACCAAAACATCAGTTGCTGCATCTGTATTTAATTTATGTCTGAATACCTTATCAGATCGTAAAGTAACTTCGTCTTGTCTGACATAAAAAATGGTATTGTTATCATTTGCCCAAACTGATTCTCCGGTTGCATTTTCTATTTTATCTGCGAGAATTTCTCCGGTTTCTAAGTTTTTAATCTGAATTGTATAAATTCTTCTCCCCACAATATCAACAGCAAAACTCGCAAATTTGTTATCGGGACTAACACTTAAACCTCCTAATTTAAAGTAAGCATGATCTTTTGCCAATTCATTGCAATTGAACATGATTTCTTCTTCAGCAGAAAGACTTCCTTTTTTTCTTGAAAAAATAGGATAATCCTGTCCTGTTTCAAAACGGGTAATATAGTAATACCCATTATAGAAATAAGGAACAGAAGAATCATCTTCCTTAATTCTGCCTTTCATCTCCTCGTATAAAGCATCCTGAAGACCTTTAGTGTGCGAGGTCATACTTTCATAGTAGGCATTTTCCTGTTTTAGATAATCAATAACCTTCGGATTCTCTCTGTCATTGAGCCAAAAATAATTATCGATTCGGACTTCTTTATGCTTTTTTAATGATTTAGGAATTAATTTGGCTTGTGGAGCCGGTATATTGTTTAGCATTGATTGGGCATTGGTTTTTATATGAGACACGGCAAAAATAACACATAGAGAGTAGAACAGGATTAATTTTTTCATAAAATATTACTTTATTATATATTGTAATAAACTAATTTTGTTGAAATAATTTAAAATCAACAAAAATGGATTTAATGGGAATGATGGGAAAACTTAAAGAAACCCAACAAAAAATTGAAGATACAAAAAAACGCTTAGATACAGTTTTAATTGATGAGCAAAGTGCCGACGGATTATTAAAAGTAACATTAACAGCAAACAGAAAAGTAAAATCAATTTCTATTGATGACTCTTTACTTGAAGATAAAGAACAATTGGAAGATTATTTAATTGTGACGCTAAATAAAGCAATTGAAAAAGCAACCAGGGTAAACGAACAAGAGCTTGATGCTGTTGCTAAAATGGATATGCCAATGATTCCGGGAATGGATAATCTTTTTAAGTAATCTAAACTACATATGAAACTAACATACAAAACTCTGGCAATTACTTTTGCCAGTTTATTTTTATTTTCCTGCGTAAATGATCCATCAAACCCAAAGGATGATGATTTTAGTTATTTAACTGTAGATCAATGGGGGCAAATAAATAAAATAGGAAACAATAGTGGAAAAATAACGTCTTACGATCATTTCGATGGCATAAAAACCAATATCATCAATTTAAATACTGTTGCTTCCAATACAGATAAAATCTTTTTAGTCGAACATTACCCGGCACCAAATGATAATCTTTTTATTTTTGATAGAATAACAAGAAAAACAACATCAAAAAAATTAATTTATCCAAATGAGATAGCCGGCGATGAGCCCTCTCTCATTTCACTAACGTGGGATGAATCAAAAAAAACACTTTATGGAATTGTAATACGAGATCTTTATAATACTGCTAAAAACAATTCATATTTTGTAAAAATTGATCCCAATACTTTCGAAGTTTCTTATTTAGGCTTAAATTTTGACCAAAGTACCTCGCAATCAAGTTTTTTAAACGGGAATAAACTTTACAGCACCAACTGGACTAAGAATACCTTTGAAATTAACACGGATGATTATACTGCAAAAAAAGTATCATTATTTGATAATTCAAACTCATTATTCTGCAAAGCTGCATCATATAATAGCGACATTGCATATTGCTTAAAAAGCAACAGCCAAAGCGGAACTGCAACAATTACAAAAATTAATTTAGCAGATAACTCTTATGAAGATTTTTTAGAAAATGAAACTTTAAGAATTGGAGGTATTTCGCAGGGTAAAGGTTTTATAGATAAATCAACCTCTGAATACCTCTGCTATTTACAAAAAGATTCTGATTATGTTTTATTAACATACAATATCTTAACAAAAAAACATAAATATTTAAAACTTAAATCAGATAAATCAATAATTAATGCGCTTACTATTATTGATAGGGTAAGTAATTAAAAAAAAGCAGGATTTAAATCCTGCTTTTTTTTAAAACAAATATAAAAACTACAGAAATTAAAACTTCTGAAGCGTCTCAATCACATAGGTATGCATTACTTCTTTATAATCCAAATGTGTTACAATTCTAAGTTTATTGTGTCCCATAGAACTAATAAGGATATTTTTCTGTTTTAATTTCTCTATTAAAAGTTTATCACTATACCCTTCTGCCAGAGAAAAAATTAAAATATTAGTTTCTACAGGTTCGATTGCCGCAATCCATGACTTCGTACTTAAAACTGCTGCAATCTCCTTAGCTCTGCGGTGATCTTCGGCTAGTCTTTCTATATTATGTGCCAACGCATACAATCCTGCTGCAGCTAAATAACCAACCTGACGCATCCCACCACCCAGTATCTTCCTGATTCTTAACGCTCTGTGAATATCTGCTTTGGTTCCTAACAGAATTGACCCTATTGGAGCCCCCAATCCTTTTGACAAACAAACTGAAATAGTATCGAAAATAGCTCCAAATTCTTTGGGATTCTGCCTTTTTGCAACCAATGCATTCCAAATTCTGGCTCCATCCAGATGAAACTTCAAATTATTGGCATCACAAACTTTTTTTATTTCCCATAAATCTTCCAGTTCATAACAGGCTCCTCCACCTTTATTGGTAGTATTTTCTACACAAACCAAACTCGTTAACGGACTGTGATAAAACTCCGGATCATTGATCGCAGCAGCAACTTGTGATGCTTTTATCATTCCTCTGTCTCCATCTAATAAACAGCATGAAACTCCGCTATTGAAAGAAACTCCACCGCCTTCATAATGATAAACATGAGCATACTTGTCCGCAATTAATTGTTCTCCGGGTTGGGTGTGAAGTTTAATTGCGGCTTGATTCGCCATAGTTCCTGACGGAAAAAAAAGCCCAGCCTCCATACCAAAAAATTCAGCTACCCTGGTCTCTAATTCGATAACCGTTGGATCTTGCCTGTATACATCATCGCCAACATGAGCGTTGAACATATACTGCAGCATTTCGTAGCTAGGCTTGGTAATAGTATCGCTGATTAAATTTATTTCCATATTCTAAAAACTATATCTTATTTTTGTAGTGCAAAATTACGTATAACTGATAGTTATTAACAGCGAGTTTTAATAAATTTTAACTTGCGGTTTATTACTCAACCAAATTAACGTAATATTTGTAAAAAACATATAAAACTATTATTAATTTATGACAACAGCCGAACAAGTAAAAGGTATTGTGGAGCGCCTTGGTGCGTTGAGGAGGTATCTTTGACGTTGATGCCAAGCTAATCGAAATTGCAAACGAAGAAGAAAAAACTTTTGCTCCTGATTTTTGGAACAAACCAAAAGAAGCAGAAATCATTGTAAAAAATCTTCGAAACAAAAAAAAATGGATCGAAGATTACAATAAAGCTGTCGAACTCACAGATGAACTTCAGCTTGCTTATGATTTTTATAAAGAAGGAGAACTTTCTGTAGAGGAATTGGATGAAAATTACAATACAACGCAGCTGCACATTGAAAACATCGAATTTAAAAACATGCTTTCTGACGAAGGCGACAGCCTTAGCGCAGTAGTTCAGATTACTGCCGGTGCAGGCGGAACAGAAAGTTGTGACTGGGCTGGAATGCTGATGCGTATGTACATGATGTGGGGAGAAAGTTATGGCTATAAAATAAAGGAACTTAACTTTCAGGAAGGTGATGTTGCCGGAATAAAAACCGTAACTTTAGAATTCGAAGGTGATTATTCTTTTGGCTATCTGAAAGGTGAAAATGGTGTACACCGTCTGGTTAGAATTTCTCCTTTTGACAGTAATGCCAAACGACATACATCATTTGTATCTGTTTATGTCTATCCTCTTGTCGATGACAGTATTGAAATTGATATTAATCCTGCGGATATTGAGATTACAACTTCTCGTTCCAGCGGTGCCGGAGGACAAAATGTAAACAAAGTTGAAACGAAAGTCCAATTGGTACACAAACCAACCGGAATTCAGATTCAGTGTTCAGAAACACGCTCCCAGCAGGATAACAGACAGCGTGCCATGCAGATGCTTCGTTCTCAATTGTATGAAATTGAATTGAAAAAACAGCAGGCCCAACGTGCAGATATTGAAGCCGGAAAGATGAAAATCGAATGGGGTTCGCAAATACGTAATTATGTAATGCAGCCTTATAAATTGGTAAAAGATGTTCGTACCGGTTATGAAACCAGTGATGTTGATGGCGTTATGAACGGAAATATTGATCCGTTTTTAAAAGCTTTCTTAATGATGATGGGGCAAAAAGAAGAGGAATAAATTTAATCCATTTAAAAATTTTACCGTTAAGGCATTAAGATTCTAAGCATTGCTTAGCTTATTTTTCTTAATACCTTAACGGTTAACTTCAAAAAATAATTTCATTTAAAGTATACTATTATGATTAAATGGGCAGACGTAATTCATTTTACAAATAAAGGAAATCCAACTCCGGATAAAAGAGTTGAAAAAACAGAAGAAGAATGGAAACAGCTTTTAACTCCTGAAGAGTATCAGGTAACCCGTTTAAAAGGCACTGAAAGATCTTTCAGTTCTGAACTTTGCAGTCTGTTTGATCCGGGAATATATGAATGTAAATGTTGCGGTACTTTACTTTTTGACGCATCTGAAAAATTTGAATCAGGAACAGGCTGGCCTTCTTTTACGCAACCAATCAAAGAAAATGCTATTGGCTATCATGCCGACAAATCATACGGAATGATTCGTGTTGAAGTAGTCTGCAATACCTGCGATGCACATTTAGGGCATGTTTTCCCTGATGGACCTCAACCAAGCGGGCTAAGATATTGCATAAATGCTGTTTCACTTTCTAAAGTAAAATAATAAAAAACACCTAGCAATTCCTTTTAAAAATGAATTGCTTTTTTTTTATTCTTGAAATGCTTAACAAAAAAATGTAAGTTACTGCTTATCAATAACAAAACAACTCATTTTTACTTAGTAAAAATACTGAATTATAGTCTGTTATACTTTATATCCCTCCAACGAACACGATAAGCAAAATTAAAAAATCATTAGAAAACAACTTAATAAATGTTAAAATTTCAATATATATTCATAATTTTAAACAAACTGAAAAAAAATATTAGGTAATTAAAATCTAATTGGTTTTATTTGGCAAAAAATAACCTATAAAGCAATTAATTCATTAGATGAAATCCTATTCAATTCAAGAAATTAACGAAGTCATAAAAGGCGTAATTTATGGCACCACATCTCAGTGTATTACAGCTACAGAGCAATTAGACAAAGCCACCTCTAGTCATATCTCATTTATAGGGAATAAAAAATACGAAAAATTATGGGAAGGTTCGAAAGCTTCCATTGCAGTTGTTAATGAAGATATCTCGATTGAACCTGGAGAAAATCGTGCTTTTATTAAAGTCAAAAATGCGGATTTGGCCATGTCTCAGATTTTAGCTCTTTTTGCTCCGCCTACACCGGTATTTCACAATAATATTCATAAAACAGCAATTATCGATGAAACAGCTATTGTTGGCGAAGGTACACGAATTGGTGCCGGTTGTTATATAGGGCCAAAAGTAGAAATAGGTAAGAATGTTACAATCTATCCAAACGTTACCATTTTAGACGAATGTACCATTGGCAGCAATACTGTTATCTGGTCAGGAACTGTAGTTCGCGAACGTTGTCATATTGGTCAGGAATGTATTATTCATCCAAATGCAACAATTGGAGCTGATGGTTTTGGATTTCGTCCTTGCAGTGAAAAAGGTTTAGTAAAAATTCCACAAATCGGAAATGTAATAATTGGAAACGGAGTTGAAATTGGTGCAAACACATGCGTTGACCGAGGGAAATTTAGTTCAACTGTTCTTGGTGATGGTTGCAAAATTGATAATTTAGTTCAAATTGGGCATAATAGTAAACTTGGTAAATTTTGTATTATGGCCGGAAACAGCGGTTTAGCCGGTTCTGTAACTTTAGGAAATGGGGTTATTATTGGCGGAAGTGCCTCTATAAAAGATCACACCACTATTGGCGACGGAGCTATTGTTGGCGCTGGCTCTGGTGTTACCGGAGATATTCCTGCAGGAAAAACAATGCTCGGATATCCTGCTGTAGAAGCTCGTGACGCATTAAAACAATGGGCTATTTTAAAAAGACTGGTTTGCGATTCTAAAAAATAATCAAATACGTATCAAAATATAAAAAAACAGAAGCTTCGCTTCTGTTTTTTTGTTTATGAGAAGTTTTTAATATTCTATTTAATCATCCGAAAATTATTTATTTTTGGATATCATAGTACTCCTTTATCTCATTTTTAGAGAATATTTTATTACGCAGGTTGCAATTGATTTTGTAAATTAGCCAACACTATTTTGTAAAAACATCAATATAATATGGATTTAAACTTCAATAAAAACGAAGATCACAATAAACTGTTACTTTCTGAATTAAAACAAAAATTTGCCAAAGTAAAATTAGGCGGAGGCGAAAAAAGAATCGAGAAATTACGTGCTGAAGGCAAAATGACAGCCCGTGAACGCATTGATTATTTGTTGGACGAAAATTCTAAAAGTATCGAAATTGGTGGATTCGTTGGAGAAGGAATGTATGCTGAACATGGCGGCTGTCCTTCGGGAGGAGTGGTCATCAAAATAGGATATATCAAAGGTAAACAATGCATAGTTGTTGCCAATGATGCAACAGTTAAAGCCGGTGCCTGGTTTCCTATTACCGGAAAGAAAAATTTACGTGCACAGGAAATTGCCATGGAAAACAGACTGCCCATTATTTATTTAGTAGATAGTGCCGGAGTATATTTGCCATTGCAGGACGAAATTTTTCCGGATAAAGAACATTTCGGACGCATCTTTAGGAATAATGCTCAAATGAGCAGTATGGGAATCACCCAAATTGCTGCCGTTATGGGAAGCTGTGTTGCCGGAGGTGCCTACCTTCCTATTATGAGCGATGAAGCTTTGATCGTAGATAAAACCGGGAGTATTTTTCTTGCCGGAAGTTATTTGGTGAAAGCTGCAATTGGTGAAACTATTGACAATGAAACTTTAGGCGGAGCAACTACACATTGCGAAATCTCTGGTGTTACCGATTATAAAGCAAAAGACGACAAAGACGCATTAGATAAAATCAAAAATATTGTAGATAAGATTGGCGATTATGATAAAGCTGGCTATAGCCGAATCAAAGCTGAAAAACCTGCTTTAGAACCTAAGGATATTTACGGAATCCTGCCAAAAGCCAGAAACGAGCAATACGACATGATGGAAATCATCAATCGCTTGGTTGACAATTCTGATTTTGAGGCTTACAAAGACGGCTATGGTCAAACTATAATAACAGGCTATGCCAGAATTGACGGCTGGGCTGTTGGAATTATTGCGAATCAAAGAAAAGTAGTCAAAACCAAAAAAGGCGAAATGCAGTTTGGCGGTGTAATTTACTCCGACAGCGCTGACAAAGCCACCCGTTTTATTGCAAATTGCAATCAGAAAAAAATCCCATTAGTCTTTTTACAAGATGTTACAGGTTTTATGGTTGGTTCAAAATCTGAACATGGCGGAATTATAAAAGACGGAGCCAAAATGGTCAATGCCGTTAGTAATTCGGTTGTACCCAAATTTACTGTTATTGTAGGTAATTCATACGGAGCAGGAAATTATGCTATGTGCGGAAAAGCCTATGACCCAAGATTAATTTTTGCATGGCCAAGTGCAGAACTGGCAGTTATGGGAGGAACTCAGGCCGCAAAAGTTCTGGCACAAATTGAAGCTTCTTCGCTTAAAGCAAAAGGAGAAATCATAGACGAGGCGAAAGAAGCTGAATTATTCAACAAAATAAAAGCACGTTACGATGAGCAGACTTCTCCATATTATGCCGCTTCAAGATTATGGACAGATGCTATTATTGATCCTCTTGATACACGTACATGGATTTCTATAGGAATCGAAGCTGCCAACCACGCTCCTATTCAAAAACCATTCAATATGGGTGTTATTCAGGTCTGATTTCAAGAATTCTCAGAATGCGTTAAATAAATTGTAAAAAACTTATTTCCAAATACTTAAAAATAAATATATCACTAAAAATTAGTAACTTAGTATATAATTTTTAATCACGTAGCATCATGGAAAATGTAAAAAGTTTGAATAAATGGGCAAATTCGCACACTTATTTACCAGTAGATTTAATACGTATTGTTTTGGGTGTTTTTTTGTTTATGAAAGGAGTTTCATTTGTAACTAATGCTCAATATTTACATGATTTGATTTCTCCTATTGATCAATATGGGGGCGGAATGTTTCTTTTGCATTACATCGCTCCAGCCCACATGATTGGAGGAATAATGATTGTTTTTGGATTGCTGACACGTTGGGCAATTGCAGCTCAGCTACCTATATTATTTGGTGCTGTCCTTGTAAACTTTATGGGACGCATGCACTCCGAAAGCCTGATTTTAGCAATAGTTGTATTATTACTTTGTATTTTCTTCCTATTCTATGGCGGAGGAAAACATTCAGCAGATTATTACTTCAAAATGCAGCAATAACATACCGTATCCTCAACTCATAAAAGTTGAGGATAACTTTTAAGAAGTAATTAGCAATTTAAATTTCATTAATTGTGTTTTATGAATTAAATTCGCCACCATGAATTGGATTCGTAAGGCCGTCATTTTTGTTTCCCTACTAATTTTGGGATTTTTTGCTACTCGGGCAAACCAAATTGCTGTGCACAAAATCGAAAGTCAAAAAACGGACACCAATTTCTCTAAAGATTATACAGATTCCTTAGCCTTTATACAGCCACAGTCAAATTATCAATTTGCTGCAAATATCAAAACAGACTATCCTGCTATAATCAAGTGGTTTGATACTTTGTTAGTTGCTGTACCAGATTATCAGGCAATTAAATCAGCTTCAAACTTTTCAAATCAATTTTTCACTCAGAGCAAAAAGGTTTTACTGATGCTCTACCCCTTCCATTTTTTCTGGTAGTTAAATACATGAATTTCAATCCGAAGAATTCATTCTTCTAAAAAAACAATAAACAGCTACTTATAAACTGTTTATAATTCATTTATTTACCTAATTCAAAAAGACATGGAAACAAGTGTAACCATAATTGGCATTGTGATTGCGATCATAGTAGCCATTCCAATCTATTTTTCAGCACGATCGAACGCTGCAAACAAATCAAAAATTCTAAATATTAAAAAGAAGTTCAATCCAACACATCCACAGGATTTTGATTTAACTGAATCTCAAAGCAATAAAACGCTTACTATAGATCAAAAAAACAGAAAGTTTATCCTGATGAATTTCAATCCAAATCAACAGGAATCAACATTTTTGGATTTAAAGAGTGTTTCTTCCTGTAAATTGACTTTAACTACAGATGGAAATTCAGATACTATTCTCAAAATTGATTTCGAATTTCAGGAAAAGGAAACATCTAAAAAAATTACAATACCATTCTATGATTTTGATGATGACCGCATCAAGCAGATAAGCGCCTACCAGGATCATATGTTTGCAAAAAAATGGCTTAAAATCATTCAAGATTCTATTTCACGTTAGTTATTTAATTCAGAAAAGAGGCTCATCATGAGTCTCTTTTTATTTAGGGTCTAATATGATATTTATCATTTTAATCTTTCAAATGACGAAGTAATTTTGGTATTCTAAAAATGCTTTGTTATGGAAATTTCACTGATTCAAAAATATAATGTTCCGGGACCAAGATATACAAGCTACCCGACTGTTCCTTATTGGAATGAAAACAACTTTACCGAACAAAAATGGGTTAAATCTCTTCAAAAAGCCTTTTCAGAAAGCAATTCACAAAACGGAATCAGTTTATACATTCATCTACCATTCTGCGAAAGCATGTGTACTTTTTGCGGATGCAATAAACGAATTACAAAAAATCATGCTGTCGAAGAAACCTATATTAAAGCGCTTTTGAAAGAATGGAGTTTGTACTGCAGACTTCTTCACGAAAAACCAATCATAAAGGAAATTCATCTGGGAGGCGGAACTCCCACATTCTTTTCTAAAAATAATTTAGAACAGCTCATAAATGGTATTTTTTCTTTTGCATTTAAAGCTGAAAAACATGAATTTAGTTTTGAAGGACATCCCAATAACACAACTTACGAACAGCTTAAAAAATTATACGATTTAGGCTTTCGCCGTGTGAGTTTTGGCGTTCAGGATTATGCTGAAAAAGTGCAGAAGGCGATTCACCGTATTCAGCCGTTTCATAATGTTGCCAAAGTTACTTTCTGGGCCAAAGAAATTGGTTATACTTCAATCGGTCACGATATTATATTTGGTTTGCCATTTCAGACCATTGAAGATGTGGTAGATACTGTTGAAAAAACGAACTCTTTAAAACCGGATCGTCTGGCATTTTACAGCTATGCACATACGCCCTGGATAAAAGGAAATGGTCAGCGTGGATTTAATGAAGAAGACCTTCCAAAAGATGCCGAAAAAAGAAAATTATATGAAATTGGAAAACAATTACTTTCTAAAAACGGCTATCACGAAATTGGAATGGATCATTTTGCCTTGACATCCGACAGTTTATACAAAGCCACACAAAACAAGGAACTGCATAGAAATTTCATGGGTTACAGTTCTTCGAAAACGCAGCTTATGATTGGTTTAGGTGTTTCTTCTATCAGCGACAGCTGGTATAGTTTTGCCCAAAACACCAAAAGTCTTGAAGATTATTATCAATTATTAGAATGGGATCAGCTTCCTGTCATCAAAGGGCATGTTTTAACAGATGAAGATTTAATTATCAGAAAACATATCTTGAATTTGACTTGCGAACAGGAAACTTCCTGGAGTGATGAAAGCTTATATTTTAAAGAACTTCCTGCTGTTTTACTGGATTTAAAAGAAATAGAAAACGATGAGTTGATTGTAATTGAAGAAAATACAATTAGAATCACAGAGGCCGGAAGACCATTTGTACGCAACATCTGCATGGCTTTTGATCTGCATTTAAAAAGAAAATCTCCGGAAAAGAATTTGTTTTCGATGACTGTTTAAAAGAGACAGGTTTTTATTTACTTTGAATAGATATTCTTTGTTATAATTAAGATACGCGAAATGGTAATTTAGAGGTTAAAAGATAATATTTGGGGAAATTAATATGAAACAAACCTTTTTAAATACAGCTAAATTTGGGTAGACATGTGAATGTTTGTTTTGTAAATAAGCAAATTGGAAGAAATGATGCACAATTAGCTCATAGTCTCTATGCGTAAAAGTCTGTTAATAAAAATTTGGGTAAGATTTTCATGATAAATATAAATATGTAATTTTGAGTAATCTAACTATTCCCAAGCCTTAATAAATGCAGCAAATCGATTATAAAAAAGTTTTTTCAAAATTAAGTCATATAAAAGCTTTATCTCATGATCAAAAATTTGATCAAATAGTACAGAATTTAATCACACATACATTAAATAATGTTTCAGGAAAAAATCCTAAAAATGAAAGCGAAGTAGAACTAAAAATAAAAGAGGTTTACGGTATTTCTATCCGAAATAGTATAATAACTTCAAATTTAGATAAATTACTCGACAAAGAAGAGATAACTCGTGACGCAACTACTCGTGAGTATTTTGTTACACAAGCTGTTTCTATTAAGCTTAAACAAAGATTAGTTGATGCTAGTGATCTCGAAAAAAATGTACAATTACAATGGTTTGAAGAAATTAAAATTTTCATAACTGATATTTCAGAAGAGGGCTTAAATAAACTTTGGAATCTCCTTAAAATATATTTAAGTCACGTTTTTGAACAACATGGTATCCAAACCCTGAACTTTTTAAATCCCAATATTACTATAAATGAAGATGATCAAAAAAATTTGGTAGTAATTGTTGAGTCTATCTTAGAAGAAAATGGAAATCCATTTACTAAAGAAATCTTGATATCTTCTATAAATCAATTTATAATTAATGCAGATGAAATTAGAGCAAATTATATTTCTCAATTAGCAGATGCAACTTTTACAAGTTTTGCATTAACTTCAGATGCAGAAACAGTAAACTTTTTACACAAACGTTATAATAATTTACGCCTTTTTCTTGACACAAATTTTATATTCGGAATATTAGATCTCCATAAAAATAGTGAAGATGCGTCTGCTAGAGAAATTTTAGATGAAGTTAAAAAAAATCGTTTGCCATTTAAACTAATGTATCACCCTGAAACTCTTGCTGAATTCAAACGAGCCTTTGATGCTCGTGCATTATTCATACGAGCTGCCAAGTGGACTAGGGAAACTAGTCGAGTTGCAATTTTGGTTGACGGATTAAGTCCTTTGGAAGAATTGTTTCACAAACAAAATATAGAAAATGAAACAGATCCTGCTGTTTTTCTTGAAAAATATGAACATGTCGACTTAATTTTGAAAGATTTAGGATTAATAGAATATAATCCTCGACAAATATCGGAAAATGAATTAGTCGATATTGAAACAGATGTTGATGCTTACCAAAAATTCTATGAGGAAGTAAAAAATAGAAAAACAAAATCATTTTCTGGATTTAAACATGACGTTGTAGCATTAAGAGAGGTCCGTTCCTTAAATCCTAAGAAAACAAAATTTCTTGAAAGTAATGCTTTTTTTATAAGCTCCGATTTCATTCTTGCAAAATTCGAACGAATATATTATAAGAGAAATTGGGAAATTAATTATGTTGTAAATCCAAGCGTTTTTTTACAACTGATAAGACCATTCATAGAAAATGACTATTCCGCAAATAAAAGATTTATTGATACATTTTCCATACCAGAATTTAGGTCATTTGAAATTGATTATTCAACAACACGCTCAAAAGCGCTCCAAATAATTAATGATAACTATCATGCAACTTCTTTTGAAACAAAAGTTAACATTTTAAGAGATCAAGTATTATTAGATAAATTAGAAAAAGCTAACGATGACTATGATAAGCAAGCTGAAATAATTGAAAGTCATATAGCAATTGAAAACCAAATTTTAGTTCAAAAAAATGAAGAAGTACTACAAAACATAAAATCCGTCAAAATTGAAAAAGAAATTCTGGAAACTAAAAAAATAAGGGCAGAACAGAATATCAAGAATTTTAAAAAAGAAAATGAAAGTCTTCAAACTGAAAAAACTTTAGCAATTGAAGAGGTATCTTCAAAAAACACAGAAATTGAATCATTAAATTCCAAACTTGCAGAAACTGCTAAAGATTTGGAAAGACAGAGATTAGAAAATAAATTCTTAAAAGACTTAGATGAATGGAAAAATAAAAAAGATGACTATATAAAATCTCATCTTAATAACAAACGCTTGGATTATATTTCTGCATCCAAATATTGCATAAGACCTTCCGTAGTTTTATTGTGTGGATCAATGCTAACACCAGTAATTGTTCGATATTATTCCGAACTTAAAACTTATATTGAATCCAATGGCTATTCTGAAATTAATTTAGTTATTTTAATTATAATTTTAGCTATGCTCGCAGGTTGGGAACTATTATTTAGAACATATTTAGCAGACAAAGATAAAGTTAAAATGGGTTTACACTGGATTGGAACATTTGGTTTGAGTGACAATAAGAAGAAAATCCTAAAACCTTATGAACAAGTTTTTGAAAATGATTTTAACTTAATTCACACAAAACCGGAATTACCTAAATAAGAGAATTTATACTAATCACAATTGTAGCTATCCCTCTGGTACTCGTTTGCAACGAGTGCCTACATAAATTAAAAGATAAATTGTAGCATTTGTAATGCGGTTATTAAACCAAAAGTTCATTATAAATTTGTAGGGAATCCATGTAAACAGCCGCGTTGCAAACGCTTTATTTAGTTTCTATAAAGTAAAGCAGGTACTCGTTGCAAACGAACACCAGATTGAATGTTTATTTCGTATATAAATAAATTAGGTGCAACTTAATCCAAAAATTACGCAACAAAATGACAAAGAAGGATAAATTGCTATTAATCCATTTCGTGACAAGAACTGGGATGTATATAAATCCAATTGACATCAATAATGTTCATAGTTTTATTACAGGTTATACGATTGCACGAAAAAACAAATGCAATTTTATTAACTCATTCAAAAAGATACTATCAACAAAGTACAGAATGAAATACTTAAGTGATGGATGGATAGGTCAAATAAACCGCGTTTCTAAAAAACAATCTATATCCAATATTGTCACTTTCAAAAAAATTACACTGGAAACTATATTTATTGATGGACTTGATAAAGAGATGGAAAAAATATTAAAATCAAGGATTTTGGACTTAATTAATAAAATTGATCGAGCAGGTCATCCTTGGTATAAGGAAACATGGAAAGACGATTGGCTTTCTTTAATTCTTATTAATAAAAACTGGTTTAAACAAATGTGGAGTGACGAAGAATTTGAAATAATTAAATTAATAGACAAAGAAGTTACAAGTGGAAATATTACAAACATTTATAAAACTATAGTTCCTTCAGACGCTATATTAAACCTAAAAGAACAATTTGACAAAATAACCTTCAACTAACAGCAGTTTTGTACAAACAGGGTTTTAGTAACAATGGAATGATCTTTTTGTATATTTGACGGTAGTCTTGAACAGAATGGTTTGGGGACTAAATCTTCCGGCTGTCACAAAGCCTGCGAGACATTTCTGCAATCTTATCAAGATTCTGCTAACCTATCTTAAAAAGAATATGATTTTAGAAACTGAACTTTTACCATATATAGTTCGTGCACTTTTGTTTCACATAACTAGTAATATGCGATATATTTTCATCACGAAAAATACCGATCATAATTATACCCTAAATGTTATATTTGAAAAAGATCCATCAGAAAATGAAATTCAATTGCTTATTGAAATAACGGGTGAACTTGACGGCGATCTTTACTTTCAAAATACCAACTACAATTACTTTGTTTCACAGCAAGGTATATTAAATGATATATGGAAATCAAAAGAACATTTTTATCTTGTTTACGCTAGAAACGAAGATTAACTAAAAAACTGTTGAAATTAACAAAGCATCTCAAGAAACATCTCAACTATTTTGTACTTTTGAATATTAAAATTTCAGATTATGAAACTTGAATTGAACATACAGAACAAAAAATTGGAATTAATCCAATGGCTTTCTACACTGGAGGATTCAACGATTATAGAAAAAATTATTGCTTTGAGAAATAATGAATCGAAAGATTGGTGGGATTCCATTTCTGAGAGTGAAAAAGAATCTATCGAGCAAGGCCTGAATGATGCTAATTCCGGAAAATTAAGTTCTCATTCAAGCGCAAGAAAGCTATATGAAAAATGGCTATAAATACTTTGGACAGACTTTGCTCTAAAGGAATTAGAAAAAACAATTGAATACTTAGAAGAGAACTGGACCGAGAAAGAATTACATCATCTCGCTATTAAAATTGAGGAAACATTAAGCTTCATTTCAGAAAATCCAAATTTATTCCAAATCTCTGATGTCAAAAAAGGTATTCGAAGGGTTATAATATTAAATCATAATACACTTTATTATAGATTTCAGAATAATCAAGTTGAAATAATCTCATTTTTTTCTAATAGACAAAACCCTACGAAAAGAAGGTTAAAGTGACCTTACCCAGAAACAAGTAACTGTGGAACAAATTGATATAAATTCAATATTAGCCTAATGACAATCTGGACTCCCCTGTACAAACAAACTCATATTAGATGGAGAAACATACGGAATCCCCAATCCTAAACCTCTCAGAATAAATAAAACCCCAATTACAACAGCCACATAAGGAATTGCTTTTTGAATTTTATTTCGAAAGGGCAGTTTCAGTAAAGAATGCATGTAGACTACAATTGTCATTAAAGGTACTGTTCCCAATCCGAACAAAAGCATATACAAAACACCAAAACCGGCACTTTGCATGGCTATAGCTCCAAATAAAGCCACATATACCATTCCGCAAGGCAGGAAACCGTTTAATAATCCAATCGTAAAAAGAGATTTGTAGCTTTTGTTTTTGAATTGTTTCCCTAAAGTAGATTTTATATTTGAAATAACTTTATAAACCGGTTTTGAGAAATTGTATTTTGAAAAGATTCTTTCCGGAATCAAAACCGCAATTATCATCGCCAGACCAATAAAAATAGACATTTTCTGTTGTAATCCAGCCAGGAAAAAACCTCTTCCTAATAATCCGAAAATTAATCCGATTGTGGCGTAAGCTGTTAGTCTGCCTAAGTGATAGGTGATAATCTGAGTTACTTTTTTAGCTTCATTTTGATGATCAACCGGAAGCATCATCGCAATGGGACCACACATCCCAACGCAATGCAAACTGCTGATAAGTCCTAATATGAAAGCGGAATACAACATTTATTTTTTATTTTTTATCACAGATTTTGCAGATTCAAAAACTAAAAATAACTTCAATTTTACCTGCTCACGTTTTTTAATTAACGTAAATAACCTCTTTGGTTAAGTATTTTTTGCCTTCGTACTGCCATTCCATGTTGACATCCCAACGACCTTTTACCAATTTCTTCTGCGGAATAAGCAAAGATGAATTGGTCAGGACAATCTGAGTATTGAAATCAAACTTTTTGTTTGAAGGACGATACAGCAAAACATTTCCTTTTAGTTTATTGCTTTCAAAAGTTTCCGGAAAAGTGATTTTTACTCCTTCTTCCACATATTTAATCGAAGGCTTGTGCTGCAAATCATGTGCGTTCTGAATTCGTGCCATCTCCTCCTGAAAATGCGAATCGTGCTTGTAATACTCTTCAACAACCAAATCGTTGTCGTATTTGCTGTTGGATTGTACTTCAAAAACAAAATATAAAATGAAGGTCATAAACAATCCGAATGCTATGACAATTCCTGTTCCCCAATTGATTTTCATAATATTGCTATTTTAATTACAACACATAGAATCATAGTTTTCATAGACTAAAAAAGGCGTTTCACTTATTTAAAAACACATAGCTCTGTGTGAAAACTAGTTTTTTTTTAAAGCCTTTTTATTGAAATTTTAATCTATCTTTCTATGTGTTATTTTTTTTATTATACCTAAAAACAAGTTTGTTGTTTAATTAAAACTTCTTGGCCCTAAGAAATTTGTAGTTGATGTTTCCAATAATTCGTTACCATTATAAACCCCAATTTTAACTTTGGTTTTATCGCTTTCCAAAAGAACTTCATCAATTTCTATGAATAACGTTCCTTGCGAAATTCCTTCTTTTGCTACTTTAAAATGCTGTTCTCCCACCTTGCTGATTTCGCCTTTCTGATCGATTAACTCAAAATGAATATCACTATAATACTTCATAGTCTTGTTTACGATTTTATACGTGTAAACATTACTGATTTTATCGCCTTTGTGCTGAAAAAGCTGTCCTGGCAAACGTAATATAATGGCTTCGACATTGGTTCTTAAAAACAACATTCCGACAAAAACACTCAACAGAATAAATAAAACAGCCGTGTACCCTTTCATTCGGGCTGTGAATTTAAAAGGCTCTTTTTTCTCTATTTCATCTTCAGAAGCATAACGAATCAATCCTTTTGGCAAACCAACTGAATCCATTATCGAATCGCATTCATCAATGCAGGCTGTACAATTGGTACATTCTAACTGTGTTCCGTTTCTAATGTCGATTCCCATTGGACAGACATGCACACATTGATGACAATCGATACAATCGCCTTTTCCGGTTAAAGCCCTGTCTTCTTTTTTATTGAATTTTGCACGGCCATTTTCTTTTTCGCCACGAACAAAATCATAAGCTACATTTATCGATTTATTATCTAAAAGTACGCCTTGCAATCTTCCGTACGGACAGGCAATGATACAAACCTGCTCACGGAACCATACAAAAACAAAATAAAAAACACCTGTAAAAATTAGTAATGCAATAAAATTACTTGCCTGCGAAACAGGCCCTTGTTCAATCATCAGAAACAAAGTATCACTGCCAACCAAATATGCCAGAAAAACATTGGCTATGCCAAAGGAAATCAAAAAGAAAATTATCCATTTCGTGAGCCTTTTTCGGATTTTCTCCGCGTTCCATTCCTGTCTTGCCAGACGTGATTGAGCACCGCGGTCTCCATCTATCCAATATTCGATTCGGCGGAAAACCATTTCGAGAAAGATGGTCTGTGGACAAATCCATCCGCAAAATATCCTTCCAAAAACAACAGTAAACAAAATGATAAAGACAACTCCAACTAGCATAGAAATCACAAAAAGATAAAAATCCTGCGGCCAGAAAGGAAATCCAAAAATATTAAAACGACGTTCTATGATATTGAACATCATAAATTGATTTCCGTTAATTTTTATAAAAGGATTTGCAATTAGAATCGCCAATAAAACATAACTGACTATTTTGCGATACTCGTAAAACTTACCAGACGGTTTTTTAGGGAAAATAAACTTTCGTTTCCCGCCCTCATCAATAGTTCCGATGGTATCTCTAAAAGCTTCGTCTGGTAAATTTGACATGGTAATTATTTTTTAACTGCTGTACTATCTGTTGTTTTATTTTGCTGCTGCATCATTTTTTGGAGCACTTTCGTCTACCCAAACTTCTCCTTCAGCTTCTTTTGCATCTTTTGGATTACTTCCCTGCAAAGACAAAATATAACTTGCTACTTTTTGAATTTCTTTTGGTTTCATACCGTTCGTTTTCCATGAAACCATTCCTTTTCCGTCACGACCTCCATTGGTAATGGTATGGAAAACATTTTTAATTCCGCCACCCAAAATCCATTTATCATCTGTTAAGTTAGGACCAATCTGCCCTCCTGCGTCTGCCCTGTGACAGGCTGCACAATTAGTGGTAAAAATTTCTTTTCCGGCAGCTAAGCTTCCTTCATCTGTAAGCAGAACCACTGTTTTTTCATCCATAAGATCCGGAGCTGTTTTTAGATATTCTTCTACCTCAATTTTTGCCTGAGCCATTTCTTTCTTCAATTCCATTTCCTGATTGTCTCCACCAAAAACATCGTAATAGAAAACATAAAACACTCCAAAAACGATACAGATATAGAATAAATACACCCACCATGGTGGCAAATTATTATCTAATTCTTTGATTCCGTCATAATCATGATCCATCAACAAGTCACCTTCTTTTTCAATTGGTTCTGTCTTGGTAAGTTTGTGCATTAAGTTCTTGTACCATGTACTTTCCTGCAAACTCAGACTTTCTTCGTATGCCAGTTTTTCTTTTTCTTCGGGAGACAATAATTGGTACATTACGCGGTTTACAGCACTTAATGTAATTTCGATAGCAATCAAAATAAACAAAAAGACAAATAAAAAGACGGAGACCATTGGGTATTTAATAAAAGCTGGCCTGTCACCTGAGTCTATAAAATATTCCATCAAAGCAAATACGATAAAGAAAACCAATGGTAATCTAACATATACTGGGAAAAACTTTTTCATTTTTATTTATCTTTTAAAATTAAACTACTTCCATCAGCCAAGGGTATCTGACTCATTTCATTAATTTTATCTTTTTTATAAGAGAACACCCAAAGTCCCAGCCCTACAAAAAAGAAAAAGAAAATCAGGAGAGAAAGAATCGGGTAAATTTCTATACCCGATATGGTTTCCATATTGTGTTTTATCTGTTCAAACATAATGCTGTTATTTTGAAGTTTCTTTTACCTTAATATCAGTTCCAAGTCTTTGTATGTAAGCAATCAGGGCTACAATTTCTCTTTCGTTCATAGGAACAAATTTTTCGCCTTTTGCAGCAGCTCTTTTTCTGCTATCCTCATAACTTTTTACGTAATCAGGATCGTTTTCAAGACTTTTTTCAATAGTAAGAGCCTGATCTCTCAATGTTTTCTGCGCATTAGCAACTTCTGCTTCTGAATAAGGAACTCCTAGCGTAACCATAACTTTCATTTTCTTTTCGATTAAGGAGATATCCAATGGTTTGTTATCAAACAGCCATTTATAACCCGGCATAATTGATCCTGCAGATGTACTCTGTGGATTCCACATATGGTTAAAGTGCCAGTTATCATTATACTTACCACCTACTCGCTGCAAATCGGGACCTGTACGTTTTGATCCCCATAAGAATGGATGATCGTAAACAAATTCTCCTGCTTTGGCCTGTGGTCCATAACGCTCTACCTCGCTTCTGAAAGGACGAACCGATTGAGAGTGACAGCCCACACAGCCTTCTCTAATGTATAAATCACGGCCTTCCAGTTCTAAAGGCGTATATGGTTTTACACTTGAAATGGTTGGAACATTCGATTTTACCATAATCGTTGGAACAATCTGAATAATACCTCCAATTAAAATCGCAATGGTTGCCAAAATGGTTAACTGAATCGGTTTTCTCTCTAACCATGAATGGAATTTCTCTCCACTTATTCTGCCGCTTTTAATAGTCTGCAAGGCAGGAGCCTGAGCCAATTCGTCTTCAATTGTACTACCTGCCCTAACTGTCATGATGATATTGTAAACCAGCGTCAGCATTCCGATTAAGTACAAACTTCCACCTATAGCTCTCATCCAGTACAATGGCATAATGGCTGTAACAGTTTCAAGGAAGTTTCCATAAGTCAAAGTACCATCCGGATTAAATTGTTTCCACATCGATGCCTGCTGGAAACCTGCAACATACATTGGTAAAGCATACAAGATAATTCCTAAAGTTCCAATCCAGAAATGGAAATTCGCTAATTTCGTAGAGAACAATTGACTTTTGGTCATTCGTGGAATCAGCCAGTAAATAATACCGAAAGACATAAATCCGTTCCAGGCTAAAGCCCCTACGTGTACGTGCGCTACGATCCAGTCTGTATAATGTGCAATAGCGTTTACATTTTTAAAAGAAAGCATTGGTCCTTCAAAAGTTGCCATTCCGTACCCTGTAATGGCTACTACAAAGAATTTCAATACCGGCTCTACACGAACTTTATCCCAGGCACCTCTTAAGGTTAATAATCCGTTGATCATACCTCCCCAGGACGGCGCTATCAGCATAACTGAAAATGCTACACCCAAATTCTGTGCCCAGTTTGGCAAAGCAGAATATAATAAATGGTGTGGTCCCGCCCAGATATAAATAAAGATTAAAGACCAAAAGTGGATGATTGACAATCGATAAGAATATACAGGTCGGTTGGCCACTTTAGGAATAAAATAATACATCAATCCTAAGAATGGAGTCGTTAAGAAAAATGCCACCGCATTATGCCCGTACCACCATTGTACCAAAGCATCCTGAACACCTGCGTAAACAGAATAACTTTTTAATCCTGAAACCGGAATTTCGATATTATTGAAAATATGCAAAACTGCAACTGTAACAAATGTTGCCAGATAAAACCAAATCGCTACATATAAATGACGTTCTCTACGACGAATCATTGTACCTATCATATTGATTCCCATTACCACCCAGATTAACGCAATTGCAATATCAATAGGCCATTCCAATTCAGCATATTCTTTTGAAGACGTATAACCTAATGGCAACGTAATTGCAGCAGCAACAATAATAAGCTGCCATCCCCAGAAATGCAGGTTGCTCAAAAAATCACTGAACATTCTGGCTTTCAGTAATCTTTGCAGCGAATAATACATCCCGGCAAAAAAAGCATTTCCTACAAAGGCAAAAATGACTGCATTGGTATGCAAAGGTCTTAAACGACCATAACTAAGCCACGAAATCCCGTCGGTCATATTGGGAAAAAGGTACATAACCGCCAGGGTCAGCCCCACTAACATACCTACCACCCCAAAAAGAATGGTAGCATAAATGAATTTTTTTACGATTTTGTTGTCGTAGTAAAATTGTTCCATTTCCATAAGTTGTTGATTTTTTTTTATTTTTTATTGGTTATATGCAACTAGCATATCGTTATGGTTTTACGATGAACTCTATTTTGCTCATTTCATAATTAAACTTGTTTTTCTTCGATTGGTAAATTATTATTTTGAGAGGTAATTTTGGTTTCATCATCAAAGAGGATTCTGACCGAGGGAGTGTAATCATCATCGTACTGTCCGGATTTGACAGCTGCTATAAAGGCAATGAAAAAACAAATTGCAACAAAAATACTTACCGAGATTAGTAGATAAATAACACTCATATCTTTAAATTTATAGTAACAAAATTAGAGTGTTGATGCCTATTAAAATATGATAATTATCATGGTCAAAAAATTTAAAAGAATGTCAAAACAAAAATAAAACACTAATTACCAGTGCTTTATTTTTTATTCGCGTAAAAATTACTCATCAGCGTTACAAAACTCACAATTGTAATGGTACTCAACGGCATAATGATCGCAGCCACTAACGGAAGCAAGTTTCCTGTAACGGCAAATGAAAGCCCTGCGATGTTATAAAGGAGCGATAAAACAAAACTCATTTTAATGATCCTGATTGATTTGTGAGATAACTTTAAAAAGTAATTCAATCGTGAAAATTCACTGGCATCCAGAATAGCATCACAAGCCGGAGAAAATACATTTACATTTTCAGATATTGAGATTCCAACGTTGCTTTGGGCTAAAGCGCCTGCGTCATTCAGGCCGTCTCCAACCATCATTACATTTTGCCCTTTTTCCTGCAGTTTTTTAATAAATTCCAGCTTTTGTTCCGGTTTTTGATTGAAGATCAATTCTGTGTCTTTTGGCAGAATAGCTTCCAGGTTAGCTCTTTCTCCATCATTATCACCGGAAAGAACTTTTATTTGATAACTTTTGCTTAAGGTTGAAAATAACGTTTCAAGGCCATCTCTATACTGATTCTGAAAATTAAACCCTCCGTAATATATCTCATCAATCGCAATATGAAGAGCTGTTTTTTCTATTTCATTAGTATCATTAGTACTTTCAACAAAAGATGCCGAGCCAATTTTGATGGTTTTATTTTCAAAAGAAGCTAAAATCCCTTTTCCGGTAATTTCTTCAAATGCATCCATTTTAATTCTTTTTACTTCCGGCAGAAAATCATATAACATCCTGCTCAAAGGGTGATTGGATGCCCGAAGCACATTTTTAATCAGTATATAATTTTCATCAGATAGCGCATTTCCTTCGTATACAATATTTGATTTTTTATTGGTTGTAATAGTTCCTGTCTTATCAAAAACAATGGTATCTACTTTTGCGAGCTGTTCAATTACCAAAGCATTTTTAAGATACATTTTTTGTTTACCCATTATTCTGAGAATATTACCGAAAGTAAACGGTGCCGTCAATGCCAGTGCACAAGGGCAGGCTACAATTAAAACCGCTGTAAAGACATTAAAAGCTGTATTTGCATCAATGAATATCCAATAACCAAAACCGGCAAATGCAATAAGCAGTAAGATTGGAGTGAAATACCGGCTTATTGCATCTGTTATCGTTTTATGCTTTTGATCAACTTTTTTCTGAAAAATTTCATTACTCCATAACTGTGTTAAATAACTTTGTGAAACCGAATGCAGCACTTCCATTTCGATTACTTTTCCAATTTGTTTTCCTCCGGCAAATACTTTGTCTCCTGATTTTTTAGTAATCGGAATTGCTTCTCCGGTTACAAAACTATAATCTATTTCAGCTTTCTCACTAATCAATATTCCATCAACAGGAATTAACTCCTGATTTCGAATTAATAATCTGTCTCCTTTTAAAACATCATAAATCGGCACACTTTCCTCTGATGTATTAGAATTGATTCTGGTAACTGCAATTGGGAAATACGATTTAAAATCTCTTTCGAAACTCAGAAAACTATAGGTTTTTGTCTGAAACATTTTTCCGAGCAGCATAAAGAAAACCAAACTCGCCAAACTGTCAAAAAAGCCAGGACCATGATCCATTAGCATATCATAAGAACTACGAATAAACATCACGATAATCCCCAAAGCGATTGGAATATCAATATTTAGCATTCTCGTTTTAATACTATAATAAGCTGAAACATAATAACCACTCGCTGAATAGAGAAAACTTGGCAATGCCAAAACAAAAATCAAAAGTCTGAAAAACGGTTTGTAATTATCAAGCCAGAACTCTCTGATCTCAAAATATTCGGGAAATGACAATAGCATTATATTTCCAAAACAGAAAAAAGCAACACCTAGTTTGTAGGTTAAACTTCTGTCTACTTTGGTCTTTCCTGTTTCATAGTTTTCTAAACTAATATAAGGTTCGTAACCAATTGAACTCAGCAGATAAACAATTGCTTTAAGGGAAACTGCTTCTGAATTGAATGTAATGCGGACTTTTTTCTCCGGAAAATTAACCTGGGAGGCACTTATGCCGGGCTGTAATCTATTAAGATTTTCAAGAAGCCAAATACATGAACTACAATGAATATGCGGAATATTTAAAGAAACAATAGAAGTATTTCCTTCCTGAAATTCTAAAACTTTTGAGATAATAGCTTCATTGTCCAAAAAGTCATATTTTCCCTGAATGTCCTGTGGGGTAGCACCCGGAGATTTTTCAAAATCATAATAGCAGGTTAAATCATTAAGACTAAAAATTTCGTAAACTGTTTTACAGCCACTACAGCAAAACTTTTTTTCATCAAAATTGATTACTTCATTTTTAGCAATTGTAAGTCCACAATGAAAACAACTCTGCCCGCTCATAACTTATTTATTTTATACAACAAATATTCAAAATAAGAAGCGGCTATAACTATGACATTTATCATGTCGCAATGAAATACAATATTCAATTGAGAAAATAAATAAGTAAATTATTAAGAATGGTTTTCTTTAGTGTATTTTCAGAAATATTATCACCTATGAAAGCGATTATTAATTAATTTTGCTGTAAATATTTTTGCTATGAACAAATGTGACCAATGCATCGTACGACAACTTTCTTCTCTTAAAGCGCTTAATAAAGAGGAAGTTGTCAAATTGGCTAATAGTAAAACGACTCACAAAATAAAAAAAGGCGAAGCTATTTTTGAAGAAGGTGAAGTCACAAATGGTGTTTTTTGTGTGAAAGACGGCATTGGAAAACTCTCTAAATTAAGTGCCAACGGAAAAGACCAAATTGTAAAACTGGTCAAATCAGGAGAACTTTTGGGACAACGCTCGATGATTAGCAACGAACCCGCAAATTTATCAGCAAAAGCAATTGCAGACATGGAAGTTTGTTTTATTCCGAAATCTGAAATCATCCATTTCTTTAATAATAACAATCAATTCTCTATGAACCTGATGCAATCTGTTTGTGAAGATTTGAAAGACTCTGAAAACGATAAAATTGCCTTAGTGCAAAAAACCGTAAAACAACGTTTAGCAGAGACCCTACTCCATCTTCATGATGCTTTTGGTGAAAACACAGATAAAACACTAAAAGTTCAGCTCACAAGAGAAGAACTTGCCGGTATGATTGGGACTGCTACAGAAAGCTGTATCCGATTATTATCTGACTTTAATAAACTGGAATTTATAGAATTGGTTGGCAAAAAAATCGTGCTAAAAAACATACATTCCTTAAAAAAACTAGCTGAACAATTATAGTTTTTTGGCTTCGTTCCAAAACACATCCATTTCTGCCAGAGTCATATCCATTAAAGGCTTTCCTAATTCTCCCGCTTTATTTTCTAAATACTGAAAACGTTTAATGAATTTTTTATTGGTGCGTTCTAAAGCATCTTCGGGATTTACATTCAGAAATCTTGCATAATTGATCATCGAAAATAAAACATCACCAAATTCGGCTTCAATTTTATCCTGATCTCCGGATTTAACTTCAACTTGCAGTTCTTCCAGCTCTTCTTGTACCTTATCCCAAACCTGATGTGGTTCTTCCCAGTCAAAACCTACACCTTTAACTTTATCCTGAATTCGGCTTGCTTTAACTAACGCAGGCAAACTTCTCGGAACACCTTCCAAAACTGATTTTTTACCTTCTTTGAGCTTTAGTTTTTCCCAGTTTTGTTTAACTTCTTCTTCATCTTTTACAACAGTATCACTATAAATATGAGGATGACGGTGAATTAATTTGTCACAGATTTCATTACATACATCTGCAATATCAAAGTCATTTGTTTCTGATCCTATTTTAGCGTAAAAAACTATGTGAAGCAATAAATCTCCCAATTCTTTTTTAACTTCATTCAGGTCATTATCCAAAATAGCATCGCCTAATTCGTAAGTTTCCTCAATTGTCAGATGCCTTATGGTCTGCAACGTTTGCTTCTTATCCCACGGACATTGCTCACGCAGTTCATCCATTATAATCAATAATCTTTCGAAAGCTTTAAGCTGAAGTTCTTTGCTCATTTTTGAAGTTTTTTTGTGGTAACCGAATACTGTAAAAGTAAAAAATCCTGCTAAGAAATATCTTAACAGGATCAATATATTTGAATGTAAAAACTACTATTCTTCTTTTTTAGCTTTTGCTTTTTTGGCAGGAGCTTTTTTTACCGGTTCTTCAGCAGCTATTTCTTCTGACGTTGAAGTTGCAGCAGGAGCTTCATCCGTAACTAACCCTTTTGCCTGAAGCGTGTTATACCAATTTAATACCTTTTTAATATCAGATGGATATACTCTCTCTTCATCATATTCCGGCAAAATTTCTTTGAAATAAGCTGTTAGTTTTGCATTATCTTCTTTATGCGAAATTGCCTGACCTTTGTTTTCTTTAACAGCAATACGCTGCATTACTTCTGTTAAAGGTTTTTCGCCTTCGTAAGTGTAAATAGAGATTTCAGACAATAAACTTACATTACTTTTTAAGTTTACCGTGATTTTTTTTCCGTCTGTTAATGATTCTGCCACAAAACCTGTACGAGTTTGCACTTTCAACACATATAAACCCGGTTTGCCAGAAATGGCTAAAATTTTCTCTAAATTCATGTTTATTAAATTATAGTATTAAGAATTTGGTGTATTATAATTATCTTCCTTTTTTTGCGGCAGCAAATTTCATTCTGTACTCCTGAAAAGTCTTGCCTTCGGTAATATTTTTTAGTTTCTTCTGAATCAAACGCTTTTTTAAAGATGATATTTTATCCGTAAATAAAATTCCTTCAATGTGGTCATATTCATGTTGAATAACCCTTGCTATCAAACCCTCGAAAACCTCGGTTTTCATTATAAAATCCTCTTCACAATATTCTATTGTTACAGTAGGTTTTCTGTATACATCCTCACGAACGTCAGGAATACTTAAGCACCCTTCGTTAAAACTCCATTCTTCACCTTCTTCTTTAACAATTTTTGCATTAATAAAAGTTTTTTTAAATCCTTTTAAATCTTTCTGTTCATCAGATGGTAAATCTTCGTCATCGCTAAAAGGACTTGTATCAATTACAAACAAACGAATAGGCATACCTACCTGCGGTGCGGCAAGTCCCACTCCGTAAGCATTGTACATGGTTTCATACATGTTTGCTATAGTTTCTTTTAAGCTTGGATAATCTGGCGTAATTGCCTCACCCACTTTTCTTAAAACTGGATCACCATATCCTACAATTGGTAAAATCATTTCTATTTTTTTATGTATTTATCTATTGAAAACACTAATTAATTCAATGAATTCAGCAGGCAAAAATAGTAAAAAAAGTCAATCAACATTTTAAAAATAAATATTAAATATCAATTTTAACCTGCTCTTCAAAATCAAAGCTATAATTATGCCAAATTGATTCGTACAATTCTTACCTTTGCTTTAAACCCATTTATATGCTAGATCGTATTGCAAAATTTACCAACAGTACTTCCTTTTTAAACGCCACAAAAGTAACTATTGCATCAGTAGTGCCTGTTTTAATTTTGAATTTTCTTGGACATTTTGAAATTGGGTTTACCATTGCATTAGGTGCTTTTTACACCTACCCCAGCGACATTCCAAGTACGCTCAGTCATAAAATAAAAGGATTAGTTGTTACTTCATTTATCGTTTCAGGAGTGAATTTATTAGTAAATCTGGCCTATCCATTTCCTTACTTATTTTATCCCTTTCTGGCAATATTACTTTTTTTATGCTCTATGATTTCGGTGTATGGACAGCGGGCAACTTTGGTTTCGTTTTCGGCCTTACTCTCTATTTCATTGTCATTCGGTCATTTGCATCAGGGGATGGAAGCTGTGTACTATTCATGTTATATTTTTACCGGAGGAATATTGTATTTAGTAGTATCCCTGCTATTTCATTTTGCACAGCCTTATAAATATATTGAACTTCAAATTGCTGACGGAATACGATTAACAGCAAAATATCTAAAACTAAGAGGCGATTTATGGAATCCTGAAGCCGACAGAAAAGTAATCATCGAAAAACAATTAACCATTCAGGTTGAACTTAATCAGATTCATGAAGATTTACGTGAAGTATTATTTGGTAACCAAACTGCTACGGTAGGAAGCAGTCAAAACCGAAAAATGCTGTTGGTTTTTATTACTTTGGTTGAAATTCAGGAATTAGCCTTATATACTTCTTTTGACCATAGTAAACTCCATGAAAAATTTGACAAGCATCCAAATGTTCTACGGACTTATCAAAATGTGGCCTATAAACTGGCTTCTACTTTAAAAAAACTTTCCAAAAACGTACATCACATCACGAAATATATTGATAAAAATGATTTAAAAAATGAACTTGACGCTCTTGAATTTGCCATTTTTGATTACGAAAAAACCTTAGGAAAAGAAGATGCTGCAGAAGGCGTTCTAATGCTGACCAACATGCTGAAATATGCAAAAAATCAGGTAGGGAAAATTAAAATCATACAGCGTGCATTTTCACTTGCCATGCAGTCTTATAAATTAAAAGAAAAAGATAAAGAATTAGAAAAATTCCTGACACCTCAATATTATCCTCTCCGCACCCTGACAGAAAATTTAAGTTTTTCTTCATCCATTTTCAGACATTCTCTGCGACTGACTATTACCATTTTGATTGGTTTTATTATTGGAAAATTTCTTCCGTTTCAAAATGTATATTGGATTTTGCTTACAATCGTTGTAATTATGAGACCGGGTTATGGCCTTACGAAAGAGCGTTCTTATAATCGTATTTTTGGAACTATCTTAGGAGGATTACTTGCGTTTGGAATCGTTTCACTTATACAGAATCATTTCGCTTTGAGTCTTTTGTCTATTGTTTGTATGCTTCTTGGCTTATCGTACGCTCAAAAAAATTATAAGATTAGTGCTACTTTTGTTACGATGTATGTCGTTTTCATTTACGGTATTCTGGTTCCAAATGTAGTTGAAGTAATTCAGTTTCGAATTCTGGATTCCCTGGCCGGAGCAATTTTGGCATTTTTAGCGAATCAATTTTTATGGCCGGCATGGGAATTCATAAATACTCCGATACATGTTGAAAATTCGATTAGAGCCAACCGTGTATATCTTAAAGAAATTGCAGATTTTTATAATAAAAAAGGTGAAGTACCCACTTCATACAGACTAGCGAGAAAACACACTTTTATTGAAATCGGAAACTTAATGACTTCTTTTCAGAGAATGATGCAAGAGCCAAAATCAAAACAAAAATTACTGCCTAAAGTTAACAAACTGGTGGTTTTAAACCATTCATTATTATCTTCGTTAACCTCCTTATCCACCTATATTCAATTACATCAAACCACTTCAGCATCAGAATCATTCAACTATATCATAAAAACAATTCTTTCTAATTTAGATAATGCCGTTTCAATTTTAAGGAACGAAACTATTATAACAGATACTTTTTTTGACAAAGAAGATGTTACCTTACAATTTGAAGAAATGAAACGTAAAAACTTCACTCGTTTAGCAACAGATGAAGAACTGGACAAAGAAACAAGGCAGGCAAAAATGCAGGAGGCTCAATTGGTTATTGAGCAATTAATCTGGATGAGCAATTTATCCGAAAAAATATTAAAAATTACAAAAGAGATTAAAGCAACAAATCCAGATTAATTCATCTGGATTTGTTGATATATTAGTAAACAGAAAATTTAACTGATTATTTTAACTTTAAAACTTCTGAAGTTTGTTTTCTGATTTCTGTTAAAAGCTCTGGCTTATCGTTTAAAGTTTGCCCGTAGGAAGGAATCATGTTTTTTAATTTTGCTTCCCATTCCGGCGTTTTAATTTGATCTGAAAAACATCTTCCAATTAAATCAACCATAATCGAAACTGCTGTAGAAGCTCCTGGAGATGCTCCTAATAAAACGGCTAATGTTCCGTCATGCGTATTAATAACTTCTGTTCCAAACTCTAAAACCCCACCTCCGTTTTCACCTTTTTTGATCACCTGAACTCGCTGACCTGCTTTTTCAAGAACCCAGTCTTTAGATCTTGCTGATGGCAAATATTCACGCAAAGCCTTAATTCTGTCTTTTGGAGACTGACGAACCTGCTCAATTAAATATTTTGTTAGCGGAATATTATTAAATCCCGCTGATAGCATCGGAATTAAGTTATTTGCTTTTATAGATAATGGTAAATCTAAATAAGATCCATTTTTTAAGAAACGGGTTGAAAATCCTGCGAAAGGTCCAAAAAGTAATGCTTTTTCACCATCAATTACACGTGTATCAATGTGAGGAACCGACATTGGCGGAGCGCCAACACTTGCTTTTCCGTATACTTTTGCCTGATGTTTGGCGATAACCTCCGGATTTGTACATTTTAACCATTGCCCACTTACCGGGAAACCTCCATAACCATCTCCTTCTGGTACATTGGCTTTTTCCAGTAATGGCAACGAGCCACCACCCGCACCAATAAATACAAATTTAGTATATGCTTTTCTTTTTTGGCCAGACCCTAAATCAGTTATTTTAATTCTCCATGATTTATCATCACGTTGTTTTAATTTTTGAACTTCATGATTAAAATACAAAGAAACACCGTCTAATTTTTCTAAATAATTAAACATACTTCTGGTCAACGCACCAAAATTCACATCGGTACCAATGGCCATTGTAGTGGCTGCCAGTTTTTCGTCAGGTTGTCTTCCTTCCATTACAAGAGGCATCCATTGTTTTAGCTGCTCAAAATCGGTACTAAACAACATTTCGGCAAATAATGGATTAGTCTGCAAAGCTTCATAACGAGTTTTTAAGTACTGAACATTTTTATCACCCCAAACGAAACTCATATGAGGCACACTTTTGATAAAATTTTCAGGTGATGGCACCTTATTTTGCTCTACTAAATAAGACCAAAACTGTCGTGAAACCTCAAAAGCTTCAGCAATGCTAATGGCTTTTTTAGGATCTACAGAACCATCAGCTTTTTCAGGTGTATAATTTAATTCACAAAAAGCAGAATGTCCTGTTCCGGCATTATTCCATGCATCAGAACTTTCAGCTGCTGCGATGTCTAATCTTTCGTAAATTTCAATCTTTATATCAGGTTGTAATTCTTTTAAAATTACCCCAAGAGTAGCACTCATAATTCCAGCTCCAATAAGCACTACTTCACTATTGGAACGTATTGTATTGTCAGGCATAACACTATTTTATTTAAAAATGCAAAGTTACCTTTTATAATCTCAAAAAAAAAGGTTTTTCGACATGATAAAAGTTAGAAAATCATATTTTTTTCTAAATAAAGTGAAATTTATTGCCTCAAAAGTTAAAAACGATTAGAAGAAAGATAGTCCTGAAGCATAATCGTTGCGGAAATTTCATCAATCAGTCCTTTGTTCTGACGCTGCTTTTTGCTTAGTCCACTATCGATCATTGTCTGAAAAGCCATTTTTGAAGTAAAACGCTCATCTACGCGAACGACTTTCATCTCCGGAAAAATATTAGAAAAATGAGTTACGAAACCTTTTATGATAGATGCACTTTCAGATGGCTGGCCATTCATTTGTTTCGGCTCACCAATTATAACCGCTTCTACCTTCTCTTTTGCAAAATAATCTTTTAGGAAATCTATTAAAGTATTCGTTGGAATCGTGGTTAAGCCCGATGCAATAATCTGCATTTCATCAGTAACGGCTATTCCAGTTCGTTTTTGTCCGTAGTCTATGGAAAGGATTCTGGGCATTTTTAAATTTTTATTAAAGATAGAAAGTAAATTTCAGAAACTTAAAGAGAATCTTTATGCTTTATAAATCCGAAAACAGAAATAAAATCTTCTGACTCATCAATAAAATAAACACAGACATAACCTTTAAACACATAATCTCTTATCATTTCATTGTTGAAATATTGAGACTTCTTAAAATGAAAAGGATTTTTAAGATCTTTTCTAATATTTCGCAGTAAATCATTTTTAAATTTTCTGGCTGCTATTGGTTTATCTTTTGAAATGTAGTCAACCTGTAAATCCAAGGCAAACAAAAACTCTTCCTGCAGTCTAATTTTCATATTTTGAAATCGTTTCTTCAAGCATAGCGTCTACTTCTTCTAAAGTATAGAATTTTGCAGTTCCATTTTTAATCTTAGCATATGTAGTATTCAATTTCTTCTTATTTTCCTCAAAATCAGGATCAAAAAAAGTTATTTCTTCAACAATTTTCAATTCATCAGAAGAAAATGAACTCAATACTTCTAAGATTTTCTCTTTAATTTCTGATTTAAATTCCAATCTAATCACTTCCATAATAGTTTCATTTACAATACAAATATAAAACTTTTCTGCCTATGCCTTATGGATTTAATTTTCCAATTCTCAGCAATAATGGAAATGTAACTTCCTGATTACTTTTTTGCCAGGAAACTTTCAATTCATCATAAATTAAATCAATCGGATTTTGATTATTCTTTGAAATATAATGCTGAACCGAAGACCAGGTCTGGAGATATCCTATTAATATTTCAAAAGTCCAGATAAATTGATTTTGAAATTTCTCTGCCGAAATTTCATCGAACGGAAATGGAATCGTTTCATAATTTTCATCCAGATACCTTCTTTCCACATCCCAATAAGAGCCTACAATATCATAATAAAAATGTCTCAGGATTTTATCTGAATCCGGATTGGTAGAAAATAATCCGTAACCCATGACAGCAAAAATGCCTTCCGGTTTTAATATTCTGTAAATTTCTTTATAAAATGGATCAAAATCAAACCAGTGTACAGCTTGTGCCACAACAATCAAATCAAATTGCTGATTTCCGAAAGAAGTTTTCTCAGCAGATCCTTTACTATACATTATATTATTAGCCTGAGTAGCATTGTCTAGTTGCTTCTGGCTTATATCTGTTGCAAATACTTTATCAAAATAAGCCGAAAGTTTATGGGCAACCTGCCCGTTTCCTGTAGCCAGATCCAAAGCAGTCGATTTAGTATCAACAAACGAAATTATATATTGAATCATTTCCTCAGGATATTGAGGACGAAATTTAGAATAATCCACTGCCTGTTTTGAAAAATTATCTTTCATGAATATGAATTTTAAATCAATATCCTAAAGGTATAACTTTTATTTTAGCCCTCTTTTTATAAAACCGCCTAAACTGCAAAAAATCCGTTCTGAAAAATTCAAAACGGATTTTAACCAAATTTAAAACAACTAAAAATTTATTATAAAGTAGCATTATCTACCGAATAATCTACTAAAAAAACCTCTCTCCTCTTCTTCATCTTCTGCCTTAATTTCATAATTAGCAAATTTTGACTGCGCTTTTTCATGTTCATAAATCAACTCCTTAATATATTCAACATAACTTCTCTTTTTTTCTTCAAGAAAGCCAATCAGGTATTTTTCACTAAATTCAACGCCGCTCGCTGCTTCAATTTGAAGTAACTTTTTATAAAGCGGCTCAATATGCAAAGAAATAACCTCCTGAGGAACGGATTGTCTTCTTCCAAAATAATTCACAATCACTCCGTTTTCATCTCTTGCAATTTCAAAATCTGTAATTACCCAGTAATACCTTCCCGATTTGGCTAAATTTTTCACAATTGCATGAAAGTTTTTTCCTTGTTTCAGATTTTCCCAAAGCACTTTGAAAATTACTTTTGGCATATCGGGATGACGTATAATATTATGCGGTTGTCCCATTAGTTCATAATCTTCATAACCAGAAACATCTACAAAAACTTCATTGGCATATTCTATAATACCAAAAGCATTTGTTTTACTCATAATTACTTGTGTTTTGTCCCACGTGACTTCTTTATCAATAACTGCAATTCGGTTTTGAAGCTGATTTTCCTGATTCATATTGACTTACTATAATGATTGTTTAAATTATTTCAATTCCTTTTCTTTTATCAGAAATTGTGCTGCAAAACTAATAAGAACAAAAATTACCAAATCTGATTTTTATCATATAATAAACATTAAATAATTGTCATTTTCAGATCCCATTCAGACAAAACAGAATTTATCAAATTAAAAACAAAAAGTTATATTTATAACACTTTCAAATTGATTTACCTTTTTGATTTTATACAAATACCCTATCTTTGCCAAAAATTTAAACTTATGAGTTCTTTACAAACTATAATTGAACAAGCTTGGGAAAACAGAGCTTTATTACAAGAAGAAACAACTACTAATGCGATCAGAGAAGTTATCGAATTATTAGATTCAGGAAAACTTCGTGTTGCTGAACCAAAAGGTGACGGATGGCAGGTAAACGAATGGGTAAAAAAAGCAGTTGTGATGTATTTCCCTATCCAAAAAATGGAAACATGGGAAGCCGGAATCTTCGAATACAATGACAAAATGTTGTTAAAAAGAGATTACGCTGAAAAAGGTGTTCGTGTAGTTCCCGGAGCTTCTGCCCGTTATGGTTCTTATATTTCGAGTGGTGTTATCATGATGCCGAGTTATGTAAACATTGGTGCTTATGTTGATGCCGGAACAATGGTAGATACGTGGGCAACTGTTGGAAGCTGTGCTCAAATTGGTAAAGATGTACACTTAAGCGGCGGTGTTGGTATTGGAGGCGTTTTAGAGCCATTACAAGCAGCTCCTGTTATCATTGAAGATGGTGTTTTTGTAGGCTCACGCTGTATTGTTGTTGAAGGTGTTCACGTAGGTAAAGAAGCTGTTTTGGGTGCAAATGTATGTTTGACTGCTTCTACTAAAATTATTGATGTTACCGGAGAAACTCCTGTAGAAATGAAAGGTTTTGTTCCTGCACGTTCGGTAGTAATTCCTGGAAGTTATACAAAAAAATTCGCTGCTGGTGAGTTTCAGGTTCCATGTGCCTTAATTATTGGTACACGTAAACCATCTACAGATTTGAAAACTTCATTAAATAATGCGTTACGCGAATATGACGTAGCCGTATAATTTAAGACTCAAATATTTTAAATTCCAAATTCCAAACTGTTGATTGGAGTTTGGAATTTTTATTTTAAAAAGTATTTCTATTTTTGCTGCAATTTGTACTTAACTAAAACGATTCAATATATGAAGGTGCTTGTAATTCAAAATAAAATGATTGGTGACGTGTTAACAAGTACTGTCATTTGTGAAACGATTAAAAAACATCAGCCAAATTGGGAAATTCATTACATGATCCAACCCAATACTTTAGCGGTTGTAGAAAACAATCCATTTATTGATAAAATCGTTTTTTTTGAACCTCAAAAACACAAAGGTTTATTTAAGCTAATTTCTTTTGGATCCAGTTTAGCTCCAGAAAAATATGACGCAGTAATTGATGCTTACGGAAAATGGGAAAGTATCTTACCGGCATATTTCTCTGGCGCAAAAATTAGAATTGGGTTTAAAAAATGGTATACTTCGCTGTTGTTTACTATTACTGTAATTCAGAAAAAAAATGTCGAAGGTTCAGCTGTTTACCATCGATTACAATTAGTCGAAGCTTTATTAAAAGTTAAAACTGAAATAATATTTCCTAAAATTTATTTGACCCATACCGAAATAAATCAGGCAAAAACCGCAATTAAGGAACGATTGAACCCTGCATTAAAAATCATTATGATAAGTGTTTTAGGAAGTGGGAAAAGCAAAAGCCTGCCTCCTGAAAAAATGGCCGAAACTCTTGACATTATTGCAGAGCAAGACGTTCAGCTACTTTTTAATTTTATGCCTGATCAGGAAGAAGAAGCAAAAATTATTTATGATTTATGCAAAACACAAACACAACAAAGAATTGTATTTGATTTTTACACTAAAAGTTTACGCGCATTTCTTGCCGTTTTATCACAATGCGATGCCTTAATTGGAAATGAGGGTGGCGCTGTAAACATGGCAAAAGCACTCAATATCAAAACCTTTACTATTTTTAGTCCATGGATAAACAAATCGTCCTGGAACATGTTGAGCGATAAAGAAAATCATATCGCAGTACACCTGAAAGACTTTTTTCCGGATATATACGAAAACAAGCATCCAAAAGAGTTTAAGAGTAAATCATTAGAACTTTATAATAAATTTGATAGTAATTTATACAAAGGATCTTTACAGGAATTTGTGAAACGAATTAGTTTATAAATTTCTCAAAATACCAATTTACCTGCTCCTGTAAACCTTGTTTCAAACTCACTTTTGGATTGTAATTCAATAAAGTCCTTGCTTTATCAATTATTGCAGCCGTTTTTAACTGATCGCCTTTTCTTGGTGGGTGGTGATCAATAATTAATTTTTTATTCATAATTTCCTCAACAGCTGTAATTCCTTCTTGTGTAGTATTTACTTCGTCTGTTCCAAGGTTTATAATTTCACCGTTTACCAACTCTTCTTTCCCAATGATAGCTGCCAGTCCTTCAACGATATCGCCTACATAGGTAAAGCTGCGTTCATGGTAAATACTGCCTTCAAAAAGTGGAAAAGGTTTATCATAATATAAATTTTCAATCAGTTTAGTATATAATTTCTCAGGACGTTCACGTGGGCCATAAACAGAATAAAGTCTTACTGAACAAGCCTTTATCTTGCCTTCAATTTTTAAACTCAATACTAATTGTTCTGCTGCAAGTTTCGTAACCCCATAATAAGAAGCCGGTTTTGGGATAGCTGTTTCATTTACTGTGGCTTCTTTTCCATAAACCGATGATGTAGCAATATTTACAAATAATTTTAAATCCGGATTATACTTTACAACAGAATCTAATAAATTTTGTGTTGCATAAATATTATTATCTACATATTCCTGCAATGGTGTTTCAGCAGAAATTCCGGGCTGTGCTGCTAAATGAAAAATATAATCATATTGGTTTTCGAAAACCGATTTTAAATCAGAATTTAAATCTTCCCGAAAAATAGTAACGCCTTTGTTTACCAAATCAGAAGCATTGATTTCTTTTAATTTTACATCATAATAATCATTAAAATTATCAATTCCAAAGACCAAATGACCCATTGAAACTAATTTTTCACAAAGATGTGAAGCTATAAAACCTGCTGCTCCGGTAACTAATATTTTCATTTACAATAAATTATTTTACAATTCCGTAAGGTGTCCAAACTATTTTTTTATCTCTTACTTCTTTTCTAATGGCCAAATTTGCGGCTAAAGATTCAGGAGTTTTATAACCACGTGCATGATCCAGGTGCAAAACTATTGCTTTATGTCGGATTTGTTTTCCTTTTACACCAAAATTCTCAAGACGTTCTCCAAATTCTCTGTCAGGACCTCCATATTTCATTCTTTCATCATAACCATTAATTGCAATCATATCCTCCTTAAAACCAGATGAATTACAGTTGTTAAATGATGGAGTTGTTGGCGTAATTGAATCTAGAATTGATGCTAATAATTTTCCAGCAGACAACTTCAATGTTTGAGAAAACCCTAATTTATCTTGTTTTTTTAGCCATTTTACATCAAAACAATTGCCGTTTTCAATATCCTCTTTAGTGATTAGCTTACTAACTTTCATTGATAGTTTGCAGTATCCGCCTGAAAGAAATGTTCCTTTTTGTGCTAATTCTGCATGAACCTGTACAAAATCTTTTCTCGGGATACAATCTCCATCGGTCATTAAAATAAAATCATAATTTGCCTTAACAATGGCTACATTAAGGATTTCTTGTCGTCTGTAGCCTTCATCTTCATGCCAAAGATGCATTATCGGAACCGGGTAATTGCTTTTGTATTTATTAATTAATTCAGTGGTTGAGGGACGTGAGCCATCATCAGCAATAATTAATTCAAAATCTTTTGTAGTCTGAACGCTGTAACCAATCAGAACTTTTTCTAACCATTCTTCTGCATTATATGTACTAACTATTACAGATATTTTCATTTTATATTTTTTAAATACTTTGGAGAGCCATTAATAAAAACCTTAATTCAAGCTTTTCTCTTTTTAATTACTATTTTTCAGCAAAGGTATTATAGAAATTCGGATTCTTAGAATAATTCTTTCGTTTGCTTTATCGGTAATTTTGAAAATTATTTTTTCCAAAATTTCAGTGTTTTTTTGATGCGTCTTTTTCGATGAAACTTATCTCTGAAAGATTCTGTACCTGCAACCATTATTTTTAAAACGTCATTGTACGAAGCACCATAAAGTTTTGCATACTCATCACTCATTACTTCAACAATTTTCCTGTTTGGAGTTAATTTCGAAAAATTCAGAATTCGCTCATTCAAATTCATTTCTTTATGAAACTTCATTCTGTTCAGATCCACTAAATAAAAGGAATAAGAACCCGAAGGATTTTTTTTAATCAAAGTATTTCCCGGAGTATGATCCAAAAACTCAATACCGTTTTGATGCAGATTAAATGTAAACTTTGTAAACTGTCTTAAAATTTTTTCATGTTCAGGGTAATCAAAATCGTTAGTCAATTCCCTGAAAGTCAAATCAGGATAAATTTGTTCGCAAACATAGTAACTATCTAAAAGGACACCCTTAAAATTTTCAAAATACGCAATCGGCAACGGAGTACCTATTTCTTTTTCGATAAGTATATTTGCAAATTCATATGAACGACGTGCTTTTGAAGGTCTGAAAAAAGCATATACTATTTTGTTTACAAGATTCGGAATTTTAAAAGATTTAACGTTTAGTATTACATCACCTAAATCAAACGTTTTTATTTTATTTCTCTTTCCATCAACAAACAGCGTCCCTTTTGTTTCATAATTCTCTACAGCATCTTTTATTTCTGCTTTTTTGCTTAGAAAATTATGATGATAAACTTCATGCATTTAATCAAGTTTTATGTTTTTTACAAAAGTAGCGATTTGAATTTTACTCTTCAAATAATTAATTTAATTTTACACAAAAGTTATTTAGTATTTAATAAAAATTCACAGATGTTCGAACATTATCTCATTACCCGATTTAATCTTAAAAATCCTAATTGGGATGTAACCAAAAACAACGAAGAGCTCCTTACTGACGACTGGATGGAAGACAGGATGTGGCTTTTTGAAAATTTTTGCCTGCCATCTGTAAAATCGCAGACCAATAAAAACTTTACATGGCTGATCTATCTCGATACTACAACAGCAGAAAAATATAAAACCAAAATAATTGATTTAACGTCAGATACAGAGAATATCAAACTGTTTTTTATTAATGGTATGAATGAATTCTATCCTGAAATTCAAAAAGCCGTTACCCATAACAAACCTTACCTGATCACTTCCAGAATTGATAATGACGATGTCATTAGCAGTATCTTTATTGATGAAGTTCAGAAAAAATTTGCTTCTCAGGATTTTCTTGCTATCGATGTTATTAAAGGCTATTCACTTCAAATAAAGCCAACTTATATTTTAGGAAAAAAAGAACATATTTTCAATCCTTTTATTAGTTTAATTGAAAAAAATGAAAACCCAAAAACGGTTTGGTTTAACGATCATACACAGTGGAAAAAAGAAAGCAGAATTATTCAGGTAACAGATAAAAGACTGTGGATGTCTATCATTCATGAAAAAAATAAAGTAAATGAATTTGATGGTTATGATAATGTAAAATGGCAGGATATAAAAGATGAGTTTATTGTGTCTCAAGAGTTAGATCATTTAATAACCCAAAAAATCATCCCCTATAAAGACTGGTATTTTTTGAGTTTAAAAAATAGGATGTATGTTAAAATGGTTTTATTTAGTAAAAAAATAAAAAAAGCAATTGGACTTTATAAAATAAAATAAAAGTCATCTGTTACATATACATTTCTGATTTTCAACACAAAGCCATCAAATTTAAGAGATGGCTTTTTTTTTATACTTCAATTAAGTAGATAAATACCTATAATTTAATACTCGTGATACGCAACTATTGTAATTTTTACTCATCTATGAAATAAAGCGCTGGTTAATCATAAAATTACTTAACACAGCTTCTTTTCATATAAAAACTTACAAAACAAAAGGATCTTTATAATAAATTGTCATTTTAAGTGTTTCAGTTTATTATGTAAGTATGGATTCAAAAAAAAACATTTTATGCGTATTACTATAATAAGCCTTGATAATTGGGGTTTCAACAAACACCTAGTAACAGCACTGGAAGAGAAAGGGCATGATGTGCAACATATTAATTTTAATGACTTTACGTATAAATACCCTAATTTTTTTCACAGAGGATATAATTTATTCTTAAAAACATTTTTAAAAAAGAATCTAAAACGAATACATTTTGGCAAAAAAATCATTGAGACATTAAAGGAAAATGATTCTCTACAAGATGTGATATTAGTGATTAAGGGTGATTTTATTGACCCTAAAAGCATTATGGAATTAAAAAAATATGCAAAGAAAACATTTGCTTATTTTAACGACAATACCATTCGATGCCCTAAAATAGTTCGTGTTATTCCTTATTTTGATGAAGTCTTTTCTTTCGAAAAAGAAGATTGTGAAAAATATCACCTAAAATTTGCTACAAACTGGATTTATAACTCGGCACCAGAAAACAATGAAAGTCCTATTGAACAGAAGGTTTTTAATATTATCTCAAAAGACAACAGACTTTCGGTTCTTTCTAAAATTGCTACTGATCTTGAATCAAAAAAAATCAGTCATAAAATATTTGTTTATAACAAGAAAGTAAAAAAACGAATCTCAACAATGGATTTCATTACTAATCCGATACCTTTAACAGAAATAAACAAACATATAAACCGCTCTCAGGTTCTACTGGATATTAACCGGAAAAATCAAAACGGATTAACTTTTAGAGTCTTTGAAAGTTTAGGTCTCAACAAAAAGCTCATAACTACAAATTCAGATATTAAAAATTATGATTTTTATAATCCGAATAATATTTTAGTAATTGACGAAAAAAATCCTGATGTTCCTGTTTCATTTTTTGAAAAAGAATATGAAAAAATACCCGATGCCATTTTTAACAAATATACTATGGATGGATGGATTAATAATGTGGTTTATAGCGCCCTTAGATAGTTTATGACACAAAACATATATATTATTTGCCCTCCTAAAAAAGCAACAGGAGGACCGGAAGCATTACACCAGTTAGGTTATATTTTAAATTCATTAGGCTATAATGCTAAAATGCTGTACTCAAAGTATAAAAAAGATCCTGTACATCCTTTTTATAAAGATTACAATGTTCCGTATGTAATGAAAGTAAAAGACAGCATTAATAACGTTATTATTATTCCTGAGTCGATGACAAACCTTATTGCTAAATACCCATTATCGCAAAAAAAAATATGGTGGCTGAGCCTTGATTTCTATGAAATGTTGATGAACAGCAGGGAGAAGAAAAAAAACTGGATCAGAAAATTGATTGTTCCTTATAAACATACAGAATATCGTTTTGAACCTAACCAAAATGTAACGCACTGGTATCAGTCTCAGAGAACTAAAGAGTTTTTACTGACTAAAAAACTGGATAACAAAATCGCTTACTTATGCGATTATGTCACTGAGCTTTTCTTTGATAACTTGCCAGAATCTTTTCAAAAAGAAAATATTATTACTTATAATCCAAAAAAAGGACTTGAAAAGATTGAAAAATACATGATGCTTTTGCCTCAATATAAATGGCAGCCTCTATCTGGAATGTCCAGAGAAGAAATGAGAGATATTTTGAGAAAAGCAAAACTTCATATTGATTTTGGTTATTTTCCAGGTCGTGACAAAATTCCGAGAGAAGCACTTGTTTCAGGCGTTTGTTTATTAACAGGCCGCGATGGAACTTCTGCTTTTAAAGAAGATTTAGGAATACCTGAAAAATACAAATTACATGAAAATGAAATGCAGCCTGAAAACGTTGTAAAACTTATTAATCATCTAATGACTAATTATGCAGCAGTTTTTACTGAGTTTTCAGATTTCAGATTATTTGTTATGAATGAGAAATCGCGTATGATTGAAAACACAAAAATGCTTTTTGAAAAAGCATAATTAAAGCCGTACTACCATGAAAATATGTTTGATTAGTTTTGATTCTACTTATTTCGACCATAATATCGCAATTGAATTAAAAAAAAGAAATATAGAAACAAATCATATCGATGTATCAAAGTTTAAGTACAAATACAAATCGGTTTTTGACAGAGCTGGAAATTCTTTAACTAAATTATTTTTCAAAAAGAACAAAAAACACGAAGCACAAGAAGACTATATCCTAAAACAAATCAAAAACTTAGGCTATCAGAATGCCATTTTATTCATAAGACCAGATAAAATAAGCAGAAAAACTCATTTAGAGATAAAAAAGCAAACAGATAAATATCTCACCTACATTTATGACAGCTGTAGAAGGTTCCCTATCGACCATTTACTTGACGGCCTATTTGATGAAATATTTTCATTTGATTTAATTGATGTTCAAAAGTACAATTTCACTTTTATCTCTAATTATATCTACATGAAGAAAAAGGATATCATCCGTACAAATGATAACATTTTTATTGTAATTTCAATCGATGAGCGTTTTGAATTTTTAAACAAACTGGCTGATTATCTTTCTAATCATGGCATCCCCTTTAAATTTATTGCTGTTGGTAAAAAACTTCCTAAAAACAGCAATACAGATATTATCTATTCAAGAAAAACACTTCTCCCTGAAGATTTAAATGAGGACTTTGAAAACTCAAAAATATTTCTTGATTTAATACGCAAAGACCATAACGGATTAAGTTTCAGGATTTTTGAAGCATTGGCTATGCAGCGAAAAATCATTACGACGAATACATCAATAAAAGAGTATGACTTTTATAACCCCAACAATATCTTAGTACTCAATGAAAATGCTGAAATAAATGTAAACCCAGATTTTCTTACTAGTCCGTACGAACCCTTAAATGATGCTATCTACTATAAATACACTATTGAAAACTGGGTAGATACTGTTTTTAAGCTTAAATAATTATTTTACTAAACTTAATATCCGTTGTTCAATTGTTTGAGATGAAAAAGGTTCAATCACTTTTTCAGAATCGGACTTTATAGTATTCCAAATTTCCTGATTTTGATATAATAAAAGGATATTATCTACAATTTCTTTGCTTGTATTTGCAACAATATATTGAGTATTTTCTCCAAAATCAAAACCTTCTCCTCCAATGTTTGTTGTAACCAGCGGAAGACCAAATTCTATGCTTTGTCCTATTTTACCTTTTATTCCGGCACCATAACGTAACGGGGCTACAAAAATTCTGGAATTCAAAAAATAAGGAGCGACTTCTTTTACATAACCCACGATTTTAAAATTTTCGGAATGTAATTTTAAAATCGAATCCGGTGGATTACTTCCAATTATTGAAATTGAAATTTCAGGTTTGGACTTCCACAATAAAGGCATAATTTCCTCATGAAGATATTCTACTGCATCTACATTTGGTTTGTGATCAAAGCCCCCAATAAACAATAAGTCTTTTCGGTCTTCAAATGAAGGTGATTTTTCATTTTTTATATACTGATGAATATTTCCAATCGTAATTATTTTAGATTCCTCATTATAATATTCTTTTAAGGTCTTCCCCTCTAAATCAGAAATTACAATAATCTTATCCGCTTTAGTGCAGTTGTCCAATTCTAAATTTAAATACTTATTCGCAACCTCCATGATTTTAGGCTCGTTGATTAATTCGGATTCTCTTTTAAATCTTAAATAATGAAAATCGACCATATCAAAAAACACCTTCGTTTCCGGTTTGTAACTTTTAACTAAAGGGTAATATTTTTCAAAAATTTCAGGTCGATGCAGCCAGGCAAAACTTACTTTTGGAAGTATTAATTTTAAAAAATCATTTTTCGTAATTAATTTTCCGTTATGATCAACAGCCGGTTCATAAACTACAACACCCATTTCTTTAAAAGTTTCTATGTAATCTGATTTATAACGATATTCTTTAAAATCAGCCAATAAAAAAACTCCAATATTATTCTTTAAAAGTAATTTAATAATTTCCGTTAATCTTCGGGAGCCCGAATCCTTATTAAACTCCGGGATTTTAACATCAACAATTAAAACGTATGAATCGTATTTTAACTGACTCAAAAAATCAATTTTCTTTCCTTCCTTTTTTAATTTACGAGCTATTTTTTTTAATCTGAAATATAATTTAATGGCTTTATACATTTTATAAAAAATTCGTTTGATTGATGAAATATGATTTTCATTAAAACATCAGTTACTTAATAGTTTAAGCTCATCGTTTAATAACAAATTCTTTTAAACATCATGACCTAAATTAAGTAGTAAAAATAATTCTTTTTAGTGTCTCATCCTAAAAAAGTAATATATTTCAAAACTTATTTTTAGATTAGAATCCCTCATTAATTAGCAGAATTAAAGAGGGATTCTAATCTAAAGAAACAAATAACATTCAAATCACTATTTTTAAGAATTTTTATTTCAGATTGTAAATATTACATTTACAACTTAAAATTTTATTCATACAATTAACATTACTATTAAAAATGTCTACACATAATTTACTCTGGACCAGTGGATGGGATTCTACTTTTAGACTTCTGCAAATAATTTTAATCGAAAAAGAAAATGTACAACCCATATATATAATTGATAAAACCCGAAGATCATTAAAGGTTGAGTTGGAAGGAATTAAAAAAATTCAGGAAAAGATAAAAGAATTACATCCTGAAGCTTATGAACGAATACTGCCTGTTTGGTATGCTGAAGAAGACCTTACTCTCAATAAAGAAATAGTAGAAAGTTCTAATTACATAAATTCATTTGTAAAATTAGGAAGCCAATACAGCTGGCTGGCACAATTTTGTCACAATCACAATTTAAATAATGTAGAAATAAGTAATGATAAAAATCTAAGGGACGACTCACTTACTAATTTTTTAATGACAAATTATATAAAAGCCGATACAAACGCAAAAGACCAGGATAAATATAATAAGGTAGGTACTATATTTAAATATTTTTCTTTTCCTGTTTCCACTCTTTCAAAACGAGATATGCTGGTTATCGCAAAAAAAAACAAATGGGAAAACATAATGTACTTAACCTGGTTTTGTCATAAACCCCGAAAAAATAAGGCTTGCGGTAAATGTACTCCCTGCATAAATGTAATAAAAAAACGAATGGGGTTTAGAATCCCCCCTGTTAACAGAATGAAAGGATACATAAAAATATTTTTCTCGCGAGAGTTTAAACCGGCAAGTTAATCAAATTTCCCATTTCGATATTTAAATAATCTATTGTAAACCTTTTATGACCTCCTGTTGGGAAAAAAGTAAGTTCACCAAACAGAATTTTATCATCTATAGAATACAAATCTACTCTAACAAAAATAAACTGATCAGATAAGATGCCGGCAATTTTTAGCATTTCGCTAAAATTAGCCGGTTTCTCTACTTCCGATTTTAGCCCATCAACATCATCATTAGAAATGATCTTTTTCCAATTCAAATCATAAAAACATTTTTTTTCCTTCCCATTTTCAGTCTTTTTTACCAGAATATATTTTGGCTGACCATGAAAGCAGTAAAATTTATAATCAATTAATTCATTCTCACAATTTGAAATATATTTTTCAATTAAAATTCTGGGTTTTATCCCTTTATAAATTGTCTCTCTGTATTTAGTGTAATAATTACTTTTTAGAAAAGATCTAACTTTAATTTTTACATCACTGCTATTGATTAAGGAAGCATTTTTCACGATGACATTATATCCTGAACCGTGAGTTCCTCTTATAGCATATTGTTGCGGTAAATTCTCAAAATCAATTTCTTCTACAGCATCGAATATTCCAATTATTTCATTTAGATATTCTTTTCCTATTTTTGCTTCAACAAAAGAGCGTACCGCATATTTATCAACATATTGACTATACTCTTCTTTATAATGATACAATTTCAGCCATTGAATTTTTTCCATAAACTCCTTAGGAGTTTCTAAATTCAGTACTTTTTTATTTTTACAAAAATATTTTGCTCTTGTTATTTCTGCATCGTCATCAGAATATCTGTTTAATAAAGTATGTCTCGTCTGATTATATTTTCTGAGTATAAAGTCGTTTAATTTCAATTTCAATCCTTTTATTTTTTTGTAGAACTTCATTGAGTTCGTTAATCATTTTTTTTGCAATAACTTCTTTTGTAAAGTTTTCAATTAAATAATTCCTTCCATTTACTTTACATTTTTGCTGTAAGTTTTCATCACTTAACATTTGTTCTACTTTATCTGCAAAAGATATTGGATTTCCAACTTCTGCCAGCAAACCAGTTTCATTATCAATAACAACTTCTGGAATTCCTCCTGCATTTGCGGCAACAATAGGTATTTTACAAGCATACGATTCTAAAAGAACACCTCCTGTAGGCTCATTATTTGAGGTAAATAAAAACAAATCAAACTCTGGCAAAATTTCAGGAATATCATTTCTGAAACCTGTCATAATAATTTCATTTTCTAAACCTAAATCCGAAATTTGATTCTTTATTTGTGTTTCTAATGGACCTTCTCCGACTAAAATATATTTTGCTTTAATACCTCTTTTTACCAATTCAGCAACAGTATTCACCCACGTCACATGGTCTTTAAAGCCTGAAAAAGCTGCAATATTACCAATAATCTTATAAGTTGACGGAATAGCATATTGTTTGTGTAGAAATCCTGTTTTCTGAGTTTTCTTAAATTTTTTCAGATCTGTTACACTTCCAACTACACATAATTTACTATGATCCTTAACTGCATATTTTAAAATATTAACTACCGGGTAAGAAACGCATATAATTTTTTTAATCCCGCTATAGTTATATTTCCATTTTCTAAAAAAATTAGTATCAACACGTTTTATTAAAGTTCTGCATAAAACTAAAGGCAATTTTAATCCAAAGATCAATGATGAAAACACCATTAATGTATGTGCCTGACTATTGTGTATAAAAACTAAATCTGCATTTAACTCTTTTGCAATTCTTGAAAACTGTTTTGCATACTTTAAATCATATTCTGACTTACTGTTTAACGGAATAACATTCATTCCTTTTTGAGTTGCAACTTTAAAGGTTTGGGAGTCTTCAGGGCAAATAATCCATTGCTCATTAACATATCCATACTCTTTAAACGCTTCATATAAATATATGATTTTTTGTTCGTGCCCTCGCCAGCCTTTTGAAACAGTGACCTGTATTAACCTCATTTTATCTTTAAACTAAAATCATTAAATTTATTATTCCCCACAATAGTTATTATAATGCAATTTGTTTATTATAAAAATTCGACCTTTGCTTATTGGCAGTAAAAACCTACTTCTTTATTTTATTAAATTTTAACAGTCTTTAAACAAGAAAAATAAGCCCTATTTTTTGCAAATATAATACAATAGAACAATAAACCTAAAAGTATTACTGTAATTATAAATGATCTAAAAATCAGAGAATAAGACTTCTGAATTCTTTTTAATTACACGTTATTTTAACATTTTAATGCCTTGATGATAGTAAAATCATCTGATATTTGATTTTTTTTATTCGTTTCTTTGCATGCGAATCATAAGTTAAATTCTAAATATATAAAATGGAAAATCTTAATGAAGAAATACATAAAGCTTTCGAAATAATCAAAGAAGGCGGTATTATTCTTTATCCTACCGATACAGTTTGGGGAATTGGTTGTGACGCTACAAATCCGGAAGCTGTTGCCAAAATATACAAACTGAAACAGCGTGCTGAAACACAAAGCATGATTGTATTGATGAATGGCGAAAAAATGATGTATAATGTTTTTAAAAATATTCCTGAGGTAGCCTGGCAAATTCTTGATTTATCAGAAAAACCAACAACTTTAATTTTAGATGAACCCAGAAATGTGGCCCCTAATATCATAGCCAAAGACAATTCACTTGGAATTAGGTTAGTCAAGGAACCTTTTTGCTTCAAATTATTGGAGAGGATGAAAAAACCATTAGTTTCTACATCTGCAAATATTTCAGGGCAGCCAACACCAATTGCTTTTAAAGACATTAATCCTGAAATTATAAAAGGCGTTGATTATGTAGTGAATTTATATCATGACAGAGTTGCCGGAAAACCCTCAACAATAATCAAATTAACAAATGATTCGCAGGTAAAAGTAATCCGTAAATAGTTTTTATTGACTTTAAAGCTTTGTCGTTCTAATCCGCTAAACGGTTTTTAAACTGGATATCAACAGATCAACATCTTCTATGGTGTTATAATGACTGAATGAAATTCGGAGATTAGGTAATTTTAAATCAGTCTCCGAAAGCATTTCTTTTAAAACATGTGAAGGCTTCATACTTCCGGACTGACAGGCACTTCCTCTTGAAACAGCTATTCCCTTCATATCTAAACTAAACAGCAACATTGCCGTTTTATCTGGCGAAAAAGGCAAAACAATATTAATAATATTATAAAAATCTTCTTTATTGCCCACTATCCTAAAATCTGGAAAATGAATTTCCAGCTGATTTATCAAATACATTTTCAAATCAGAAATGTATTTTCTTTCCTGATCCAGATTTTCATATGAAATTGTCAAAGCTTTAGCCATTCCTGCAATTTGATGCACTGCTTCGGTTCCGGCACGCAATCCTTTTTCCTGTTCTCCACCAAAAAGCAAAGGCTGCAAACCTGAATTTTTTCGCACATAAGCAAAACCAGCTCCTTTTGGCCCATGAAATTTATGAGCGCTTGCTACAATAAAATCTACAGTAGTTTTTTGCAGATCAATTTCCGTTTTCCCAACAGATTGTACCGTATCCGAATGAAAAAGAGCATTATATTGTTTACAGATAACACCAACCCTTTCCAAATCTAAAATAGTTCCGGTTTCATTATTTACATGCATCAAACTTACAATTGTCTTTTTTTCTTCAGCCAGTAAATTTGAAAGATTGGTTAAATCAATAGTACCGTCTGGGTTAATATTTACATAATCAACCTGAATATTATAATCTGACTGCAAAGCTAAAACCGCATATAAAACTGCATGATGCTCAATTTTAGAAGTAATAATCCGCTCCACTTTCAGGTCTTCTACAGCCGAACGAAGAATCCAGTTATTCGCTTCGGTACCACCTGAAGTAAAAATTATTTCCTGGGCAGAACAATTCAAATATTTGGCAATATTTTTTCTGGAAAGTTCAATAATGTTTTTTGCATTTCTGCCAAAACTATGGGTAGATGAGGGATTTCCAAAATCATCACTCATAATTTTAATTATTTCCTGAACAACTTCAGGTCTAATGGCTGTTGTAGAAGCGTTATCTAAGTATACTTTTTTCATTGTGACAAAGTTATGAAATATCAATTGTCTAAAGATCATTTGCAAAAATTTTCACTATTTTTGAAGCAAATAAAAATACAATGAAAAAATATGCAAGCCTGCTTTTATTCGCCCTTTTACTAAACGGATGCGATGATGGTGATTTAACTGTTGAACAATTTGATTTTGATGACATAACAGATATCGAACATTGTTCAGATAATTATGAACTACTCTATAAATTAAAAAGCCAGGAGAGTTTATTATTACAAATACCCGAAGACCAACTTAAAAATACAAAAGGCGAACAAACTTTAAGCCTTTCCACTACAGGTAATTACAAATTAGTTTACAGAAGATATGACGGAACTGTAACAAAATCCAGCATTTGTGATGCTATCAGACCTGCTACTCCAAACGTGACTAATGAATGGTTTGCAACCGGGGGGACAGTTATCATAAACACTTTTCCAAATTATATTACTGGTGAAATAGAAGGAAGTACCAAAATAACGGGTTATACACACAATATCTCTTTTACAGGCGTTACATATCCTAATTCTTCAGGAATATTGCAAACACAACCTAAATTGGCTTTTGGCAAAATTATCACAAACGAAGATAATTTAAATTTAACATTTGGCGATGAAAAAGCGCACTTGTGTACTTCTACTACAAATGGAACGGTAGTATACAATTTTAGTGAAGGAACATCTATAGCAATAAATAATATTGATCCTGCACTGATTCCAAATCAAGCTACACCTTCCGGCAGTCCAAGAACAGGATTAATCAGCGCTACACAAAATAGGGTAATATACAATGTTTACAACAATGGACTCCTTACTACAGATTATTTCTGTCAAACACCAATACCTGCGACTCCTGTTATTACCCAAACCTGGACCGGGCTGAGCGGTAGCATTGAAGTGACTACTACAACAGTTGGACCAACAGTTTTTAAACATGTTATAGTACTAAAAAATGTAATTTTAGATAATGGAAATGTAAACTTTCAATTAGGGACAAGCTTTCTGCTGGGAGAGTTACAGACACAATCTAATTAAAATTCTAAAAGTTTTATTTTCTTATAAATTTAATATCCTTTTTTAATCTTACTTATTAAAAAGTATAATTAAAAAAGGATATTTTTTTTAGATCTGAATAAGATATTGACTTCTAAAATGTTTGCTTATTTATTTTGCTTAAAATAAACTTCGGTTGCGCCTAAGCCGTATTTTTGATAATTAGCATCCTGAAAATCAATGCCGTCATATCTTCCTAATAAAAAATCAAGTTCGGCTTTTAGGATTCCTTCGCCAACTCCATGGATAAAAACAATCTTAGGAATTCGGTTTTTAATCGCAAATTCAATGTGTCTTTTTGCAGTTTCAGTCTGCAGGGTTAAAATATCATAATTTGACATTCCGCGTTTATTAGGAACTAATTTTTCGATATGCAAATCAAACTCCGGAGCCGAAATTTCACGCTTATCTTTCTTTTCTTTCACAAAACTCCTTGGTTTTGGTTCTTCTTTTTGTTTTGCAACAGAATCTACATCAATTCTTTTTATAGAATTCATTAAATTACTTGAATCCTGAATTTTAATTAATTCATTGACAAAAAATGTCATCATAAAACCATCTTCGCTTTCGATTAAAACCTCATTATTTTTAACCGAAACTACTGTTCCGTTAATGGCTTCGTCCAAAACAGAAACCTTATCTCCTTTAGTCAGCATCTTCTTCTTTTTCTTGATTTTTACTTGGGTTTTTTGCGCTTAACTGCATCATGCCAAACATAAAAACTACAATTGCAATTACTGTTATGTAAATATTTTTTTCTTCTGAAACCTGTTCGTACAATGCGATTGAAATTGCAAGAATCATTATTAAAATTTTAAAAGTTTTCATATTTTTAATATAAGACTTCAAAAGTAAGAAACTTTAAAATAGCAGCTCTATTCAATTCAGTCATATATGCTATTTTTGTAAAATTGTAAAAAATAAAACTGTGGATTTAGAAAAATATATGCTGCCTTGCTTTAGCAAAACACTTTTCGGAGTGGAGTGTTTAGGTTGCGGATTTCAACGATCCCTGTTCTTATTTTGTCAGGGTGAGTTTTTAGCTGCTTTTAAAATGTATCCTGCAATTTATACGACACTTGTTTTTTTAGCGATTGTAACTCTTCATTTTTTCGACAAAGCTAAAAATTACAATAAATTACTTTGGGGTTCCGCAATCGTGAATGGCATTTTCATGATTGGCGGTTATTATTATAAACATTTTTATTTATGATTTACAGAAAGTTAATTACTTTTTAATTTGATCTAAAATATCATTCATCATTTCGATTTGTACTTTTTGTATTTCAATCAGTTCCTGTTGCTGATGCATAATCAGATGATCTATCTTATCATGAATCATTCTAATTTCTAATTCAGATTTGAGGTTAATCATATAATCTTTTTTAGCACGGGTACGGTCTTTTTCTTCCTGACGATTCTGACTCATCATAATTACCGGAGCCTGTAAAGCTGCAATACAAGACAAAATAAGGTTCAGTAAAATAAATGGATACGGGTCAAAACCTTTGTCAGCTAAAATATAAACATTAGAGGCAATCCAGATGACAATAAAGAGTAAAAATGAAATTATGAAAGTCCAGCTTCCTCCAAAATCAGCTACTTTATCTGCTATTTTTTGACCAAAGTTTCTAGTCTCATCTTCATCTTCAACAATACTCACAATTGATTTATCCTCTTTTAAAGACGAAATAACACTCTCTTCAAGATTAGAAAGAGCTCCTATTTCAGCAGATAAATAGCTAGAAATATATTTCTGTCTATAGGCATTTAATTCTTCAAAGGAAATAAAATCACTATCGCAAAACGAAGGATGATCTTTGACAATAAGTCCTAAAATAGGATTGTGAATTGATTTTCCTGATACTTTTTCATTTACAGGAAAAGACAGGTTAGAAATAGCACTCTTAAAAGTGGGCTTGTTTTTCATATTTAATATATTTACTCGCTAATTTACACATTTAACTTCTTAAGAATTCAATAAATTTTGGCACTCAAAATTTCTTTTATTTATCACAAATAGAATTCTCAATAGAAAATTTCTTTACAGAATTCGTGCTTTTATTTACAAAAAACACCTTACTTTTAACGTTTCAAATTATCCATTCAATTTTAAAATTGTGTCAAAAGATCTTATCATAGAAAATATCAAAGCTTTAAAAAGCCATTCAAATATAAATTACGGCATTAAAACTAAAACGGAAGATTTTACCGAAAAGCTTTTTTACACCCTTTTTGATTCAAATGCAGCCTTAGATCAGAGTATTGATGAACTTGAGTTTCGCTTTAAAGAGATTGCTGTTTTAGCCTGTAAAAAACCGGAAAAATTATGCGGATCGATGTGGGATCTTTTTCTGGAAAAACTACCACATGTATTAGAAAAACTGAATCAGGATGCCGAATATATTTTAGAAAATGATCCGGCTTCAAACAGTATCGACGAAGTTTATTTAGGATATCCCGGCTTTTATGCTATTGCAATTTACAGGTTGAGCCATGAATTATACAAACTTGATTTATTACTATTCTCAAGATTGATGAGCGAATATGCACACCGAATTACCGGAACAGACATTCATGCAGGAGCAGATATTGCTTCTCCATTTTTTATTGATCACGCTACCGGAATTGTTATTGGAGAAACGACCGTAATTGAAAAACATGTAAAAATTTACCAGGGAGTTACTTTAGGTGCCCTTAGCGTGAGTAAAGACATGAAAAATGCCAAACGTCATCCAACTGTTGAGAAAAATGTCTGTATTTATGCAAATGCAACTATTTTAGGGGGTGAAACTATTATTGGTAAAAATAGTATTGTGGGAGGAAATGCGTGGGTTACCAAATCAATACCGGCAGATTCCATTGTCCTCAATACCACTACAACCGAAGTTAAAATAAAAGAAAAAAAATAGAATGAAACCAGAGAAATTACTAAACCTGATTGGCAACACTCCTTTAATGGAAACTGTCAATTTAGTTAAAAATAAAAATGTAAAACTTTTATTAAAACTCGAAGGCAACAATCCGGGCGGAAGTGTAAAAGACAGGGCCGCTTATAACATGATTTCATCAGCTTTAGAAAGAGGAGATATCAAAAAGGGCGACAAGTTAATTGAAGCAACAAGCGGGAATACAGGAATTGCACTGGCAATGATTGCCCAATTATTTCAGGTAGAAATAGAATTGGTTTTACCTGAAGATTCTACAAAAGAACGTACACAAACCATGCGTGCTTATGGTGCAACAGTAATTTTAACACCAGCAAGTGAAGGAATTATAGGTTCACGTGATTACGCTGACAAAAAAGTTGCAGAAGGCGGTTACGTAATGCTGAATCAGTTTGCAAATGATGATAACTGGAAAGCACATTACAAAACTACCGGTCCAGAAATATGGGAAGATACTGAAGGAACTGTAACCCATTTTGTATCGGCCATGGGAACAACAGGAACCATTATTGGTACCTCATCCTATTTGAAAGAGAAAAATCCAAATGTTCAGATCATAGGTGCTCAGCCTAGCGATGGATCTCAGATTCCCGGAATCCGTAAATGGCCTCAGGAATATTTACCTAAAATTTTTGATGCTTCAAAAGTAGATACCGTTGTGGATGTAAGTGAAGAAGAAGCAAGAGAAATGACTAAAAGATTAGCATTAGAAGAAGGCGTTTTTGCCGGAATGAGCAGCGGAGGTTCTGTTGCTGTAGCCTTAAAAATCGCTGAACAATTAAAATCAGGTGTTATCGTAGCGATTATTTGTGATCGTGGAGACCGTTATTTATCATCTGATTTATTTGATTAAAAAATAAAGACCCTAAGGTTTTGAGTTCCTAAGATTCTAAGTTTTTTTTACTTAGCTTGAAAAATCTTAGCACCTCAGAACCTTAGCAACTTAGAACCTAAAAGAAAAAAAATGAACTTCCGTAAATTAGGCAAAACCAATTTTAATATATCCGAAATCTCACTTGGCACCTGGCAGGTTGGAGGAAAATGGGGATCTGCTTTTGACAACAAAACTGCAGACGAACTTTTAAATACAGCAATTGATAATGGTGTTAATTTTATTGACACTGCAGATGTTTATGAAAACGGTTTAAGCGAAACCGCAGTTGGAAGAGTTGTTCGTTCGAGATCTGAGCGTATTTATGTAGCTACAAAATGTGGACGCCATATTAATCCGCATGTCAATGAAGGATACCAGCCCAAAGTACTTCAAAAATACGTTGAAGACAGCTTAAAAAGATTGGGACTCGAAACACTTGATTTAATTCAATTGCACTGTCCTCCTACTGAAGTTTTTTACAGACCTGAAATTTTTGAACTGTTTGATCGTCTGAAAGAACAGGGCAAAATTTTAAACCTTGGCGTTAGCGTTGAAAAAGTAGAAGAAGCCTTAAAAGCAATAGAATATTCGAATGTTACGACGGTTCAGATTATTTTCAATTTGTTTCGTCAGCGTCCTTCACAATTGTTCTTTTCTGAAGCCAGAAAAAAAGATATCGGTATCATTGCCAGAGTTCCTTTGGCAAGCGGACTTTTAACAGGCAAATTCGATGCGAAAACAACCTTTGATCAACAAGACCACAGAAACTTCAACAGAAATGGAGATGCATTTGATAAAGGAGAAACTTTCTCGGGAATTGATTATGAATTAGGTCTTAAAGCTGTTGAGGAATTAAAAGCATTATTTCCGGAAACTACAAATTTGGCTCCATATGCTTTGCAATGGATTTTAAGTTTTAAAGACATCAGTTGTATTATTCCGGGTGCTTCAAAAGAAAGTCATGTATTATCTAATTTATCCGTTTATAATTTACCTGAATTATCCTCAGAAAAAATTGAAGCAATGAATAAAATTTATGAAGAATATATAAAACCTTCTGTGCATCATCTCTGGTAATTCATTTTTTAAGACACAGTTAAATTGGAATATATAAGTTTCTAAGATTTTAAAAGCAAAATCTTAGAAACTTTTTTATGATTGCGCAACCCTTTAGTAATCAACCCATCTTATCAATAAAATTAACCTAAACTCATTAACCATGAAAAAATTAAGTTTTATTGTATTTATTACCTGTTTTATAGCTGTCTCTTGCAGTAACGACGAAGACTCCCAAAAAGAAGACTCTCAAAAATTAGAAGTAATGCACAACGAAATTGTTGCTCTTTCATTGTCCACTTCTCAAGCCTGCACAAATACTGAAGAGTGGGATTTTACAAGAATTAGTGCAAGTCCTTGTGGCGGGGTAAATGCTTATATAATATATTCTAAAAAAATAGATAAGACTAAATTCCTTGCAAAAGTAAACGAGTACCTAAAAGCTCAGGCTGCCTATAATGAAAAATGGAAAATAATTGGGACCTGCGACCTCATGCTACCGCCTTCAGGACTAGAATGTGCAGAAGGGAAACCTAAACTGGTTTATTCAATACCAAATAAGTAAACTTTACAAAATTCTAAGGTATTATGTAATTTGATTTTTAAATTTAAAAAAACATAGTACCTTACGACCTTCTTTTCCGGAAACTTCCTAAAAATGTTTAAAAAATCAAATTTTAAAGAATGGTTCAATCGATACAAATATGCAGAATTAGCAAGTACAAGTGCTGCTCTTACTACGTCGCTTTTTAGTAAAATTTACAATGGGTTAACTACAGCTTATTTGATTACGGCTGCAGAATACCTGGCTTTTTATAGTGTGATTCTGTTTTCTTCATATAAAAAACTAGCAAAGCAGAACACACTTTTAAGCAAAAAAACTTCTTCTTCCGAAATTCTTAATCTCCTAAAAAACTTAATTTTAGAGTTTGGTTACCCCGCAATTTTAGATTTTTTGATAATTCGTCCTTTTTGTATGTATTGGATGCCAATACTTTGTGGGAATTACTTTTTCGGGATTATTTTTGGAAAAATTTCTGCAGACCTGTGTTTCTATTGTTTCACCATCATAAATTATGAATTAATCAAAAGAAAATAGTTAACAGCTTTCAAATACAATTTTAAATTCTGCGCCTTTATTTTTTCCTTCACTTGAAGCCGTTAATTGACCTTTACTTCTTTCGATGATTTTTTTACACAAATACAAACCAATTCCGGTTGAAGATTCATTAGCTGTTCCTAATCGGCCCATTTTAGTGAATTTTTTAAACAGCTCATCTATTTGAAGCTCATTGAAACCAATACCTGTATCAGAAACTGTTATAATCAGACTATCATTTTCAGTAAAAATCCTAAGTTTAATTTCACTGTCAAAATAAGAGAACTTAACAGCGTTACTAATTAAGTTAATTATAACCTGTACTAATAATCCTTCATCTATTTTAAGTTGTGCTTCTTCTGTTTCGATACTTACATTAAGGCTTATATTTTTATCAATAAGCCGCTGCTCCACTTGCTCGTTGATAAAAGCCAATATATTTGGAAATATAATTATTCTGGTTTCCTGATTTATTTTTACAACCTGATCCTGCTCTTTCAATAATTTAATAAAATTTTCAATATAACGAAACTGCAGATCCGTTGATTCGCAGATTAAATTAGCTAAATCCTTAATAGAATCAGATGGCTTTTCATCTAAAATAAGCTTTGCCAGACCCTGAGGATTTCCTGCAAAATTTTTCAAATCGTGTGAAAGCATATAAATTAGATCCTGTTTTTCATTAATAAAAGTTTCAGATTCGAAAATAGATTCCTGAATATTACTCATCAACAAACCGGCTTCATCATTATATTCTGTTGGCAAAACAGATAATTTTCTCTCATTTCTATAATCATCCAATGCTTTCGAAGCTAAAAAAATGGGCTTTATCAATTGATTTAAAACCAAAAGCGTAATTGCTGTTGCCAGCAAAGTCATGATTAAGGAAAATACTAAAACAGATGTGGGTGAAATCGAAGTATTAAAATAAAGAACAAAAAATAAAATCCCGATTAAAGGAATATGAATACCTATAAAAGCAACAAACAGAAATTTGAATGCATAACTTTTTTTTAAAAATTTAATTTTCGAAAGATTATGATACAGCTTCATAAAAGTAACAATAACTTAGATTATAAATGGGGCTATCGAAGTATTTGACAGAACAAAGTTAGCTTTTAAAGCTAATTAAAAGATGTAAAATATAGAATTTGATAAAATATTTTAAAAATTAAATTTATAAAAGTTTACAAACCCTTATTTTTGCGCTATGGGAAGAAAAAATACAGACAAAGTCGTCTTTCATCAAATACAAGTTCTTGATGCAGGCGCAAAAGGTGTATCAGTTGCAAAAGCTCCTGACGGAAAAGTAATCTTTATTCCGAATGTAGTTCCGGGCGATGTAGTGGATGTGCAGACTTTTAAAAAACGTAAAGCTTATTACGAAGGAAAGGCCGTTAAATTTCACGAATTATCAGAGCACCGTATAGATCCAATTTGTGAACATTTTGGTGTTTGTGGCGGATGTAAATGGCAAAACATGAAATACAGCCAGCAGCTTTATTACAAACAAAATGAAGTAAAAAACCATCTGCAAAGAATTGGTAAAATTGAATTACCTGAATTTGAAGACATTTTAGGTTCAGAAAAACAGTTTTTCTATAGAAATAAAATGGAATTTTCTTTTTCAAACAGCCGTTGGTTAACTGAAAAAGAAATTGAAAGTACTGAAGATTTAGGAAACAGAAATGCATTGGGATTTCATATTCCAAAAATGTGGGACAAAATACTGGATATTAATAAATGTCATTTACAGGAAGACCCTTCAAATGCAATTCGTAATGAAATCAGAGCTTTTGCAAACGAAAATAATTTAGCTTTCTTTAATCCCAGAGAACATTCGGGTTTATTAAGAACGTTTATGATTCGTACAGCTTCAACAGGTGAAATTATGGTTTTGATTCAGTTTTTCGAAAATGACAAAGCCAGTCGTGAATTGCTTTTAGATCATCTTTACGCTAAATTTCCACAAATTACATCATTGCAGTATGTAGTTAATTCAAAAGCAAATGATACTATTTACGATCAAAACATTAAGTTATATAAAGGAAGAGATTATATTCTGGAAGAAATGGAAGGCTTAAAGTTTAGTATTAATGCCAAATCATTTTACCAGACCAACTCTGATCAGGCATATGAATTATACAAAATAACACGTGATTTTGCAGGACTTTCTGGTAATGAAACCGTATATGATTTATATACCGGAACCGGAACTATTGCACAATTCGTTTCTAAAAAAGCTAAAAAAGTAATTGGTGTAGAAAGTGTGCCTGAAGCTATTTTAGATGCTAAAGCAAATGCCGAACGCAATAATATTACGAATTGTGAGTTTTTTGTTGGGGATATGAAAGTTGTTTTCAACGAAGCCTTTATTGCACAGCACGGCAAGCCTGATGTTATCATTACCGATCCGCCAAGAGATGGAATGCATAAGGACGTTATTGATCAAATTTTGAAAATTGCTCCTGAAAAAGTAGTTTATGTAAGCTGTAACTCAGCAACACAAGCAAGAGATTTGGCTTTAATGGATGAAAAATATAAAGTTACCCGTGTTCGCCCCGTTGATATGTTTCCACAAACGCATCATGTTGAAAATGTTGTACTTTTAGAACTTAGATAATACAATTATAAATGAAAAAAATTCTGTATTTTTTATTAATCTTTACTTTTGGATTATCAAGCTGCGAGAAAGATGATATTTGTGATGCCAATACACCAACAACTCCCAGACTAATTATTTCTTTTTACGATATTACAACTCCTTCAGTAAAGAAAAGTGTAACACTCTTGAAAGTAATGGGCAAGGGTCAAGATGAAGGTATTATCTTTAACGAAAGTGGAACTGAGACAACAAAATACCTCACAAGCGGTGATTCAATTGCTATACCTTTAAAAACGAATGAAGATGCCGCCACTTTTTCCTTCATTTTAAATTCAGACGAATCTAATCCCGGACTGACTAATACTGATGAGATAACGTTTAATTATAGCAGACAAAATGTATATGTTTCCAGAGCCTGTGGTTTTAAAACAATTTACAGATTAGACACACAAACTCCGTTTGTAAGAACTGATTCTGGTAATGATGGTATTTGGATGCAGGATGTTCGAGTATTTAATCCTAACATTGAATTTGAAAATGAAACACATGTCAAAGTATTTTTTTAGTATCTGTTTATTGTTTACAGTGTTTTTTGTTCAGTCACAGGAAACACCTGCGGATACAATAAAAAAAGAAATCAATCAGGAAAAACCAAAATCCAAAACACCTAAGGTTGCTACAAAATCTATAGCTGACAGCATTCCTGTAAAAAAAGATCGTTATGGTTTACGTGTGGGTGTAGATTTATACAAACTAACCCGTGGTTTTTATGATAAGGATTATAAGGGAGTAGAATTTGTGGGTGATTTTCGCCTTACCAAAAAATATTACATAGCAGCTGAACTTGGTATAGAGGATAAAACCACTGATGATGACAGACTGAATTCAACAGCAACCGGAACTTACTTAAAAGGAGGTTTCGACTACAATTTATACAATAACTGGCTGGACATGGAAAATCTTATAACGATAGGTTTGCGTGCAGGTTTTAGCACTTTTAGCCAGCAGTTAAACAGTTACAAAATTTACAATTCAGATCAATATTGGGGACAAATCCCACCCATTACTGATGGCACAAAATATACTGGTTTAACTGCCGCCTGGGCAGAAGTTGCCCTTGGAATGAAAGCTAAAGTTTTTAATAATGTGTTCGTAGGATTTGGTTTTCAGTTAAAAATGCTTTTAGCCAATAAAGAACCTGGAAATTTTGAGAACCTTTATATTCCGGGTTTTAACAGAACCTATGATGGAAATTTTGGAGTAGGATTTAATTATACGGTTTCTTATTTTATTCCTCTTTATAAAAAGAAAGTAACAATTCCGGAAATAGAAAAAAAAGCTTCTAAAAAATAATTTCTTTTAAACAAAAAAAGCCCCAAATTCACTAATCAAATAATGAATTTGGGGCTTTTTAAAAATTATATTTAAGACAATTGAAAATCTATTGCCGCATTTGAATGTATCAAAGCTGTATCAAAAACCGGTACAGAAAGATCCTCGGGTTTAATCACAAGCGGAATTTCCGTACAACCCAAAATAATACCTTCTGCTCCTTCTTTTATTAATTGATTTGCTATTTCCAGATAACGTTTTTTCGTTTCCGAAGTAACAACTCCTCTTCCTAAATCTTCGAAAATTGTAGTGTGAATAAAATCCCTTTCTTCCTGACTTTTCGGGATTATTACCTCAACTCCTTTCATGGCAAGCTTATCTTTAAAAAAATCCAGTTCCATTGTAAACTTAGTTCCTAATAAACCTATTTTTTTAATTTCTTGTTTCTGGATTTCAACAGCAGTTACAGTTGCAATATGAATAATTGGTAAATCAATTGCTTCCTCGAGTCGGTCAGCAATAAAATGCATCGTATTTGCACACAGAAGAATTGCTTCAGCTCCACCAGATTTTAAAAATTCGCAGGCTTTTAAAAGCATTTCAAAAGTAGAATCCCAATTATTAGCATCATTATTCTTTTTTATTTCGGCATAATTGAACGAATAAATCAAACACTCTGAAAAGTTGAGCCCTCCCATTTTTTTATTTATCCCTTCATTTATAAGTTTGTAATAATCTGCTGTCGAAACCCAGCTAATACCTCCTATAAGTCCAATTATCTTCATAAAAATGATTTTTAACTATCCAATTTCTTTAATTCCTTTTATAAAAATCCATTTTACAAAAAGTTTTTCACCATCTTTAGTGTTCACTGCTTTAAATTGTGGAGCAATTAAAGTTGCCACAATAAAAGCTGTGAGTGGAATCCAGATTCCGGTTAATCCACTGTATTCTGCAATAATAAATCTTCCTAAAATAAATAAAATTGCGAAACATCCCAATTGATATAGAAATGCCCTTACTTGTAGTTTTGTCATTTTTTTCTTTTTTAAGGTTCAGAGTCACAAAAGACTCAAAGTTACAAAGTTTTTTCTCTGTCGATCTTTAAAACTTTTGGCTCTTTTGTTACTATTCGTTAACCTGAAACTTCGTTCTCTTACTTCCTTCGTACATTTCGTATTTTACTAAGCGTGCCTCAAGACTTGCGTTAAAAAGTTTAATTTTTCGGGAAGGCTTTAATCCTACAAACTTTAAGGCTTCCAGATTTGCGGTAATAAACCAGGCATTAGTCCCCGGATAATTTTTCTTTAAAGTATCACCTATATTTTTGTAAAATTCTTCCATGTGAATATCCAGACGCTCATCATAAGGAGGATTGAATACAACATGAAGTTTTCCTTCTACGGCTTTTTCAGTATCAAAAAAGTTATCTTCAGAAATCGTCACATAATCTTCAAGATTCGCATTTCTGATATTGTCTTTGGCTTTGCTTACAGCACTTGGCGCTTTATCAAAACCTTTAATTGTATAATGAAATTCCCTTGTTTTTTTCATCAGGCTGTCAACGATTCTATCGAATAAATCATTGTCCCAGTCTTTCCATTTTTCAAAAGCAAACTCTTTTCTGTTGATATTTGCCGGAACGTTACAGGCAATCATAGCAGCCTCTGCCAAAAATGTTCCCGAACCGCACATAGGATCCAAAAAGTGACTTTGTCCATCCCAGCCTGACAACAAAAGGATTCCTGCTGCCAAAACTTCGTTAATAGGAGCAATATTTGTAGCTGTTCTGTATCCACGCTGATGCAGAGAGTTTCCTGAAGTATCCAAAGCTACTGAAACCTGATCTTTGTCAATATGAACATTGATTCTTAAATCCGGAAAAGCTTTATCAATACTGGGGCGTTGCCCTGTTCTTTCCCTAAACTGATCTACAATGGCATCTTTACACTTTTGAGAAACAAACTCAGAATGGTTAAAATAAGTAGAATGAACCGTAGCGTCAATTACAAAAGTCTGATTGGCATTCAGCAATTTAGACCAGTTTATACCTGAAATTCCTTTGTACAATGCCTGCTCATTGTTTGCCCTAAACGAGTAAATTGGTTTTAAAACTTTAAGGGCTGTTCTAAGTGACAAATTGGCTTTGTACATAAACCCTTTATCACCTTTAAAACTTACCATTCTTACCCCTTTTTCAACATCCTGGGCACCAAGATCCCGCAATTCTTTTTCTAATATTTCTTCGAAACCAAAAAAACATTTGGCAATCATTCTAAAATTTTCTTCCATCTTTATTTTTGTTTAAAAAAAACTCCGATCGCATACGCCTATCTGATTATTCAGGTATCGCCACGAAATAGTTATTTTTCGGCAAAAATACACTAAATTTGCCGGACTTTGAATTAATTGAAATAGAATAAATGTCTGAAGCGCCTAACTCATCAACACCTAATCAGGATCGTAACATCGAAAATTGGTTTACATCATGGTTTGATACTCCGTATTATCATATTTTGTATAAAGATAGAAATTACAGAGAAGCTCAGATTTTCATGGACAACCTTACACATTACCTAAACTTGCCTGAAAAAGCAAAAGTATTGGATTTAGCCTGTGGAAAAGGACGTCATTCTATCTATTTGAATCAGCTTGGTTATACTGTCTTAGGAGCAGATTTATCTGAAAACAGTATTGCAGAAGCCAGCAAAAACAGCAACGAAACCCTGCACTTTAAGGTACACGATATGCGTGAGCCCTTTGAAGACAAATTCGATGCTATTTTCAATCTGTTTACCAGTTTTGGTTATTTTGAAAGTGATGATGATAACTTAACCACTTTAAAAGCTATCAAAGAAAGTTTGTCCGAATATGGTTTTGCCGTAATTGATTTTATGAACGTAAATCAGGTTATCGAAACCCTTGTTCCCGAAGAAGTAAAAACAGTGGACGGAATTGATTTCAATATCAAAAGATATGTAGAAGACGGACATATTTTTAAGGAAATTGATTTTGAAGATCAGGGGAAAAAATTCCATTTTACAGAAAAAGTAAAAGCGCTAACATTGAAAGATTTTCAGGATTTAATGGATGAAGCCGGTATTTATCTCTTAGATATTTTCGGCGATTATAAGCTCAAAAAATTCCACAAAACCGAAAGCGAACGATTAATCATGATTTTTAAATAGGTTTAATCGTTTAACCGTTAATTTGTTTCATCATTAAACAGCTTAACAACAACTGATTAAACAATTAAACAAAAAACGATTAAACAAAAAATGAATTATCTATTACCCTTATTCTCTGTACTTCTGGGCTATATTGTGGCTTTATTTTTAAAACCAAAAAACAAGACCAATCTAAAATTATTGCTGGCATTTAGTGGTTCATTTTTGTTATCCTTAACTGTAATGCATCTCTTGCCGGAAGTTTACGAATCGCATAATCACAACATCGGTGTGTTTATTATGATCGGAATTTTATTTCAGATCATTCTGGAATTTTTCTCCAAAGGTGCAGAACATGGACATGTTCACGGGCATGCAAAAATGTCACAGATTCCATGGTTGCTTTTCATAAGTCTTTGTATTCATGCCTTTTTAGAAGGTTTTCCGGTAAGTCATCATCATGGTCTGGCTATCGGAATTGCGATTCACCATTTGCCAATTGCCGTGATTTTAACGACATTTTTCATCAATGCCGATTTAAACAAAAAAGCCATTTTTACTTTCATGTTGACTTTTGCTGTCATGACTCCTTTGGGAACTGTAGCTTCTGATTTTTTACCTATATTAAACGAATATTACACCGAAATAACCGCAATCGTAATCGGAATATTATTCCATATTTCGTCGACCATTATTTTCGAAAGCAGCGAAGGACATAAATTTAATGTTGCCAAAGTTTCGATGATTGTTCTGGGAATTTTACTTGCATTTCTATTATAATTAGGGCGTGCCCACATTCACAAAAGGCGCTGCTTATCAAACCGCTTATGTGCGCCTTTCGCAAATATGGTCGGGCTATCCGGGCTACTTCGGTAGCTTCCTCCTATCCCTCACGCAACCGTAAATCAGGCAAAATCTTCCCAAAAGAAACAAAAATCTTTGTAACTTTGAGACTTGCAACTTTGATATTAAAAAACACAATGACGTTTACAAAAACAACCGAACAATCTTCAAAATACGAGCATTTAGAGAAAATGTCAGTTCATGAACTACTGACTAATATTAATAACGAAGACAAAACTGTACCCAATGCTGTCGAAAAAGCGTTACCGCAAATCGAAGCTTTAGTTGCGCAGACTGTTGCAAATTTAAAATTGGGCGGGCGTATTTTTTACATCGGAGCCGGAACATCCGGACGTTTGGGTGTTGTAGATGCTTCTGAATGCCCTCCTACTTTTGGAGTTCCGTTTGACTTGGTAAACGGAATCATTGCGGGTGGTGACACAGCAATCCGTCGTGCCGTAGAAAATGCCGAAGATAATGCAACACAAGCCTGGATTGACCTGCAGGCACACAACATCAACTCAAATGATATCGTTATTGGAATTGCTGCTTCAGGGACTACTCCTTATGTTATTGGAGGCTTAGAAACCTGTAACGAAAATAATATTGCTACAGGCTGTATTACCTGCAATGCGGGAAGTCCTTTGGCACTTACAGCCAAATTCCCTGTTGAAGTAGTTGTTGGGCCGGAATTTGTAACCGGAAGTTCCAGAATGAAAGCAGGAACCGCCCAGAAACTGGTTTTAAACATGATTTCAACTGCTTCGATGATTCAGCTTGGAAAAGTAAAAGGAAACAAGATGGTAGACATGCAGTTGAGCAATATTAAACTGGTTGACCGCGGCGTAAAAATGATTATGGGAGAAATTCCTGTTTCGTATGAAGAAGCTTCAGAATTATTAAAGAAATACGGCAGCGTTAGAAATGCTGTTGATAATTATAATAAGTAAAAAGTTTTCGGTTAAATGTGAGATGCTGCTACTTAACTACAAAGCTTAAACTTGTAACCTGAAACTTTTCAAACCTGAAACAAAAAAAATGGCAACAAATAAAGAATTATTAGGAAAAGGAATTAAATATTTATCAGGTTCATTGCCTTTGTTATTTATAGGTCCATCATTGATTTATAACGCCTTTATGAACCAGCACACCGCCTGGCATTATCTGGTATTAGGAATTGGGATTGTGGCCTGTCTGAGTGCTATGTTTTTAATTTTTTACGGATTGAAAATTATTATGAAAGGTTTGTTTAATGACTAATTTGTATCTTTACTAAAATTAAATATTTATGGATATTAAGGCCGAAATAAACTGGATCCATCAGGAAATTGATAAAGTTAAAGATCCTTCTTTTGTACAAAAACTAAAAAGCCTTTTACAATCAGTCAACAATTCTGATATTGAGTCAGATGCTTCATATAATATTGATATTGACAACGCTTTAGATAGTATCAAAAAAGGTAACTTTTATACTGAAGATCAGGCAAAAGAAATTGCAAAAAAATGGGGAAGAAAATAATTTGGTCGAGCGATGCTTTAGATCAATTAGAAGACATTCATTTTTACATTTTTTTTGAAAGTAAATCCATTACGATTGCTGATAAAGTAGTTAATACAATTTTTGACAGTACCGATATACTAAAAACACAACCTGAAATCTATAAGCTCGACAAGCAAAAAGTTAATAACGACGGTACTTTTAGAGTTTTTTCTGTTTATGATTATAGTGTTTCATATCAAACAACACAAGATTCAATCTTCATTCTGCGGGTTCGTCATAACGCTCGAAAAACCAAAAAACATTCATGGAAAGTCTAATTCACATTCAGAAAACATTTGAAAAAGTAATTTATATTGACAAGAAAATAAACAACCGTGAGTTTGAGGATTGTGTTTTTAAAAACTGTGATTTTTCCAACAGTAATTTCGCTTACAATACTTTTTTAGACTGCGAGTTTATCGACTGTAATTTGTCGATGACAAGTCTGGCCGGAACGAGTTTAAAGAATGTGACTTTCAAGAACTGTAAACTTTTAGGAATTGCGTTTAATGAATGTGACGACTTTTTATTCCAGGTTTATTTTGAAGAAAGCACCATAGATTATGCTATTTTTTCGAATAAAAAAATGCCTAAAACCAAGTTTATCAATTGTTCTGTTAGAGAAGTTACTTTTATAGGAACTAATTTAACTAGTTCGGTTTTTGATAATTGTGATTTGGATGGCGCTATTTTTAATGATACGCAACTGGCCGCAGTTGATTTTAGAACGGCTTACAATTATAAAATCGATCCCGAATTTAACCCGATGAAAAAAGCACAATTTTCGACTCAGGGAATTACGGGACTTTTGGATAAATATGATATTAAAATTGTATAATTATGGAAACAAACGAATCTTATCTGGAAAGCGTTAAAAAGCAGTTTTTGTATTATAAAATGCTGGGCGAAAAGTCAATCGATCAATTAGAACCTGAACAGCTTTTTATTGCTTTAAACGAAGATACCAACAGTATTGCGACTATAATCAAACATATTTCGGGAAATATGCTGTCACGATGGACAGACTTTTTAACTTCTGACGGTGAAAAAGAATGGCGCAATCGCGATGCCGAGTTCGAAAATGATTTACAGTCAAAAGAAGAAGTTCTGGAAATATGGAATAAAGGATGGAATATCTTTTTTGACGCTTTAAACAATTTAAAACCGGAACAGCTTTCAGATATAATTTATATTCGGAATGAAGGACATACGGTTATTGAAGCTATTAATCGACAATTGGGGCATTATCCGTATCATATCGGGCAGATTGTTTTTTATGCGAAACAGTTGAAAAACAGCTCCTGGAACAGCTTATCGATTCCGAAAAATAAATCAGGGAATTACAACGCTGAAAAATTTGCCAAAGAAAAAGAAATTAAAAATTTTACTGATGATGAATTAAACAGACTGAAATAATTAGTTCTCACTTTTAAAATTCTACCTGATGAAAACGACTGCCCTAGCCCTGATGGAAGCGGCATCCTTTTGTGGCATCCCGATAGCTATCGGGAGCCGCAAAAGATATAGCGGACAGCAGGAATCAGCTCCTTAAAAAACACTTATTTAAATGAAAAAAATTATATTCTTATTCCCAATACTGGCTTTGGTATCGTGTTATAACGCAGAGCACAACTGCAAAGATTTCAAAAACGGTAAATTTAAATTTGAATTTGAAGTAAACGGCGTAAAAAAAACAACGATTTTTGAACGCAAAGACAGTATTGAAATTGAAACTTTTGAAGGCAAAACCGACACCTCAACCATACGCTGGGTAAGTGACTGCGAATATGTTTTGCAGAAAAAACATCCGAAAAACATGGCAGAGGAAAAAGCAATCAGCATGAAAATACTAACAACCTCGAAAGATTCGTATACTTTTGAATTTGGAATGGTGGGCTCTGAAGAAAAACAGCACGGAAAAGTTTTTAAAATCGAATAAAAAATAGTAATTTGAATGTAAATTAAAATTTACATGGAAGTATTTTTAAACCCGGATGCCTGGATTGCATTACTAACCCTGACATTTCTGGAAATTGTTCTGGGAATTGACAACATCATCTTTATTTCAATCGTTACAGGAAAACTCCCTGAGCAGGACCGGAAAAAAGCAACCCGGATTGGTTTGTTTCTGGCTATGTTTATGCGAATTGTGTTGCTATTGGGAATCTCGTATTTGATTGCCATGAAAGCTACAGTATTCAGTATTCACTGGGGCTGGCTCGAAGCTAATTTTACCGGACAGGCAATTATCTTATTTTTAGGAGGATTGTTCCTGATATATAAAAGTACCAAAGAAATCAGTGAAAAAGTAGATCATAAAGGAGAAGAAGAACAGAACATCCAATCTGCTGCAAAGAAATCTTTTTCGAATGTTATTGTACAAATCCTGTTAATCGATTTAATTTTCTCCGTTGACTCCATTTTAACCGCTGTAGGCATGACCAATGGTGTTGAAGGTGCCCTGACTATCATGATTACAGCAGTTATTATTTCGGTAGTTGTTATGATGCTATTTGCCGTTCCGGTTGGTAATTTCGTTAATAAAAATCCATCAATACAAATATTAGGACTTTCATTTTTGATACTAATTGGTTTTATGCTAATTACTGAGAGTATGCATTTGTCTAATGCAACCCTGATTGGTGAACACATTGGAGCTATTCCGAAAGGCTATTTGTATTTTGCCATTACTTTTTCTCTGGCTGTTGAATTTATCAATATGCGAATCCGAAAGAAAAAAGCATAAGTCTAAATTTAAAAGTTCCCTTTGCGGAACTTTTTTGTTTCACAAATAAACCTGATTTTTCAAAAAATATAGTTTGAATAGATACTGAAATTTGTTTCTTTTACAATACTGTTTTCTAATTCTAAATTCAGAACGTAATCCAATATGAAAAATACCATTTCGCATAGAGTTGCCGATTTTTTGAAGCACTTCCCTCCTTTTAATCTGCTGCATCAAAAAGACCTTGAAAAATTATCCGAACAGATTTCCATCATATATAAAGAAAAAGATTCAGTGATTTTTACTCAAAATGAAAAGACACATGACTCTTTTTATGTGGTGCATAAAGGGGCGGTTGCCCTTAAAAAGAATCAAAAAACCCTTGACATGTGTGATGAAGGTGATATTTTTGGATTAAGACCACTTTTGGCACAGGAAAATTATGTTATGGAAGCCAGTACTTATGAAGAAAGTATCCTGTATGCCATACCTATTGCCGTTTTTAAGCCCTATGCTTTAGAAAATAAGGCGATTGGAAATTTCCTGATCGAAAGTTATGCTTCGAATACTAAAAATCCTTATTCAGAAGTCCATAAAAACAATTTGTACGGTGAAGTGATTGCGCAGCATGAACAGAATACCGACAAAGAAATATTTGACTTACAGCCGATAAAATTTTCAAAAAAGATTGTTACCTGCGGACCATCAACCACGGCAAAAGAAATTGCTAAAATACTGACCAAGAAAAAAGTCGGAGCGATATTAATTGTAGATGAGATGCTCCCAATCGGAATTATTACGGATAAAGATTTGCGTAACAAAATTGTTTCAGGCGACTACCCTATTACGACAACAGCCGAAACGATTATGACGTCTCCTGTCATTACGTATTCCAAAAAAATGACGGTTACCGAGGCTCAAATGGCGATGATTAAAAGTAATATAAGCTATTTGTGTCTAACCAAAGACGGAACTGTTAATACAAAAGCGGTTGGTATTTTGTCTAAACACGACCTTATGGTTTCGCTGGGAAATAATCCGGCAGTTTTGATCAAAGCATTAAAAAGAACCACAAAAGTTAAGGAAATCAAGCCAATCAGAGCCAGAATCATGCAGTTATTGCAGGGATATCTAGACCAGAATATCCCGATGACACTGATTACTAAAATCATAACCGAATTAAATGATGCCTGCGTAACCCGTGTCATAGATATTTCACTGGAAAAAATGAATACGCCTCCCCCTGTGAAATTTACATGGCTTGCACTCGGAAGCCAGGGACGTGACGAGCAAATGCTACATACCGATCAGGATAATGCGATTGTATATGAAAACGTTTCCGAAGTTTTTAAGGATGAAACAAAAGCCTATTTTCTAAAACTGGCCACGTACATCAACAAAGGGCTTTTTACTATTGGTTACGAATATTGCCCTGCAGAAATGATGGCCTCTAATCCAAAATGGTGTATGAGTCTGAACGAATGGAAGGATCAGGTCGCGTACTGGATTAAAAATCCGGGTAAGAATGAGGTTCTTTTGTCTTTTATCTTTTTTGATTATAGCGTAAAATATGGCAATCGTGAAATTGTAGATCAATTATCCGATTCGATTTTTGAAAATGTAAAAGCCAATCCTATTTTTTATGTTCATTTGGTGAGTGGTGCTTTGCAGAGTCCATCTCCTACCGGATTTTTCAGACAATTTTTAGTGGAACAGGATGGTGCCAACAAAGATCAGTTCGATATTAAAAGAAGAGCCTTAATGCCTCTGACAGATGCTGCAAGGGTTCTAATTCTATCGCACTCGGTAAAATCTATCAGCAACACAGCGGAACGTTTTGAAAAACTGGCTGAACTGGAACCTCAAAACAGCGAACTTTATTTATCGTGCTCTTATTCATTTAAGGCTTTATTGAAATTCAGGACCAAACAAGGGCTTTTACATCATGATTCAGGGCAGTTTATTGCTTTGGAATCCCTTTCGAAAATGGAAAAAATAAAACTGAAAAGGACTTTTAAAACTATCAAGGAGCTTCAGGAATTAATTTCGGTACGTTTTAATGTTTCTAATATTGTATAAGAATGAGTCTATTTAATTTTTGGCAGAAGGAAGAAGAAAATTTTTTCGATGAAAACGTAACTATTGAAGAAACACGTTTTGTCGTTCTCGATACTGAAACGACTGGTTTTGATTTTACAAACGACCGCATTTTATGTATTGGAGCACTCGTATTGCAAAATGGCACTATTTCAGTTCAGGACAGTTTTGAAGTTTATATAGAACAGGATCATTATGATGAGTCGACTGCCCAGATTCATGGTATTTTGAAAGATTTTGTTGTAAAACGCCCTTCAGAATTAGAAGCTTTGGAACAGTTTTTAGTCTATTTGGGAGATGCCATTATTATTGCACATCATGCTTATTTTGATATCACAATGATTAATAAAGCGCTTGAAAGAAATGGTTATCCAGAGTTAAAAAACAAAGCACTTGATACCGGAGTTTTGTATAAAAAAACCTTAATAAAATCTCATCTCTTTGAAAGAAAAGACCATTACTCATTAGATGATCTGGCAGATAAATTTGATATTTCAAAAAAAGACCGGCACACCGCATTGGGAGATGCTTATATTACAGCCATCGCTTTTTTAAAAATTATAAAAAAGCTGAGGGAGAAAAAAGAGGTTTCTCTAAATCAGCTTTTTAAATAATTAAGATATTTTATGAAACTTAAATTTACATTTATTTGGACATTTTAACTATTTCATAATATATCTCTTATCATTTATTAGCAATAAGAAAAATTTAACATAACATACATTTTGTTTTTCGGAGATAGCTTTGCTTCAATCAAAAAAACAAAAAAACAGTTATGAAATTTAAATTTTTAAGATCCATTGCATTACTTGGAATTACAGGGTTTTCTGTAATTAGTTGTCAGAATGATGATAATGACAGCAATAAAATAAATGAAGAAATTGATTTTACTACTAAATCAAATATTCCCGCTTTTGTATTTGCCCAGCCAGGCTTCGAAAATTTAGAAATTTCAACTTTAATCTCAACAACAGACGTATTACCGGAGAGTCCTTCATTTATTTATGCTGGGCAGCCCGATGGAGCCGGTTTTATGAAAGATCCGAGCGGTGATGGTTTTGTAATGATTACTAACCATGAAATCATACAATCTGTATCAAGAGTTTATTTTGACAAAACTTTAAAACCTGTAAAAGGAGATTATATCGTTGATGCTGTTGGAGGACAAACGAGACTTTGTTCTGCAACTTTGGCTACACCTGAAATTCATGGCTTTGGCCCTATCTTTTTAACCGCAGGAGAAAGCGGACAGGAAAGTATGGTTCACGGTATCAACCCACTTGCACCAGCAACAGATAAAAACAGAAAAGACAGGGTTTTACCTGCCTTAGGAAAAGCAAGTATGGAAAACGCTGTTCCGCTAACCAAAAAAGCATATCCTGGTAAAACTGTCATTATAATGGGAGAAGATCAATCTTACGCTACTTCTCATGCAAGTGCCGGTCAGGTAATTATGTATGTTTCTACTGTAGGAGATTTAAATAACGGAAAATTATACGCCTTAAAAAGAAATGATGACATTCAGGTAGAGACTACTATGACTATCGGAAATTCTTTCGATGTATCATTTGTTGAAATTCCGAATGCCAAAAACATTACAGGAGCTGAAATTAATACAACGGTAAATAATTTAAAAGCAATACGTTTCTCAAGAGTTGAAGACATTGATTACAGAAAAGGATCAGCAAAAAACAACAGAGAAGTTTATTTTACCGCTACTGGACAATCTTCAAATGGCACTGATCCTGTAGAAGGTTACACAATGTGGGGAAGAGTATATAAATTAGTATTGGATGCAAAAGATCCATTAAAAGGAAAACTTGAATTAGTTGTTGAAGGAGATTCTACACCTGGAACTGGTGTTATCAATCCTGATAACCTTTGTGTAACAGAAAACTACGTTTATATTCAGGAAGATGGGGACAGCTATTATGGTAATGCAAAACATGATTCCTATATCTGGCAATATAATATTGCTAAAAAAACCAATAAACCTTGGTTAAACATGAACCACAAAAGAAATGATACTTACTGGAATAGCACATACAATCAATCTGGTGAAATGAGATTTGGAAGCTGGGAATATGGTGCAATGGAAGATATATCTGATGTTATTGGTATCCCGAATACTTTCACGTTAAATATTCATCCTCATACATGGCAAAATGATGCATTCAAAAATGCAGATGGTTCAGGAGTGAGCACAAATAAAGAAGGTGGACAAACTGTAATTATCCGAAACGTTCAACGATAACAGCTTCTTCTAATTTATATAAAACAACTCTTATTTTTGTGATAAGGGTTGTTTCTATTACAATACCATTATGAAATTAAAGCACTTAACTTTTCTAATTATAACACTTTGTCTGTTATTTTCATGTAAAAAAAATGAGGTTTCAAAACCTTCAATTAAGCAGGATTTATTAATTGATCTGACGAAATTAAATAATGAAATTTTGCAGTTTAAAAAGCTTGCAACAAATAATTCATCCCAAAAAGAAATTTTAGAACAATTTAAAAAATCCAGAATGGCTTATAAAAAAGTCGAATGGGCAATTGAATATTTTATTCCTGAAACGGCCCGATTTATGAACGGTCCGGCATTAGATGAAATGGAACTTGAAGAAAACAGATTTTTTGAACCGCATGGTTTTCAGGTGATGGAAGAAATGATCTATCCTGAATATAAAACCGAAGATAAAGAAAACCTGATTCGGGAATTAAATATATTTCAATCAAATATCAAGCTGCTCACCAGTACTTTTGAAGTTATTGCAATCAGCGACAATTACGTTTTAGATGCTATTGAGCAAAATATCTTCAGAATCATTGCTTTAGGAATTACAGGATTTGACAGTCCCATTTTACAATCTTCAATCCCGGAAGCGGGTCAAAGTTTAATTGTAATTCCGGAATCACTCGAAAAAATAAATGCTAACAGTAAATCTCTGGCAGACATAAAAAAAACAGCACTTAAAGCCAATAATTATTGTAAAGAGAATAATAATTTCAATGCTTTCAACAGAGCTTTTTTTATAACAGAATACTTAAATCCCATTTCAAAAAAAATTAAAAGTTTTCAGAAAGAAGAAAACATTAAAAATGTCAAAAAAAGCAGTGTGTTAAAATCCAATATTGGGACTTTGTTTGACAAGGATGCTTTTGATGTGAATGCATTTGTCCTTTCAGAAGATTACAATTTCTCTACAGATAAAGCTATTTTAGGAGAAAAATTATTCTATGACAAAAATCTTTCCAAAAACAACGATCGAAGCTGTGCCAGTTGCCATCACCCTGAGAAAGCATTTACAGATGGCTTAAGAACAAATCTTTCGCTAACCGGATCAAATTTAATCCGAAATACACCTACACTGACTTATGCATCATTACAAAATGCCCAGTTTTGGGATATGCGCCAACTGGATTTGGAAAAACAAAGTGTAGATGTAATTCAGAATAAAGACGAAATGCATGGTTCAATGGATAATATTCATGCTAAAATTTTATTGGACAAAGATTACATAAAGCTCTTTAAAAAGACTTATCCAAAGAACACAAAACCTGAAAAATGGCAAATTCAGAACGCAATTGCGAGTTATGTACGTTCTTTAAACTCATTTGATTCGAGATTTGATGAATATATGAGAGGAAATAAAAAAAGTCTCAGCAATCAGGAAATTGAGGGAATGAATCTTTTTATGGGAAAAGCAAAATGCGCCACTTGTCACTTCACACCATTATTCAACGGAACTGTTCCCCCTAGTTATTCTAAAACAGAACATGAAGTAATTGGAACGCCAAATGAAGTTTCCGGTAAATCATTAAGTACCGATTTAGGACGTTACATTTATAATAAAATGCCTCAGCTAAAAGGTGCTTTTAAAACACCGACAGTTAGAAACATTGCAGTTACAGCTCCTTACATGCACAACGGAGTTTTTAAAACTTTAGAAGAAGTTGTCTCTTTTTACAATAAAGGAGGTGGACAAGGTCTTGGTTATGAAGTAGAAAATCAAACCCTTCCTTTTGATGAATTAAAATTGAATAAAAAAGAAGAATCTGCTTTGGTAACGTTTATGAAAACCCTTACTGATAAAAGATATCAATAATTTTATAATGAATATACTGGGTGTTAAAAATGCACCCAGTTTTTTTATTTAGGAATTTCTAAAATTTCCTTCTTAATTTCGACAGAATAATCATTTGGAGAAATATTACCTCCAAAAGTTTTTGCATAGATTTTTGTAAATTCAGCTCCAAAATATAAAATGATAGCCGAATAATAAACCCATACCAGTATAATAATAACAGATCCCGCTGCGCCATAGACCGTTGCAATGGTTGAACTTCCCAAATAAAATCCGATAGCAAACTTACCAATCATAAACAGGATTGAAGTAAATCCGGCACCAATAAAAGCATCTTTCCATTTTATATTTCCATCAGGCAGTGTTCTGAAAATGATAGCAAAAAGAAGCGTAATACTTCCTAAAACGATTAAGATGTTAATGACATAAAACAGATATACTGTACTTTCCGGAAAGTAAATTTTTAATCTGGCGTTCAAGATATCCAAAGTAGCATTGAGCATTAAACTAACCAGCATCAGAAAACCTACTGAGACTATCATAGAAAACGACATCAGTCTGTTTTGTACAAACTTTTTAAGGCCTTTATTGGGTTTCGCACGCAATCCCCAGATATAATTAATGGAACTATGAATTTCAGCAAAAACTCCGGAAGCCCCTATAAGCAGCATAATAACTCCAAAAACAGTTACAAAAACATTACTATCAGAAAGTTGTACATTCTTTATAGCTTCCTGGATTTGTTTGGCAGCATCATTACCTACCAATTCATTTATTTGCCCGTATAATTGCCCTGTTACAGCTTCTTCACCAAAAAAGAAACCACAAATGGTTATAATAATGATTAATAATGGCGGTAATGCGAAAATAGTATAATACGATAAAGCAGCACTTAATTTTATAGCGTCATCTTCTATAAATTCTAAAAACGTTCTTTTTAGCAGATACCAGGATTTCGAAAAAAAATTTTGATTATTCATTTACCGATTTTTTTTTGATATTCACTCAAATTTAAGCAATAATCAAAAATCCCTAATTCCTGATTTTTAATTGAATTTTACATTTTTACCATGTAACTTTAGTTAGAAACCTTTCTATATTCCTGATCGAATCCTAAATTTTTAATTTTTAAAATCTTTTTGAATTCGCTTCTTGTTGGTTTAATCAGATAAAAAGTAGAGTCCAACATTTTACCTTTTACTTTAGTAACAGAATCAAGTTTTTTAAGATCTTCTCTTTCACAAAGGTTCTTAAATTTTAATGTGTTTTTTTCAATTGAAAGAAACTGAATATTCCAAAATATAGAATCTTTTCTACTTAATATCAATTGTCTATCAATTCGTTTTGCTTTTTGATAAAGGGAAAACCGAAACAAAGTATCAATCTGTTTTTGAATTAATTCTACTGAATCACCTTTTGAAAACACATCAAATTTATCTTTCGTTTCCTTTGTTACAATTTTTCCATCAACGATATCATATTCCGACTTTGTTGAGTCTAATGTGAGCTTATGAACTTTGAATTTATAAAAGTACTCTTTTAAGATTCTGCTTTCTTCAATTCTAATAAAAGTCGAATCATTATTCATATACAATCCTCTAAATTTATTTGGAAAACGATCTAATTCAGAATCTTTATCTGGTTGAGGATTTTCAAAATATAAATTCACACAATCAGCACAAGCATAGGCATCTGCTTTTTTACAAGAAATTATTGATACTATTACTGCTATAATTAAAATTGACTTTTTCATAGGAAAATCATTTATAGTGGCAAAAAATCCCTTTATCATAAACCGTCCATAAACTTGCTTTTTGGTTTGCGGCTTTTAATGCGTTATTTGCCCAGGTATTACAGGTATAAAAAAGACTGTAGCTGCCTTTTGCTTCATAGAAAGCATCTTTTTTTCCGTAGCTGTGACCCTGAATCCATTGCGGATGAAGAGAATCACTGAAGCTGTCTGAAATATAAGTTACCAGATTTTGATAATTTTCTTTTGAAATCAGGATTCGTTTGCAGTCATCGCCTTCTTTTAATTGTTTAAAAAATGTGGTATGCATTGCAGACGAACTTACACCAAATGCGGCTTTTAAGGCCGTACTTGCTTTTAAATCTGACCATTCGGGCGTATCAAGATAAAAACCTTTATCTCCCCAGCCAAAAGCGATATAGTTCATCAAAGAATCCTTTGATTGCGTCTGGCCGAACAGGATTTCGTTTCGCCAGTCTTTGATTTCATTTTTAACGGGAACTACAATATCTGTGTGAACGCCGTTTGAGAGAATGTAAATTGGAACAGCATTTTGTTCTTCGACCTGAGCAATATCAGAATTGACCGTGATTTTTGAAATTAAAAGAACTGATGAAATGTACAACGCAAGGAAAGCGAAAATTCCGAAAAGTGTCCAGCCTAGAAATTTGAAAGTTTTTTTTAGCATTTTTGATTGGTTTTAGATTTAGTTATTGGTTGATTTTCTGTAACCAATTTTTGAGCCAAAGTTTTACTAGTTTTTATTTTTTTTGCGAAATGGTACGCAGATTCTACAGATTCACTATTGCGAAAAAGCGGATTTACGCAGATTTTTTTTAGATTTTCAGGCTGAGCGAAGTCGAAGCCTACCCACAGATTGGCAATACTTTATGGAGCTTCCTGCGGGGCTTCGACTCCGCTCAGCCTGACATTGAATGCGTTTAATTTTAAACATAAAAAAACTGCTGAATCTCTCCAGCAGTTTCCTCTATTCTCTTTCTTCTTTATAGTATTCTCTAAAAATCTACACGTTAAAACGGAAGTGCATTACATCTCCATCTTTTACTACGTATTCTTTTCCTTCAACTTTGAATTTTCCTGCTTCTTTAGCTTTTGCCTCAGAACCGTATTGAACGTAATCATCATAAGAGATAACCTCTGCACGAATAAATCCTTTTTCAAAATCAGTGTGGATAACTCCTGCTGCCTGTGGTGCAGTTGCTCCAATGTTGATGGTCCAGGCACGAACTTCTTTTACACCAGCAGTGAAGTAAGTTTGTTGTTTTAGCAGTTTATAAGCTGCACGAATTAAAACGGAAGCTCCAGGCTCAGTCAATCCCATGTCTTCAAGGAAAACCTGACGCTCTTCATAGCTTTCTAATTCAGTGATATCAGCCTCTGCTCCTACTGAAAGGATAATAACCTCAGCATCTTCATCTTTTACTAATTCACGAACCTGATCTACATACTTGTTTCCGCTTACTGCAGAACTTTCATCAACATTACAAACATACAAAACCGGTTTTGCAGTAATTAACTGAAAACCTTCCATTAGAACTTCTTCATCATTTGACTGAGGAATAATTGTTCTCGCCGATTTTGCCTGTAATAAAGCTTCTCTAATTCTGTTCAATAAAGCTTCTTCAGTCTGCGCTTCTTTGTTTCCGGTTTTTGCAGCACGTTTTACTTTTTCTAAACGTTTTTCTATTGTTTCTAAATCTTTTAACTGCAACTCGATATCGATTGTTTCTTTGTCACGAATTGGGTTTACGTTTCCGTCAACGTGTACAATATTATCATTGTCAAAACAACGTAAAACGTGAATGATAGCATTACACTCTCTAATGTTTCCTAAAAACTGGTTTCCAAGACCTTCTCCTTTACTTGCTCCTTTTACCAAACCTGCAATATCTACGATATCTACAGTTGCCATTTGAACACGCTCTGGTTTTACCAGTTCTTCTAATTTGTTGATTCTTGGATCCGGAACGTTTACAACACCAATATTAGGTTCGATTGTACAAAACGGAAAGTTCGCACTTTGCGCTTTTGCATTAGATAAACAATTAAATAATGTTGATTTTCCAACATTTGGTAATCCTACAATTCCTGCTTTCATCTGTTTGTTTCTATTTATTTATTCGGCCTTTTAATGTTTATGTACAACATTAATCCTTGTAACTTAATATTTTACGAACTACTTATTTTTTTGGTTTCTGCCAAAATGATATTTTTTGGCTTTAAAATTTTGCAAATATAAGATTTAATACCTCGGGAGTGAAGTAAAAATGTGCTTTAATACAATTTTAAAGCGGTGTCAGAAAATTTTTAAACTTTTTATTAATATTTTGTTAAATAATTGTATTTTTATAAAAACAAACAATGAAAAACAAACCAAAAAAAAACATCAACCATGAAAAAGATTGCATTATTTTTATTATTTCTGAATACAGCTTTTCTCTTTGCCCAAAAAGAAGTCACGGGTATTGTAAAAGACAAAACAGGCAATCCTTTGCCGGGAGTAAATATTGTTGAAAAAGGAACTTCCAACGGTGTTTCTTCTGATTTCGAAGGAAAATATAGTATTAAAGTAAAAGAAGACGCAACTTTAATTTTTAGTTACGTCGGTTTCTTGACAATAGAAAAAGTAGTTTCGGGTGATAATCTCAATATTGTTCTGGATGAAAACGGTGGACAGATTTTAAATGATGTTGTAGTTGTAGGCTCCAGAAATACTAAAAGAACTGTTGTGAATTCAGCTGTTCCTATTGATGTTATTAATGTAAAAGATGTTACAACACAGAGCGGAAAACTTGAAATCAATGAATTATTACAATATGTAGCTCCTTCATTTAATGCCAATAAACAATCAGGATCAGATGGAGCTGACCATGTTGATCCGGCTTCTTTAAGAGGTCTGGGACCAGATCAGACTTTGGTTTTGATTAACGGAAAAAGAAGACATCAATCGTCTCTTATAAATTTATTCGGAACAAGAGGACGTGGGAATACAGGAACTGATTTAAATGCAATTCCGGCTTCTTCAATTAAAAGAATTGAAATTTTAAGAGATGGTGCTGCCGCACAATATGGCTCTGATGCGATTGCAGGAGTTATTAATATTGTATTGAATGATACTGTTGATGAATTTACAGGATCTGTAACTTATGGCGTTTACAATACTAATGCAAAAGGAGATTTTCCTGAAGGTACTGCAAATACTGATGGTTACCGATTAGATCAAAACGGCAATGGAAATACTTTCGGAAAAGATCAGGCATTTGACGGAGGATCGGTAAAAGTAACTGCTAATTATGGTGTTTCTATAGGAGATAAAGGCGGTTATGCAAATTTTTCTACTGAGTATTTGAATAAGAATAAAACTTTGCGTCCAGGCTTTGATTTTAGAAAAGGTTTTGGAGAAGCAGCAATTCAGAGTTTTAACTTATTTGGAAATTTAGCTTTCCCAATCTCCGATAAAACTGAATTTTATGCCTTTGGCGGAAAAAATCACAGAGATACAGATGCTTATGCCTTTACCCGAAATGATGGAGAACGAGTTGTAGAAGAAGTATATCCTGGTGGCTACACACCAAGAATCACGTCTAATATAATAGATAATTCATTTGCAGCAGGAATCAGGACGCAAACTGCCAGCGGATGGAAAATTGACTTTAGCAATACATTTGGAAAAAATTTATTTCATTACTACGTTAAAGGAACTATCAATGCTTCTTTACTTGAAGCTTCTCCAACTGAGTTTGATGCCGGTGGGCACAGCTTAACACAAAACACCACCAATTTTGACATTTCAAAGAATTATGAAAGTGTTCTTGATGGATTAAATCTTGCTTTTGGAGCAGAATTCAGAACAGAAAAATTCAATATTTTTGCTGGAGAGGAAGGTTCTTATGCAACTTATGATACTGACGGAAGACCTATTACAGACCCTGCGAATCAAAGTGCTCCTACTATTCCAAATCCAGAATATGACCCAACTGATCCAGATTCTTCACCAACAATTTCAAGACCCGGGGGTTCGCAAGGTTTTCCTGGCTATAGTCCAAATAACGTTGTTGACAAAAGCCGGACTAATCTTTCATTGTATACAGACGCAGAATTAGATTTTACTAAATCTTTTATGGTAAGCGGTGCTGTCCGTTTTGAAAATTACAGTGATTTCGGCAGTACTATAAACGGAAAATTAGCCTCAAGGCTCATGCTTACTAATCATATTAATTTAAGAGGTTCTGTTAGTACAGGATTCCGTGCACCATCATTAGCCCAAATTTATTATAACTTACGGTTTACAAATTTCAGCTCCGGGGGTGCTACAGAAGTATTGCTTTCTCCCAACAACAGCCCTGTAACGAAAGCTTTTGGTATTGATAATCTAAACGAAGAAAAAGCTATAAACGCATCTTTAGGTTTAACGGCCAATTTTGGAGATTTTACCGCAACTGTAGATGGTTATTTAATTAATGTAAAAGACAGAATTGTATTGACGGGGTATTTTGATGCTTCAGGTTTAGGACTTAATGTAGATAAAGCACAATTTTTTGTAAATGGAGTAGATACAAAAACAACCGGACTTGATGTAGTTTTAGCATGGAAAAAAACAATTAACGAAAATCGATTTGGAGCAACTTTGGTTGGGAACATCAATGATATGAAAATTGATAAGGTGAAAAATGGTGATTTAGACGAAAAAACATTCTTTGGAGAACGTGACAAAGCCTTTTTACTTGCCTCTGCTCCGCCAAATAAATTTGGTCTGAACCTAAACTATGGAAGAAAATGGTTCGATGCAGGACTGGCATTTACCAGGTTCAGCGAAGTAAAACTACTAGATTATCAAATGGATGAAGATCCGGAAGATTATAGAACTAGCCCTTCTGAAACCGATGAACAGGTATTTTCAAACCAAAAAAGAGCTGCTACAGATACTTACGGAGCAAAAATTGTGACGGATTTGACTTTAGGATTTAAACTGTGTAAATCTACTAAGTTAAGCATTGGAGCTAATAACTTATTAAATGTTTACCCTGACCAGCAAGATGACTGGGTTGAAGCCGGTGGTTATTGGGATGCGGTGCAAATGGGGTTCAATGGTGCTTACTACTATGCAAGACTTGGATTTAATTTTTAACCAAATTACAAACAAAAACAAAAAATCCTGAGTAAAACTCAGGATTTTTTATTTATAATTTAAATTCTAATGAATCAATAATTCCTTTTTCTTCATCAGTAGCAGTAAATCCGGATATATCCCAATACTTAGTCAGCACTTTATTTTTTTTATTAAAAAGTGATTTTTCTTTAAAAACATCACTTTCTTTATACGTAAAATTTTGTCTGTTGAAATTGGTTGTTATAAAACTATTCCTAACCTGAATATTTTTTATCTCCTCTTTTAAAACCAAATCATACCCTATTTCTTCATTTGCAGTCAATAGATAATAGTCTAAACCATCTATCCTGTAATTAACCCTTACAGACGATTTTGTGATGTTTTGAGAACCAATTTGTTCATTCTCCTGAATTTCAGCAAGATTAGCAGGTACTATAATAACACTAAATTCTACAATCAGTTTTTTTTCAGGATCGTAAATAATTTCGTAGGTATCCAAGGCAGTTTTTGAATTATCCAACGGCGTTACTGACATTATATAATAGTTCTTATTATTGGGATGTCCTTTGGTTGTAAAACTATACTCCTTTTTTGTTTTCGAATCCAAAAGCGGATCAAAATACTTTAAATTGGAATAATTTTCCATAATATTATTCAAATTATAGCCCATTAAATCGGCGCTGATATCTTTTTCCAACAACCCGTAAGACCTGTTTTGCTCTACCAGTAACGTAGTAGTTGCTTTTTTCTGGCTAACAGAAAATTGAAAATTTACCAGTCCGTCATTATAATAAGAGTATTTATTATTTAACATAAAAAACTCTCTTACGTATACTTTTAACCGATAAGAAGAGGCTAATTTTTGCCTTGAATTAGAAACAATTTTTTGAAGGGTTTTTTGAGGGTTTTCATTTGAAACTACGATTTCATCCAGTTTATTATGGCTGCTTTTTAAATAAACTACAAATTGGTCTTCTTTTAAAGAAACCCATCGAAGTGTCAGTTTTTCATAATCCGTATCAGAAACCTGAACATTAGAAGCTCCATTTAACAGAAAAGTTACTTTTCCGTCCTTATTAGTAATCAAAGTCTGCTTCGTTTTCATAATAAGTACCGTTGCGTTTTCTATAGGCATTAACGTTTCTATATCTTTTACAATTATAGAATACTCTTGTTCCTGTGCAAAGGCATTTAAATTTAAAAAAAGAACTAATAATAGTACTAATCTGCTCATGAGTTTATTAAATTTTCAACGAAAGTATTAATTTTTGATTAATAAATTAACATTTAAAAAATAAAACATTAAAAATCAAAGGAGTAATGTTTTTCAAAATAAGAAAATTTGGAATAAAAAAAAATCCTGAGTTTTTAAAAATCAGGATTTTACATCTTAATGCTAAATATTATTCTCCGTGTAAAAACGCCTGTCTGTTCAACAAGGTTTCTTCATCTTCTACGTGATTATCGTCTGGCACACAACAATCAACCGGACATACAGCAGCACATTGTGGTTCATCATGAAAACCTTTACATTCTGTACATTTTCCAGGAACGATATAGTATACTTCATCAGAAATTGGGGTTTGCGCATCGTCTGCATCAACTTCAGTTCCGTCTGGTAAAATTACTTTTCCTGAAAGACTTGTTCCATCTTTATATCTCCAATCATCAGCTCCTTCATAAATTGCTGTATTTGGGCACTCTGGTTCACAAGCCCCACAATTGATGCATTCATCGGTTATAATTATTGCCATTTTATTCTTGGTTACGGGTTAAAAATTATAAGATTTTACAAAAAATGCCAAACATTTTATTCTGCTTTGCCTTATAACTTAATATAGCTTATTTTTGTGCAAAATTACAATCAAAACCTTTCATAAACAAATTACTTATGTTACAAAACGAAAAAAAACAATCTTTTATAGCACTGAGCCGGTTTTTGAGTCAGTTTTCAGAAGAAGGAAATACCCGTAATGAATTGGTTTTAGGTAATGATTTGTTTTTTGAAGATTTTACAAAACTTATTCAGCTTTCGCAGTCACACAACGGATGGTATACACCTGAGCAAGTATATTTCGCTATAAAATCATGGGCAGATGCTTTGACTGAAGAAAATATTGATAAATGGCTTTCAAATTATGAATCTGAATTTTCTGAAAACAATAAAAAAGAAAAAACAGTAGCTTTAATTTTAGCCGGAAATATTCCGCTGGTAGGCTTTCATGATTTTTTATCGGTTTTGATTACAGGAAATAAAGCTTTGATTAAAACTTCTTCAAATGATCAGCATTTATTGCCGTTTTTAGCCAAATATTTAATTTTTATTGATCAAAGTCTAAAAGACAAGATCACTTTCGTGGAAGGAAAATTAGAAAATTTTGACACCGTAATCGCGACCGGAAGCAATAATACAGCACGTTATTTTGAATATTATTTTAAAGACAAACCATCCATTATCCGTAAAAACAGAAATTCAGTTGCCGTTTTAAATGGTCAGGAAACGAAAGAAGATTTAGAAGCTTTGGGCGAGGATATTTTTCGTTATTTCGGTTTGGGATGTCGTAATGTTTCGAAGATTTTTGTTCCTAAAGATTATAAATTTGATGCTTTTTTTGAAGCTATTTTTAAATATCAGGATGTTATTCATTATGAAAAATACGCCAATAATTACGATTACAATAAGGCTGTTTTTTTAATGAGTAATTTCAAATTACTCGACAATGGTTTTTTGACTATCAAAGAAGATACAAGTCATGCTTCCCCTATTTCGAGTGTTTTTTACGAATTTTATGAAAATATAGAAGATTTGCAAAACCGCCTTGAAGCTGAAGCTGAGCAAATTCAATGCATTGTAAGCAATAATCTGATTAAAAACAGTATTTCTTTTGGCAAAACCCAGACTCCGGAATTATGGGATTACGCAGACAATATTGATACTATATCGTTTTTGTTAATAACATAGGTTAAAAATTTATAATTATTGCGAATAATTTAACGGTTTTTCGGCTCGTATTCCCGAAATTTGCGTTTTTAAAATTTGGACTTTTAACTATACCATGAAAAAACACAACTACAGCGCAGGACCAAGTATTTTACCTCAGGAAGTTTTTGAAAAAGCATCAAAAGCAGTTTTAGATTTTAATAATTCAGGATTATCAATTCTTGAAATTTCGCACCGAAGCAAAGATTTCGTAGCGGTTATGGATGAAGCCCGTGCATTGGCTTTAGACTTATTAGGCCTTACAGGCAAAGGATATCAGGCTTTGTTTTTACAGGGTGGAGCAAGTACAGCATTTTTAATGGCTCCTTACAACCTGATGAAAGAGAATGGAAAAGCGGCTTATTTAGATTCAGGAACATGGGCGACAGCAGCCATTAAGGAAGCTAAATTTTTTGGAGAAACTGTTATTGTAGGCTCTTCAAAAGAAGAAAATTATAACCATATCCCAAAAGGATACCAAATACCGGCTGATGCAGATTATTTTCACTGTACCAGCAACAACACTATTTTTGGAACTCAAATGAAAGAATTCCCTACAACCAATATTCCGGTTGTTTGCGATATGAGTTCTGATATTTTTTCACGCGATTTAGATTTTTCTAAATTTGATTTAATCTATGCCGGAGCTCAAAAAAATATGGGTCCTGCAGGAACTACACTTGTAGTAGTAAAAGAAGAAATTTTAGGCAAAAACGGAAGAGCAATTCCTAGTATGTTAGACTATGCTAAACACATCAAAGCAGAAAGTATGTACAATACACCTCCTGTTTTTTCTGTTTACGTTTCATTATTGACTATGCAATGGATTAAAGCTCAAGGCGGAGTTGCTGCTGTTGAAAAATTAAATGATGCAAAAGCAGCATTACTTTATAATGAAATCGACAGAAACCCATTATTCAAAGGAGCTGCAGCTGTAGAAGATCGCTCTAACATGAACGTTACTTTCCTTCTTACAAATGCTGATCATACAGAAACGTTTGATAAATTATGGAAAGAAGCCGGAATTTCAGGATTGCCTGGACACCGTTCTGTTGGTGGATACAGAGCTTCTATTTACAACGCTATGCCTATCGAAAGCGTACAGGTTTTAGTTGATGTAATGAAAGCTTTGGAAACTAAAGTTTAGTTCCCGAAAAATATCAATTGAATACCGGAACCCTAGCCCCGATAGAAATGGAAATCCTTTTATGTTTTTCTTTAAAACATAAAAGATTGAAATGAATAGCGGGAATTAGCTTCTAAACAAAAAAAAAGAAAATTAATTTGAGGACGAGATTGCTTTGTTCCTCGCAAAGACATAAACTAAAATGAAAGTATTAGCGAATGACGGAATTTCTAAAAGTGGAATTCTAGCTTTAGAAAAAGGTGGATTTGAAGTTATAACTACAAAAGTAGCTCAGGAACAAGTTGCTAATTTTGTTAACGAAAATAATGTAAGCGTAGTTTTGGTACGTAGTGCAACCAAAGTACGTAAAGATATTATTGATGCTTGTCCTGGTATCAAAATCATCGGACGTGGTGGTGTTGGTATGGATAATATCGATGTTGATTATGCTAAAAGTAAAGGAATTCACGTAATTAACACACCTGCTTCTTCATCAGAATCTGTTGCTGAATTGGTATTTGGACACTTACTTTCTGGTGTTCGTTTTTTACATGATTCAAACAGAAATATGCCTTTGGAAGGTGATTCAAACTTTGACGGTTTGAAAAAAGCCTACGCAAATGGAACTGAATTAAGAGGTAAAACTTTAGGCATTGTTGGTATTGGCCGTATTGGTCAGGCTACTGCAAAAATGGCTCTTGGTTTAGGTATGAAAGTTATTGCTGCTGATGGCTTTATTCCTTCAGTTGATGTAAAAGTAGAGTTTTTTGATGGTCAGTCTATTACGACTACGATCGTTCCTCAATCATTCGAATCATTATTAAAAGAATCAGACTTTATTACATTACACGTTCCTGCTCAGGATGGTTACATCATTGGTGAAAAAGAATTTGAAATCATGAAAGATGGTGTTGGAATCGTAAACTGTGCCCGTGGAGGTGTTATTGATGAAGTTGCTTTAATCAAAGCTTTAGATGCCGGAAAAGTAGCATTTGCAGGATTAGACGTTTTCGAAAACGAACCAAAACCTGAAATGGCCATTTTAATGCACTCTAAAATTTCGTTGACTCCTCACATAGGAGCTGCAACAGGAGAAGCTCAGGATAGAATTGGTACTGAGTTAGCTTCACAAATTATTACTTTATTGAGCTAAGAAGCTAAATAATTAAATATTTCGAAAGGGATTTATTAACATCGTTTAATAAATCCCTTTTCTTTTTTTTACTAAATTTGAGTCTAATCTAAACACCTTGAATCATGTTAGACCAATTAACTCAGTTAGTACAACAATTCGGAGAAGAAGCTGTTGTTAAAAATAATGCCGTTCCAAATAAGCATAATGAAGAAGTAATAAAAGAAACAGGAAACTCTATTTTTTCGGGATTACAAAAAATAGCTTCTGAAGGAGGTGTTGAACAATTAGCTGGTTTATTTCAGGAAAAAACAATTGACAGTTCAAATCCTGTAGTACAGCAACTGACTCAACAATTATCTGGAAACCTTGGTGAAAAATTTGGTTTAAACACTGACACCTCTTCAAATGTTGCAGGAACCCTTATTCCGCAAGTTTTAAATTCTTTGGTTAACAAGGCAAAAGACCCAAAAGACGGAAGTTTTCAAATTTCTGATATTGTAAATGCCATTTCCGGAAACAGTGGTCAGGCTTCAAATATCATGGATACGATTTCAAAATATGGAGTACAATTTGGCCTGGATCAAAACGCTGACGGAAAATTAGATGTTGGTGATGTAATGGTTATTGCTAAAAGTGGCGGCCTTAGCGGCTTCTTTGGCAGGCTGTTCAAAAAATAGATTTAATAAACAAAAGCCGTTTACTTAACTGCAAATGGCTTTTGTTAAATAATAAAAACGTCTTCTTATTTTTTCGTAATTTTAAATTATGAAAAGTTTAATTTACATACTCGGAGTTTTATTTACAGTAATTGCCTGTTCATCATCTTCTAAGAATAAGACTGTTATAAACGATCCTACATCACAAATAGCAGTAAACGATACCGTTCGGATTGCAAATGATTCTTTAGAATATGAAGTTATTATTATTGATAACGGATTTAGCTTCTGGCTTGCCTCTCAGGCATTACCAAGAAATTATTATTCATTAGCTTATCTGGAAAATAAAAACCTGATGTATGTAACAGAATGGAACAGCCGTGTTTTACAGCCTCAGCGATACAATCCGAATTTATATGAAATGACTATCGATTATCAGCCACATATAAAGTATGGCTACGAAGTAAACTACCTGATATATAACTATATGATTTATTTTCAAAATACTTTCAAACAAAAGCTCGCCGGATATGTACCACAACGATAATGTTAGTATATTTGTAATCACTACAAACAAATAATGAACAGATTAAAGCAACGTTGGGGCATTACCTCAAATTTTCAACTTGTTATTATATTTATCGTATTTGCCATCACCGGATCGGCATCTGCCTGGCTGTCCAGACCTTTTTGTGAATTATTAAATATAACTAAAGAAGATTTTGGGGGCTGGTTTACTTTAATTCGGTTATTAATTATTTTCCCTATTTATCAAATTCTACTAGTTGCTATAGGAACTTTATTTGGACAATTTCGTTTTTTTTGGAACTTCGAAAAGAAAATGCTTAAAAGTATGGGGCTTGGTTTTTTATTTAAAGATTAATTTTTTCACGCTATAGTTCAATCTGACTACTTGTTACTTGCCACCAAACTAAAATAGTCATCTGTATAAACTTGTTTTTATTGACTCATCTGTACTATTATTCTTCTTTAGATACAGAACAGTTGTAGTTTTAAAAAAGAACATTACCTGTCTGTATTCACACCAAACCCAAAGAATATCCTTAGTTTTTTAATACAAAACATGCATTATATTAAAAAATAATAGCTATATCATACAAAATACATTACCAGAACAGGATGGAACAGGACAGTTTTATTTCAAGTATTTTAAAACTTTACGATGAAGATTTAATTCTTTACTAACTTAAACCAACCAATCATAATGTTCAACAATACAATGAAATTTGTAATGGCAATTTTGTGTCTTACAATGTCAACGACAAAAATTTTCGCTCAAAATCCGGTAGTAAAAATTGATTTTGATCAAATAGGAAGACAATCTGCCGAAGTAAGTGATCCTGATTATACTTCATGGTCTTTAAGAGCACCTAATAGTCAAGACCCCTCGCCTAATCTTACTGAATCAAAAACTATTAACGGAATAAAATTTACAGTATCTAAATTAGGAAATAATGGAGAGACTTTAAGTTCCAATTGGTACAAAGCAGGTATACTATCTCCGTATTATGCCAGATTAGTCTGCGATGGACTTACTGTAAAAGATATTTCTTCAAATCCTGTAAATCCTGCGAACAAAGGCGCAAAAATAGAATTAAAAATTAGCGGTCTGCCCGCAGGAAGCCATACATTATTAGTTTACTTGAATGCTGTCGACAGTCCAACAATAAGTTTTAGTCCTATTGATATCACAATTGATAGTAATCTGGTTGTGGACAATTTAATTCCGAGTGTTAGAGCTACAAAAACCTCAGATGCTACATCGACATATCTAAATTTTCAAGCTACAGCAAACACTGACGTTGTTATAACTTTTGCCGCCGAAACTTCTGGAAACGAAACCCAAAAAAACGTAATGATTAACGGTTTTGAGTTAAACACTGCTAATATTGCACTGAAAGCAACAAATCCTAGTCCTTTACATAATAATGAGCATGTTGAACTTAATTCAGGCAACAAAACATTATCCTGGATTGCTTCTGCCAGTACAGTTTCTCAAAATATTTATTTTGGAACAGATGTGGTTTCGGTACAGTCAGCAACAACAGCATCATCTCAATTCAAAGGAAATCAAACCAAAGAAAACTCCTCTTATCAGGTAAATGGATTATATACAGGAACCACTTATTATTGGCGTGTAGATGAAGTTTTAGCAAATAATGATGTTGTAAAAGGTGATGTGTGGCGCTTTCGCCCTGCCCAGCTTGCTTTCCCGGGCGCAGAAGGATATGGCCGTTTTGCCCGTGGTGGAAGAGGCGGAAAAGTTGTTACCGTTACCAATTTAAATGACAGTGGTCCAGGAAGTTTACGTGAAGCTGTTACTAACGATATTGGGCCGAGGACCATTGTTTTTAATACATCTGGAATCATTAAGCTTAATTCTCGTTTGGTTTCAAGTCAGCCTTATGTAACTATTGCCGGGCAAACGGCTCCGGGAAAAGGAATTTGTATTCGCACAGCACCTTTCGGAATAACAGGAAATGATGCTATCGTTCAAAATATAAGAGTTCGATTAGGAGGAGGATCCACTTTTGATGGAATGGGATTAACCGGTGCTGATAATAGTATCATTGATCATTGTTCCATCAGCTGGACAATTGACGAGGCTTTTAGTTCGCGTTCAGGAAAAAATATCACATTACAAAGAACCTTAATATCTGAAGCATTAAATGCTGCAGGGCATGAAAATTATCCTGCTGGTACTGAACATGGTTATGCAGCAACCATCGGTGGTGATATTGGAAGTTTTCATCATAACTTATTGGCACATAATTATGGCCGTAATTGGAGTTTAGGAGGCGGATTAGATGGCAATGGTTTTTATTCCGGCAGAATGGACATAACTAATAATGTAGTTTATAATTGGGGAGGAAGAACAACTGATGGAGGAACCAAAGAAGTCAATTTTGTAAACAATTATTACAAGCCTGGTGCCGGTTCCAAAATATTTGTTGCATTTAGTGCGGATAACGAAAATACCGGAAAAGGAATGCAACAATGTTATTTTAATGGAAATGTTATGCCTGGCTATTTTGACGAAAGCAATCAAACAATCGGAAGAAGATCTACTTATAAAAACGGAGCGACCAATACTTTTGACAATTTTGTCAACACACCATTTTTTCCTTCATACGTAACTACTCAATCTGCAAAAACCGCCTATAAAATTGTTTTATCAGATGTTGGGTGCATTCAACCTGAATTTGATGCGCATGATGAAAGAATCATCACAGAGACATTAAACGGAACTTACACATACAGAGGAAGTGTAACCAACAAACCAGGATTCCCGGATAACGAATCTGATGTTGGTGGATACGAAACATACCCTGAAATTGTCAGAGACGCAAACTGGGATACAGATCAGGACGGATTACCAAATTGGTGGGAAACAATTATAGGTACAAATGTAAATTCAGGTACAGGAGATTTTTCAGATAGTAATACTGATACAGACTTAGACGGATATACCAATTTAGACAAATATTTACAATGGATGTCTCTTCCTCATTACGATTCTCCAACAGGAAATAAAGTCGATGTTGATTTACAGAAACTATCAAGAGGTTTTACAAACGGAGTTAACTATTCGCTGTCTAATGCTGTTAACGGAAATGTTACTCTTAATGGAAATATTGCAGGTTTTACCCCAAACGCAACTGGTTTATGTTCTTTTGACTTTACTGTTACTGATAATGAAGGAGCAATTATGACACGCACAGTTAATATCGTTAGTGGCTATAGCTCTAACTTGTCCACAGAAAAATCAAATAAAGAAAGCACCGCATTTACGGTTTGGCCTGTACCGAATAACGGTTCATTTTCTGTTTTGATGGAAAATGACGGCAGCAATGCAGAACTTAAAGTATTTGATATTTTAGGCAAAGAAGTAATAAGAAGAATCATTACCGGAAAAAGTCAGGAAAACATCAATTTAAAATCAAAAGGTGTTTTTATTATAAAAGTTTCTGACCCGGAAACAAAAAAAGTTTTACATAGCAAAAAGATTGTAGTTCAATAAGTTTAAGTTTGTTTTTTAGTTTTTAACATAAATGGCAGCTTAATAGCTGCCATTTATTATTATCATTCTTTTTGTTTCTGAAAGAAATAAGTATAAATCCATGTAATCGTAAAAGATGGAATCACATCAGTAAACGGAAGTATCTCTTCTACAAAAGTCAAAATACCAGCTACCCGCCCCACTCTGCCCTTGTACATTCTGGACATGATAAAAGCTGCAATCGGGGCCCAGATTATATCTGAAAACTCTCCTAAAAGCGGAATCGAAAATGAAATCGTGCCAATTCCATCCAGAACTAGCCCAATTATTAATTTCTGTATTCTGTTATCTTCAACAACCTTTAAATCCTGCATAATATGACATTTAAATTACGACTAAAATTAAAAATAATTTAACCACCATAAATTATTTTATTAATTCAATTAATTTCTAAATTCCCATGTCAATAAACATGCCGATAAATCAGATTCATAAAATTCTGTTACGACACATTTCAATATCGGCAGAATCTTTGTTTCTTTGTAAAAACAGTTTCCAAATGATACACGCAAAAAACATACATAAATTCTACGATAAGCTTGAAGTTTTAAAAGGAGTTGATTTACATATTCAAAAAGGGGAAATTGTTTCAATTGTTGGTGCATCAGGTGCCGGAAAAACCACTTTACTGCACATTTTAGGGACTTTAGACAAACCTGAAAAAACAAATACAGAAACCTCTCTTACCATAAACGGAGCAAACATTTTAGGACTCAACGATAAAGCTTTATCAAAATTCAGAAATCTCAATTTAGGTTTTATATTTCAGTTTCATCAGCTTTTACCTGAGTTTACAGCTCTGGAAAACGTATGCATTCCAGCATATATTGCAGGTAAAAAACCCTCAGAAACAGAAGCAGAAGCTAAAAAACTATTGGACTATTTAGGATTATCGCACAGAATTAATCACAAACCCAGCGAACTCTCAGGTGGAGAACAGCAGCGTGTTGCTGTAGCAAGAGCCTTAATTAACAAACCCGATGTAATTTTTGCGGATGAACCTTCCGGAAATCTGGACACCCACTCTGCCGAAAATTTGCATCAATTGTTTTTTCAGCTTCGTGACGAGTTCGGACAAACATTTGTTATCGTAACACATAATGAGGAACTGGCAAATATGGCCGACAGAAAATTGGTCATGGTCGATGGACAGATTAGTAATTAGGAGCAGTTTCCAGCTGTACGCTCTATCTTTTTTGGCGAACCTCACCATAAAAGGATGCAACTCCCAACTGGCCCAGGCATCATAATAACAAAACATTCATTTTAAACATGACGCAAAAAGAACTCAAAGAATTTCTTGACGAAAAAGTCATACAGTATAATAATCTCGACTTTATAGAAAGTGATCCTGTTCAGATTCCGCATCTTTTTACCCAAAAAGAAGATATTGAAATCGCAGGATTTTTAAGTGCAACGATTGCCTGGGGAAATCGAAAAATGATCATCAAAAATGCTCATCAGATGATGAATTTAATGGGCAATACCCCTTACGATTTTATAATGTCACATTCTGATTCGGATTTAGAACGCTTAGAAAATTTTGTTCATCGTACGTTTAACGGAAAAGATTTTGCAGGCTTTATCAAAGGATTACAGCATATTTATAAAAATCACAATGGCTTAGAAACTGTTTTTGCAAAACATCAGGAAGAGGATAGCCTGCAAAAAAGCATTCATGAATTCAAAAAAATATTTTTTGAAATTGACCATCTGCCAAGAACAAAAAAACACGTTTCGGATCCTCTTAATAATTCGGCAGCAAAACGCATCAATATGTACTTACGATGGATGGTCCGTCAAGATTCAAAAGGAGTTGATTTAGGAATCTGGCAAAGCATTTCTCCAGCCTTATTGTCTTGTCCTTTAGATGTCCATTCCGGAAATGTAGCACGTAAATTAGGATTACTTAACCGAAAGCAAAATGACGCAAAAGCCTTGACCGAATTAGACCATAAACTCCGCAAAATGGATTCCTCTGATCCTGTAAAATATGATTTTGCCTTATTTGGCTTAGGTGTTTTCGAAGGTTTTTAACTCAATCCCTGATATTCGGAAAACTTATTAAAGAATATCAAACTTAATAGTCCTGAATTTCATTAAAGAATATTTTGAAAGTAACGTTATTACGAATTACAGTTATTTTTCGAAATGTTCAGGCTTTGTTGCTCTTCATAATCAAAAAAACTATCCCTGTATTTATTTTATTAAAAAAACTGATTTGGAAATTAACGTTTTCTAAATCAAAAACTCATTGTTATATCGCTATAACAAACTTGTTTTAAAAATAAAAAATGCATTTTAACGTTGTTTTTTAGCACTTTATCGGATATTGTTAAATAAAAATAGATTATATTTGGTTAATATAATTTCCTCCAAATTTATTTTTTTAAAGAAAATAATGTTTTCCTCATTTAGTCTGTATAGATAATAAATTAATTTATTAGATAAGACTGGTCTATTTAAAACTACAAATCAATTTCATTGTAATTTTTGAAACTAATTTACAAACCTGGTTTAATACTCATAACAAAATGAACAGCTCTAAAAAAATAGTTTTAGCCGAAGACAATTCAGTACTCTCATTGTTATTGAAAGTTAGATTAGAAAAAGAAGGGTACGAACTTTTAATAGCTATAGACGGAAAACAGGCAATTACATTAATAGAAGAATATCGTCCGGAATTAGTCTTAACAGATATTATGATGCCCTATGTTAGCGGACTGGAAGTAATAAGTCATGTAAGAAACAAATTGAATTTACAAACACCAATTATTGTTTTTTCGGCAGCCGGGCAAGAAGAAATAGTACTTAAAGCATTTGATCTGGGCGCTACTGATTTTATGAGTAAACCTTTTAGCCCTCATGAATTAGTAATAAGAATAAAAAAAATACTGAATTAGCATTTCAAAAATTAATTAGTTTCAAATCATGAATACTAACGACATTTTAGGATATTTCGAAAACACTTCTCTAATCATCAAATTGGTATGGTTTTTTAGTGGCATTTTTTTAACCATCATCTGTTTACTGGCTTTTTACCTCAAATATTTAAGAAATTATTTAAGAGCCAATGAAAAGATAGTCGATAAATATCAGGCAAAGTACGAATCCTATCTTGTGACCTATTTATATGCCGGAAATGATAACGAAGCATTTAGTCCGGAGCAGCTAAAAATTATCGACAAATTAAAAAAAAGCATTGCGAATCCTTTTAAAAGAAAAATAATAGTTTCAATATTATTGAAATTAAGAAATGAAATATCCGGTGAAATGGGTGAATCAATTGACAAACTCTTTGTAAAACTGGGGCTTTTACGTTACTCATTAGCAAAACTAAGAAATAAAAAATGGGAAGTTATTGCAATTGGTATCAGAGAGCTTACTCAATTCAAAATAAAGGCAGTTCATAAAATAATAATGAACAACATCAATCATCCAAAGAAGGAAGTTCGTAAAGAAATGCAATTGTATCTGGTTTACCTGTATGCTTTTAAAGGACTTGATTTTTTGAATGTTTTACAAACCTCTTTATCCGAGTGGGATCAGATTCAATTATTGGAAATTCTTCAAATTAATAATGACACACAAATTGCAGATATTAGACCATGGCTGAAATCATCAAATGATTCGGTGGTTGTCTTTACGCTAAAACTTGCCAAAGTTTATAATCAGTTTGAGGCAAAAGAAGAACTTATTGAGCTGTTGCACCACAAGAGTGAGGATGTAAGAATCAATACAATTTCTGCCTTGAGTGATTTGAACATATTTGAAGCTAAAAACATTTTAAAAAACAATTTTAATGAACGCAGTCATGAAGAACAAATTGCTTTTATTAAAATGATGGCAAATGTATATGAAGCTGGTGACAAACCTTTTATATTAGAGCAAATACATCACGAAAATTCTGAAATAAGGCTGTTAATAATGGAAATTTTAAAAAACATTAATTTTGAAGAATATGCATTATATGAAGCCGAATTTAAAAAAGCATTAATAGCCTAATTGAATAGTATCAATCCAGTAAAGTTTAAATTTTAATGTCAATCATTCATTATTTTTTTCTTGTATTTTCTGTATTTGCTATTGCATCTTATATCCTATTGGCAATGATTTCAGCTGTCGAAACCATTGAATACATTAAAAAAAACAGCTTTGTTAATTACAAGGAAATATTATCCTCTACTTTTTCTCCATCAATTTCAATTATAGCGCCTGCTTACAATGAAAGTTTGAATATTGTAGAAAATGTCCGGTCTTTGTTATCAAGTCATTATGTAAATTATGATGTTATTATTGTAAATGACGGAAGCAAAGATGACAGTTTAAGCAAGCTTATTCAAGCCTACGACCTGGTTCAAATTGATCATCTCATCAATGAACATATTAAAACAAAACCATTACGAAAAGGTGTTTATAAATCTACAAATCCTGCTTTTGACAAATTAACTGTAATTGACAAAGAAAACGGAGGAAAGGCTGATGCTTTGAACATGGGACTAAATATGAGTAAAAACAGATATGTAGCCTGTATAGATGTAGATTGCTTGTTATTAGAAGACGCACTTCAAAAAATGATTAAACCTTTTCTGGAATCAACCGATACTAAAGTAATTGCTTCGGGAGGTGTCATAAGAATTGCTAATTCGTGTATAGTTAACGATGGTAAATTACTGGATATAAATTTTCCTAAAACATGGCTGGAACAAGGACAAATTTTAGAATACCTAAGAGCTTTTTTATTAGGAAGAATGGCATGGAGCAGGCTAAACGGACTATTGGTAATATCTGGCGCTTTTGGTCTATTTGATAAAAAAATAGCTATCGATGTTGGTGGTTACGATACAAATACTGTTGGAGAAGATATGGAAATTATTGTTCGAATGAGAAGACACATGGAAGAACTCAAAGAAAAATACAAAGTTGCTTATATTCCGGATCCATTATGCTGGACAGAAGCTCCGGACAATTACAAAACATTTATATCCCAAAGAAACAGATGGACCCGTGGAACTATCGAAACACTTAGAAAACACCGTAAAATAGCATTTAATCCCAAATATAGATCCTTAGGACTTGTCAGTTATCCGTATTGGCTGATTTTTGAAAGATTGGCTCCAATTATTGAAGTTGCAGGTATCCTGTATTTTGGGATTCTTATCGCTCTCAATGAAGTAAGATGGGATTATGCATTAGCATTTATTATTCTGGCTTATACGTTTTCAGTTATGTTTTCAATTGTTGCAATTTTCTCTGAAGAGCTTACTTACCATCAATACAAAAAAAAATCAATAGGCTTTAAATTAATAATAATAGCCTTTTTAGAACCTTTTGTAATTCATCCAATAATTCTATACTCAGCAATAAAAGGAAACATAAATTACTATTTTTACAAAAAAATAGAATGGGGACATATGACGCGAAAGGGAATGACTAAAGCATAAATACTTACTTTATACTTCTAAAGATGATAATAAAAAAATTAAAAGACATTTTAAATAATAGCTATACTTATACCTATATCAATTTAATTTTTTCTGTAATTGTTATATTTTGCTTATTAAGTTTATTTGAAACTTTATCAACTACTAATGGTTCAGCAAATCAAAATAGCAGCACTACATTAATCTATAAATTATCAAATGATTTTTGCACCGGAATATCTATAGGATTGCTATTTAGTCCATTTTATTTCATACTAAATTATATCAAAAAGCATCTTGGGGTATTATTTATCAAAATAGCTTTCTCTTTGATTGTAATTATTCAGTTTGCATTGGTAAAATATAGCTCTACAACCCTTGTCAACCTGGGAGCAGATCTAATAGGATACTCTATTTCAGACATATACACAACCGTAACAGCATCTGAGTCTCTTTCATTTATGTATTTCCTTCCCTTTATAATAATTCCTTTATTGTATTTGGGGATCTATTTTGCTTTTACAAAACTGGGCAAAAAGCAAATCCTTTTAGGAGCAATATTTACACTCTTAATTATCGCAGGATGTATAAAATTATTTGTTCCCGACCTCTCTGACTCAAAGTACGAAAATAAGCTGGCGTTTTTAACCAAAGACATTATTCGGTTTGAAAGAGATAAAAACATAGCCAAAAACATTCAAAACATCAAATTCAAATCAGAATATCCGATGCTGAAACCTTTTAAATCTACTCCCGATGTTTTAGCTCCTTATTTTAATATTACCAATGAAAAACCAAATATTGTCGTTATTGTTGTTGAAGGTTTGGGGGCCGAATTTATTGGTAAAAACGAATATGCAGGATTTACCCCCTACTTAGATTCGATGATTCCAAAATCATTGTATTGGGAAAATTTTTTAAGTAACGGTGGAAGAACTTTTGCCGTACTTTCTTCATTATTGGGTTCATTAACTTATGGTGAGAAAGGTTTTTTAGAATTAAATCCGTTTCCGAGACATCTTTCCCTTATAAATGTGCTAAAAGCTAATGGGTACACCACATCTTTCTATTCTGGAGATGATGCAAATTTTGATAGAAAAATCAACTTTCTGGATCAAAACGGCATTGATAATACAATCGACAAAAATAATTATGGTTCAGAATATACTCAAACAAAAGCTAATGCAAGAGGCTTTTCCTGGGGTTATCCTGATGCTGAAATTTTCAGGAAAGCACTGGTCGAGACTAACAAAATGAAACTTCCCCGATTGGATATCATTCAAACCCTTACCAATCATGAACCTTTTGACTTTCCGGAAAAAAATGAATACTTAAAAAAGATTGATACTATTATTGATACCCATGAAAATCTAAAATCGCAAAAAGGAAACATTGGCTCTTATAAAGATATTTTTGCCTGTTTGAATTACACTGATAATGCAATTAAAAATTACATGGAAGCGTATGCAAAAAGACCTGATTATAAAAATACCATCTTTATAATTACAGGCGACCACCGTTTGATTCCTATTCCTCAAAAAGACAAATTATGCCGTTTTCATGTGCCTTTGTATATTTTTAGTCCAATGCTAAAAAGAACGGAATCGTTTAAATCAGTTTCTTCGCACTGGGATGTGACACCAAGTTTGGTTTCCTTTTTGTTTAATAATTACAAATTCAACAAACTGGATCAAACCGCCTGGATGGGTAAAGGACTTGACACTGCAAAAGAATTCAGGAATAATCAGGGTATTCCTTTGACCCGAAATAAGGGAACTATTGATGATTATGTGTATAAAGAATATTTGTATTCGAGTGGTGAATTGTACAAAATAAAAGATAATTTTGATGTAGAAAGAATCAGTGACGATTCTATTTTGGATAAGGTTAACAGTGAATTTAATACCTTTAAACATCTGAATGCATATTTGACACAGAAGGATAAAATTATTCCAAAATCATTGAATTTAAACAAAGAGCAGGGAGTTCATTTTACTAAGGAAGAGCAAATCGAGATCGACAAACTAACCAAAGGATTAAATCCCGACCAGATGTTTTTCAAAGCAAGGGAGTTAGCTTTCAATAAAAAGCACAAAACAGCGATTTTATTATGCGATTTTATATTAAATGAATTACCCAATTATTCAGATGTACGGACTTTAAAAGGCCGAATATTGGGTTGGGACGGTGAATATAAAAAAGCAGAACATGAGTTGCTGATTGTGATCAAAAGAATGCCTTTGTATGATGATGCCTATTTGGCACTGATGGATGTCTATTGGTGGTCTGAACAGAATAAAAAAGTTATAGAAACAGGGGAATTAGCATTGTCAAACGGCATAAAAAATCCAGAAATCAAAATAAAGATCGAAAGATCTCAAAAATCAATCAACAATTCAAAACAACATAAGTAATGGGCACTGTTATACAAAAAGAAATTTTTCATAAAATCTATATTTTTCTCATTATAACGTTATTTTCAGTTTCATTTCAAATGACTGGACAGGAAAAAACATATTCTGGCGACCCTGATATCTCTTTTAAAACAGCTCGTGACCTGGCTTTCAACAATAACAGAAAGCAGGCACAAGATACTTTATTACACATCCTGACTAAATATCCCGATTATCATGATGTTCGTGAATTTTTGGCTTCGACCTATGCCTGGGATGGAGATTATAAAAAAGCAAGAACCGAATTTCAAAAAATTTTAGGAAAAGATACACACAGGAAAACCACATGGATAGCAGCCATTAAGAATGAAATGTGGGCTGACTTTCCCTTTCTTGCATTGAAATTATGCAAGAAAGCGCTGAAAAAATTTCCAAATGATACTGAAATACTGGACTTGCAGAAAAGCGCTCAGGAAAGTACAATGATCCCAACTGCTACTGCCGGTGGGGTCCAAACGATATCCAGTAAGATCCCAAATGATTCTATAACTAAAGAATCTGATTCGGCTTTGAGAAAAACAGTCCGAAACAATACGATTGGTGTGACTTCAGAAATCAATATTTACTCTGATGTCTTTGATCCTATGTTTTATAATGCTGTAAAATATGCCCGCCAAACCAGTTACGGCAGCATTATTGGGAGAGTTAATATCGACAGAAGACTTGGTGAATACGGAACTCAGTATGAGGTTGATTTATATCCTAAAATTGCCAAAGGAATGTATGCTTACTTAAACTTTGGTGTATCTGGTTCTTCTTTATTTCCTGATTATAGATACGGTGCAGAAATTTTTAAATCACTGCCCAGAAGTTTTGAAGTTTCGCTAGGGCTCAGAGGTTTGCAATACGATACAACAACCATGATTTATACTGGTTCTGTAACCTGGTACAACGGAAATAATTACTGGTCTTTCCGTCCTTATTTTACTCCGGGAGACAATGGATTAAGTTCCTCAGGTACTTTAACATATCGAAAATACAGAAGTGATGCTGATAATTATTTCGGCATCAATGTTGGAGCCGGAATTTCGCCGGAACTCAATCAGAATTATTTTTTTACAAATGATGACCGAATTGTAAATCTGCAATCCCAAAAACTAAATGTTTCTTATTATTTTTCTACCAATAACAAACAAAATGCCTGGGGAGCACAACTCGGAATCATTCATCAGGAAATTCCTTTTGACCAGGGCAATTATTTCTGGATTTCAACCCTTGCATTGTCCTGGGAAATTAGATTTAGGTAATAAATTGGCAAAAATTAAAAGAAAATCAATCAATATTTTATCCTGCTTTGAAGTTAATTTTGTGGTAAGAAAAAAATGAAACCAGAGCTTATTTGAAGTTCCAATATCAATTCTAAATAATGCAAATTAAACAACGTCCTATTTTCTGCATTGTTGTTTTCTTATCTTTTCTAAACTGCAAAATTATGGCTCAAAACTCCTTACATTTAGCAAATACGAAAGGGCAGGAAATTAGTATTGTTTCTTCTAATGATTATACAAAAAAAGCATCCGTTCTTTTAAAAAGCTATTTAGACCAGGCTTTTGAGAATCCAATTTTTATTCAAAACAACAAATCAGAAAACGTTGATAGTTCAAAAATTATTCTTGAAATTAATCCCAAAAGTGTAAATAAAAATGATTCATTTATCATCAAAAGCGATGAAAAAAACATCTGTCTAATTGGTTCGAATGAAAAAACATTGCGATATGCCATTTATACCTTACTGGAAGCATTGGGTTTTAGAAAATATACTGCAAAGGACAGTTTTATTCCGAAACTGAAAGAAGTAACATTCCCAAAGAACTTCAATAAAACCTATGCCCCTTCTTTTGAATATCGCGCTTTGTTTTATCCGGATTGTTACGATGAAAATTTTAGGGACTGGCACAAACTGGATTGGCAAATCGATGATTTTGGTATTTGGGGACATTCCTTCTATAAATTATTAAGTGCCAAAGAATATTTTAAAAAAAATCCGGCCTTTTTTGCTCTATACGAAGGTAAGCGAAATCCAGAATCATTATGCATGAGCAATGATGGTGTAGTCAAAATTGTTTCAAAAAAAATGGCTGACATTATTAGCCAAAATCCTAATGCTCGTTTCTTTTCAATAAGCCAGAATGATGATGTTGTGTATTGTGAATGTGATAAATGTAAAATTTTAAATGAAAAACATGGAGGACCGCAAGGATCGTTGTATTACTTTCTAAATAAAATTGCTGTACAATTTCCAAAAACTAAAATAACAACTTTAGCTTATCTTCACACCTATCAGGCTCCAAAAAACATTAAAATTAAACCTAATATTTATACGCTTTTTTGCCCAATTGAAATGAATCGTGGAAAAGCTATCCAAGAAACACCAGGCAATAATGACTTTTTGAATACGCTCCACAAATGGAGTGCTGCTACAGACCATTTATATTTATGGGACTACACGGTTGAATTCACCAATTATCTTTCTCCTTTTCCAAACTTTCATACTTTTTCGGAAAACTATAAATTATACGAACAAAATAAGGTCAAAGGTCTCTTTGTACAGGGTTATGCAGATATTGCAGGAGATTTATATGAGTTGAGACAATATCTTTTAGCAAAAATAATTTGGGATACCAATACTGATGTTGAAGCTGTAACAAATGACTTCCTAAATGGTTTTTATGGCAATGCTTCTCCGTTTGTCAAAAAATATCTTGATTTACTTATTCAAAATCAGAAAAAAAGTAACCGCTATCTGAATATTTATACCAATCCAATAGAAAGCAGGAACACATTTCTCTCTCCAGAAGCAATGGATCAATACGATCAGTTAATAAGTCAGGCTGAAATGATTTCCAAAGATGAGCCTGTAATAGCCAGGAGAATTTTAAAACTGAGATTACCATTAGAGTATGTTTATTTTGAGCAGGCAAAGTTCTATGGAAAAGAACCTCACGGAATGTATCAAAAAAACGGAGACTCATTTTCTGTGAAAGATAATCTGGAAAACAGGGTTCAGGATTTTGTAAAAAACTGTTCAGATTTCGGTATTTACGAACTCAGTGAAGACGGCTTAAGCCCTGAAGAATATAGCATTCAATGGAACTATATTGCTAAAAATAATGTCACAGAGCATTTAGGAGAAACCCTAAAATACAAATTTGAAACCCAGCCTTCCTCAGATTTTAATGCTAAAAAAGAAAGAGGTCTCAATGATGGAATAAAAGGTTATAAAGATATTAATCTTAACTGGACAGGCTGGTACGGCGAAAATGCCGAAATAAGTATTGATTGTAATAACGTAGATTTTAACTCTTTAGAATTTCAATGTTTAGAAGATCAGAGACACTGGATATTTTTGCCGAAAAAAATTATTTTGAAGGGCTTTCGAAATCAAAAATGGGAAGTCATCAAAGAACAAAAAAACCAACAATCAAGAGAAAATCAAATCACTAATATCAAAGAATACAAGTTTCTCAATATTAATTTTCATGTTTTTGATAAAATAAAAATCATTTTAATTCCGGAACAGAAACTTCCTGTCTGGCGAGAAAGAAAAAATAAAAAGCCAATGCTTATGTTAGATGAAATAGTACTCACACAAAAATAATAAATACTAAAAATCCTGAAATCATTGTTTTAATAAAAAATAATTATGCAAAGCTTTGCCTTCTTTCAGTGAAGAAGAAATTAAAGTTGCCTGATGCTAGTTGTTACGTGTAAAAGCTGTTTAAAATTAAGATTTTAATATTTAAACTTACAATTGATTAACGATGTCTACAGTATTTGTCTGTTATAAGGGGATTTAATACTATCTTTGCAAAAAAATAAGGCAAATGAGCACGTTCGAAAAATTCAATCTTCCAAAATCAGTACAAAAAGCAATCGATGAATTAGGATTTGTTACTCCTACTCCTATTCAGGAAAAATCCTTTGCTGTGATTATGTCAGGTCGCGATATGATGGGGATTGCGCAAACCGGTACTGGTAAAACATTTGCTTACTTATTACCTCTCTTAAAATTATATAAATTCACCAATACCAATACACCAAAAATCGTGATTCTGGTTCCAACCCGTGAATTAGTGGTTCAGGTGGTAGAAGAAGTTGAAAAACTGACCAAATACATGTCGGTTAAAACATTAGGAATTTTTGGAGGAGTAAATATCAATACACAAAAGAAAGCGGTTTACGAAGGAGTCGATATTTTAGTTGGAACACCGGGTAGAACAATGGATTTGGCGCTTGACGCTGTGATTCGTTTTGATGAAACTCAAAAGCTTGTTATTGATGAGTTTGACGAAATGCTGAACTTAGGTTTCCGTACACAATTGACGGCTCTTTTGGCTATGATGAAAACCAAACGCCAAAACATTTTATTCTCTGCAACCATGACAGATGAAGTGGATGCAGTTTTAAATGACTTTTTTGATTTCCCGGAAGAAGTTACGCTTGCAGCTTCAGGAACCCCACTTGAAAAAATCACTCAAATTACCTATAACGTTCCGAATTTCAATACGAAAGTAAATCTTTTGAAACATTTATTGGAAACTGACGAAAGTATGAACCGCGTTTTGGTTTTCGTAAACAATAAAAAGATTTCAGATATGCTTCATACCCGAATCGAAGAAGATTTTGAAGGTCAGTTTGGAGTAATTCACTCTAATAAATCTCAAAATTATCGTTTGAGTACGATGGCCGAATTTCAGGAAGGAAATCTTCGCGGCCTGATTACAACCGATATTATGGCTAGAGGTTTGGATATTTCTGACATCACTCACGTAATCAACTTTGAACTTCCTGAAGAGCCTGAATTGTATATGCACAGAATTGGTCGTACGGGTCGTGCAGACGCAACAGGAACAGCCATCAGTTTTGTTGCTCCAAGAGAAGAAGAATTTAAAATCGAAACAGAACTTTTAATGAATCAGGAACTTAAAATTACCGATTTTCCTGAAGAAGTTGAAATTTCAACCAAACTGATCGAACCTGAAAAAGACAAACAGCCGATTAAGTTTTTAATGAAAAAAGTAAAACTTGATGGTGATGGTGCTTTTCATGAAAAAAGCAAAAAGAACAAGAAAGTTAATTTGGGCGGGCCTTCAAAAACAAAAAAGAAAACACATGGCTCTGTTAATCGAAATATGCTGAAAACCAGAGACAAGAAGAGAAAAGACAAGGATAAATAAAAAAATAAAATTCCAAATTCCAAATCCTAAGTATAACATTGGAATTTGGAATTTTTTTATTGGAATTTGGATATTTTATATTTTTGTAAAAACCAACCCCACTGGTGAACATAATTCAATTTTTTTACCCGTGTATGTAAGTTTTCCTGTGATTTTATCTCTTTTAAAAATAATAATATCATTGGTATATTGATGCCCAACCAAAAGAAACTTTCCGGACGGATCAATCGCAAAATCTCTTGGTCCTTTTCCCTGAGTACTCACTTGTCCTATTTTGGTGATACTTCCATCTTTTAAAATAGTATAAACCGTAATCGAATTTACATCTCCACGATCTGAAACATATAAAAATTTGCCGTCAGGAGAGATTTTAATTGCTGCAGAACTGTTTGCTCCTTTAAAATCTTTCGGAATAATGTTGGTTTCTTTTAAAAGTTTGAGAGTCCCATTTTTATTGTAACCAAAAGTTGTGAGGGTACCGTCTAATTCCTGCAATAAATAAACATATTTACCGTCTTTACTAAAAGTCAAATGTCTTGGACCACTTCCTTTTTTGACATCAACACTTCCTTTTAATTTTAAAATTTCATGTGCCGAAGCAGGATTATATTTATAGATAAAAACTTTATCCTGACCCAAATCATTTGCAAATACAAACTTTTTATCCGGAGAAAAGGCAACCATATGTACATGCGCTTTTTCCTGACGCGCCTCATTTGGTCCTTTGCCTTCATGCTGAATTAATTGCTGTACTTCTGTAATACTACCGTCTGCATTTTTCTTAAATACAGCAATGTTTCCACCTGAATAATTAGCTGCAATTACATTTTTACTATCATTGATCAAATGACAGGGATCTGCACCTAAAGCATCATTTTTATTTATTAATTTTATTTTACCTGTTTTAGAATCGTAACTAAAAGCACTGACAGTACTTTGATTACCATTCTCATTTACGGCATAAACAAATTTATTATCTGCAGAAACTGATAAATAACTTGGACTTACAGCGTTTTCTGAAGAATTTTTTAATTGAAAATCCCCTGAGTCAGCATTGAATTCATAAACATAAATTCCTTTGCTCTCGCAAGTATTGGTATAGGTTCCTACCAATAAATTAAACTTATTCTGAGCTTTTGAAGAAATAACTGCCAAAGCTGAAAATAATATTAGATACATTCTTTTCATATTATAAAGTGGTTTTTTGAATTAGCTAAAATAGGCAATAATATCTTTTTCGACAGATTTTTCCGTTATAAATGAATTTTGAAAAGTTATATTATTCAAATATCTTTTCAATAAAAAGTTTTGCTTTGCAGGCTTTAACTCTCAACAAATTTGTATTTTTGGCAGGCACATTTGCATACAAATAACATAGTGAAATAAATCAAAGCCTGAATGCATTTTAAAAATCCCGAAATTCTATACTTTCTGTTCTTATTGATTGTTCCAATTTTGGTTCATTTGTTTCAATTACGACGATTTAAAACTTCTTATTTTACCAATGTCCGGTTTTTAAAAGAACTTGCCATTCAAACCCGTAAAAGTTCTAAAATAAAGAAAAGACTATTATTAGCAACACGTTTACTTTTACTAACTTGTGTTATTCTGGCTTTTGCCCAGCCTTTTTTTGAAGCCATTGACAGTAAAAATTCAGCAAACGAAATGTACATTGTCCTTGATAATTCCTTTAGCATGCAGGCCAAAGGAAAAAAAGGTGAATTATTAAAACGTGCTGTTCAGGAACTTTTAGAAAATACACCAGAAACTGCTAAATTTTCACTGCTAACCAATACCGACAACTTCTGGAACACAGATATTAAATCGGCTAAAAGTTCACTGCAGAATCTAAAATACAGTGCAACTCCATTTGAACTTTCAGCAATAACTGCAAAGATAAAAGCACACAAATCGGCAAATAAAAAAGATATTGTCATTATTACGGATGCTGTTGGTTTAGCCGAAAAAGATGTGAAAAATATCGATTTTGACGAGGAACCCTATTTTATAATTCCGGAAGCAGAACAAAAAAACAACATTTCAATCGACAGTGTTTTTATCAACCAGACTTTAGAAAATTTCTACGAAATAGGAATTAATTTATCAGCATACGGCGAAGATTTTAAACCCGTTTCGATGGCATTGTACAATCAGAAAAAGCTTATTGCCAAAACGATTATTAATTTTGATTCGAAGAAAAAGAAAGTCAATTTCACGATTCCAAAAGAAGCTTTTCATGGTTATGTAGTGATTGAAGATAACGGTCTTTCTTATGACAATACACTTTTTTTCAGTATTTCGAAAGCTAAAAAAACAAATGTTATTAGCATCGGAGAACCAGAAAAAAGCAATTTCTTATCCAGGATTTATACTCCTGCAGAATTCAATTACAACAATTACTCCATCAATTCTTTAGATTACAATAGCTTAGAAAAGCAAAACACTATAATTCTGAATGAATTAACTGAAATTCCACAGGCCTTGCAGACGACTTTAAAAGCTTTTGTTTCAAAAGGCGGTAATCTGGTTGTTATTCCTTCTGAAAAAAGTTCAGTTTCAAATCTGAATACTTTTTTAGCAAATTTTGGAAAAATTCAATTCAACAATCTAAAAACAGAAAGTAAACAAATTACGAAAATCAATTTCGATCATCCTCTTTTTTCCGGTGTTTTTGAAAATAAAATCACGAATTTCCAGTATCCAAAAATAAATTCCTCTTTTGATATTTCAAGCCCTTACCCGGCGGTTTTATATTATGAAGACCAAAGTCCTTTTGTAACCATGATTCAGAATCCGGTTGCAGGAATTACTGTTTTTTCAGCTCCTGTAAATTCAGAGAATTCTAATTTTCAGCAATCTCCGCTAATAGTTCCCTTATTTTATAAAATGGGGCAAAACAATCAAAAAACAGGTGTAAACGCCCTGACAATTGGTAATAATCAGCCTTATTTTGTGGATGTTTTACTAAGCAAAGATGTCATCTTAGAAGTTAAAGGAACAGAAGATTCATTTATTCCAATTCAGCAAATATTGAATAATAAGGTTAAACTAACTTTCAATGATTTTCCGGACACAGCTGGAAATTACAGCGTTTTTGATAAAAAAGAATCAGTTGAAAACCTGAGTTTCAATTACAACCGAAGTGAAAGCGACCTGAGTCAGGTAAACACAAATGTAGTTTCAGATTTTAAAACTGCTGATACAATTTCAACCATTTTCAACACCTTACAAACTGAACGCACAGACAGCCAAATTTGGAAATGGTTTGTTATCTTTGCACTGTTATTTTTAGCATTAGAAATGGCCATTATAAAATTTGTAAAATAGATTCCATTTTTTCTAAAAGGACTTACTTTTTACAAAATCATTTTACGACAAAAAAATATCTACATATGAAAATAATCATCAGAAGCGCCAAAATTATCGATTCAAAAAGTCCGTTTCACAACCAGACTGTTGATCTTTTAATTGCAGATGGTTTAATTGAAAAAATAGGAACATCCATTCTTGACATTGATGACACAACAGAAGTTAAGTTTGATAATTTACATCTTTCCCAAGGTTGGTTTGACAGCAGTGTTTCGTTTGGAGAACCGGGTTACGAAGACAGAGAAACTATAGCAAATGGGTTGAATGTTGCAGCAAAAAGCGGATTTACAGCTATTGCTTTACAACCCAACTCCTTTCCTGTAATTGATAATCAATCACAGGTGAATTTTGTAAAAAATAAAGCAAATGGTTTTGCCACAGAACTCTTTCCTATTGGTGCTTTAACCAAAGCCAGTGAAGGAAAAGATATGGCCGAATTGTTTGATATGAAAAAATCGGGAGCCATCGCTTTTGGAGATTACAATAAAAGTCTTGACAATGCCAATCTGCTAAAAATCGCCTTACAATATGTTCAGGATTTTGATGGTCTGGTAATTGCATATTCCCAGGATGCTAATATAAAAGGAAATGGAGTAGCAAATGAAGGAATTGTTTCAACCAGATTAGGTTTAAAAGGAATTCCAAATCTGGCCGAAGAATTGCAAATCGCCCGAAATTTATTTTTACTGGAATACACGGGAGGCAAACTTCACATTCCAACCATTTCTACAGCAAAATCAGTTCAATTGATTAGAGAAGCAAAAGCGAAAGGCTTAAACATAACCTGCAGTGCATCTGTCCATCATTTGGTTTTAACCGATGAAAAACTGGACGGTTTTGATACACGTTTTAAAGTCACTCCGCCACTAAGAACCGAACTTGACAGACAAGCATTACTTAACGGAATCGCAGATGGAACAATTGATTTAATTACATCTGACCACAATCCAATTGATATTGAATTTAAAAAAATGGAATTTGATACTGCCAAAAACGGAACTATTGGCTTAGAAAGTTCTTTTGGAGCTTTATTGACGGTTTTGCCTTTAGAAACTGTAATTTCAAAATTAACTTCAGGAAGAGAAGTGTTCGGTTTAGAAAGTAATACAATCAAAGAGGGTGGAAAAGCTAATTTCACATTTTTTACTCCGGAAAGAAAATCGACTTTTACAAAAGAAAACATCCTTTCAAAATCTAAAAATTCTGCTTTTTTAGGAACTGAAATCACAGGTTCTGTTTATGGAATATTAAATCAAAATCAACTTATTACAAAATAAAAAATGAATAATACAGTCGAAGAAGGAAAACCAATTGCTATTACAAGTTATATTCTAATTATTGGCGTTTTGATTGCCATGAGTATGAATTCTGAAAATAAAAACAGCTTTGCTTCTTTTCATATCCGCCAGGCCGCAGGTTTATCAATTACTTTTATTTCCCTGGCCTTAATTATCAGTCCTTTCGACAGTTTTTTTATCACTTTCCCCATGTGGATTTTTGTATCTGTTTTATGGGCTTACGGAATTTTCAGTGCTATTCAGGGCCACACAAGACCAATGCCTTTGGTTGGCGGACTTTTCCAGAAATGGCTTAAAAGTATCGGGTAAACAGAATATCAAAATTAAAAACCGGATTTCGAACCCAACTGAAGCATAAAACTATAATACTTACAAAAAAATGAATCTATCTTTAGAATATAAAATACAAACCCCAAAAGTAATCCTGGACAAAAACCCTGTATTGCTATTATTACACGGATACGGCAGTAACGAAGCCGATCTGTTTTCGTTTGCTACTGAACTTCCTGATAATTATTACATTATTTCAGCAAGAGCACCTTATGATTTACAATATGGTGCCTATGCCTGGTATGCCATTAATTTTGACGCTGATCAGAATAAATTTTCAGACAATGAACAAGCCAAAACCTCACGTGATATAATTGCAAATTTTATAGATGAATTAATTGCGAATTATCCTATTGATCCAAATAATGTGACTTTAGTAGGATTCAGTCAGGGTTCGATTTTAAGTTATTCAGTAGCACTTTCTTATCCTGAAAAAATTCAGAGAGTGGTAGCAATGAGTGGTTATTTTAATGCAGAAATTATTAAGGAAGATTTCGAGAAAAACGATTTTAAAAACCTGACAATATTCGCTTCGCATGGAACTGTCGATCAGGTCATTCCAATAGATTGGGCCAGAAAAACACCGGCTATTTTAGAAAATTTAAATATTCCTGTTACTTATAAGGAATATCCTGTTGGACATGGCGTGGCTCCGCAAAATTTCTTTGATTTTAAGAATTGGCTGAAAAATTAGCCCTAATAAGCAATTTGCAAGAAATACATTATGAGTAATTATAACATTATTAATTCCAGAAATATTTTTATAATTACTCTTATTGTCATCCCGTTAACTATTTTATCCGTTTGGATTTTAGGTTTAGGATTTGATAATTCACTCTTCAAAAATTCATTAATCTCTACCTCGATTTTATCTCTTTCTTTCTTTTTGTTTATCTCAATCGGATTATATAAAGGAATTAAAATCAAACATAATTTAGGAGAACTCGAACAGGAAAATATATTTTTTCAAAAAAACATGGCAGTTGAAACTGACATTCCGGAGGTTGGAGATGGAATTATTGAAATTATATTTAGTATAATTTTATGGCTGATTGTTTCTATGGTAGCCAGCTATTTACTTTGGGCTTTTGAAACTATATTATGGATTACAATCTTAAATTTTATCGGAATACTGTATTGGATTTTTTTCAGGGCATTGAGACTCGTTTTTAAAAAATCATCTGTTTGTAAAAGTAATTTTTCAAAAAGTATTTTATATGGCTTTAGTTTTACTATACTGTATAACTTCTGGATTTATGCCATCATTTTTATGACTCATCATGTTTTCTAATTCAAACAGAATTTTGTTGTCAAAAAAAAAAATAGGATTAAAAAATCCTATTTTTGATATAACCAGTTCTGATTTACCTCAAAAGTTACATTTTCCTTATCATCAACAAAGTATTTCAGCAATACCTCTCCCCATAATTCGCCGTTGCTATAATCAGCGATTATCCATCTGTGATTTAATATTTTAACCTTATTAATAATAAATTTGTTCGAACCAATTTTATCCTGTCCTGTATAAGGATTACCATTTGGATTTGCATTTAAGTCAAGTAATTTTTCAGTAACGACCGGAATTAATTTTTCATATAAAATTACTTTCCCACCTGTTGCACTGTTATCAAAATAATTTTGGGCGTTTTCATTGTTTTCCAACGAAAAATAATTTGATTCTGCCATTTTTGTAGAAACTGTAGTTATGCTGTCTCTAAGCTTTTTCGTCGTTTTATCATATCTGTCCTTCTCAAATTTTATTTCTCTGCTGTAAAACATGTAAGTAAAAATATTCATTAGGATTGCTAATAAAAAAAGATAAAGCATTAAGGATTTCTTCATTTTGTAAGTATAATTAAATTGTAATTTCTAAGTTATCATAAGCCAGGAAAACATTCTCAGGAAGTTGATTCTGGACTTCTTCATGAAATCCCAAAACATGGCTAATATGCGTCAAATAAGCTTTTTCAGGTTTTACTAAATTGATAAAATCAAGTGCTTCCTGCAAATTAAAATGGGTGTCATGGGGTTCTACGCGTAAAGCATTTACAACCAAAACTTTCAGGTTTTTTAATTTCTCAATTTCAGCCTTTTCGATGGTTTTTACATCTGTCAAATAAGCAAAATCATCTATTCTGTAGCCAAAAACCTGCAAATCTCCGTGCATTACATTTATCGGGACAGCCATTTTATCACCAATTGCAAAAGGTTTGTCATTGATTACTTCAATAGTTTTTACACTTGGTGCTCCTGGATATTTATTTACAGTTTCAAAAACATAATCAAAACGGCGTTTAAGATTATCAATCACACGCTGATGTGCATAAACAGGAATTTCGCCTTGTCTGAAATTATACGGACGAATGTCATCCAATCCAGCGGTATGATCAGCATGCTCATGTGTAAATAAAATGGCATCAAGTTTTCGACAGCCGCAGGAAAGCATTTGCTGTCTGAAATCAGGACCGCAATCTACAACATACGAATGTTCGTCCCATGTGATCCAAATAGACACACGAAGCCTTTTATCTTTAGCATCTGTGCTTTTGCAAACAGGGTGATCAATCCCAATAATGGGAATACCTTGAGAAGTACCGGTACCTAAAAAATAGATCTTCAATTGAACTTGTTTTTTTTACAAAAATAGGGATTATTTCTCTTTCATTAGAACGCTAATTTACTAACTTTGTAACAAATCTATTTAAAATAAAATGGGTACAGAAATAAAACTCAAAGGTGACAAGGTCATCGCTCAGATTCCTTCCATAAAAGACAAAGCGCTACGCATTAATTTAAACGAGAATATTTACGGAACTTTTGCTGAAATTGGCGCTGGACAAGAAACAGTTAGACATTTTTTCAGATCCGGAGGTTCATCGGGAACAATTGCAAAAGCAATGTCTGCTTATGATAAAGATTTTAGTGATGCTGTTTACGGAACTGAAAGTGACGGACGCTACGTAACTGAAAACCGACTCAAAAAAATGTTAACCTTTGAAGGGGAACTGATTGAAGAACGTTTAAGTAGAGAAAAACACCCAAATAAACTTTTTTTTAGTTACGCCAACACTGTTGCTACTATAGATTTTGCCAAACAATTTAAAGGTCACGGCTGGGTTGGAATACGATATCAGATTGAACCAGACGAGGCTTACAACGAAATTATTCTGCATATTCGTTTTAAAGAAACTGACGCCCGATTACAACAGGAAACACTTGGAATCTTAGGCGTTAATTTAATTTACGGCGCATTCTACAAATACAATGATCCCAAACGATTACTTCGTTATTTATATGATCACTTAGATAAAGATCAGCTGGAAATAGACACTATTAATTTCTCAGGACCTCGTTTTGCAGATGTTGATAATCGTTTGATGAGTTTGCAACTGGTTAAAAATGGTATGACAGATGCCGTAATGTTTAATCCTGAAGGAAAAAACGTTTTACCGGCCGCCGTTTTATACAAAAAAAATCTTCTTGCCTTTAGAGGAAGTTTCCGTCCGGTTACCAATGTAAATCTTGATATGTATGAGAAATCATTAAAAATGTTTCTCGAAGAAAATAAGGTTGAAAAAGATAATACTTTAGTAGTTTTTGAAATTACACTTTCAAATTTACGATCAGATGGTGAAATTGATGAGCGTGATTTTATGGACAGAGCTGAATTACTTTGTTCATTAGGTCAAACCGTTATGATTTCTAATTTTCAGGAATATTATAAGGTGGTTGAATACTTTTCTAATTATACCAAAGCACGTATGGGACTTGCAATGGGCGTGAATAATTTGGTTGATATATTTGATGAGAAGTATTACCGTCATTTAAGTGGCGGAATCCTTGAAGCTTTTGGAAAATTATTCTATCGTGATATGAAAGTATTTTTATATCCGATGTTGGGTGAAAATGGAGAAATTATCACTTCTGAAAACTTAAAAGTACATCCTAGAATGAAGGAATTATATAAATTCTTTAAATTCAACGGAAAAGTAGTCGATATTGTAGATTATAATCCTAATATTTTAAATGTATTCTCTCGCGAAGTTTTAAAAATGATTAGTCATGGAACATCCGGCTGGGAACCTATGCTTCCATCAGGAGTTGCTGAAATTATCAAAGAGCATCACCTTTTTGGGTATCATCCACAAAAAGAATTAGAGCAGAATTAAGCCAAATTATATTGATTCAAAATCCTAAAAAGTCTAAAAAAGAGCGATTCTTTTTTGGACTTTTATTTTACCGAACTTATTTCCTTTAAGCCGTTTTTGATTATAATTTAATTTCATTACTTTTAATAAAAAATTAAAAAAACATGAAAATTATAGCCTTTGCAGGAAGCAACAGCCAGCAGTCGATCAATAAACATTTAGCAAGTTATGCTGCAAATCAATTTGAAAATGCCGAAGTAGAAGTTTTAGATTTGAATGATTTCGCAATGCCTGTATTCAGTGTTGATTTAGAAAAAGAAATTGGCCAGCATGAAATTGCAAAATCATTTCTGAAAAAAATCGAAAGCGCTGACATTTTGGTTGTTTCTCTGGCTGAAAATAATGGCAATTATTCTGCTGCCTTTAAAAACGTATTCGATTGGAGCTCCAGAGTTGTCAAGGATGTTTTTCAGCAAAAACCAATGCTTTTGATGGCAACTTCTCCGGGAGCAAGAGGCGGCGCTTCGGTTTTAGAAATTGCAAAAACCGCTTTCCCAAGATATGGCGCTCAGGTAAAAGGTCTTTTTTCACTTCCTTCTTTCAATTCAAATTTTGATTTAGAAAAAAATGAAATCTCAAATCCGGAATTTGATCATGAACTAAAAACAATTGTAAAAAACAGTTTCAATTAATGAAAATAAAACAAATAGTTTTAGCGTTTATTTTTTTTAATGCCATTTTCCTGCACACCTCCTATTCTCAAAAATATAGTGCTGTTGATAATATCGTTTTAAAATATCCTAAAAACTTTAGCAGTACACAAGAATTAGCTGAAAGAATCGAAAAAGATTTCAAATCAGATTATGACAAAGCACGAGCTATTTACAGCTGGATGGCTTTTAATATAAAATATGATTTTAATGCTTTTTTAAATCCGTCAAAAACACAAAGTTTCTCTTATCGCACGGAAGACGAAAAACAACGAAAAATACAAGAATTTAATACTCAAATACTTCAAAAAGCATTCAAATCTGAAAAAGCAGTTTGCGAAGGTTTTACACTTTTATTTCAGCATTTAGCTTCATTAGTTGGAATTAAATCACAAATCATTAAAGGGGATTCGAAAACAAGATTAGTTGATATAGGCCGAAAAAATACCTCTTCAAATCACGCCTGGAATACAGCTTTAATTGATGGAAAATGGCGTTTAATTGATGTGACCTGGGGACAAGGATATTATGACAATAATAAAGGTAAAATGGTAAAAGATTTTGACCCTGTTTATTTTGATACAGAACCCGATTACTTTTTCGCAAAACATTTTCCCGACTCCGGATCTTTTCTTGGTGAAAAATTAAACAAAGATGACTTTTTAAACGGACCTTTAATTTACAACAGAGCAATTGCCGGGGATAATAAAATAATCGCACCGAAATCCGGAATAATTGAAGTCAATAGTGGTGATAAAATAACTTTTCTGATCAAAAATATTTCAAAATCTGATCCCTTTTATTATTTAAACAAAAAGAACCAACCCGTTCGGGTAGTAAATTCAAAAGAAAAAAGAGGTGGCTTAGAATTTCAGATTACTTTTGATAAAACTATCGGGGATTATATTACATTTTATCTGGATACAAATAGTATTGCTTCCTTTAAAGTAATTTCTAAGTAGTTATTGTTTCATCGCTAACTATATCTCTTTCTTATTTTACGGAATTAGCGTAACTTAGCAATTAGTGATAAAACATTAACGGCCTGAATTATGGAAACGACTTTTTTAAAATCAATCTTAGATAATGATTTCTATAAATTTACAATGCAGCATGCCGTAATCAGGCTTTTTCCAAAAGCAAAAGTCCGTTATGGTTTTATCAATCGTGGCAAGCATGTTTTTCCTGCTGGTTTTGCAGATTTAATTCGTCGTTCTGTAGATGCAATGGCAGATCTTCGTTTAACGAAAGAAGAAAAAAGTTATCTGACACATTATTGCCCTTACCTTGATCCAACTTATTTAGATTTTCTGCAAGGATATAGTTTTGATCCGTCTGAAGTGCATATTACACAAGAAGGTTCTGATATAAAAATTACAATAGAAGGTTTTTGGTACCGGACAATTTTATGGGAAGTGCCTTTGATGTCTTTAATCTCAGAGCTTTTTTATAAATCAAATCATTTAATTCGCTTAAATGATGATGCCATAAAAGAAGTTACCAAAAACAAAATTGACAATTACAATAAACTCGGAGTTTCAATTTTAGAATTTGGTACAAGACGCCGTCATTCTTATCAAGTACATGAATTAGTTAATGAAACGCTGAGGACTTATGGCGGGCAAAGCTTCATGGGAACCAGCAATGTGCACTTTGCAATGATCAACAACCGCAGACCTTTAGGAACGCACGCACATGAATGGTTTATGTTTCATGCTGCACAATACGGCTTTAAAATGGCTAATTCAATTAGTCTGGAACATTGGACACAAGTTTACGGAGGTGACCTCGGAATTGCGCTCACCGACACATACACAACAAATATATTTTTCAGCCAATTTGATAAAAAATACTCCAAACTTTTTGATGGAGTACGACATGATAGCGGCGACCCGGTTGAGTTTGCCCAAAAAGTGATTTCGCATTATACAAAAATGGGAATTGATCCAAAATCGAAAGCGATTGTTTTCTCAGATTCATTGAATTTTGATAAGGTAAAAATTATATCGGACTTCTGTAAAGACAAAATCAAAATGTCTTTTGGAATTGGAACCAATTTTACCAATGATGTTGGTTTGCCATCTATGAATATGGTTATAAAATTAGTTGAAACAAAACCGGATCATGCAAGCTGGCAAGGCGTTGTAAAACTCTCTGACGAAAAAAACAAAAACACGGGAACACCTGAAATGATTGCTTTGGCAAAACAAGTTCTCGGCATCTGACTTTGATTTTTTTGGTTTCAAAACCAATTTTTCATATTTTTAACGGTTCCTCTTTTTCAGAATCAATAAATTACTTTTTTTAGGCATTTTATTGATAACTTTAAAATAATACGCTTTCATTTTTTATGCAGAAATGGTACATTAGCCAAAAATCCAAATTCATTTATGCTAGAGCAAAATCAATATAACGAAGATAATATTAGATCACTCGATTGGAAAGAGCATATTCGTATGCGCCCCGGAATGTATATCGGAAAATTGGGAGACGGATCATCACCGGATGATGGTATATATATTCTTTTAAAAGAGGTTTTAGACAACTGTATCGATGAGTTCGTAATGGGCTCAGGAAAAACTATTGAAGTGAGTATCAAAGACAAAACGGTTTCAGTTCGTGATTACGGACGTGGAATTCCGTTGGGTAAAGTGGTTGATGTGGTTTCGAAAATGAATACGGGTGGAAAGTATGATTCTAAAGCTTTCCAGAAATCAGTTGGTCTGAACGGTGTCGGAACAAAGGCAGTTAATGCATTGTCCAACTATTTTCGGGTAGAATCAGTTCGTGACGACAAACAAAAAGCAGCTGAATTCTCTGCCGGAAATTTAGTTCAGGAAGAAGATATTATCGATACTACGAAACGAAAAGGAACGAAAGTTACTTTTACACCAGATGAAACAATTTTCAAAAACTATAAGTTTCGTTTAGAATATGTTATAAAAATGGTCAAAAACTATTGTTATCTAAACAATGGTCTGACGATTATTTTTAATGGCGAAAAATATATTTCTGAGAATGGTCTTCGTGATTTATTAGAAGAAACCATTAACGAAGAAGATTTAGAATATCCAATCATTCATTTGAAAGATCATGATATCGAAATCGCTCTAACACACAGTAAAACACAATACAGCGAAGAATATCACTCTTTCGTAAACGGTCAGAACACCACACAGGGAGGAACTCACTTAGCCGCTTACAGAGAAGCGATTGTAAAAACCATTCGTGAGTTTTACAACAAAAACTTCGAAGCATCAGATGTTCGTAAATCGATTGTAAGTGCCATTAGTATAAAGGTTATGGAACCTGTTTTTGAGTCTCAGACCAAAACAAAATTAGGTTCAACTGATATGGGTTCTGATGACGGAACACCTGCAGTTTCTGTTCGTACTTTTGTAAATGATTTTGTTAAAAACAAATTAGACAATTACTTACACAAAAATCCGCCAACAGCAGAAGCATTATTACGCAAGATTCTACAGGCTGAACGCGAAAGAAAAGAATTATCAGGCATTAGAAAACTGGCAACAGACCGTGCGAAAAAGGCCAATCTTCATAATAAAAAACTAAGAGATTGCCGTGCACATCTTCCGGATACTAAAAATCCCCGTAACTTAGAAAGCACACTTTTTATTACCGAGGGAGACTCAGCTTCAGGATCAATTACCAAATCACGTGATGTGAATACACAGGCGGTTTTCAGTTTGCGTGGTAAGCCTTTGAATTCATATGGAATGAGTAAAAAAATCGTGTATGAAAATGAAGAATTCAACTTGCTTCAGGCGGCACTTGATATCGAAGACGGATTAGAAAAACTACGTTACAACAACATCGTAATCGCAACCGATGCCGATGTCGACGGAATGCACATTCGTTTATTATTAATTACTTTCTTTTTACAGTTTTTTCCTGAATTAATCAAAGAAGGGCATTTGTATATTTTACAAACACCGCTTTTTAGGGTTCGAAACAAAAAAGAAACGATTTATTGTTATTCTGAAGAAGAGAGAAAAGATGCCATCGAAAAATTAAAACCAAAACCTGAAATTACCCGATTTAAAGGTTTGGGAGAGATTTCTCCGGATGAGTTTAAAAATTTCATTGGAGAAACGATTCGCCTTGATCCAATTATGATGGATAAAAACACTTCGATTGAGCAGTTGTTGTCTTTCTACATGGGGAAAAATACGCCGGACAGACAAGATTTTATTATCAAAAATTTGAAGGTTGAAATTGATGAGCTTGAAGAAGCTTAAAATAATTTTTATAATTAGTAGCACTCCGTTAAATTCATGAAAAATTTTTTTTTGGTCTTATTAGTTTTAATGCTAGTTTCTTGTCAGTCTAAAAACGATGAGAAAAAATCTGTTGTAAATGTAAAGCCTATAAGCGAAGTAAAAATTGCGACAAACAAGGATAGCTTAATTTATAAGATAAATAAAAATACAGTTATAATAAATCAGGACACATTAGAAATAGAAAGTCCTTTTATATATTCTTTTGAAGGAACAATTAACGGAAATAAAAAAATTCAATTACATCTTACGAATCAGTTATCAACTGAATATGGAGGTTATGGAAAAACAGGTTCTCTTTATGTCGAAGGCGGAGAGAATCTTTTATATTTCTATTTTGATAAAGATAAAAAACAGGATTATTATACAGCCGGTATTGAGGAATTTGATGGAAGCAAACCGTTAAAACTTAAACTACACAATCTTTCAACAGAAGAAATGTATATCGAACTTACACTGGATAAAAAAATATATAAAATTTATCCAAGTAAAAAGTTTCCTTCTTACAAATCTTTTGACATAATAGATTATACCCTTTTTGATTCCAGAGCTGCTTTTAAAAAGGAAGAAGCTATGAGAGAATTTACTCCTTCCAGAGATTATAATTTTCTGGCTGAAATTATTTCAGACGATTTGGATTTTAATGTCTTAAAAGAAAAATTAAAGTATTTGTATACAGATTCTTTAAACACTAAAAATTACAAAAACTGGAAGCATAGTTTTAAAGTTGAAAAAAGTAAAGGAGAGGAAGAAAATTATAGTTCTGAGAGCCTGTCTGTTGTCGCTCCGGTTTTTATAGATTCTAATGTTTATGTCGTTTCTGATTTTTCATATAGCTATATGGGAGGAGCACACGGTATGCTACGTACAGGATATACAAACTATGATCTGAAAACAGGAAAAAACATTGCTATAGAACAGCTTTTAAATTTTTCTGATGAAAAATTCATCGCTTTTTATGAAGAAAAAATAAGAAATGAATATAGTGACGGTATATTGTCTAATGAAGTACCTATTACCCATAATTATTACATTTTACCAACAGGAATTACTTTTTCTTATGCACCTTATGAGCTGCTTGGTTTTGCTGCCGGAGAACCTCGTATCTTTTTTAGTTATGAAGAATTAAAACCATATATTTTAAAAAATACAATTCTGGACAAATACAATTCGAATTAAGAATATACAGAATTTAAGCTATTATTCGGCTCAAAATTTTCAGAATAAAAAATCAAATTTATAATTTCGAATATAAATAATGAAAGACGAAGAAGACGATAACATAATTCCAAACGACGACGAGAATACTCAGGATGAAAACCAGATTGATGACAATCAAAATGGAGATGATGATGAGATTATCGACATAGATGCGAAAAATTTTGAAGGACAGCATTTTTACGAAAATCAGGAAGAAGAAGGCGAAGACGTTATTACCAAAGTAACCGGAATGTACAAAGACTGGTTCCTCGATTATGCATCTTACGTAATTCTGGAACGTGCAGTTCCCGCTATTGAAGATGGTTTTAAACCGGTTCAGCGTCGTATTATGCACTCTTTGAAAGAGCTGGATGATGGGCGTTATAATAAAGTTGCCAATGTAGTAGGTCACACCATGCAGTATCACCCACACGGAGATGCGAGTATTGGTGATGCCATGGTGCAAATTGGTCAAAAAGATTTACTAATTGACTGCCAGGGAAACTGGGGAAATATATTAACGGGCGACGGAGCAGCAGCTTCGCGTTACATCGAAGCACGTTTATCTAAATTTGCTTTGGAGGTTTTATATTCTCCAAAAATTACCGATTGGGGCGTTTCATACGATGGTCGTCGTGCAGAACCAAACAATCTTCCCGTTAAATTCCCATTGCTTTTGGCACAGGGAGCAGAAGGTATTGCGGTGGGACTTTCGACTAAAGTTTTGCCTCACAACTTCAATGAGTTAATTGATGCTTCTATTAAAATCTTAAAAGGAAAACCGTTTACACTTTATCCTGATTTTATGACACAAGGTATTGCCGATGTGTCTAATTATAATGATGGACTTCGTGGCGGACGTGTGCGTGTGCGTGCTAAAATTGCTCAATTAGACAAAAATACATTAGTAATTACGCAAATTCCGTTTTCAACTAATACCACAACTTTGATTGACAGTATTTTGAAAGCCAATGAAAAAGGCAAAATCAAAATCAAGAAAATTGAAGACAACACGGCGGCAGATGTTGAGATTTTAATTCATCTTTTCCCGGGTGTTTCTCCGGATAAAACAATCGACGCTTTATTTGCGTTTACAGCCTGTGAAACATCTGTAGCGCCTTTAGGTTGTGTAATTGAAGACAATAAACCATTGTTTATCGGGGTTTCTCAAATGTTGAAAATTTCGACAGAAAGAACTGTTGATTTACTTCGTCAGGAATTAGAAATTCAATTAGAAGAATTAAAAAATAAATGGCATTTTTCTACTTTAGAAAAAATCTTCATTCGTGAAGAAATGTACATTGATTTCAAATTGTACGGAGACAGAGAATCACTTTACAAATATTTGTACGATCGATTTGAGCCTTTCAAAAAATCATTCGTAAGAGAAATTACAGATGAAGATTTGCAAAGACTAACTCAGATTCCGATGATTCGTATCACTCGTTTTGACTCTGATAAAGCCGATGAATTAATCTCGAGATTAGAGGAAGAAATGAAAGAGGTACAATACAATCTGGAACATCTTACCGATTTTGCAATTGCCTATTTTACCAAATTAAAAGAGAAATACGGAAAAGGCCGCGAGCGTCAGACGGAGTTGCGAATTTTTGACAATGTTGAAGCAACAAAAGTTGTTTTAAGAAATACAAAATTATTCGTAAACAGAGAAGAAGGATTCGTAGGTACCAGCTTAAAGAAAGACGAATATGTAGCAGACTGCTCTGATATTGACGACGTAATTGTGTTTTTGCGCGATGGTACGATGATGATTACGAAAGTTGATGCAAAAACGTTTGTAGGCAAAGATATTATACATATTGCGGTATTTGATAAAAGCGATAAACGTACCATTTACAATATGATTTACCGTGACGGAAAATCAGGTCCTTCTTATATCAAACGTTTTAATGTGTCGGGAGTAACCAGAGACAAAGCCTACGATTTAACGAATGGAACCAAAGGTTCACAGGTAGTTTATTTTTCACATAATCCGAACGGAGAAGCTGAAGTTGTCACCATCTTACTAAGACAAATAGGAACTATTAAAAAATTAAAATTCGATATAGATTTTGCAGGCCTGGCAATTAAAGGCCGTGCTTCAAAAGGAAATTTGGTTACAAAATATCCGATCAAGAAAATCGAATTAAAAGAAAAAGGAATTTCGACTTTACTGCCAAGAAAAGTTTGGTTTGATGATACTGTAAAACGTTTGAATGTTGATGCCAGAGGAGAATTGCTTGGCGAGTTTAAACCAAGCGACAAGATTTTAGTTATAAGTCAATCAGGAAAATTAAAAGTTATTATTCCCGAATTGTCGACTCATTTTGAAGAGGATATGATTGTTCTTGAAAAATGGAAACCTAAGAAACCAATTTCTGCCATTTATTATGATGGTGAAAAAGAGCGCTACTTCTTAAAACGTTTCCTTGTAGAAAATGAAGGCAAAGAAGAAAGTTTTATTACCGATCACCCGAACTCACAATTAGAAATTGTGTCTACAGATTATCGTCCGGTAGCACAATTGGTCTTTGCAAAAGTAAAAGGTGTTCAAAAAGAAGATCTTCATATTGATATTGAAGATTTTATAGCCGTAAAAGGATTTAAAGCCTTAGGAAATCAATTAACAACCGATAAATTAAGACAAGTTAATTTATTAGAACCGCTTCCATACGAAGAACCAGTTGAAGAAGTTCCTGAAAAACCTGAAATATCAGAAGATGATCCGGTTGAAACAGAGTTAGACGACGATGGTCAGATTGGTTTGGTTTTAGAATAATATTTTCAAATAGAAATATAAAATAAAAATGCCCTTTATGAAAGGGCATTTTTATTGGACTTTACTTTTATTATTTTAAAATTTGTGCGGCATGTTCTTTCGTTTTAACCTGAGAAATAACCTCATCAATAATTCCATTTTCATCGATTATGAAAGTCGTTCTGTGGATTCCGTCATATTCTTTTCCCATGAATTTCTTTGGTCCCCAAACGCCAAATGCATTGATTACTGATTTATCCTCATCTGCCAAAAGGGGAAAAGGAAATTCGTATTTGTCTTTGAACTTCAATTGTGCTTTCTGACTGTCTGCACTTACTCCCAAAAGTTCGTAATTATTGGCTTTAAAACGCTCAAAATTATCTCTTAAATCGCATGCTTCTGCAGTACAGCCCGGTGTGCTTGCTTTTGGATAAAAGAAAACCACTAATTTTTTTCCGGCATAATCTGCCAGTGTATGAACTTTCCCATCCTGATCTGTTCCTGAAAAATTTGGTGCTTTATCTCCTTTTTGTAATGTTGTCATCTTTTATAATTGTTAATTATCAATTGTTAATTGTTTTTTCTGCCCCGGATTAAAGTGAAAACCCCGGAATTGTGAAAGTTTACATTTTTTGCATTAAGAAAGCGACCGGAGGAAGCTCTTGTTAATGGTTAAAAATGTTACTTTAACAATGAGGAGTTGAAACAGAAAGCCGGATTAGGCACATCATCAAAATTATGCTATTTTTACGGGATTAAAAATACGGAAATGAATAAAGAAGCCCGCGTACAATTTGTTATAAATACGTTAAAAGACCTCTACCCTACTATACCTGTACCACTTGATCATAAAGATCCCTACACTTTATTAATTGCCGTATTGCTTTCAGCACAATGTACGGATGTACGTGTGAACCAGATTACACCGCTGCTTTTTGCAAAGGCTGATAATCCGTATGATATGATTAAAATGTCGATTGAAGAAATTAAGGAAATTATTCGCCCCTGCGGGTTATCGCCAATGAAATCGAAAGGAATTCATGGTTTGTCACATATTTTGATTGACAAGCACAACGGAGAAGTTCCACAGAGTTTTGAGGCTCTTGAAGCTTTACCGGCTGTTGGGCATAAAACGGCAAGTGTTGTGATGTCACAGGCATTTGGGGTTCCGGCTTTTCCTGTGGATACCCATATTCACAGACTCATGTACAGATGGAATCTATCAAACGGTAAAAATGTGGTTCAGACAGAAAAAGATGCAAAAAGATTGTTTCCAAGAGAATTATGGAATGACCTGCATTTGCAGATTATTTGGTACGGACGGGAATATTCACCTGCACGTGGATGGAGCCTGGAAAAAGATATTATTACGAGTACAATTGGAAAAAAATCTGTAATAGAAGAAGCTGCCAAAAAGAAAATTTAGCAGCTTCTTTAATATATTATTTACTTATTTTTCAAAGCATTATATTCATTAGTCATTTCCAAAGCTCTGTATATACCCAAAAGTGATTTTTTAGCTTCTTCATTGCCTGGTTCGATAATTAACGCTTTTTTGAGGTACGGAATTGCACTTTTTACAATTTCATCTTTTTGAGCATTTAACTGATCATATTGCTTTACTTCTTTCGGAGTATTGCCTAATGCATTCATCTGATCCAACAATGCTTTTTTCAATTCCATTTTAACAAAAACAAGGTTAATGCAACAATTAATACAATTAGGATTTATCTGCAAAGCATCCTGATAGTTTTTTTCTGCATTAGCAAAATCATTTCTTTCTAAATATGAAAAAGCCAGATTAGTCAAAACTTCTTCTCTTTTGGAAGTAGGGGAAAAATTTCTGGGTTTCTCGTATACACCTTCACTAACCGCCAAATCACGTGCACCTAAAGAAACGAAAGCATCTTCTACTTTTGTCTTTTTATGAGTTGCATAAAAAATAGTCCCTGTTCCTGTATAGTTCCTTTTTTTAAGTTCCTCGTAATATTTAATAGATGAAACATAATCTTTACCTGTTAAAGAAGCAGCTGCTGCATTGTATAAGTTTAAGGTATCTTTTTTATCAAATAAGTAAACTTCATAACTCTTATCAGCACTTTCTTTGTATTTTCCTTCTTTGAAATCACTAATTGCCCCCTTAACGAGTTTAGATTTAATATCTTTTAAAGCTAAATCTGCCTTAAAAGCATATTTGTAATGACGTGAATCATTTTCATATAAAAGCACATCCTGATAGGCACCTGAAGCTATTGTAAAATTGTTTTTCGGATCTATATTCTTAGTAGCTAAATCTTTGTAGTTATTTCCTTTTAAATAAAAAAAATCTGATTTGGTTACATCCGGTGCATTGACGATAAGGTATTCTATTTTTTTCAAAATTGTTATTGACTCCTCAATTTTTCCTTTATCATAAAAGGATTGAGCTTCTTTTATTTGATCTTTTTGTGCAAATACACTGATATTAATCAATAACAGAAAGGAAAGTATTTTAATGTTATTTTTCATTTTTTGTTTAGTTTGATTGTTAAATAAATTGGACAATTAAAGTGTTAAACACATTTAAGAAATACAAACAGAACAAAATAAAGTAGTGTAGTTTTTCTTCATAGCTGGTTAAAATATTTATTTATTGTATTATTTTATTTTATACTGACAACTTTTCAGGCGAACAAAATCACATTCGCTGATTTTGCACAAAATAAGGGCTTTTTTTTAATAAACTAAAGATAAAAATCAGGCAACCTAACAAAGCACTAAACTTTAACACCTTAATAATAAAAATCATAATTAAAGTATAATTCTTTTAATTAATTAAAAATTTAAACCGAAAATCCTGTTATTTATTGCACCGAAAATTTAAGATTGATTATCCATTTTTATCAAAAAAAATAAAATTATTGCATAAAAAAAGCTCACTATTCGTATTTCCATACGAATAGTGAGCTTTGAACCAAAACGACCCTTTGGTTTTTCTTTCGAAATAAAAAATCCTGATTAAACGAAAGCCTTGAAGTTTAAAATTTAAACTCCTAAGCCTTTTTTGAACAATTAATACCTAATAAAACTCATTGTCATTAATTACTCATTGCCTTTAGAGAATTATACTCTTTTGTCATATCCAGGGATCTGTAAATTCCTAAAAGCATCTTTGTAACGTCTGGATTTTTAGGTTCAATTATAAGCGCTTTGGTAAGATATGGAATCACGCTTCTTGTAATATCATCTTTTTTTGCGGTCAATTTATCATATTCCAGCATTTCTTTTTTTGAATTTCCTAAAGCATCTATTTTATCTACTATTTCTTTTTTTGATTCTAGCTTTAAATAAGCCAGATTGATGTACGAATCAATATAATTAGGATTTAATTCTAAAAGATAATTGTAGGTTGCCTCTGCTTTGACTAAATCTTTTCTCTCCAAATAAGCATAGGCTAAGTGTTTATTTACCTCGAACTTCCTGGAAGGAATAGCTTCATTTCTTGGTTTTTCATAAAGTCCTTCCTGAATATAGGAATCCCTTGCTTTTGGAGAGATAAAAGCATCTTCTTCTTTTGTTTTCTTATTAGTCGCGTAATAGAGAATGCCATTTCCTGAAAAGTTCATTTTTTTTAACTGCTCATAATACTGGATCGCCAGACCATATTCCTTTGCATTTAAATAGGCAGCAGCAGCATTAAACAAGTTTAATGTATCTTTTTTATCAAATAAATACACTTTATAACTCTTTTCAGCACTTTCTTTGAAGTTACCTGCCTTGAAATCAGCTACAGCACCATTGACAAGTTTAGATTTCATATCTTTTAAAGCTATATTAGCTTTTACGGAAAGTTTGTATTTACCCGCTTCATTTTCGTATAAAATCACATCCTGGTAAGATTCTGATGCAGATGAAAAATTATTAGCCGCATCAATATTTTTGATAGCCAAATCCTTTAAAACATTCCCTTTTAAAAAATAAAAATCTGACTTTTCTTCATCCGGTGCATTCAGAATTAGGTATTCTGACTTTTTTAAAATTACAAGCGCCTCTTCTGATTTTCCTTTTTCAAACAAAGATTGGGCATCTTTTATTTGAGGCTTTTGAGAATACACTCCAACATTTATCAATACTATTGATAACATTATAAATTTTAATTTCATGTTTAGATTAGTTTGATGGTTAATAGATTTTGGGCTGCATTTAGATGCAAACTGTAGGATTTTAAATCTGATGGGATTTAAAAGCTTTATCAAACTAGATAGAAAAATTAGGGTAGTTTTTTATCATATCAACAAATTTTATAAGGTTAAACACTAGATTATAAAAAAAATCATTTTTTAACTGAATTAAAATTATAAATGTTTTTTTATATAACTTTTTTTAAAGACAATTTATTTTTTATCTAAAAATAGAATTAAAAAATGAATACACAAATAAAATACAAATTATTTTCCATAAGTCTCTTTAAAAGAAATAATTCCTTACAAGAACAACCAGTTTTAAGACATTCTGTATTACAAATATTTACAACGATCTATAAATGAGATAACTCAGAGATAAAAATAAAAAAAAACTCACTATTTGTATTGTATACGAATAGTGAGCTTTCAACCAAAACGACCATTTGGTTTTTCTTTCGAATAAACATCCGACAAAGTAGTGGGCTGTTTAATTAGCTATGATCTCAAAACTTTTATTATCGATTTTCACAACTTTTAAAGCTTGTGAATAACTTAATAAAAAAGAAACGACTTCCTTTTTTGGTTTTAAGTCTTTAGAAGCTAATGCTTTCTTAGAGTAAATTTTCGCCATACTATGAAAATGTTTTATACCAGTATAACGCGGCAATATCTAAAATAGTATTAGTTGGTTAAAATAATTTGATGCTTATCTATAATTTTTCTTAAATTCATTAGCGCATAACGCATCCTGCCTAAAGCGGTATTAATGCTCACACCTGTGAGTTCAGAGATTTCCTTGAAACTCATATCCTGATACATTCGCATTACCAATACTTCTTTTTGATCTTCCGGAAGTTCCTGAATTAGTTTTTTTAGATCAACTTCAACCTGATCAACAATCATTTTACCTTCAATAGTTAAAGAATCATCAGACATAATCGAAAATATCGAAAATTCTTCCGTTTCTCTGTACATTGGCATTTTTTTGGTTTTACGAAAATGATCTACAATTAAATTGTGGGAAATACGCATAACCCAAGGCAAAAATTTACCTTCTTCATTATATGAATTGGATTTTAAAGTTTTAATAACCTTAATAAAAGTGTCCTGAAAAATATCATTTGAAATATCTCTATCGGCAATCTTAGAATATATGAATCCATATATTTTAGACTCGTGCCTTTTTATTAATGTTGCTAAAGCATTTTCATTGCCTTCAACATAATTTTTAACCAATAGAGCGTCAGGAATATGCAGATCAGCCATAATACTACTTTTTTAGTTTTGTTTAAAATTTGGAGTAATTTTCTAAAAAGTAATTTTATTGTATAGGCTTGTCTTTTTTTGTTTGTTAATATGTGTCCAAATTTAACAAATTTTTATTTTATAAAGCAAATGAATAGAATAATAATTAATAGTAAAATTCGAAATAATATCAATTAATTTTAAATTTTATCGACAAAGTGCTTCCAAATCTTAAATAATTGGAATGTTTTAACAGTTAAAAAAAGAAGCATAACTATCTAAAATATTTATTATGAACAAATTACACTTCTTTTTTTTAATAGTAATTATTTTATATTATTCATAAACACGAACATAATCAATATAAAATTTTTGAGGTAAAACTGTATCATCAACTGCTGGTCCTCCAAAATTTCCCCCAATGGCTAAATTAATAATGATGTAAAACGGTTTATTAAAAGGCCATGTATCTTCATTTTTAAGTTCAGGCTGAAATGTATAAACTAAACCTTCATCAACGAAAAAATCAATTTTATCTTTATTCCACTCAATAGCATAAACATGAAAGCCTTCTTCTATATTTGGGAACTCTGTCCTTTTGGTATTAATTGTATTTCCGTGACTGTCCTGAGTATGCAGGGTTGTGTAAACCATATGCGGATCTCTGCCAATATATTCTAAAATATCAATTTCACCTGTTTTAGGCCATTTTACCTCATCAATGTTAGCACCTAACATCCAAAATGCAGGCCACAAGCCATGACCAACTGGTAGTTTAGCTCTTGCTTCAATCCGTCCATACAGAAACTCTTTCTTTCCTTTAGTTGTGATTTTTGTCGAAGTATATTTTTCTCCTTCTTTTCGGGCTTGAATAATCAGATTACCTTCTTTTATTTGATGATTCGTTTTGGTATAAATTTGTTTCTCATTATTTCCCCAACCACATAGATTTGGGCATCCGTCACCGACTTCAAAATTCCAGACAGATTCATTTATCTTCTTATTAAAATTTTCTTCCCAAATCAGTTTTCTTTTTACTTGCTGCGCCATGCAAAAACTACTAATCATAAAAAGCAACATTACTTTTTTCATCTCAATATTTTTTAAATTAAGAAATTAAGAAGGCCAGCAAAACTGACCTTCCAATTTTCATTTTTACTAATTAATTATTTATTGATAAACCCTTACATAATCAATCTCCATAGAAGACTGTGTAAAAGCGGGATCAATGTTTCCTCCCAGGTTTCCTCCCATTGCAACGTTTAATATTAAAAAGAAATCGCTATTAAATGGTAATGAAGCCGTATTCGCAACTGAATGTATGAGTGTTTCATCTGCGTATATTTTTATGGAGGCTGGACTCCAAACGGCTTTGTATACATGGAATTCAGTAGAAACATTTGCTATTGTTTTACTTCCTGAGTCAGCACTGCCGCCAAAACGACCAGGATAATGCAATGTCCCAAGTACAACATTTTGATTGTTCCCTACATGCTCCATGATGTCAATTTCTCCACAGGCAGGCCATGGCTTCGTTGCATAATTTTGACCTAACATCCAAATTGCAGGCCAGGTTCCGGCACCTATTGGAAGTTTAGCCCTGATTTCTACTTTTCCGTAAGTAAATTTGAATTTATTGTCACTTACTAATCTTGCAGATGAATAAGCTACACCTCCCGAAGATTCTTTCTTGGCAGTAATTTTAAGGTTTCCACCCTGCACAATTACATTCGTAGCAGAATTAGTATAATTTTGTTTTTCATTATTCCCCCAGCCATTATCTCCGGTTCCTAAATTATATCCCCATTTTGCTGCATCAGGAGCACCATCTGTATTAAACTCATCAGACCAGACTAAATTAGTGTAATCTACATTTGTATCAGGAACCTGAGTTGGTTTTGTTGTTGTAAAAACATGATACCATGCCAAAGCAGGATTGCCTCCCATAACAGCTCTCACTACCATCCTGTTAGCCGTAATAGATAAGATCTCGTAAGAGCTCTGACCAATGTAATAGCCCATAAAACCACCATCTGAGAAATTTAACATGGTGCCTCTTGTTTGGGTAGCGTGATTAGGATTTTTAGTTACTACAGATTCTGACGGACTCAGGGATACATTTTTTACCCCACCTGCATTATATGTCAGACAAGCATCATCTGGTGAACTTCCTCCTGCCACACTTGCAAAAGCAGCATTAAAGAAGGTTGAACCGCCATTATCCAACTCGTATTTTAATTGTTCTCCATCCAAAGAAAAAGTCAATACGTTTTCATACAAACAACTACTGGCCGGAGATCCTGCTTTTTCAAAAACAGCTGCCTGATAATAGTTCGCATAATAATTTTTCGTTGCATCACCATCATTTTGTCCCACTCCTAAATGCCCAGGCTCAGAAGCTGACCAATACCATTTTTTTGACGTTCCTCCAGTCAGGAAATTAACTGCATCCGGATCGCTAAAGTTACTTAGAACCTCAACTTCAATTGTAGTATTAGTAGCTATACCTCCTTTTCCGTAAGCAATAGCTGTAACGATATATTTATTTACGCCCGTTTTGGTAAATCGTTTATCAAAATGACCACTTGGTGAATTTTCTGAAGTTCCATCACTAAATACATATTTATACGAAATAACATCTTCTCCAGTGGCTACAAATTTTACGATTCCTGATCCATCCCCATAAGGTTCTGCGGCTGTTTTTCCAACAATTTCAGCAGTTATCTGTATGTTTGTTGGAGCATTAATATCTCCAAATGCGTAATCATCTTTCTGACAACCCGTCATCAGGAGAATCGCAAATAAGAATACTATTTTTATGATTATTTTTTTACTCATGATTTCTTTTTTTAATTGGATTGTTTTATGTCATCGAAGTAATACACAGAACCCGTTCCCATTTGTCCGAAGTCCGGGAATAAAATTATCCTGTCGTATTTATTGGCTGTACTAAAATTTGGAGCTGTAGTCAGATCAAACGTCAATACCTGCCATGCATTTGCTGTTGTGGTTGTTGCATGTGCTTCAAAAAATACCGTTGGATTTCCATTTCCATCTTTTGGAGATGTTGACACTTCCATTTTGTATAAAATATCTGCACCAACTTTAGGAGACCACGCATTTACTTTTACAGTAGTCCCTTTAGTAAAATCAATTGTATTTTCTAAGTTCAGACTCGCGCCAGCCCAAACCTGAGCTCCGGATGTTTTCTCAATTTTAACTACTTTGTTAGAAATGTTCGCGCCCGTTTTATCAGGGTTTGTTACTACAGAAACAGGAATTGGTCCAAAACCTGCATCTCCAAAACCACCCCAGGCATACGTTAAGGCAGCAGATTCAAAATCCAAAGGCAATTGCACAGACTGAGCAGCTGTTTTGTAAAAATAAATATTATCGATAAATACTGTTCCGCCAGCCCAAGGGGTTCCAACCAATTTCAACTGAAAAATTTTATCAACTGACAATCCCTGATTTGTAAATGCCGAAATTGGAATATCAATGCTTGTCCATTGATTTGCCGTAAGATCCTTTGTAACAGGCTTCTCAGAAGGCCCAACATTAATCAAGGATGTTTCTAATTTCTGTAAATCTGCTGTCCAGACATCCATATGCAAATATTCCATACCGGAAACATCTATTGATGCACCATCTGCTAAAGCAATTCCCTGATAGCTTAGCTTTATATAATTCAGCATTTTATCTCCGTTCAGATCAAATTCTGCCCAGCTGCTGCCTTGTCCTGCCTGACCCCAATCAGGGAAATAATTAGTTCCTGCAACATTAGTATATTTTGAACCATAAATAGAAATTACATCTCCCGCCTGCCTGTTTGGCGGAGTTGGCGCAGCAGTTGTTGGGTTAAGAACAAGTTTTGCAGTAACCTGAGTACTATATTCAGTGGTTTTAATTGCAGCACTTTTTGAAACAACACGAATTGTATACACGCCCGCATCTTTGTAGGTATAAGAAACCGATTCGCCATTATTAGCCGAAACCGGATCCGGTTTTCCTGTCTCTCCAAAATAAACATCATAAAACAAAGCATAATCTGCACTTGCCTTAACCGTTACTTTTTTCGAAACTGACAAATCATTCGTTACCACAACTACTAAATTTTCAGGAGCCTTAAAAGAAACTATTACCTGTTGAGCTACTTCAGTGGTTTTACCATTTAATCCCATCGCTATGATTTTAGCAGTATAAACCCCTTCTTTATAAACATGTGATGCATTTGCACCAGAAGAAAAATAATCTGACTGTCCACTTCCGTCACCAAAATCAATTTTATATTGTGTTACTCCTTCGCCTTTAGGCAAAAAAGTAACCTTACCTGAATTATCTTGTGTTACCGTGGTCAAAGCCGATATGTTTTCAGGTGCGGCTATACCATTCAGATCAATATTGCTGTCATCGTTTGCACAACCCATCAGGATCGTCAAAACGAAAAAACTTATAATAAAATATATTTTTTTCATAATTGATGTTATTTAATATATCCGGGATTTTGTTGCCAGTTTCCATTTGAGAACTGAATTTCTTCAATTGGAATTGGGAATAATTCATTTTTATTAGCCTGAAAGCCGGGGATCTTCCCTACTGCTTTTCCTGTTCTCACTAAATCGAAAAAACGATGTCCTTCTCCAAAAAGCTCCAGTCTTCTTTCTGCCAGAATAAAATCGGTTAATGCGGCTCCTGAAGCAGAAATATTGTGATTTGTATCACCAAAAGCACGTTTTCTAACTTCATTTAGATATCCTCTCGCTTTACCATCATCAATTCCTCCACGGTTATAAGCTTCAGCTGCCATTAAAAGAACATCTGCATAACGAATCGCTCTGTAATTATTCGGATTCGTCAAATTCAAATCTCCGGCTGCATTGGCACTTCTCTTTCTTGGCAAATATTTTCTGTTAAAAAATCCTGTGTCCTCGTTTCCTTTACTATATTTAACACCTGAATTTGCTGCTGCCCAGGCTGCAATATCTAATATAGCAACATCTTTACGTCTGTCACCAACTTCAAAAGCGTCGGCACTTTCCTGAGTTGGAACATTAAAACTAAAACCCGGCGAAAACAAAGGTCCCTCATAACCACGTATTCCGCTAAAACCTACAGCTACATTTCCTTCACTACATTGCAAACATCCAAACCCTGCACCTTCAACATCTGTATATTGCACTTCAAAAATAGATTCCGGTCCATTTTCACCTTCCATTTCGAACAATGAATTATAATTTGTTACTAAAGAATAAGGAGAAGAACTTATTAAACTTTCTAGGGTAGTTGCTGCCTGTGCAAATTTATTTTGATACAAATAAGCCTTCCCTAATAATGCCTGAGCCGCACCTTTTGTAATCCTGCCTTTTTGAGTAGTTGTTGGAGCCAGATTAGCAATAGCATAAGTTAAATCAGCTTCTATTGAAGCATATACTTCTGCTACTGACGAGCGTGGAATTTTCGTTTCATCTCCTAATTTAAACCTTGCATCTCCCTTCATTGGTATACCTCCAAACCACTTAACTAATTCAAATTGATAGTATGCTCTAAGAAAACGGGTTTCTGCAAGAAGTTGTGCTTTCCCTTCAAAATCAGTTTTATCCTTAAACTCAAGAATATAATTAGTTCTTTGCACTCCGGCAAACATCCAATTCCATATGTCGCGCAAATTGCTGTTGACCGGTGTATGAATCATATCATCTATTTGTTGAAAACCCACTACGTCTGTAGGGCTTTCACCTCCGGCCAAAGTATTATCGGATGCAATTTCTCCTAATAAAACATTTACATATGTAGATTGAAGTATATCATAAGCGGCCACTAATGCCTGGTCATAATCGCTTTTTGAGTTAAAATAGTTTTCTGAATCTATAGAATACTGTGGTGTAGTTTCTACAAAGTCATCCGAACAAGAAATAAAAACTGTAGAAAACAGTATTCCTGTTAAAAGAAATATGTGTGTATATTTTTTCATTTTGATAACAATTAAAAGTTAAGATTTAATCCCAAAAGATAAGTTCTTGGTATTGGATAAAACCCGTAATCAATTCCTCCGGCAATTGGATCTCCGGTAGATGCTCCGGGATCAAAACCTTTATACTTTGTAAAAGTGTAAAGATTGTTTGCCCCTACATATAGTCTAAGTTTTGTAATACCTGCTTTTTGTACAATTTTAGGATCTAAGGTATACCCTAACTGTACATTTTGTATTCTCAAATAAGAAGCATCGTCTACATAATAATCAGAAAAAACGCTATTTGATGTAGCTCCTGTTGTAACTCTTGGCGTAGAATTAGAGGTTCCTTCACCTGTCCATCTGTCTAAAACGTAATCTAAATGATTGACATCAGAAAGATTTCTCTCGTAGTTTCTTATCAAGTCATTACCTAAAGATGCATAAGTGTAAACTGCAAAATCCAGATTTTTATAATTCAGTTGTAAATTAAATCCCATCGTAGCTGTAGGAATCTGATCTCCAATATTTGTTCTGTCTTTGCTGTCTATCACACCATCCTCATTAACATCTACAAATCTCAAGTCACCGGGAGCAGCATTTGCTCCTAAAGCAAGCTGAGACGGATGTGCATCTACTTCTGCCTGGTTTTGAAAAATACCATCTGTTTTATATCCATAAAAATATCCAATTGGCTTCCCTTCCTCCATTCTGGTTGGTGCAAGCTGACCCACAGAAAACGAGCCTCTTTCTATATAATGAGTGGCATTATTTACTTCAAGCACTTCATTTTTAAGAAAAGTGACATTGTATCCAACGCTCATAGAAAAAGTATCAGAAAATTTCTCTTTGTAATCTACAGCAAATTCAAAACCTGAATTTCTTACTGTACCGGCATTTATTGTTGGAGCACCAGCACCCGGAGCACCTATTCCACTAGTACCGGTAACTGCAATACCAGGGATTAATAAATCTTTTCTGGTATCTATAAAATAATCTGCTACCAGCGAAACTTTATTATCTAATAATTTCATATCAACACCAACATCAAATTTCTTAGCTGTTTCCCATTTCACATTCGGATTTGGCAAGATACCTTCCGCCCTGCCGCTAACCAATTCGTCATTAAAAACATAAGTTGCTTCTCCTGTAAGTTGACCTAAATAAGTAAAATCTCCAATTTGATCATTTCCTAAATTACCATAACTGGCCCTGAATTTTAAGAAATTAATCATTTTTTGTTCTCCAAAGAATTTTTCATCAGAAACGACCCAACCTCCTGTAACTGAAGGAAAATATGCCACCTTATTTGCCGGACCAAATCTCGAAGAAGCATCACGTCTGATAATAGCAGAAAGTAAATATTTACCTTTAAAATCGTATTGTAATCTTCCAAAATAAGATAATCTTCTTACATCATAATTATAAGAACTGTTATTTAAAACTTTTGATATGGTTGATATTAATTTAAGATCAGCAAATTCCCATGAATTATAAGGCACATCATAACCCGTTGCAAAAAGTCCGTTACCCCAGGTTTTGTAAATTGTTGTCCCTATCACTCCGGCTACATTGTGACTTTCACCTATTTTTTTTGTATAAGTACCGTAAAGATCAAATGAATAATCATTATCATTTACAGCTCCCTGAGTTACTGAGCTTTGTTTTACATCAAATACTTTACCTCCATAACTAATTTCTTTTCCAAAAGTTTTTGATTCACTGTTTGAAGTATTGAAACCAATTGTGCTTGTTATCACAAAATCTTTAAAAATTTTATAATCTATACCAAAGCTTCCATTAATTTTTTTATAATTATAATCGTTATAAGTATTCGCAATTTGTGCTAAAGGGTTGATAATTTCGTTTCCTAAACCGTTAAGCGGTATAACTGTAAAGTTTCCATCTGCATCATACGGTTTAATTGTAGCAGGAATATTCAAAGCATTAAATAAAACAGATCCTAATCCGTTTTCATTTAATGTTTTTCTTGTAAAATGAGTGTAAATTACGTTAGTCTTAAATTTTAATTTATCGGTTACATCACCACCTACAGCTACTCTTGCAGTATTTCTTAAAAATCCTGATTTATCTGCTCCAACGATTCCTTCCTGATCAAGATGCGATCCGCTAACAGAATAGTTTATTTTTTCTGATCCTCCTGAAATAGTTAGGTCATGACTGATAATGGGTACTCCTTTACCAAAAACTTCATCCTGCCAGTCTGTACCTTTTCCTAAACCAGTCACGTTTGGATAAGGAAGTGGTTTTCCACCGTTAGCATAACTTTCATTTAGTAAAAGAACGTATTCTGTAGCATCTAAAGTGTGTAGCTTTTTTGATGTTTCCTGAAATCCAGTATAAGTATTGTATGCAAGTTTAGCTTTTGTATTTCTTTTCCCCATTTTAGTGGTGATCAGAATGATACCGTTTGCACCAATCGTTCCGTAGATAGCTGCCTGCGAATCTTTCAATACCGTAATCGTTTCAACATCATTAGGGTTCAGCAAGCTTAAATCTCCTATGTAACCATCAATAATAGCAGCCGGTTTGTTTTCGCCATTAGTAGCAATACCACGAATACGAATATCTAATCCCGCACCAGGGGCACCCGATTGACTCGTTACATTTACTCCTGAAACAGTTCCTTGCAGAGCTTGCTCTACTTTTACAGGCTTTAAAGCTTCAATTGTTTTGCTGTCAACTAAACCTACTGATCCTGTAAGATCTCTCTTTTTTTGTGTACCATAACCAATAACAACAACTTCTTCCAATGATTTTGCATCATCGCTCATTTTGACAGTTATTTTGTTACCCGATACAGAAACCTCCTGAGTTCGAAAACCGATGTAACTTAAAACAATTACGGTTCCTTTTGAGAGGCCTGATAATTTAAAAGATCCGTCAAAATCTGTAGTAGTACTTTGTGACGAGTTTTTAACTTTTACATTCACTCCAGGCAGTGCCATACCTGAGCCATCCAACACAGTACCATTTACATCTAAAGCCTGCGAAAACGCAAAAGATGTAAACAGCAACAATGCCATTAATAATAATTTTGGTCTCATAATTAGTTAGTTTTTATTGAAAGCTAATTTATTCGTTCTCTTTACGAAAATGACAAAATTAACCTCAACAAAAAACATACATTACAAAAAAATAAACAATAAAATACACATACCTCAACAAACACCTTTATTTACTAACAACCTTTAAATGTTAATTTATTTAACAAAATAAGTGTAAAAAACACAAGAAAAGGTTAATGTTGAGGTAATGTATAGTTGTTTTAAAGAAAATCTGGCTTTACTATACAGCCATAATATATTCGACTAAACCAACTTCATGTTGTAAATCCATTTTTTTACGTAAACGGTATCTTTTTATTTCAACACTTCGAACCGAAATATTAAATAAGGGCGCAATTTCTTTTGATGAGAGGTTCAATCGCAAGTAAGCACAAAGACGCAAATCATTGGGAGTAAGTAAGGGATGAATCAGTTTAATTCTTTTTAAAAAGTCCTTATCAGCATTATCAAAAGCCTCTTTAAAAACTTTCCATGAATCTTCTTCGGTAATATTGTCATTAATTGTTCTAATTACCGATTTGATATTTTTATCATCATTCTGCGTAGTCTTCTTCAGATCTTCTTTAATAAAAGCCAAAAGTTCATTTTTACTATTTAAACTCATTGTAGAAACCGCCAATTCTCTATTTTTATTATCAACATCCTGAGACAATTGTTCGTTTCTGAGCTTCATTAATTGCTGCTCGTTTTCAAGCTCCTTTATCTCTAATAAAAGATTATTTTCTTCAATAAGTTTCTCTTTTTGCTTTTGATAAAAATTGCGATAGGCTTTATTGATAAAATACCCAATAACAACAAATAATAATAAATAAATAAAACAAGCCAGATTAGTTAGATACCAAGGCTTTAAAACTATAAAAGTATATGTTGCTGTATTCTGCAAAAGTGTATTTGCAAATTTAGCACGCAATTTAAAAGTATATTTGCCAGGAGACAGATTTTTAAAATTCACTGAAGATTTTGTGCTCCATTCACTCCATTCATTCTGAAAACCTTCCAATAAATACTGGTACTCAGAATTGATGTATTTGTTATATTCTGGCACCGTGTAATTCAAGGTGATATTATTTTCATTCGCCTTAAAACTTCCTTCATCATTTAAAGCAACATTTTTTAAAATTTGATTTTGCTTATTAATCAAAATATCCGAAATAAAAACCGTATAGTTTTTAAAACTTAAATCATCGATATTAAGCGTATAATAACCATCTGTGGTCCCAATTAAATAGGTTGATTTTGAAACTTGAGTAATATTTTCAAATCCTGACATAGAATTGGTCAAAGAGGATGGAATTGGAATTATATTTTGCTTTAACTGATTACTTAATTTACTGGCAGAAAAATAATGAATGTAATTTTTAGAAAACAGCCAGATTTTATTAGACTGGTCCACTATTAGTTTTCCCGAAGTATATTCATCCTTTTCAAAAATAGAGCTCAGCAATTTGTCTTTTTCAAATTTTCTTGTAACTGAATTTAATTTAAAAATTCCATCTTTATAAGCATAGTAAATTGCATTGTTAAACTTGGTTAAACTTGCATTCTTTCCTTTCTTAGGAGAGGAATAGGCGTAAAAATCTTTTGCTTTTGAAAAAGAATTATCAGGTTTAAATCTAAAAATCCCTTTGTACTCATGACTTACATAGACTTCCAGATTTTGAGTAATTTCAAAATAACGCGATGAATAATTAAAGTCCTCAATTTTATTTTTAAATATCCATTGATTATTAATTTTCTCTATAACCGAAATTCCATAATAATTCCCCTGAAGTAACACATTTTTGTTATTTGGTGCCTGTTCGAATTTCCATGTTCCTGAACCAGAAAAGATATTTCTTGCCGATGCTTTCTCTATAATAAAAGTTCCCGAATCATGGCCGCAGAAAAGTGCATTATCATATTCAAACAAAGACCATACCTGCCCCTTAGTTCCGCTTATGAACTGAAAATCATCTGCACTTTGATATTTTTTACAAAACAACCCCTGATTTGTTCCCACATACAACATCCCGTCATATGTAATTGAAGTATACACAGTACCCAGGACTCCGGTATCATCTGTAAAACTATGCACAGGCGTTTGCAGATTGATGCAGTTAATTCCGTTATCAAGGCCTACCCAAACATTCTGATCTTTATCTTCAAACAAAGACAAAACGGTATTATTACTCAATCCTTTGTTTTGCGGAATATGATATTTTAGTTTTCCGGTATCTGATAAAATGAAGATTCCTTTAGAAACCGTTCCTAATGCATAACTCCCATCGTGAAGTTTCTGGCTACTGTAAACAAAACCAGATTTTAATTGTGCATCAACTTCTGTTGAAAAGGGTGTTAAAGCTGTTCTGGTAAGCTTATAAAATCCGCCTAATTGTGTCTGAATCAACAAACAATCATCAAGAGTAAAAACATTGACAATGGTGTATTTTTTCAGAATAGGATTATTGGAAATCAATTTTCCTTTTCCTCCTTCTATTTCAAAAAGACCTTCATTAATGGTTTGATAATAAATCGAATTTTTGGTACTGAAAGATTTTACAACCCCATTTTGAGGCGAAATAATTTTGAAGCTTTTTGTTTTTGTATCATAAATATAAATTCTGTTAAGAGACTGAAATAAAATCCATTGATCATATTTTAAAATATTCCAAAACTGTTCATCATCGAGAATTTTATTTTTAATGGTATCACTTAGAGAAATATATATTAATTTACCATTTGATTGTCTGATCCAGTAACCAAAGTTCATATAACAACCTGTATAAATTTTATTGTCTATTACTTTTACAGATCGCATTATGGTTTCGTTTGGAGTTGGATATAACTCCCAATTGGTTCCATTGTATTCTAAAAGCCCCTCATTATTCGCAAAATAAATTCTATTTTGTTCATCCTGCGAAATCATCCAGCTTTGATTTCCAGCACCATACAATGTTGAAGGATATTTTACAATTGGCGGTAATTCCTGCGAAAACAGGGCAAAAGCTATCAAAAAACAAAGTATAGAAAGTTTAGTTTTCAAATGCATTGTGGTTTAGTTTGTTATAAAGCAGTTCTAAAATAGCTTATTAAATCAAACCAACAAATTTTAATAAAAAATCTCCTTAACAAAACATGATAATTTTGGAATAATTAGTTAAAATTTGGAACAACGACCTTAACAAAACTCAATTCTAAATTGATTACTTTTGTACAAATTGACTTTTTTTATGCAAATTGATCTTTCTACACTCGACCCAAAACATAATATTATCATTAAAGGAGCTCAGGTACATAATTTAAAAAATGTAGATGTTGCAATCCCGCGAAATAAACTTGTGGTTATTACAGGTCTTTCCGGATCAGGAAAATCAAGTCTGGCATTTGATACTTTATACGCCGAAGGACAACGACGTTATGTGGAGAGTTTATCATCATACGCACGACAATTTTTAGGCCGATTAGATAAACCAAAAGTAGAATACATAAAAGGAATTGCTCCGGCAATTGCTATTGAGCAAAAAGTAAACACTACAAATGCTCGTTCTACTGTAGGAACTTCTACTGAAATTTATGATTATATCAAACTTTTATATGCTCGAATTGGCCGCACTTATTCACCAATATCAGGGAGAGAAGTAAAAAAAAATACCGTAACTGATGTCGTTTCAGATGTTAAAAATTTCGATCCCGACAGCAAATGGCTATTGCTTTCTCCTATTCATCTTGAAGAAGGACGTCAGCTCGAAGACAAGCTTAAAGTTCTTTTGCAACAAGGATTTGCCCGTATATTAGTCGACAACGAAATGGTCCGTCTGGATGAATTTACACCAACGGATATCCACAAATTAGACAATAAAGATATTTTATTGGTCATTGACAGAATTGTCGTAAAAGAAGAAGAAGAATTCTATAATCGACTGGCAGATGCTGTTCAGACTGCTTTTTTTGAAGGAAAGGGAATTTGTTATCTTCAGGAATTAAGCTCCGATAAAAGATTTACCTATTCAAACAATTTTGAATTAGACGGCATTACGTTCCTTGAACCAAATGTCCATTTATTTAGCTTCAATAATCCTTATGGTGCATGCCCTGTCTGTGAAGGTTACGGAAATATCATTGGAATTGATGCTGATTTGGTTGTACCCAATACCTCATTATCTGTTTTTGAAAGCGCTATTTATCCCTGGAGGGGAGAAAGCATGAGCTGGTATAAAGATGAATTTGTGAAACATGCTTATAAATTTGATTTTCCTGTTCATAAACCCTATTTCGAACTTACAGAAGATCAGAAAGATTTGATATGGAAAGGAAATCAGTATTTTCAGGGATTAAACGATTTTTTTAAAGAACTCGAAGAGAAAAACTACAAGATTCAAAATCGTGTCATGTTGTCGCGCTACCGAGGAAAAACTAAGTGTTATGCTTGTCGCGGGAAACGATTACGTGAGGAAGCTTCGTATGTAAAAATAAATGGTAAAACAGTTTCAGAATTAGTCGATTTACCAATTAAACATCTGGTTACTTTTTTCAAAAACATTGATTTAGATATTTACGAACAGCAAATTGCCAAACGTTTAATGGTCGAAATCAATAATCGTCTATCCTTTTTGACGGAAGTTGGTTTGGATTATCTTACTTTAAACCGAAACTCGGCAAGTCTTTCCGGAGGAGAGTCACAAAGAATTAATCTAGCCACCTCTCTGGGAAGCAGTTTAGTTGGTTCGATGTATATCCTCGATGAACCAAGTATTGGTTTGCACCCAAAAGATTCAGAACGACTGATCAAAGTTTTACTTTCGCTTCGTGATTTAGGCAATACCGTAATTGTGGTCGAACACGATGAAGATATTATGAAAGCAGCAGATATGATTATTGATATTGGTCCAGAAGCCGGAACTTATGGAGGGAATTTGGTTGCTCAGGGAACTTATGATGAAATTTTGAAATCTGAATCTCTTACCGCTAAATATCTGAATGGTGATTTAGAAATTTCTGTTCCGAAAAAAAGAAGAAAATTCAAAAATCATATTGATATCATTGGCGCAAGAGAAAACAATTTAAAAAATATTGATGTTACTTTCCCTTTAGATGTTTTAACAGTAATTACGGGAGTTTCAGGAAGTGGAAAAAGTACACTAATCAAAAAGATTTTATTTCCGGCCATGCAAAAAAAGCTGGAAAGCGCTGCCGAAAAAGCAGGTCAGTTTAGCGACATAACAGGCTCTTTTTCTCAAATTAAGCATATTGAATATGTGGATCAGAACCCTATTGGAAGAAGTTCGAGATCTAATCCTGTTACTTATATCAAAGCTTATGATGATATCCGTGATTTGTATGCTAAAGAAAAACTATCCAAAATAAGAGGTTATCAGGCCAAACATTTTTCTTTTAATGTTGATGGTGGCCGATGCGAAACCTGCAAGGGAGAAGGCTCTATTAATGTCGAAATGGTATTTATGGCCGATGTTTCTTTACCATGCGAAACCTGTGGAGGAAAACGATTCAAAAAAGAAATTCTGGAAATTAATTTCGACGAAAAAAACATCAATGATATTCTGACCATGACTATCGATGATGCTATTGCTTTTTTTGAAAAAAATAAACAAACCAAAATCACTCAAAAACTGCAACCGCTACAGGATGTAGGTTTAGGATATGTTCAGTTGGGCCAATCTTCTTCTACCCTTTCCGGTGGTGAAGCACAGCGTATTAAACTCGCCTCTTTTTTAGTAAAAGGGGCTACAAAAGATAAAGCTTTATTTGTTTTTGATGAACCAACAACAGGATTACATTTTCACGACATCAAAAAATTATTGGCTTCATTTGATGCCCTAATCGAAAAAGGACATTCGATTATTGTAATTGAACACAATCTTGACCTTATAAAATGCGCTGACTGGATTATTGATTTAGGTCCGGAAGGAGGAGAAAATGGTGGTTATTTGTTAGCAACCGGAATACCCGAAGATATAGTAAAAATAAAAGAATCAATAACAGGGATTTACCTCAAGGATAAACTAAACTAAAAAAATCAGCCACGAATTACTTCTTTTACTTGATCGTAATGAAATAATTCGTGGCTAAAATTTTTAATCATTTTTAATTGCTAAGCAACTAAACATCTTTCTTCAAAAGGGACACCATCTTCATCTATAGCAACTAAAATCTTTTTTTGTTTTGATGCTTCTATTGTAAGATATAACCATGCAACAGACCACAAACCTAATGTTAAACAAAAAATTATAAAATTGAATCCATGATTTACAGCTTTTCCTCCTTTTGAAAGTACGGCAAATAGCATTTTGTCGTTACGCTCTTCAAGCACAAATCCTTTATGAACTTTTTTCGAAATCATATTGGAAAATACTCGTAAACTTTCTTCCTGGGTGAATTGATTGCTCTTCATAATCATTAAATTAAAATTAATCTGACTTAATTTCTAAACTTACTGTAACAAAAATACACAATCAAAACCCGCTTAACAATACCCACTTTTAGTGATTTACAAATAATTTTTCAACAGAAAAGAAGAATCGTTATTAATTTAAAAACATAATGCTAGTTTTTATTCAATAAAATAGAAAATAAACAACTATTTATTTTAACATCTTTCATTAATTATATTTAAAAGATCATGAATATTTTTTAAATATATTAAAATGATGATTTGAAATTATTATTTATAATCAATATCCAAAATTTTATCTAAAGAGCACTTTTTAATATATGAGGCGAAATAAAGTAATTTTATTTTCTAAATCGCCTGATTTGTTTCAATAGAAAAAAAACTCTAAAATACATTAGTTAATTATCAGTTTTTAAATAACGTTACTAAATCTTAACACCAACTTTTCTTAAAAGACTATCCATAACCTTATTGATATCTGGTGAGATACTAAATTTATAATTTAGATAAAGATATAAAATCGTCACAAAAATGGATTTCAAAGCAATTCCAATTAAAGGATAAACCTGAAATTCCCAAAAATAAAAGGTTAAAAACAAAGCTGTTGTTACAGCCAATGAATATAAATTTTGTTTTGTAAAAGGATACAAATGAAGTTTTTTTACAACAAACAGCAGTTTGGCCAGACTATAAAAAGTAATAGACAACAAGGTTGCAAATGCAGAACCCATAATGCCATAAAGCGGTATGAAAATTACATTTAAAATAAATGTCAGCACCACTAAACCTAATCCTAAAAACAATACAGTTTTGTAATATTTTGTATTAAAAATGATAGCATTATTATTTCCTAAAATCAAATCAAAATATTTAGACAAACCTATCATAAAAACTACCGGAATTCCGCCTCTATATTCGTCAGGAACTATTTCATACAACTGATTAATATTCACAAAAATGCACAACATTACAAAACCTCCCACAATCTGCAGGTTTATTGATGTTTTTTTATACAAAATATTCAATTCGTCATGTTTGTTTTCGTGCATTAATTTAGCCGTAATCGGATATACAATTTGATGCATGGCCCGACTTGGAACCGAAATAACCAAAGCAATATAGGTTGCAACAGAATAATAAGCAATATTCTTGATTTCCATGTATTGATTTAGCATGAGTTTATCTCCATCTAAAAGCAGATTGGCAACACTTCCTGACAAAATAATATAAAAAGTATATTCCATTACGCTTTTTACGTTTTCGGGAATTGTAATTTGAAAATTTGGTCTTTTGATATAAAAGGCATAAAACATCGTTATCAAAAAGGCTACAAAATAAATCGCAGCAGTTAAATAAACAAACTCAACCAATGAAATCCATTTAAAATACAATCCAACTAAGGCAAAACTGGAAAACAGCCTCAAACCTACTTCTTTGATAAAGTTTCCAAAAACAGAATGCATATGAACTCTTGCCCAGGCATAAAATATTTCAAAATAAGCCATACAAATTCCAATAAATGGAATTAAGAGCATAAATTCTTTGACTACGGGATTTTCTTTAGAAACAAAAATCGTAATATCATCAAAGAAAAAGATTCCTATGATTCCCAAAGGAATACACATCAATACCGGAAACAAAGCTGTAAAAGATAAAAATTGTTCTCTTTCTTCTTCAGTATTATATTGCGAGTAAAATTTAACTAAGGTATTCTGCATCCCGATGGCAAACAGGGGCATAATAACATTTGCTGCCGAAAGAATATAATTTGTTAATGCATAATAAGTTGCACCCAAATAAATGGGATACAAATAAAGTGTATTAATGGCTCCAATACCGAAACCTATATAAGTGATTATAGTGTTTTTGAAAGACTGATTTAAGACAATACCCATTTTTTGACTGCAGGATTTAGATTGTAGATTTTTGATTTGCTATTCTACTTTCTTATAATATTTGAAATTGTTATTTCTTTTTAAAATTGATATTTTAACGAATCAATTGTGCTAATTGCCTGGTTAGATTTTTTCTTGAATACTGCTGTAAACCAACTCCATTAGCCTTTAGGTTTCCTTCCAAAAATTGATTATAAAGGTCCAAAATTACACTTTTTAATTTCGCTTTTTCAGAATAATCAAAAAATACTCCTGTATTCGTTTCTTTTATGATATCAGCAAAATCTGACCCTTGAGGACCAATTGCAATTATTGGACGGTTAGATACCATATATTCAAATAATTTCCCCGGAATAATGCTCTTGGTATCTTCAGAATTAATTTCGATTAAAAGCAAAACCTGTGATTTTTTTTGATGTGCAATTGCTTCATGATGTGATACATACCCCAGAAGATTCAAATAATCATTTAGTTTAAATTCTACGATTGAATCAAGTACTTCCTGACTTACTGCACCAATTAACTTAATCTCTAAGTTCGATTTAAAATCAGGAATTTCATTTAACAATTCAACAAGGCATTCCCATAAAAACTTTGGGTTTCGATCTGATAAAAAGGAACCAATATGAGCGAGAGTAAATTTGGTATCCAAAACCTGCTTCTCTACACTTTCAACATCATAACCATTTGTAATCACTGAGATAGGCTTATTGGTTATTGCCTGAAATTCTGTTTTAGTGGTTTTACTGGTTACAATAACAGTATCTGCTGAATTGAGAACTTTATGTTCTAATTGCTTGTGTTTTTTAGATGCATAACTTGACAGACGCAATGCCTTGTGATAACCAATGGTGGTCCAGGGATCACGGAAATCTGCAAACCACTTTACATTTAGTTTTTCTTTTAATTCTAAACCAATCAAATGCAAACTGTGTGGCGGTCCGGAAGTAACAATTGTATCGATATTGTTCTCCTTAATATATTTCTCAAGATAAGACACTGAAGGTTTTACCCAAAAAACACGTGCATCCGGAATAAAAAGATTACCTCGTACCCAAAGAAAAGTTTTGTCTAAAAAAGTCTGTTTCTTTTTATGAGGAAAAATTCCGGAACTGATTTTTTTTGTTTTTTTCTTTGAAAAGATTGAAGCCAATTGATAAGGTTCCCAGATTTTATTTTTAAGAATAATTACTTTATCTGAAATTTCACTTACCAAACCTTCATCAACAATTGGATAAGTTGGGTTTTCCGGAACATAAACGATTGGCTGCACATCAAATTCCGGAAGGTATTTTACAAATTTGAGCCAGCGTTGTACACCAGGCCCTCCAGCTGGCGGGAAGTAATAAGTTATTATTAAGAGCTTTTTTTGTTCCATATTCCAATTCCACAGAAATTCACAAAGTATCTACTAAGTATCACAAAGATTTTAAATTATTTTTGAGTATCTCCGTGATTTCTTTGTGAATCTTTGCGAAAAAATTTTTCAAAATAAACTCCTCCAATTAAAAGCAACAACATTCCAATTGAACTTGCCAGTGTAATGCTGCTACCCGTTTTAACAACCTGAGGTTCGAATTTAAATTCGATAGTATGTTTCCCACCCGGAATTTCCATAGCTCTTAAAACATAATCAACAGGAAAATGATCTGTTAATTGACCGTCGATATAAGCATTCCATCCATTTTTATAATACATTTCAGAGAAAACAGCTAAACCGTCTTTTCCGTTATCCGATTGATATTTGATATAATTTGGTTTGTATTGAATTACTTTTATAGTTCCGGTTGTATCCCATTGTTTTTTTAATCGGGCACTTCTAAATTTAGCTTCATACTCATGAACATTAAAAACCGCAACTTTTTTGGTATCAATATGATCTAACGCCTTCATCACATCATCTGGTTTATTAACAAGTTTTACAGTACTCACAAACCAAGCATTTCCATTTGTATTTGGGTTTACTGTTGGAAATTCTTTTCCTTCCTTATCTGTCTGAATAATGTATTTTACGTTTAACATATCCAAAACTTCCATGTTATTTTTTGCAATCTGATAATCAAATAACTGTTGGATTCTTCTTGGTTTAGCAGCATGATATCCTCCTAATGAATTATGAAAATAAGATGCCCGGGCACTTGACATATTTCCGTTTACTTCGAAAACTCTATAATGCGTAGTATCTTTTAAAATCTGAGCATCTGAAGGGGTTTCCTGAAATGGAGCCGCAATTTCAACCGGACTCACAAAATCTTTTGCTGAAACATATTTTTTATCTACAAAAAACAAATCAAAAACCATTAAAAGGCCAACGATAATTAAAGTGGTATTCTGAGCCAGTTTATTTTTGATAAAGAGCCATAAAATTCCAAAAGTCACTACAATAAAAAATCCTGAACGTAATAAATCTGCAGAATACAAAGTCATTCTGTCTTCTTTTAAAGCATCAACAAATCCAGGGCCGTAACTTTCTAAAAAGTAACTGTCACTGCTTCCTGAAAAATGGAAAAATCCTTTTGCAAATACTAAAATTATAATGATTCCCAAACCAAAAACACCAGTTTGGATAAGTGCTTTTTGCTGCAATTTAGGCTCTTCTTTTGATTTAAAAAACGATTGCAATCCCATAATTGCCAAAACAGGAAAACATAATTCCAAGATAACCTGAATCGAAGAAACTGCTCTAAACTTATCGTACATCGGAACGTAATCAATAAAAAAGTCAGTTAATAATGAGAAGTTTTTTCCCCAGGAAAGCACTAATGAAAATAATGCTCCGCCTAAAAACACATATTTTATTTTTCTGTCATCAATAAACAATGCTAAAACACCTAAAAAGAAAACCACGACACCAATGTAAGCCGGAGCTGCTACAATAGGCTGGTCGCCCCAATAAGTAGGCATTCCTGACACAAAATCCTGTGCTTGTGTAGAAGGAACACCCTGCTCGGTCATAAATGAGTACATACGGCTGTCAGTTCCTACATTTTCATGATTTGAACCACCAAAAAGTCTTGGTGCAATAAGATTAAAACTTTCAGCAATTCCGTAGCTGTATTCTGTAATATATTCGCGGCTTAATGCATTTTCATTGGTCTTCTTAGATCCATCAGGATTAAAAGTTAACTCACTATTGCTACGCGTGCTAAACTTAGCATATTCACTTGTAGCTAATAAATTAGTAGCATTTGCTCCAATTGCTAAAACTCCGGCAATAGCCAAAACACCAATTGAGGTTAAAAATCCTTTATATTCTTTTTCTTTAATGAATTGAAAAGTATAGTACCCTGAAAGTATAAGAAGGAAAATTAATAAATAATAAGTCATTTGAAAATGGTTTGCATTCACTTCTAATGCAACTGCAAACATAGTAAGCAGTCCTCCCCAAATGTATTTTTTTTGAAAAACTAATATAAAACCTGCGATAACCAACGGCATATATGCAATTGCATGCGCCTTTGCATTATGACCAACTCCAAGAATTATAATTAAATAGGTTGAAAAACCAAACGCTATTGCACCAATAAATGCTTTTAAAGGATCTGTTTTTAAAACCAAAAGTAAACCGTAAAAACCTAAGAAATATAAAAATAAATAATCAGCAGGACGTGGTAAAAAACGCAAAACATCATCTAACTTACCTATAAAGTCATTTGGATAATTTGCTCCTAACTGATAAGTCGGCATTCCTCCAAAAGCAGAGTTTGTCCAATACGGCTCTGATTTTTCAGCAGCTCTAAAGTCATTTTGTTCTTTTGCCATTCCGGTATATTGAGCAATATCGGATTGGAAAATTTGTTTTCCCTGTAAAACCGGGTAAAAATAAATTAGGGAAACTAAAATAAAACCCAATATAACAAGGGCATGCGGATAGAACTTATTTACTATTTTCAATTTAGGTTGGTTTGGTTAAATGATGAATCCTGATTATTTCAGGGTACAAACTTAATCTATTTCTTCGTAATCAACATAATCGCCCACTTTTTTGGTTTCGCGTGGATTTTTAGCATTAGCCGTATTAATGATTATTTCATCATTATTGACTTGCGTTTTTTGCCAGGTATTGTTCTGACTGTATGTTTGTTGCCTCTGAAAATTCTCACCTGCTTTTTCTACCGCTTTCTTTACCAGAACAGGCAAAAATATTTTGGCTAAAAATTTAAAAATATAATAAAAAGCTATAACCCACATAATGGTCTTTAATAACCCTGAAAATGATGCTTCTTGCATAATCGTATAATTTTTTTCAAAATTAATAAAACCATTGTTCAAAATTAAAATATCAATCTTAAATAAATAATAAAATATAGTACATTTGAAAACGTTATTACTTTTTAATCAAAAAATACATATATGTTAAAAATTAAAAACTTTTTGATAGCTTGCCTATTTTTATTCCCACAATACTTTTTTGCACAATATACAGATGTTATAAATTCAAATCGCCCGGGAGAAACCATGTCGGCTTTCTCTGTTGGAAAATCCGTAATTCAGGCAGAAGTTGGTCTGTATGGCATAAATGAAAAACATGATGTACAGAATTATGAAGCTACAGGTTTTGGAACTGATTTCACACTTCGCTGGGGTCTTTTTCTAGAACAGCTGGAATTTATCGCAGATATTCAGTATCAAAATGAAACCTTTACTACACCGGTAACCAGTTTTAAAAAAAGCAACTTTAAGCAGACTAATTTAGGTGCTAAATATTTAATTTATGATCCTTTCAAAAACTACAAAGGTGATGTTAATATTTACAGCTACGGCCCAAGTAAAAAATTTAAATGGCGTCAATTAATTCCTGCAGTTTCAATCTTTGCAGGAGCTAATTTTGTTTATAAAAATAATCCATATGCATACAATTCAAATACACTCAATTTTTATTCAAATGAATCCGGCTTTTCTCCAAAAATAATGTTGATGACCCAAAATCATTTTGGTGATGGAAGATGGGTATTAGTATCTAATATTATTGCAGATTATATAGGTACTGATAACTCCGGATATGGATACATTTTAACTTTAACAAGAGGTTTCAACAGTAAATGGTCCGGTTTTGTAGAAAATCAGGCTTATAAAAGCGATTTATATAGTGATCTAATCGTAAGAGGCGGAGCAGCTTATTTATTATCAAGAAACGTACAGGTTGATGCATCAATAAGCAAAAATTTAAAAAATACTCCTTCATTACTTTACGGCGGAATTGGTTTTTCTATACGCTATGATGACAAACATAAAGAAGAACTAACAAGAGTAGGTAAACCCAAAAAGCCTAAAAAGGATAAGAAAGATAAACTTACAAAAGAAGAACAAGAGGCACTCGAAAAAACGCAAAAAGAAGAAGACTATCAGGAAAAAGAGCGCAAAAGAAAAGCAAAATATGAGAAGAAAAAAAAATAGCTTTTTTCAAATCCTTTTAATTTCTTAAAATAATAAAAACAAGTTTAATGATTACAATTAAAGAAGCCAAAACAAAAAAGGAACTAACCGAATACATTAAATTTCCTTTTGCTTTATACAAGGATAACCCATATTGGGTACCTCCTATTATTGCAGATGAATTAGAGTCCTTTGACAAGACGAAAAACCCGGCTTTCGATAATGCGGAGGCCTATTTTTATATCGCCTATAAAAACAATGAAATTGCAGGACGAATTACAGCCATTATTAATTGGGCAGAAGTCAACAACCAGCAAAAAAAGAAAGTTCGCTTTGGATGGTTTGATGTTATAGATGACATCGAAGTAACTAAAGCTTTACTGGAAAAAGTGTATGAACTGGGCAAACAAAACAACCTGGAACACATGGAAGGCCCAATGGGATTTTCAAATTTAGATAAAGTAGGCGTTCTAACAGAAGGTTTTGATCAAATTGGAACAATGATTACGTGGTATAACAATCCTTATTATGTCACCCATTTTGAACAGTTAGGTTTTCAGATCGAGAAAGAATACATTGAAAGTATTTTTCCGTTTTCAAATGTAAAACCAGAATTTTTCCTGAAAGCACAAGAACTCATCAAAAAAAGATATGGCTTAAGATCGTTAACTTTTACAAAGACAAAAGACATTATGCCACACGTTGACAAAATGTTTGATTTATTTAATGAATCTTACGAAAAGCTAGCTTCATTTGTAGCGATATCTGACGTTCAAAAAGAATATTTCAAAAAAAAATATATTAGTTTCATTAACCCGGAATATATCAAATTTGTTGTTGATAAAGATGATAAATTAATTGCTTTCAGCATCGTAATGCCTAGTTTTACAGAAGCACTACAAAAGATAAAAGGTAAGCTTTTTCCATTTGGATTTCTTCATTTATTAAAAGCACGAAAACATAGTAAAGACGTTGTTTTTTATCTTATCGGAGTACATCCGGACTATCAAAACAAAGGAGTTACAGCAATTATTTTTGATGAATATTATAAAACTTTCTCCGAAAAAGGAATTCAAAATTGTATCAGAACACCTGAACTATTAGAAAACAATGCTATCCATTTACTATGGAAAAACTTTGATCCAAAAATTCACTGCCAAAGAAAAACATATCGAAAAGATTTGTCCCAATGGGCATAACGGTAATTCTTATTACAAAGATTTATATATTAAAAAAGGTCGAAATTAGATAATTTCGACCTTTTTTAATTCTGTAAAAGATTATTTCTTTTTATTTTGAGTTTTTTTAGCTGCTTCCTGCTGTTCCATAACTTCCTGGAGACGCTGTTGAAACTTGCTTGGCTTTTTAGGCTCTTTTTGTTTATTTTCCTGAATCTGAGCGTGAATTTTATCAGTGTCAACAATATAGTTTTTAATTACAAACATGATCCCTATTGTAATTAAATTTGAAATAAAGTTATATAAACTCAATCCGGCACCATAGCTATTAAAGAAAATCAACATCATTAATGGTGAAACGTAAATCATGATTTTCATCATCTTCGCCATATCTGGCATACCTTCCTGTTGTGGAGCTGCCATTTGCTGATCGCCTGAAGTCATTTTCATATAGAAGAAAATTGCAATTGCTGCCAGGATTGGAAACAAACTGATATGATCTCCATATAATGGAATATGAAATGGCAATTTTACAACCGAGTCAAAAGAAGACAAATCATTTGCCCAAAGAAACCCTTTCTGTCTTAGTTCAAAAGCTGACGGAAAGAACTGAAACGATGCATACATAAAAGGAAGCTGAATCAATGCAGGGATACATCCAGCCATTGGGTTTACGCCCGCTTTGTTATATAGCTTCATTGTTTCCTGTTGTTTCTTCATTGGGTCTTTTTTGAATTTTTCTCCCAACTCTGTAATTTCAGGACGCAAGACTTTCATTTTAGCCTGCGATAAAAATGACTTATAAGTAATTGGCGACATCGCCAATTTGATAAGAATTGTAAAGATGATAATTGCAATTCCTAATGACAATCCAATTGTTGAACTTAAAAATCCAAATAGCGGGATAAAAATCCATTTATTAATCCATCCGAAAATTCCCCAACCTAACGGAATAATTTTTTCGAAATTTTTATCGTACGATTTTAATACTTTATAATCAGCCGGACCAAAATACCAGTTCATTTTATAATCAATCTCTCCGTTAGAAAATGCTAAAGGGACAGTTGCTTTAAATTGTTTTGTAAAAACTGTATCGATTTTTTCATCTTTAACCAAATTCTCAGAAACTAATTGTGATTTTTCGAAAGAAGTATTTGTTTGTAAGATTGTAGTAAAAAAATGTTGCTTAAACGCTATATAATCAACTTTTTCGGGATTTTCTTCTTTATGATCACCTTGACCTACATAACTTTCTTTTCCTTCTTCGTAATTGTAGTAGATTTCAGCGTAACGATTCTCATAAGAAATGCTTTTTTCATTTCTGTAAGTTTTTAAATCCCATTGTAAATCTAACGATTTAGAAGAATTCAAAACTTTATTTAATCCCTGAGAACGAACATCAAAGCCAACTAAATAATCGTTTGGTTTCAGGATATATTTATATTCCAAAAATTCATTTGCACCAGCTTTCAAACGCATTGATAAAATTTGATCTGCTCCAACTTTAGTCACTGTTGGCTCAAAAAACAAATCTTTAGAATTTAAAGTCCTGTTATCCGTTGTCTGTAACTGAATATTTAAGTTGGAATTATTGTCTTTAATCAATTCTATTAATTGCTTTGAACCTTTTTCGAATCTTTCAAACTCCTTTAATGTAGCTTCAACAATATAACCGCCTTTGTTAGCAATTTTAAGTTTAATCTTTTCGTTTTCGATAGTTGTGTAAGCTTCTTTTGCAGACGGAAGTGTAGCCGAGTAAGCAAAACCCCCTAATGTTTTTTGCAATTGTGCCAGCTGAACAGTATCTCCAGGAGTTGCAGCAACAGGCAAAACAGCAGTTTTAGTTTTATCCGCTTTCTCCTGAGCTTGTTGTTTAGCTACTAATTCTTTCTTGGCTTTTTCAGCAGCAATCTCTTTTTCAGAAGGCTTATTTTGGTACATAATCCAAATAAGGATTCCAAATATCAATACAAAACCAATGATTGAATTAAGGTCAAATTTTTTTTCTTCCATTATAGTTTAAAAAAGTTATTCGTTTTAGAGTATTAGTTATGAGTTTTACTCAAAAGTTACACCCTTCCGGAATATTAATATTATTTTTTATGCGTATTTACAGCTGCAGCCACAAAATTCACGAAAATTGGATGTGGGTTTGCTACAGTACTTTTATATTCAGGATGGTATTGTACACCAATGAAAAATGGATGGTTTTCAAGTTCTACAATTTCTACCAAACCAGTATCAGGGTTAACTCCCGATGCAATTAAGCCCGCTTTTACTAATTCATCTTTATATTTATTGTTGAATTCATAACGATGGCGATGACGCTCAGAAATCGTTTTTTCACCATAAATTCTGTGTGCCAGCGTATTTGGTTTAATATCGCATTTCCATGCTCCAAGTCGCATTGTCCCTCCTTTATCTGTAACTGTTTTTTGGTCTTCCATTAAATTTACCACAGGATGCTTGGTTTTATCATTCATCTCGGTAGAATTCGCTTCAGCATAGCCTAAAATATTTCTTGAATATTCGATAACCGACATTTGCATTCCTAAACAAATTCCGAAAAATGGAATATTATTTTCACGTGCAAAACGAACTGCCTCAATCTTCCCTTCAATACCTCTTTCACCAAAACCGGGAGCGACTAAAACACCATCAAGAGGGCCTAATTTTTCTTCAACATTATCAATATTGATATGTTCTGAGTGTATAGAAATTACATTCACTTTAGTTTCATTTGCAGCACCGGCATGAATAAAAGCTTCTAAAATGGATTTGTAACAATCCTGCATTTCTACATATTTCCCAATCAAACCAATATTTACGGTCTGTTTAGGATTTTTTAATCGGCGTAAAAAAGTGTTCCATGTTTTTAAATCCGGAGCAGCTTTTTTAGGTAAATCTAATTTTTTTAAAGCCACAACATCTAATCCTTCTTCAAGCATTAAATTTGGAACTTCATATATTGTTGAAGCATCGATAGATTGAATAACTGCTTCTTTTTTTACATTACAAAATAAAGCCAATTTATTGCGCAATTCCTGAGACAATTCGTGCTCTGTTCTGCAAACCAAAATATCTGCTTTAATACCGCTTTCCATCAACGTTTTTACAGAGTGCTGTGTTGGCTTTGTTTTTAACTCCCCGGCAGCAGCTAAAAATGGTACTAAAGTTAAATGAATTACAATTCCATTATTTTCACCCAACTCCCAAACTAATTGACGAACAGATTCTATATAAGGCAACGATTCAATATCACCCACAGTTCCGCCAATTTCAGTAATAACAATATCATAATCGCCTGATTTACCAAGCAATTGCATTCTATCTTTAATTTCATTTGTAATATGAGGAACAACCTGAACCGTTTTTCCCAAAAACTCTCCTCTTCTTTCTTTTTCAATAACCGAAAGATAAACTCTTCCTGTAGTAACGTTATTCGCCTGAGAAGTAGGAACATTCAAAAAACGCTCGTAATGACCTAAATCCAAATCAGTTTCTGCACCATCGTCCGTTACATAACATTCTCCGTGTTCGTACGGATTCAATGTGCCCGGATCTACATTAATATATGGGTCGAATTTCTGAATAGTGGTACGATATCCCCTTCCTTGTAACAATTTAGCCAAAGATGCCGCAATAATTCCTTTTCCTAATGAAGAGGTCACACCTCCTGTAACAAAAATATATTTTGTTTGATTCATTCTGTAGTTGTTTGTATTGTAGTTGTGTAAAAAACTTGGCAAAAGTACAAATTAAATTAGACAATTTCTCTATTCAGGAATGAGATAATTTTGCAAATTTTCAGGTAGAAGACGAATTGTTTCCATAATCAATATTTTCTATCTCTCAATTCTTATTTTTTTTAACAATCATCTGATTTTAGAAACAATTTAAATCAATACTAAATCATAAAATGAAAAAAGAAAGAACAGCAAACTAAAAATTGCATCAGAAAAAATCAATAATTTAAAATTAGACAATTTGACAATGACATTTAAAAAAAACCTAACTATCAATTGAATAAGAAAAAACAAAAAAACTTTTATGCTATAAACATTAAAAAGTATTGCTTTCTCAAAATTCAATCTCAGAATCTGCGAAAAAGCTCTTGTCAAGCCACGGCTTTTACAATAAGTTTGTGGTAATCCATGACAGGAAGAGCTCAATCTAAAACTTATATAAGGTGATAAGTAAGAATAAAAAAAGATAAACATAATTAATAGTGCAAAAATTATATTTATCTTTTTATAAGATTCCAGTTCGTAAGAAGATTTGATCTGTTTCACTAAAAAGTGTAATTATTTTATTCTTCAACCGTAACAGTAGTATCTGTTACAATATGCGCTTCTTTATTTAATGAATCTTGTATTTCTATTTTTTTCGCTTCTACTTTTATAGAATCGATAGCATCAGATATCTCATCTTTATGAGCAATAGCAGTTGCACCAATAGTCCCTACTACGATTAAAACCCAAACAATTACAAATACTGTAGCAGCAATTCCAAGAATCAAACCTGCTTTTGGCATTGTTGTAGATGCATTTTCTTTTTTAGCCTGAGACATTCCAATTGCCCCTAAAATAATTGCCAGCACTCCGAAGATGATTGCAATTAAACCAAAACAAGGAATAAAAGCCGTAATGGCACCAATTATACCTAATACTAAAGCAGCAACGCCCAGTCCCTGACCAGCATTTGATTGTGAATTTTTTTCCATATCGTTTTATGTTAATTTTCACAAAAATAGAGAAACGCCAACTCGAAAATCCTACAGCACCAGAAAGTTATCAACATTTAAAAAGTAATTTTCTCACTAACTCAATTATTCTTAAAATACCCTTGTTACATCCTGATAGATGTTCATAGAAAAAGCAAAAACCTATTTTAAAGGCTTTGGATATTGTTTTTTAATATTCCGAATCAGTTCTTCCAGTCCGTTTAATTTTAGTTCATAAATAAGTTGCAATTGCTGCCCTAATTCTCCTTTTGGAAAACCTTTATTATGATACCAAACTACATAATATTCGGGTAAATCAATTAAAAAACGGCCTTCATATTTCCCAAAGGGCATTTTGGTATGAGCTAATTTTATAAGAAGTTTTTTGTCTTGTTCCATTTTAAAAAGAAAAGAAGCAAGAAAAAAAATTACTTCTTTTCTTGCTTCCTTGTTTATTTACTATAATTTCTATTTCCAGTTGAAAGTAATTCTCTTTTCGATATCAGAATTTAAACTTAAAAAAACAGGACAAGTCATTGCTGCTCGCTCTAAAATTGTTCTGCTCTTTTCATCGGCATTGCTTATCAGTTCAAAAACAATTTCGATTGCTCCAATTCTTCGTGGTTCTGCGTTCATAATTTTAGTAACTTCAGCAGTAGAATCAACTAAATCAACATTTAAATCACGAGCTTTAATTCCCATAATTGTAAACATACAGCTTGCTAAAGCATTTGCTACTGTGTCTGTTGGAGAAAATGCTTCTCCTTTTCCGTTATTGTCTAATGGTGCATCCGAAATAATTTCACTTCCGGATTGTACATGTACAGATTTTGTTCTTAAATCGCCTAAATAGGTTACTTTTGATGTCATTAATTTGCTACTTTTAAAGTTAAGTCTGAATCGTAATATAAAATATAAACACCTTTGTTAGCGTGTCCACCATCTTCTTTTTTATAATATTGAAATTTATTGTCAACCTGTTCTGTTGTCATTAAATCTGTTGTTTCCTGATATGTTTTTCCCTGAACCAGACGCATCATGGTATCAAACGTTACATCAAAACCGCGAGTTGCATAAGTGTTTGGAGTTACTTTATTTTTTAACTTGTATTCTTTTTCAAAAATCAATACAGATGATTCATCACTTTCGCGGGTAACAGACGGATACATTAATTTTAATTTCACCAGGTTTTCAAAACTAATCTCATCTGTATCCAAAGTACTGTTTGGTTCCAAAATCACCAATTGCACCTGACAAGTTCTCTGAGCGTCAATCAAAGCTTTTATGGTTGTCTTAATCATTGCAGTATTACCTGTTTCCATTACGACATAATTTATTCTGCCCGGCAATAATAAACTTTTCAGATTGGCCACATCCAAACCTCCTGTTTCTGTTAAAGAAGCTAAGACAACTCCTTTTTGATTTTGTTTGATGTAACTGATTACAGATTCTTTTTTCTTGTCAACTACAGCTACAATATTACCGTTTTTTGAGCGCATGTAATCAAAAACAGTATTTCTGACAATGTCATTAGACGGTATTGACTGGTACAAATTACCAATAGGGTTGGCTGAATCTTTTGACAAAGGCGAAATTACAGGCACATTGTACATTCGTAATGAATTTGCCGTAGCTTCTGCATTGTTTTGATAGAATGGACCGATAACCGCATCAGCATCCTGCAATTTATTTTGCGAAATCAAACTAGAAATATTTGATGTGCTTTTCGTTTCCTGTGAATCATAAATTGAAATATCAATAGGCAATTTTAAAACTTTTGCCGAATCAATTGCCATCATTGCTCCTGAATAGAAATCCAGAGTCATGTTCAAAAATTTATCACTTTTAATTCGGGTAGCCGGACTTAGCGTATCATTTTGCATTTTCGCCAAATTGAAAGGCAATAGTAAAACTACCTTTTTACGCTCGTTGTTACCTCTTTTTTTACTTAGTTCAACCACTTCCGGATCAGCAGAAACAGTTTCAGATTTTACTTTTTCAAGGATTTTTATTCCTCCGCCTGAAGGTGCCTCTTCTCTGTTTTCTACAGGTTTCTCCTCAGTTTTTTCAACCGGCTGTGGTACAACGATTGGAACTGGTTTTACATATCCTGACGGAACTTTTAAAACCATTCCTTCTTTTACACCTTCAGAAAGTGCTGGATTTAGTTCTGTTAATTCTTCCTGAGTTATATGAAAAGTTCTTCCTAAACTATAAAAAGTTTCTTTTGGCTTAACCTGATACTCCATATAAGTAGTTACTTTTTTTGAATTTTCAACAGGTTTTTTAGCATCTGCAGGTTTCTCATTATTTACAACTGACAGAGGTGTACCTTCCTGTTTAGGTGCAACTCCTTTTATGATCAATCTATATCCAACCGGTAAATTAGCAACAATATCCGGATTACGCATTTCTAAATCCTCAACAGTAGTTTTGTATTGTTTTGCAATTGAATATTTAGTTTCTTTTGGCTGAACATCGTGATATACATATTTTTCCTGGGCTTTTTCCTTGATTGTCTTAGCAGCTGTTTTTGTTTTTGGCAATGCTCCTTTTGACGGAATAACTAATGTCTGGCCAATTTGTAAACCATCTGTTACTAAAAACGGATTTGCAGCCTTTAGTGCTTCATCAGAAACACCGTATTTTTTTTCGATTGCAAAAAGTGTTTCTTTTGGCTGAACTTCATGCGTTCCTCCTTTTTGAGAAGTTACGTTTTTGGCAGTTGTAACTTCTTTTTTAACAGACACATCCTTATTGCTATTACTCGGAATTAATAAAACTGTATTAGGTTTTACTCCATTTCTGGCATCCGGATTTAACTGGTAAATATCATAAGGCGTAACCTTAAATTTCTGTGCAATCTGATTGACTGTTTCTCCATTTGACACTGTGTATTTAGTTACTTTTCCCTGAGAAAAAGCAGAACACGTAATAAAAAAAACAAAATAAAACAGGGTGAAAAAATATTTCATAATAGATGTTAAAAACAATTATTGTTTAATGTGAACAAGATACTAATTTATGTTCAAAACAAAAATCAGTCCGAAAGTTAATTCTTTACTAATTATTATCTGAGATCAATTTCTGCCTTTGCAATAATAACATTTTTATATAACTCATCTTCTTCTCTTTTCTTGCATTGATATAGAACTTCTTCCATATTATTGTATTTATCCGAATATACATAATAAGAAAGACTATTTATATTAAAAAAGAAACTGGCGTTAAAATCTCCCGAATCAATTAGTTTCATTATTAATTGATCTCTTGGCGCTGGGTCTGAAAATGTACCCAAAATCAGATAATAGCCATTCGAAACTTCTTTTAAATTATCAAAAACTTCAATTTTTACGTTTTTTTCATTTTTAAACGGGTTTTCTTTAAGCTCCTTTTTCATTTCTTCCAGAGAAACTATTTTTGACTTTTCTTCTGAATCAGATACGTTATGATTTTTAATCGCTTCATCCTGATATTTTTTCAGTTTTATCAAAGCTAGTTTATCATCAAATTTTCTTGCCTCCATACTATAAAAAGAAGCTTTACTGATATGCCTTTTTACCTCAATTTTTTTCTGATTATCCAATGAATCAATTTTAGCAATCAAGAGCTGATTTTGAGCATCACCTTGCTCCTGTTCGATTTTATAACGTTTAATTTCTTCTAAAGAAAGTCTTTGCTGAATAGATGTAGTACTGTTCTTTTTTTCGCTTTCGCGGATTTTTTTCTTATATTCCTGATTTTCTTCAAGAGCAATTCTTTCTACTTTATTCATTAAACCGGCATACGCTTTTCGGTTTTCTGCCAGTTCTTTCTTTAATTGAGAAGATAATTCACTTGTTTTACCAATACTTTCATACGATTGCTTTTCTAATCGCTTTGATTCATTAACATTCAGTACATCCATTTTTTTCAACTCGACCAGGTCATTGTTCATTGTAGTAACCAAAGAATCTAATTTTGTCATTAAAATATCCTGAACATTTTTATTTGCTTCTAAAACTAAACGCAGCTTTTCAACCGAATTCTCTTTAGAGCCGTTCATGTCATTAAGGTTCAGTTTCAAATCATTGATTTTTATAATCTTTTCATTCATTTCTTTCTGAACAATCAGTCTGTCTTTTAAATCATCTATTTCTATAGTTTTCGCTTTAGTTTTTTCGACAACAACTTGTTTTTCAGCAAGTGCCAGCATTAATTCTTCACTTTCGTTTGCTGGCTTAATCTCTTTTGTATTGATCGCTAATTTATTTCCAACAATTAGTCCGTTTACAATTTCAGGATTTTGAGACTCCAGCTGATCGATAGAGATGTTATATTTTTTGGCAATAGAAAATTTAGTCTCTTTGGCTTCAACAACATGAAAAATTGTTTCCTGATTAATTACACGAACTCTTCCATCGAGCGTTTTTCTTTTGTTTGGAATTGCGATTGTCTGGCCAATTTGCAATCCGTTTTGAAGAAGACCTTTATTTTGGCTTTCCAAATCCTGCACAGAAACATTATATTGTCTGGCAATACTAAATAAGGATTCTTTAGCTACAACCAAATGTGTTGCTTTTGAAGAAGTAATATTTTCAGTTTTTGAAGTATTTTGCGGAATTACCAATTCCTGACCAACCTGAAGTCCGTTTATAAGAATTGGATTTGCATTTTGAAGCGCTTCCACAGAAACATTATATTGTTTCGACAAGCCAAAAAGAGTTTCTTTTTGGGCAACAATATGGATTATTTGCCGGTTTGAATTTTGTTTTTGTGCTGTATGAACAGGAATCTTAATAATTTGATTGTCTTTGATTCCGTTTTGTGATTCGGGGTTGAGCTTGTAGATCTCATCAATAGAAACCTTATACTTTTGGGCAATAAAATAAGCGGTTTCTCCTTTTTGAATTTTGTGTTCAATAATTGAATCTTGCGCAGCTATTTTGTTAAAAGACAAAATAAACACAAGAGAAATCGTTAAAAGTTCTCTCATAAATAGTAGGTTATAAAAAATTAAGGCCTTACAAATGTAAGACCTTATTTTTAAATATCGTATTATTCCCACTCAATAGTTGCAGGTGGTTTTGAACTGATATCGTAAACTACACGATTTACGCCTTTTACTTTATTGATAATATCATTTGACACTTTCATCAGGAAGTCGTAAGGCAAATGAACCCAGTCAGCAGTCATTCCGTCTGTTGATTCAACAGCTCTAAGTGCTACTACTTTTTCATAAGTACGTTCATCGCCCATTACACCTACAGAATTTACAGGAAGCAAAATTGCGCCAGCCTGCCAAACTTTATCGTATAATCCCCATGATTTTAACCCTTCAATAAAAACTGAATCTACATCTTGTAAAATCTGAACTTTCTCCGGAGTAATATCTCCAAGTATTCTGATTGACAATCCTGGTCCCGGAAAAGGGTGTCTTCCTAATAACTCAGGATCTATTCCTAATGTAGCCCCAACTCGTCGCACTTCATCTTTGAAAAGCATTCTAAGTGGTTCTACAATTTTTAATTTCATATAATCCGGCAATCCGCCAACATTATGATGTGATTTAATTGTTGCCGATGGCCCTTTTACCGAAACAGACTCGATTACGTCTGGGTAAATTGTTCCTTGTGCTAACCATTTTACGTCTTCGATTAAATGTGATTCATCATCAAAAACTTCGATAAATACGCGTCCGATAGTTTTACGTTTGGTTTCAGGATCGCTGATTCCGGCTAATTCGCCTAAGAAACGATTTCCTGCATCAACACCTTTTACGTTTAATCCCATTCCTTTGTATTGATCTAATACATTTTGGAATTCGTTTTTACGAAGTAATCCGTTGTTTACGAAAATACAGTAAAGGTTTTTACCAATTGCCTGGTTTAATAAAACTGCTGCTACAGTAGAATCTACTCCTCCTGAAAGTCCTAAAACTACTTTATCATTTCCTAGTTTCTCTTTTAGCTCAGCCACCATTTCTTCTACGAAAGCGTTTGGTGTAAAGTTTTGAGGAACTTCGGCAATTTTTACTAAAAAGTTTTCCAGCATTTTTGATCCGTCTGTCGAATGGAAAACTTCAGGATGATATTGAATTGCATAAGTTGTTTCGCCTTCAATTTTATAAGCTGCATATTCTACATCGTGAGTACTGGCTAATTTTACAGCATTTGTTGGAAGCGCTTTGATACTATCGCTATGGCTCATCCAAACCTGGCTGTTTTCTGAAACTCCATTAAAGAAAACTTCATTCTCCTTAATATAAGATAAATTAGCTCTTCCGTATTCTCTGGTATTTGAAGCAGCTACTTCACCTCCGCTAAAGTGAGCTAAGTATTGTGCTCCGTAACAAACTGCCAATAATGGAAGTTTGCCCCGAATTTGAGATAAATCAGGATGTGGAGCATCTTCTCCGCGAACAGAAAATGGGCTTCCTCCCAAAATTACGGCTTTATAAGGTGATAAATCACTAGGAAAGTGATTGTAAGGAAAAATTTCGCAGAATATATTTAATTCGCGAACTCTACGCGCAATAAGTTGAGTATATTGCGATCCGAAATCTAAAATAAGTACGTTGTGTTGCATGCGCAAAAATACTTTTTAAATTCGAAAATGAAAAATTGAATTTTGATTTTTTTTTCTTTTTAAATACAAGGTTCTTAAGTTCCTAATATTCTGGCATATTATCTTTAAATAATAAATAAAAAATCAGCATTTAAAACAAAAAGACAAATCCAAAGTTCTAACAATTTCGTATCTACAAAAAACCAATTGAATTTACCTATGAAATCAAAACTTATTGCCTTGACAGTTTGCCTGTCTCTTTTTTTAACTTCTTGTGACGTTGTTGATGATTTATTAACCTTCAGCATTTCAAATGAAGCTTCTATTAAAATTAATAGCACTTCACCAATCAACTTACCTTCGGAGATTATTACTCCTGAAGTTACTACAAATTCATCTTCTGAATTTGAAAATAACAAAACCAAAGCAAACCTGGTAAAAGATGTAAAGATTAGATCTTTGAAATTAGCAATCTCTGATCCTTCAGACAAAACATTTACATTTCTAAAATCAATACACTTGTATATCTCAACAACAGAGTCTAACGAAATAGAATTAGCTTATCAGGACAATATTCGCACTACAGCAAATTCGATTGATTTGATTTGTACAGATCAAAGATTAGACGAGTACATTAAAGCAGACAGTTATAAAATAAGAACAAAAGTCACATTAAAGGAAACCTTAACAAAAGATGTAACGGTAAAAGCAAATATGAAATTTAGGGTTACTGCAGATCCTCTGTAATATTCTGAGCAGGAGATTAAAAACTCACACATTAATTCACTAAAAACAAATCACTTACATTTAAAATTAAAATTAAGCATTTTTGAAAGCAACTTTTGTATATTTTTTCATCTATTTAAAGTAGAGTACATTTACAAAGATAATCATTAAAACAAATTTCATAAAGTCCTGTAAAGTACAAATTCTACAAAAGAGATCTTAAAAATATGGAAAATATCACTATTAATTATCACGGCACCTTTTCAAAAATTTCAGGCATTTCTGAAGCTGCAAGAGCAAATTTTTCAGCATTAAAAGACAATACTTTTATTCTTAATCAAATTAATTATATAGAGAATAATCGTCAGTTAATTAGAGAAGGTGGGCATTTACAGGATTCCATTACTGATAAGATAATCAACATCTATCATATAAATATTAATGATATTCCTTGTTTTTTACTAAATAACGATATAATTACAGCATCAAACACATACAACATTGCTTACTGGGCATGGGAATTTAATAAGCTTCCTGAAGATTTTGTTAATCTCCTGCCCCTTTTTGATGAAATATGGGTTCCCAGCAGTTTTTGCCAAAATGTTTTTGCCTCTTACTCGTTTAAACCCGTTATAAAAATACCTCATTTAATTGAACGTATTGAAATTGAACAAAGCAAACCAAAAATAGAATTACAGGATAAATTTGTTTTCTTATCCATTTTTGATTCACTAAGTACACCGGAAAGAAAAAATACTGATGGCCTTATAAAATGTTTTTTGGATACCTTTTCTGCTAACCCTAATGTTGTATTGATATTAAAAACCGTTAACCTGGAAAAGAACAAACGCTTACATCAGAAATTTATTGAACAGACAAAAGATCACAAATCGATTATCCTTATCAACGAAGACTATACAAAAAAAGAGCTTATACAGCTTATCGATTCCTGCCACTCGTATGTCTCGCTTCACCGCGCTGAAGGCTTTGGACTGACACTTGCAGAGGCCATGTCAAGAAACAAAATAGTGATTGGAACAGGGTATTCCGGAAATTTAGAATTCATGAATAACCAAAACAGTTTCTTAATCCACTATCAGTTAATGATACAGGACAAAGATTCTGATTTTATTAAACAGGGGTATGAGTATGCTGAACCTGATATCGAAAATTCAAAAAAAGTTTTAAAGTTCGTATACGATAATTATACCGATATTGAACATATAAAATTAAATGGCAAACAAACGATAGAAAACTCTTTCTCCAAAAAAAAGATTGGCGATTTAATGTATTCCAGACTACAGAAAATAAGTGCCTTTATTGCAGAAAAAGAAGGTGATTTTTTGATTAAAAAGAATGCTTTAATCATTGAAAATATAAGACATCAGGATAAAATTAAGAAGTCCGAAAAAAAAATAATTTTCAAAGCAAAACTATTTTTTTTGAGATTTTTTAGTAAGTAACTTTACATCTTCGTAAATTAAAAAAATCACTCTTTCGTTACAATAATCGAAGCTTTAAAACCTGCGGCAAGATTATTCCAATAGTCATTGGTTATTAATGTTCCTTTATCATCAAAAACCTGAATTTCTGCAGTATTACCTCCTAAAGAACCTATATTTAATGCTTCAAAATCAAGTTTATTAAAACCATCTGTAAGCACAATTTTTATTTGTTTAAAATTACTATCCAAAAGCAATTGGTTTTGAATAACCTTATCGTTAGAAGAAATTTTTACCAAATCACCATCTATAGCACCGAAATCCCTGAATTTTACAATAAAATAGTCAGACTTTGTTTTAAATTCGCCTAAAGAAATATTTTTCTTAACTAATTCTCCTCTGCCTTCTTTCAATCCTGCTTCTCTTAAAGCCTTGTCCAGATCTTTCTCCATTTTCGGAATATAACGATCTCCGGGATTGGCAAAATCATTTTCTGTTGACATTGAAAACTTACTTTTCTCCTCCCCAATCTGAAATCTGGATTTTGGCGTTATGCTGGTATTATCAAAAACATTTGGTGTTTTAATATCTGGGATATCTGTTTTTTGAGCCTGTGGATCTTTAACTTCCGGAATCGGAGTTTTTTTATTAGGCTTAGAACTAAACTTTGGAGCAGGAATTGGTTTAAAACCGGAGTTAAATTCCCCCTGAGCAGAAGTTGTCAGCGCTGTAAAAAACAATATGAAAAATAAAATGTGCTTCATTGAAAAAGTATTATCGAATCGGCTTTTAAAATTTTATAAAATCAACAATATCGTATCGCAAAAATAGCATAATTTAATTTGCAGGTACAACTTTATGACTTTTATAACAATAAATTAGGCTAATATTTAGACACAAAAAACCTGCCAGAAAATAAAATCTAAAAGGACCTGATTTTACACTGATTTTGACTTCATACTACATCAGTTTGGTAATCAGGCTCCATCTTATTTCAATTCTAATTAATTTAAAAATACATTTGCTGTAAAATTTCTGAAAAATAACGAAATCATCCACAAGACTAAAAAAAACTACATCTTAAAATATCACAAAAAAGAACGAATTACAGAATGATTTCAAATAATTTTCTCTCTTTTGACTGGCATATTTTATAAATTGCAACGTATTTAATTAACCTGAATTTGTACTCAAATTTGACAAAACAAATTCAATAAAACACAAGAAATGAAAAGAGAAAACATCTTAACAGGATCACCATGGGAAGACAAAATGGGATATTGTCGTGCTGTAAGAATTGGTAATATCATTGAAGTCTCGGGCACTGTGGCTATTGTTGATGGCGAAAAAGTAAAAGCCGATGATGCTTATGCACAAACTTATAATATTCTTGAACGTATTGAAAAAGTATTGGAAGATTTGAACGTTGGAATGAAAGATGTGATCAGAACCCGAATTTTTACTACTGATATTAGTACTTTTGAAGACGTAGCAAAAGCACATGCCGTTTTTTTTAAGGATGTAAAACCAACAACAGGATTTTATGAAATCAGCAAATTGGTAGCTCCTGAATATCTGGTTGAAATTGAGTTTACTGCTGTAGTTCAGGAATAATTTATTTTGCTACGGATTTCACTATTTAATTTCTTTTATTAGTTAATCAATTACTCGAATTTAAAATTTTACAAACACAAACTTTTAAAATTCGTTTTAATTAGTGAAATTCGTAGCAAAACTTTTCTTATAAATGACTTTTCGACAACTAAAAAAAATATTTCTGACCATTTTCAAATGGATTTTGATTTGTATTTTAACAGGTCTGTTTTCAGGATCAGCATCTGCTTTCTTTTTAGTTTCACTCGAGTATGTCACACAATTTAGAATTCAACACAACTGGATTATATGGTTTTTGCCTGTTGGCGGCTTCTTAGTAGGATTGATCTATTATTATTGGGGAGAATCTGTTGCAAAAGGAAATAACTTATTGCTTGAAGAATACGAAAACCCTAAGGAAGTGATCCCTTTTAAGATGGCTCCTTTAGTGCTTTTAGGAACCTTAATCACACATTTATTTGGCGGATCAGCCGGACGTGAAGGTACTGCTGTACAAATGGGCGGCGCTATCGCTGATCAATTTACAAAGCTTTTCAATTTAGATAATTCCGAAAGAAAAATTTTGATTATCCTCGGAATCAGCGCAGGATTTGCCTCCGTTTTTGGCACACCTTTAGCCGGTGCCGTTTTTGCTCTGGAAGTTTTATATTTCAGTAAAATCAATTTAAAAAGTACTCTTCTGTCATTTGTAGTTGCTTATGCTGCTTATTTTACTGTTGAGTTCTGGCAGGTAAAACATACTCATTACAGTATCCCTATTATTCCTGAATTAAATTTTAGCAGTTTATTTTATACCCTAATTGTGGGTCTATTATCGGGTTTAGCTGCATTGTTATTTGCAAGAAGCACTCAGCTTTGGGGAACTCTTTTTTCTAAAACCATTAAATATCCGCCACTTCGTCCTGCAATTGGAGGAATCATTTTAGCGATAGCAATTGGAGGTTTTGGATTTACACAATTCTCAGGATTAGGTGTCCCTTTTATTGTTGACTCATTTTATCACCCAAATGAATGGTATGATTTTCTTCTTAAAATTTTATTCACCGGTTTTACTTTAGGTGCCGGTTTTAAAGGTGGTGAGGTAACTCCGTTATTTTTCATTGGTGCCGCTTTAGGGAGCGCATTATTTATCATAATTCCAATGCCAATTGCACTTTTAGCAGGTCTGGGATTTGTAGCTGTATTTTCTGGCGCAACCCACACTCCAGTAGCCTGCACTATTATGGGAATGGAATTATTTGGAATTCAGCCCGGAATTTTTATTGCTCTTGCTTGCACGATTGCTTATTTTTCGTCGGGTTCTGTGGGAATTTATAAATCGCAAATTGTAAAAGGTGCGAAATACAAATTGTATCAAAAATTACAAAGAAAAGAATTAGAACATTTGTAAAATGAAATTCCAATTTTAGAAATTCCAAATTCCAAACTGAATCCGAATTGCTACACGCTGCAAAATAAGCCGTTCTCATCGAACGGGTTTTAAACCTCAAACCTGAAACTTCAGACAAAGAAAAACCAAATCCCTAAAAGTGTGTTAATCTGTAAAATGATTTCAGCATTACATTAAAAAAATGTAAATTCGCACACTATGAAAATACAAGATATTGAAGCAGTAAAATTATTACTATCAACCCCAAAGAAAATTGCAATAATTCCACATAGAGGCCCAGATGGTGATGCCATGGGTTCTACATTAGGATTATATCACTTTTTATTAAAAAACAATCATCAGCCAACAGTTATTGCGCCTAATGATTTCCCTAATTTCTTAGCCTGGCTTCCCGGTTCTGAAACGGTAAAAATATTTGAAAAGGATACTGAAAACTGTACCAAAATATTAGAAGAAGCCGATTTAATTTTCACACTTGATTTTAATGCTTTCCATCGTACCGGTGACATGGAACATACTTTAGCTAAGCTGACAGCTCCGTTTATCATGATCGATCATCATGAAAAACCACACAATTATGCAGCTTACACTTACTCTGACACATCATATGGTTCTACGTGTGAGATGATTTATAATTTTATTTTGTTTCTGGACAAAAAAGAGGATCTGGATAAAACCATTGCTACTTGCATTTACACTGGAATATTAACTGATTCAGGCTCATTCCGTTTTCCTAAAACTACAGGAAACACACATCGTATTGTAGCAGAATTAATTGATTTAGGAGTAGAAAATACTGAAATTCCGGTTTTATTGTTTGACAATAGTTCTTACAGCCGTTTACAATTATTAGGACGTGCTTTGCAGAACATGAAAATTTTCTCAGAACATAAAACTTCTTATACTTTTTTAACACAGGAAGAATTAGATTCATTTAATTATGTAAAAGGCGATACAGAAGGAATCGTAAATTATGGATTAAGTATAAAAGATATTATTTTCACTGCCATTTTTATAGAAAACAAAGAGGAAAAAATCATTAAAATTTCGTTTCGATCCCAAGGTGGGTTTGATGTAAATCAGTTTGCCAGAGATCATTTTAATGGAGGCGGTCACACAAATGCTGCCGGCGGAAAATCAGAAGTTTCAATGGAAGAAACTTTGAAAAAGTTTGAAGATTTAGTAATTAAATTAGAAATATAAATCAATTATGAACTATATAAAACTAAGCGTTTATACGTTGCTTTGTACTGTTTTATTTGTTAGCTGTAAACATCATGAAGAAGCCAGAAGACCAGTTTCGCAAGCTTCAGGAACGTTTATGAAAAAATCGGCTGACAGAAATAAAAAACTGGTTGCAAGCGAAGAAGATGTTATCAAAAACATCATCAAAAATAATCCGAAAGTAAAATACTATGCTACCCGAAAAGGATACTGGCTGTCTTATGACGAAAGAAATTTAACTGATACTCAAACACCCCGAAAAGGAGATATCGCTTATTTTAATTTAGAAATAAAAGACATTGAAGGTAAAATCATATATTCTGAAGCTGAACTTGGCCCACAAACGTATTATGTTGACAAACAAGACATCATGATGGGATTACGTGATGGTATTAAATTAATGCATAAAAATGAAACCGTTACTTTCTTGTTTCCTTCACATATTGCTTATGGATATCATGGAGACAATAAAAAAATAGGAACCAATGAATCGTTAATCTGTACGGTTACACTTCGTAATTTTGTTCCTGACCCTGAAGCAGCACCCGTGACAACTACAACTACACCTGCAAAAGCAACAAGCACTAAAACTGCAATTGAAACAAAAAAAGACACATTAACCCCATAAAAACAACATTTCAAAAATGAAAAAAAGTATTTTATTATTGTTATTAGCAGTTACTTCATTTTATTCCTGTAAAGACGAGCACAGTAATCTGCCTGATGGATTATATGCTGAAATAGAAACAAACAAAGGAAATATTATTGTAGAATTAGATTATAAAAAAGCACCCGTAACTGTTGCTAATTTTGTAACCTTAGCTGAAGGTAAAAATGAATTTGTAAATGAAAATTTAAAAAACAAACCTTTTTTTGACGGATTAAAATTTCACAGGGTTATTGAAAATTTCATGATTCAGACCGGAGATCCTCTTGGGACCGGTTCAGGAGATACAGGTTATAAATTTAAGGATGAATTTACCGATTTAAAATTTGACAAAGCCGGTGTTTTAGCAATGGCTAATAACGGACCGGGAACAAACAGCAGTCAATTTTTTATTACTCACGTTGAAACGCCATGGTTAGACGGAAAACATACTATTTTTGGTCATGTCGTTGAAAAAGGACAGGAAGTTGTTAATCAGGTTAAACAAGATGACCAGCTAATTGCTGTAAAAATTATAAGAAACGGTGAAGCTGCTAAAAAATTTGATGCTGTAAAAGTATTTCATGATTATTTCAGTGAAATTGCAAAAGAGAGAAGCAAATACTCAGGAGTTCAAAAAGAAAAAGTAGCTTATTATGCAGCGTTAAAACCAAAAGCTACTAAAACTTCAAGCGGATTAGAATATGTAATTACTGAAAAAGGAACTGGTAAAAAACCTGCAACAGGAACTCAGATATATATTCACTATGCTGGTTTTCTGGAAGATGGTACCTTATTTGACTCTAGTTTAGAAGAGGTAAACAAATTATTTGGAAAATTTGATGCAGCAAGAGCTGAACAACATGGTTATCAACCTATTCCATTTCAGGCAGGCCGCAAAGATGGTATGATTCCAGGATTTATTGAAGGAATCGAAAAGCTTTCTTTTGGAGACAAAGCTGTGCTTTTTATTCCATCGCATTTAGCTTATGGAGAAACAGGTGCAGGAGGAGTTATTCCTCCTAACGCCAATATTATTTTCGAGATTCAATTACTGGAAAAACCACAATAATTATTTTTAACTAACATTGACTAAAATCAATACACAATGAAGTTTAAATTTCTATTTTTATTTTGCCTTGCAGTACTTAACATTCAGGCACAAGCTACTAAAAAACCATCTGCAAAATCAAAGACAGCGATAACAAAACCTGCCGCAACGGCTAATCCTGCCGAAGGGATTTTTGCCACCATTGCAACAACAAAAGGCGATATCGTTCTGACTCTGGAATATGTAAAAGCACCGGTAACTGTTGCTAACTTTATTTCTTTGGCAGAAGGTAAAAATCCTAATGTAAAAGTCGAGAAACTTAAGGGAAAACCATTTTATGACGGCTTAAAATTCCACAGGGTTATCAATGATTTTATGATTCAGGGTGGTGATCCTGACGGAAATGGATCAGGTGGTCCGGGATTTTCTTTTAAGGATGAATTTGTTAAAGAATTAGTCTTTGACAAAGGCGGAATCCTGGCAATGGCTAATTCAGGTCCTGCAACTAACGGAAGCCAGTTTTTTATCACGCACAAAGAAACTCCATGGTTAAACGGTAAACATACTATTTTTGGACATGTTGTTTCCGGAATGGACAATGTAAATAAAATTGTTCAGGACGATATCATAAAAAAAATTACTATTACCCGCAAAGGTGCTGCTGCCAAAAAATTTGACGCCGTAAAAGTTTTAGCCGAGGACGTTAAAAAAGATGAAGCGAAAAAATTAGAATCTCAAAAAGTAATTAAAGACAAAGCTGCTTATTTTACATCAACCAAAGCAAATGCTGTAACAACGGCATCTGGCTTAAAATATGTAATTACGAAAAAAGGAACTGGTGTAAAAGGTGCAGAAGGTTCTACAATTTATTTTCACTATGCAGGATATTTTGAAGACGGAAATCTTTTTGACAGCAGTATGCCAAATGTAGAAAAAGCATACGGAAAATATAATGCAAACAGAGATGCACAAGGAGGTTATAAAGCTTTTCCTTTCACTGTTGGAAAAAAAGACGGTATGATCCCGGGATTCCTTGAAGCTCTCGATATGATGACAGATGGTGATAAAGCAATCTTCTTTCTTCCATCAAATCTGGCTTATGGAGAAGCAGGTGCCGGAGGAGTTATTCCGCCAAATGCAACTTTAATTTTCGAGATTGAAACGTACAGTAAACAACCTTAAGTTATCTTATAAATTTATAAAAAACTCCATTAAAATAATGGAGTTTTTTTATCATTACTTTCCAGCGACATCATTCAGGAATTACTTTTTAACCTTGTCACCTTTTATAAATTTTCCTTCCTTCGTAAATTCGAGATCAATTTTATTTGTTAAATCTACATCCAGATCTTTATGACCATAATCAATATGGGTAATTTTTTCATTTGGATAATGTTTTGCCACATACTCTTTTATCACTTTTGGAATAAATGCGGTTGGAATCGGTTTGTCGTCTCCATCCACTTCTCGATAAGTACCATCTTTCCAGAACTCTACCTCAGTCCCATCTTTAAGTTTGACTTCATAACCTTTTTCACCGTGTTCTGCATCTTTTTTAACTGATTCAACTGATATATTGCTAAAATATTTCTTTAAGAATTCCTGTGCCGGTTTGGGCAATTCAGTAATTTTTATTTTCTTTTGAGCGTTTGTCGATATTACAAAACCCAGTAATAATACGACTGTAATTATTTTCGTTTTCATAATTATTGTATTAAAGTTTCATAATCACTAATTTACAATAAGAAAAAACACATTCAAACCAATTTAAGAAACCTTTAGTTTTTTAAGAGTTTACTTTTGTTATTAAAACCCTGTTTACGAATCATGATTACAAAACTAGATAAAATCTTTTCAAAGCTGCTTTATAAACAGATACATAAAAAAACTTCTGTGTTTAAGACTCCCATTACAAAACCTACTATTTACCTTTTAATTTATTTTTGAATTATTTTGTTTATAAGACCGTTTTGTATAAACCAAGACATAAAAACTTTTAACTTTACAATCTGTGGTAATGGTTTGTAAAATGTTTTTTTAATAAATTACTTTAGTATAAGAATGGCAAAAAGATCTTCAGTTTTAGAAGTTCAGGTTACAAAAAACTCCCTAATAAAAATTGTAAGCGTAAATATGAGTTTAAAATACAATAGTAATTATTTTAATATCCTGCCTTTAGCACTCCTGTTTATGACCGTAAATTTTTATTCTCAGGAAACTTATAAAGAAATTGAAAAAGAAAAAATTGAAAACTATGCTTTTGAATATAGGGAAATTAGAGGAGAGATAACAGATGCAGTAAAATTTCCGATTCAGGATGTTGTAGTTTTCGTAAAGGGAAATCATGATTATGTAATGACAGATAAAGAGGGGAAATTTTCAATAAAAATTCCGCTTGAAAAATTTAAAGAAAAAGTCTTGTTACGCTTTGAGGTTTTAACTTTAAAGCCCAAAGAAATTGAAATTCGTGCCAATACTAAATATCTTAAAGCGCAATTAAATAACAATCAGGAAAAGTCACGCCAAAAATGGACTTGGGAATGCAACATTGAAAAACCTGATATAACCGAACTTATTTTCAAGACTTTAGATTTTATCATTGCTAACCAAAAAAAGAAAAAGAAAAAGAAAGAATGATTCTTTTTACAAATCTGGTACAAATGCTCTTCTGAGAAGGTTATTTGGGTGAATTATATTTCATTATTCTTTGTAATTTGGAGTATTCATAAAAACAAAGCCTACTTTACCTGATACCATCCCGTCATTTTTCGGCCATGTTTAAAAAAACAGTATTTTTTTCTAAAGCGTCTAACCATTTTTAAATAGTATTTACATTGATAGCTGCGCTATGACCTGTATTTACGAAAGCTCCATTATCAAATGCATTGGAAATAATATTTAGAACCTGTTTCTCATCAAAATTCTGAAACGCTTCAGCAGAAATTCTAAATGCACCTGAAAACATATTATGTCAATAAAAACAGAAAAAACTAGTTCTCCGGGTTACAAAAAAGGTTCCGTTAACCGGTGTTTAAAAGAAAATAACACAAGCCCTACTTTTGATTTGATATTGAATTTTTCAAATAAAGCGGCCCTGTAAACTTCAATGGATTTTATTGATAGATTCATAATTTCGGCCATTTGTTCATAGGTTAATTCCCTTTCATCACAAACTAGCCTCAAAAAATCGAATTCACGCTGCGTTAAAACAATATTTTCCTTTTTTTCGTTATTGCTATCATAATTGCGTACACGCTTAAGAATTTCAGAAACATTATTATACCCTATTTTAATAATGTTATCAATAGCAAATTTCAAATCGTGAGCTGTACAATTTTTATGCAGAAAACCTCTGGCACCATGATGATAAGCTGCATCGATTATTTGTTCGTCAAGGTGCTGTGTCAACAATAATACTTTGTACTCTTCCTCCTTTTCTTCAAGTGCCTGCAATACTTCAATACCGTTCATGTGAGGCATGGAGTAATCCAGAATATAGATATGCGGAGATGGGTTTATAGGTAATGCCTGCAGGAAATCATCACCATTATCAAACTCTTGTATCACTTTGTAATTCCCCATTTTATACAGCAATTCTTTTAAACCTTGTCTTACAATAGAGTGATCATCGATTATACAAATAGTAGTCTGTTCCATACTTTAGATTCTTTTATTTTCACAAAGGATAATTGTAGTTCCAGATCCTATTTCGCTTTCTACAGCTAAAATATAGTCTATGCTATTGGCTCTGTTAATCATGTTTAGCAATCCTAAAGACAATTTGCTTTTTTTATCTGCAAAATCGAATCCTTTACCATTATCTGCAATTATCATTTTAAAATCAGGACTGGTTGTTATCAAAATACTCATTTTAGAAGCTTTGGCGTGTTTAAAAACATTATTGATACATTCCTGAAAGATGCGGTAAATGATTATCTTTTCATTATCATCAAATTTCTTGACCTCAATTTCTTCAAAAGAGTATACAATGTCTATTTTGGTGTTTTTTTGCAATCGCTTTATTTCTGCAGCTATAGCTTTTATCACATCTTGCTGCAATAACAATTGACCATTTAAGGCATGACTGATACTTCTTATTGATTGTGATAAATTAGTAACGGATTGTGACAATGGTTCTAATGTTTTTTGAAGCTCAGGAGAATCCAGCTTCATATTTTCTATCTGAAAATTAATATAGGTCAATTGCTGTCCGGCATCATCATGAAGATCCTGAGAAATATTATTGAGTACCTGTTCCTGCGTTTCAATTACAGTTTGGGTAATTCCTTTTTGGAAATCGAGATCTTTCTGATGCAGAAGTTCTGTGTATTTTTTTATCTTATTAAAATAAAGACGAATCAGAATAACACAAAAAAATAGTATTAAACCAATAAAAATAAAGCCGATTATTATTCCTATTACGATTTGATCCATTTGTAATTATTTTTTTCCCTGTAGATGTAAATATTAATTAGAGTATAATAGGCGATACAAACTATATTAACAATGAAGACATATAATGTAACCTGACCAAATAAAATTATTTTTGTAACTCCTAATGGTTTAAATCCTAACAATAACCCCATACCAAAAAAGAAATACACTGGCGCAAACAACAGTAAATAATTATTCGATAAAAAATATGTTAAATTCTCTGCTCTTAACTGCTTAAAACTTTCATATATAAAAAATACAACATAAAGCAGGGCGCCAACAATAAAAGTGTAGTAATTATAGGTATCCACTATTTCTATAATTATGAAATTAATAATAGAAAATACTATGAATATATACAGTATCATATGAGACACTTTTTTACTGTTTATATTTTCTTTAAATGCCAGCAGCCAAAAAACATCATGAAATACAATACTGATATAAAATGGTATCCGAATTGACAAATTATTATATACAAGAATAGAATTTATTAATTCTGTAAAAAAAACGACTAACAGAATGTATAGGAGAAAGCGATGCATTGTAATTTTCCAGTAAAGATTATATAAAGCAAAAAGCAGCGTTATTAAAACGCATGCTTTTATTGGATTTATGATATCTAATATATTCAATCGTATTTATTTACAAGGGTACATGAAGGGTAGGGAACTCATCTATCATTCTAGGGTCAGTCGAATAATCATAATATGGAGTGGCATTGGCTGATTGTCCGCCACTAGGGTTTCCATTGACCTGAATAACAACGACACGGTTTACAGAGTTATCTATGGTAGCAAAACTGAATTGAAATTCAGAATTTTCATCTTTGACATATTCTTCTGCAAGAAAATTTATTAAAGCTGCAGAAAAACGATAGTAAACTCCATCATCATCAGAAAGGTAATTATCTACCCTTTTTACACCAATAATTTTTTCATCTGCATATTCTACATTTAGATAGTACTTATATTTATAAGTATCAATAATAGGCTTAAGTTCTCTCCAGGTAATAACATACTTCCCTCTTAGATTACTTAGGGGCTCTACTACTTTGTGATCTCTTAAGATTGCCTCTTTTAGTGTGCATTCACAAACACTATCACCGTGCTCTCTTAACCATTCTGCTTTCTCATCAATATCTTTTGACATATAATAGCCCTCTAAAGTTATACAATCAGACAAGGGAGCTGTTTTACCTACATTAGTTGCGATGGTCACCGCCGGATTGTCTTCTTTTTCTTTTTTACACGCCACAATGGTTAAAACAGCCATTAAAATTAGGGTACATTTTTTCATAGTTAAAGTTATTTAAGGGGTTAATAATTTATACTTCAAATTTTACAATTACCCAATTTCATTTACTTGGGTAAAACCCTATTTTATCAGATTTTAACCCTATTAATCAACTTATCAGCTAAAATAACGATTTTCCTCCAAATAAATCACACACTGCTAAAATCCAAATTATTAGGCATAAAACTATGTGCGATTTAGGTATTTACCTAAGCAGCGAAATTACAGACTGAAGTAGTTTTGTAATACATATTAGAAGAATGTTACCAGGCAGCCAAAAAGGGTATTATAGAGTAGGCAGAATTAAATATTAAAAATTATGGCCAGAGAAATTAAATCAGTAAATCCGCAATTGCAAATGCAAATACAGGATTCTCCCCCAAATGATTTTAAAGACCGATTAATAAAACTGATTCCTGCAGAAATTATAGCTGCTTACATCACCATATCAGGTTTAATAATAGGTTTTTCAGAGGGTGATCCAAATGCGGACAAGTCTAATTTATTATGGATTATTATCCTTGTTTTAATGATTTTTACTCCTGTTTATTTAGTGAAAGTCTCGGGGGTTTCGAAGAAAGGTCAGATACTGTTTTCAACAATTGGCTTTTTAGTTTGGGCTTTTGCAACAGCTTCACCATATACAAAAGAGATACTTGGTTTTTCTTTTCAATTAATTACTTCCGTGATATTGATCCTGTATACCTTATTGATACCGCTTTTCTATAAAGGATAAACAAATCAAAAAAATAATAAAATTTAAATTATTATAATATGAAAACTACCAAAAAAACAAATACTAAAAACGAGGATTTTGAATTAAATAATAGTTCTTTTTTACCAAAAGAAGAATACCTACACAAGTACAAAAACAATAACAACAAAGATGTAATTTGTATAACTGATTCCAAAGGCTACTCACAACCTAATGACAAGGATTTATTTGAGATTTGGGTTGATTCTTCAAATGGTTTTATACCTCTTTGGGAAAAAGGAGTCACCTTAAATTGGAGATTTAGCAAATCTTTTGGGAGCTATTTTAATAAACCGGAAGCTGCAAAATCTGGCGTTAGAAAACTTTTAGGTGAAGCAATTTCAGCCTGGCAAGATGCCTGTCCTGTAAAATTCCATGAAGATAACGATGCCTGGGATTTTGAAATTGCTATGCATCAAAAGAATTGTAACAATAATGGATGTGTTTTAGCGTCTGCTTTTTTTCCTGATCCCGGACAAAATATTTTCTATATCTATCCTACGATGTTTGAGCAAGACCATAAGGAGCAGATTGAAACTATGGAACATGAAATTGGTCATATTTTTGGGTTGCGACATTTCTTTGCTAATATATCTGAAAAAGAATGGTCGAGCGAATTATTTGGAACAGACAGTGCATTTTCGATCATGAATTATGGTGAAAAAAGTAGACTAACAGCAGATGATATTAAAGATTTAAAAATACTATATGAGCTGGTATGGAGCGGAAAACTTACCGAGATAAACGGTACCGAAATTAAGTTATTTAAATCCTATCATATGAGCAGTAGATTGAGTAATAGCAGTTTTCAATTATCAAATGCGGTAAACTTTAAAGGGCTGCATGAGATGTTGAGAGAATCTAGTTTTACATCTTCGGCATTTGAAGTGAATAATGATGTTTCGCTTCAAGTTAAAAGAGCCATATTAAATGTAAAAGGAAATAATTCAACAGATCCAAATACACTTTCAAACTCACAGAAATTGGAGGATGAACTATTCTTTAATAGTAACGATTTTATCCTGCTGGCAGTAAAACTGAATAAGTTTATTACTAACAGTTCAAAGAAAATAACTGTATCAGAAATCAAAAAATGTGAAACAGTTGGAGATTGCATTAATTTATTAAACAGTAAATTATAATATATGAAATCATTATACCTAATATTTGTTTTCAGCCTCGGGTTAGGAATTCAAGATTGTTCAAGCCAGAATGATTCAATCGTAAGTAAAGAAGTTGTTACGATAGAAAAAACACAATCGGTTAAAACTATTAGCAAGCCCTTTTGGGATAAAATCAGCATTAAGAAATCATTTGATAGTAAAACAGATGATGATGAAAAAGCAGCTACAATTTCTTTGACACTTCCAAAAGACAATGATGATATCTTCAAAGTTAATGCTGGGATTGGTTATACGTTGGGCAAATTGAACGATAATAAATATAATGCTGTTACAGGATTTTTTGTTTATAATAAAAACAATCAGATCGACAAACGCCAGGAAAATTATAAACTTGGAATAAACCACAATTTTGTTTATTTTACAAAAAAAGATTTAGGAATAATTAATGACAATTCATTAGAGTATCTAAATGATAATGTGAAAAAAGCGCAGTCAATAATAGCACTATCAACTTTGAGTATTAGATCTAATAGTGGGAAACTTATTTTTGAAAGTTATGCAATTAGAAATAGTGCTTTTGCATATAAACTTTTGCCTAAAATTGGGTTAGAATATCAAAGTAGCTATGATGCAGCTTTACCTTTAGAACAAGGTTATTATTTTAGAAGCTATTTTAATATAGGAGGTGCTGTATTGTTGAAAAAAAGGACTGTTATTGAAACTGTAGAAAAGACAAATTCTATTTCATATAATAGTAAAGGAATCGAATTAAATAGGGAGGAAAGTGAAGAAGTTGTTTTAACAGAAACTTTCAGTAAAAAAGGATTAGAACTGATTATCAACTATGAAAGGAGGAACAGCCTATTGGATAATTTTGATAATAATCCAAACTATACTTATCTACTGAAAGGTGAGTTAAAATTATATCCTATAAATAATAATAATTTATCGATAGGGCTATCTTACAATAAAGGAGAAAATCCATTAGAAGGGCTAGAAAAACAAGAGTTTTGGATGTTAGGATTTAACTTCAAAAAATAAGTTTTTTGGATTAATCCGAAAACCTGTGGGGAAATATAGTTATAAAAAAACTCCTTAATTTCTTAAGGAGTTTCTTTGTGGGCGATGAGGGGTTCGAACCCCCGACCCCCTCGGTGTAAACGAGGTGCTCTGAACCAGCTGAGCTAATCGCCCTATTTTACTAGGCTGCTATCATTTTGTGATTGCGAGTGCAAATATACACCTAGAATTCGTAATTGCAAGCCTTTTTGATAAAAAATATAAAATAAAATTCACGAATACTTTTAGAAAGCTATTTTTCAGCTTCTTAAAAACGAAATAAAACCGCACCTTGTCTTAGCATTTAGTTAAAAAACGAAATCCGGAAAGCTAATTTTAATTATTCCTTTTGTATTCACTTGCTATAGTCATACATTTGCAAACCTTAATTGTATACTCAAATGGCAAGATATCAGGAAAATGATTTACCGAAAGCTAAATTAGACGCTAACTCCCTTCAAAAAGCAATCCGAATTTTTAAATATGCTAAAAACCACAAATGGAAATTCTTCCTTGGTTTAGTTTTTTTGCTCTTAACCAGTGCCACAGCCCTCGCCTTTCCTAAGTTAATGGGAATGCTGGTAGACTGTGTTACTAATAAAGACCTTGATAAAGCAAACGAAATTGCCATTGCTCTTATGGGAATTTTGGTTTTACAGGCGGTTTTCTCCTTTTTCAGAATTTCTCTTTTCGTCAACTTTACTGAAAATTCATTATCAAATATTCGTTTTGCCTTATATGAAAATCTGGTAAAACTCCCAATGTCTTTTTATGCGCAAAAACGTGTTGGGGAATTAAACAGCCGGATTAGTGCTGATATTTCACAATTACAGGACACTTTTACCACAACAATTGCCGAATTTTTACGTCAGTTTATTTTAATTATTGGCGGATTTATCATCTTAGGAAGCATCAGTCCAAAATTAACTTTGATGATGCTCGCCATCGTTCCGGTTGTAGCCGTAGCAGCAGTAATTTTTGGAAGATTTATTCGCAAGTACGGTAAAAAAACGCAGGACAAAGTAGCCGAAAGCCAGGTCATTGTGGAAGAAACTTTACAAGGGATTAGTAATGTAAAAGCCTTTGCGAACGAATGGTACGAAATTCAGCGTTATAAAAACAAAATCAAAGAAATTGTAAAAATCGCGATCAAAGGCGGTCAATACCGGGGCTATTTTGCTTCCTTCATTATTTTATGCCTTTTCGGATGTGTGGTGGCTGTTGTCTGGTACGGAATTACCTTAACGATAAAAGGAGAAGTTGAAGGTGTGGGTGATTTGATTTCGTTTGTACTGTACACTACCTTTATCGGTGCCTCTTTTGGCGGTATTGCCGAAATGTACGCTCAGATTCAAAAAGCGGTGGGTGCAACGGAACGTGTTTTTGAATTGCTCGAAGAAACACCTGAAGCCATCAATGCAAACCCGAAAGCCCTTCCTGTAGAAAAAATAAAAGGAAACGTAGCTTTCAAAAATGTGGCTTTCAGTTACCCGTCAAGAAAAGAAATTCAGGTATTAAAAGAGGTTAATTTCCATGCTGATTTTGGTCAGAAAATTGCTCTTGTCGGACCAAGTGGTGCCGGAAAATCGACTATTTCTTCGTTACTATTACGTTTTTACGATATTACTTCAGGGGAAATCTTAGTGGATGGAAAAAGCATTTACGACTACGATCTTGAAAATCTTCGCGGAAATATGAGTATCGTTCCTCAGGATGTGATTTTATTTGGCGGAACCATCCGTGAAAATATAGCCTACGGAAAACCGGATGCTTCAGATGAAGAAATAATGCTGGCTGCAAAACAGGCCAATGCATTGAATTTTATAGAAGGTTTCCCTGAAAAATTCGAAACACTGGTGGGAGAACGCGGTGTGAAATTATCAGGAGGGCAACGTCAGCGTATTGCAATCGCAAGAGCATTATTAAAAAACCCGAGTATTTTAATTTTGGACGAAGCAACTTCTTCTTTAGACAGCGAAAGCGAAAAACTGGTTCAGGAAGCTTTAGAAGTTTTGATGGAAGGCAGAACAAGCATTATTATTGCACATCGACTTTCGACAATTCGTAACGCTGATAAGATTTTAGTTTTAGATAACGGAAAAATCACCGAAGAAGGAACGCATCAGGAACTCATTAATCTTGAAAACGGTATTTATAAAAACCTGAGTAATCTTCAGTTTAGCAATTCTTAACAAAGTTTGAAAAATCGATAATTTAAATGCAATAAGACTATAACGTTTTATTGCATTTTTTTTAAGCTTGTCTGATATTTGTTTAATAAAGATATTGTCCGGCTGAACGGAGTCGAAGCCCTTTCCTATTTGCAAACCTTCGACTAAGTTTATCCTGAGCGAAGCCTAATTAACTCAGGATAACACTTGTACAAAAGAGATGTTTAGTAGAATAACTCATTGTAGTTTTACCCCTAAAGTCCTAGCCCTGCTCTCCACTATATCTGTTGTTGCGGGGTTCGCAACAACAGATATAGTGGAGAGCAGGATTAGCTCCTGAAAATTATTATAAAAAAAAAGAATATTTAGATTAAACCTTTTTTCAAAACAGCTGTCTAACCTTGTCAGGCTTAAAAACAGTTGTACATACAAGTGTTAAATAACCATTAAGCCCTTTTGTATTCGCACCAAAAAGCTAATTTTGTGCAGTTACTAATTCAATACCTAAAACATTTTCACCTTAATTTTATGAAAGTAAAAAACCTGATTTACGCCCTTATAATTATAGTACTCGGAGGTTTTATCGCTTATCGCGTGATATCCAACAAAAAGAAAAACGACGAATCTAAAAAATTTGGGGATAAAGACAAACCGACAGCCGTTACCGGAATTGTAGTTAAAACTTCGACTTTTGATAATAATTTGTCATTGTCAGGATCCATTGAAGCCAATGAACAGGTAGAAATACATAGTGAAATTTCAGGTATTGTGGAAGGTATTTACTTTAACGAAGGAAGTTATGTAAACAAAGGCCAGGTACTTTTTAAGGTAAATGATATCGAATTGCGTGCACAGCTCAGACAGGCACAGACAAAAGAAGGACTTGCTGGAGAAAACGGAAGAAGAGCAAAATTACTATTGCAAAAAGAAGCCATAAGTCAGGAAGAATTTGATGTTGCCAACGCAGATTACGCTTCCGCGAAAGCACAGACTCAATTAATAAGTGCTCAGATTGCCAAAACTTCTGTAAAAGCGCCTTTTTCAGGAAAAATCGGATTGCGCTCTATTTCACCGGGAACTTATATTACGCCAACGGTTTTAGTAGCGAAACTGGTCAATACTGGCAAATTAAAAATTACATTCTCTATTCCTGAAAAATATGCCGCTCAGGTAAGTTCGGGTTCTGTTATTGATTTTTCTGTTTCAGGATCAGATAAAATTTATAAAGCAAAAATATACGCAATCGAACCTGAAGTAGAAGTGGCAACCCGTACATTGAAAATACGCGCCATTGCAGAAAATAGTGACGGAAAACTTTTTCCGGGAACCTTTGCAGATGTAAAACTGCCTTTAAACATCATTAAAGACGCAATCGTGATTCCATCAGAAGCTATTGTACCGATTCAGGATGGTAAAAAAGTATACATTGCCAATATGGGCAAAGCCAAAGAAATTAAAGTAGAAGCAGCCACCAGAACCGATGCTTCAGTTTTAATTTTGTCAGGATTAAAAGCAGGCGACACTTTAATTACAAGTGGCGTGATGTCATTAAAAGATGAAGCTCCGATAAAAGTTAAAGTTAAGTAATTTTAAGTTATGAGTTTGGAGTTATAAGTTTTGAAATTGATATTGTCATTTCAGGACTAATAATTCGTAATTCATAATTCATAACTAATAATTTATAATTCAACAAAATGAGTTTATCAACTACAAGTATAAAAAGACCTGTTTTAACCATTGTACTGAATCTTCTGATTATTTTATTCGGTTTCATCGGATATACCTTTTTGGGTGTTCGTGAATTTCCTTCCATTGATCCCGCTCAGGTTTCGATCAGGACCAATTATACAGGAGCTAATTCTGATATTATTGAATCGCAAATCACAGAACCTCTTGAAAAAGCTGTAAACGCTATTGACGGAATCCGAAATATTACTTCATCCAGTAATCAGGGAAGCAGTAATATTACTATAGAATTTAACTTAGATAAAAACCTTGAAGAAGCTGCGAACGATGTTCGTGATAAGGTTTCTCAGGCTGTTCGAAATTTACCGCAGGACATTGATGCGCCGCCGGTAGTTTCTAAAGCAGATGCCGATAGCGAATCTATTATTTCGATGACGCTTCAAAGTGATACAAGAAACTCATTAGAATTAAGTGATTATGCCGAGAATGTTATTTCGCAGCGTTTAGAAACTATTCCTGGCGTAAGTGGTGTTCAGATTTGGGGACAAAAACGGTACGCCATGCGTTTATGGATTGATCCTGTAAAATTAACGGCTTACAAATGTACCGTAGCCGATGTTCGTAATGCCTTAAATGCACAAAATGTCGAATTGCCTTCAGGAAAACTGACCGGAGACAATACTGAACTTACCGTAAAAACAATTGGAAATCTTTCTAAACCGGAAGAATTCAATAACATTATCATTCGTACAGAGGGCGATAAAATTATCCGTCTGAGCGATGTTGGAGGCGCAGAATTAGGACCTGAAAATATCGAAACACAATTAACATCCTCCGGGCTTCCCATGATTGGTCTGGCTATTGTGCCAATGCCGGGAGCCAATTATTTAGATATCTCATCCGAATTTTATAAAAAATATGAAGCCTTGAAAAAGGATTTACCGAAAGATATCAAACTAAATATTGCACTGGACAATACGCTGTTTGTAAAGAAATCGGTATTGGAAGTTGCTGAAACTTTAGGTATTTCTATCTTGTTGGTAATCATCATTATTTACCTCTTTTTTAGGGACTGGGCAATTGCCTTCAGACCTTTAATTGATATCCCGGTTTCCCTTATTGCTACATTTTTTATCATGTGGATGCTTGGATTTTCCATAAATGTATTAACCCTTTTGGCTATTGTTCTGGCAACAGGACTGGTAGTGGATGACGGGATCGTAGTTACTGAAAATATCTTCAAAAAAGTAGAAGAAGGAATGTCCCCAATTGAAGCGGCTATAAAAGGTTCTAACGAAATTTTCTATGCTGTAATTTCGATATCCGTAACGCTGGCAGCTGTATTTTTACCGGTAATTTTTCTGGAAGGTTTCGTAGGACGCCTTTTTAGAGAATTTGGCGTTGTGATTGGCTCGGCTGTATTGATTTCTGCTTTTGTATCATTGACTTTAACACCAATGCTAAATGCTTATCTGATGAAAGGCGGCGAACAGAAAAAATCAAAATTCTACATGAAGACGGAGCCGTTTTTCGAAAAAATGAACAGCACGTATGCAGAAAGTCTTTCTAAATTTATGGATCGAAAATGGATCAGTTTTCCGATTCTGATTGCCTGCTTCGGAATCATTTATTTGTTTTTCACCATTCTTCCGAAAGAAACAGCTCCTTTAGACGATCGTAGTTCTGTTGTAATGCGTATGACAACTCCGGAAGGGTCTTCTTATGAATATACGGACCGTTTTATGCAGGAGATTTCAAAATTGGTAGACGATTCTATTCCGGAGAAAAAAGTGAGTCTGGTGATTACCTCACCGGGATTTGGTTCTTCATCCGTAAACAGTGGTTTTATCAGGCTTTCGCTAAAACAGCCCGACGAAAGAGTTCGTTCTCAAAAAGATATTGCAGACAAACTAACCAAATGGACAAAGCAATATCCGGATGCTAAAACATCTGTCATTCAACAGCCTACCATTGCGGTTAACAGACGTGGCGGTTTACCGATTCAATACATTGTTCAGGCACCTACCTTTGAAAAATTAAGAGAGAAAATCCCCGTTTTCATGGAAGAAGTCGGTAAAAGCGATGTATTCTCTATTAGTGATGTGAATTTAAAATTCAATAAACCTGAAATCAACGTAAGTATCGATCGGGAAAAAGCGGAGAGTTTAGGGATTTCTATAATGGATATTGCACAAACTTTACAGCTTTCTTTAAGCGGACAGCGTTTTGGATATTTCATTAAAAACGGAAAACAATATCAGGTAATTGGGCAGTTTAATCAGGAAGACCGTTCGAAACCGCTTGATTTAACTTCTATTTTTGTAAAAAACAAAAACGGCGAATTGATTCAGATGGATAATGTGGTAAAAATTGAAGAACAAAGTAATCCGCCTCAATTGTACCATAATAACCGATATATGTCTGCAACAGTTTCTGCAGGTTTGGCACCGGGAAAAAGTATCAGCGATGGTATTGAGGAAATGGACCGAATTAAAGCGAAAGTTTTAGATCAGAGTTTCACCACTGATTTAAGTGGAGAATCACGAGATTTTGTCGAAAGTAGCTCCAATACTTCATTCGCCTTCGGATTAGCATTATTGTTGATTTTCCTGATTCTTGCTGCTCAGTTTGAAAGTTTTATAGATCCGTTAATTATCATTTTAACGGTACCAATGGCGGTTGCAGGGGCTTTATTCTCCTTATGGCTCTTCAATCAGAGCTGGAACATTTTCAGCCAGATTGGTACCGTAATGCTTATTGGACTGGTAACTAAAAATGGTATTTTAATTGTAGAATTTGCCAATCAGCTCCGGGAACAGGGAAAACCAAAATTAGAAGCCATTATGGAAGCATCAGAAGCACGTTTACGTCCGATTTTAATGACGAGTTTAGCCATTGCGTTAGGAGCTTTGCCAATTGCAATGTCACTTGGAGCGGCTTCTACGAGCAGAATCGGAATGGGGGTTGTTATTGTGGGAGGTACTATTTTCTCTTTGGCATTAACCCTTTTTGTTATTCCGGCAATATATCTGATGTGGTCAAAAGCCCGAAAACATTATCCGGAATTTGATCATATTGACGAATACGAAAAAGAAAGTAAATAATTTATTAGCCTGGAATTCAATTTTAAATTTCAGTCAAAAGAAAAAAAATATGAATACTAAAATTCTATTCCGTAGTTCAATACTATTCTTCTTTTGTATGATTAGTATACAAGCGCAAGAAGTTTTGACCATTGAAGAGGCTATGAAAATAGCCTTAGAAAACAATTTTGAAATAAAGATTGCCAAAAACAATACAAAAATTAGCGAAACAAATGTAACGATTGGAAATGCAGGAATGCTTCCAACAGCAACGGCTTCAGTTGTTGATAATAATAGCATTACTAATTCAACCCAGGTACGTCAGGATGGAACCTCTACATCTTTGGATAATGCGAAAAATAATAACCTGACATATGGAGTAAGTTTAGGATGGACCGTTTTTGACGGAATGAGAATGTTTGCCAGATTAGACCAATTAAAAGAACTTCAAAAATTAGGCGATACAGAATTAAAAAGGACTATTTTAATGAAAATTGGGCAGGTCAATTCTGCTTATTATGATCTTGTACAGCAACAGCAGCAATTAGTTGCCTTAGACACTACGATTGTAATCTCAAAACAAAGATTAGATTTAGCTAAGAACCGTTTTACAATTGGAAAAGCTTCAAAATTAGAAGTTTTAAATGCACAGGTAGACCTTAATACCGATATGGTAGCTTTGTTAAGACAAAAAGAATCTTATGCGAATTCGAAAATTTTGCTGAACCAGCATTTGGCGCGTGACCCAAAAATAAATTTTACCGTAACTGATGAAGTTACGGTTGATAATAAATTACTTTTTGCAGATTTATTAGATCTGGCACAGAAACAAAATCCTGCTTTAGAGCTTCAGGTTATCAATAAGCGTATTGCAGAACTGGAACTTAAACAGATAAAAGCAGACCGATACCCGGTTGTGAATTTAACCTCCGGTTATAATTTTACTGAAAGTCAGTCAAGTTTAGGATTTACCAGCGAAAATTCATCCAGAGGTTTTACGTATGGTTTTAATGCTTCTTTAAATATTTTTGATGGTTTTAACCAAAACAGAAATGAAAAAGTAGCAAAACTTCAAATTGAAAATTCAAAAATTGCCATCGAACAGCAAAACATGATCCTGAATACACAATTAAGTACTGCTTTCCAGACCTATTTAACCAATTTAGAACTTATTGAACTCGAAGACAGTAACGAATCTATTGCGAAACAAAATTTAGAAATCACTTTAGATAAATTCCGTATTGGAACAATCACTACTTTAGAGTTCAGAACAGCCCAATTAAATTATGTCAATGCAAAAGTACGTCAAAGTAACGCAGTATATCAGGCAAAACTATCAGAAATTGCATTAAAAGAGTTAGCTGGTAATATCAGTTTTTAGTTTAAATTTGTTTCAAAATTAAAATTAAATGATCTCATATAATACTAAGGACTGGTTTTCTTTTATCTTTCGTTTTCACAAATCAGATACTGTTAGAAAACTCTTTCCCATTATGCTTGCCATAGGAGTTTATGCTGCAATTGTTGGGTATGTTGAAATTGAATATTTTAAAATTAGTAAGAACGACTATATTCATAATATTCCAATAATGCATGGAATGCTTGGATTTGTAATTTCGTTACTGCTTGTTTTTAGAACTAATACAGCATATGACCGTTGGTGGGAAGGCAGAAAACTATGGGGTTCACTTGTCAATAACAGTCGAAATCTGGCTATCAAACTTTCGGCTATTTTAAAAGACGAAAATGACAAGAAGTTTTTCAGGGAAATTATTCCAACTTACGCCTCATTTTTACAAAAACATTTAAAAGATGAGGAAACCAGCAAACAGCTTTTTGAAGATGTTGATCTCGAAATTGACCATCATAAACACAAGCCAAATCAGGTTAAAAGAATGATGTATCATAAAATTAATTCTTTGTACGAGGCAAAAAAAATTACAGGAGACCAACTTATAACGTTAAACGAAGAATTGCAATCTTTTACAGATATATGTGGTGCTTGCGAGCGAATCAAGAACACTCCTATTCCCTACTCATACAGTGCATTTATCAAGAAGTTTATCTTTTTTTATACCATGACACTTCCTTTTGGATATTCAGTTAGTTTAGGATATTATGTAGCTCCTGTGGTGGTTTTCATTTTTTATGTATTAGCAAGCTTAGAACTCATTGCCGAAGAAATTGAAGATCCTTTTGGAGATGACGAAAATGATCTGCCAACCAAAAAGATAGCTGAGAACATTAAAAAACATGTTGAAGAACTGATTTAAACCTAAAATAAAAAATAAAGATAAACACCTACACTACAGTATTTTAACCTTAAAAACAATTCAATAAACGATTATATTTTGAAATATTGATAATAAGCAATAAAATTTGTAACAGCAATTTAAATAGCCTCCTCTGAATTGCATTTATTTTTTTCTACAAATTTTAATTCCTTATTACAATGAAGAAAATTATTTTAATTGTGGCGATGGCTCTTCTGACTGTCTATTGTACTAACGAACCTTTAAGTACAGAAATGCAAACTGAAGAAGCCCAAAAAACGAATAGTCCTACCCTGACTTCAAAAGGAACTTATTCGGAATGTGATCCTGTTTCAATCAACATTATGGCCGGACAATTTACCAACTCCGGAAAAATTTTAATTGAAAATGATGCTACCAATCTTTATGTAACCTATAGTGCACTGCCAAATTGGTACTTTAGTGAAATGCATCTGTATGTTGGTCCTTACGCTAATGTACCTTTGCAAAATGGAAACCCAGTACCGGGACAATTTCCATATAAAAAATCTTTTAATCCATTAGTTCAAACCTACACATTTACAATTCCGCTTTCGGCAATAACTCTTGATGCCAACAAATGCCTGTATATCGCAGCTCATTCGAGCATGAAAAATATTGTAAACGGGGTCATTGTCAGAACAGAAACCGGTTGGGCAGGAGATATCAAATTCCCGGGAAAAAACTGGGCAACCTATTTCAATTATTGTCTCAGAATCTGTGATCCACCACCACCGGATGGAACAACATGTGATACAGCATACATGTTTGGAAATTATACTTTTAATAGTTTAGAGATTTCTGAAAAATGGGGTTGGGCTACTTATTACAACAATGTCATGAACGGTACTTATACCTACAATTTATATGCAGGTGCCGGACAAAATGATATTACAAAAGGATATCTGGCAGGAACCGTTACAATTGTTATTCAGGGTAGCAATGTCAGCGTGACAATCAATGCAACGCATCCCGGAACTGTATTTACAGAAACGCATGTCTATTTATCAGACAGTCCGCCAACTACGGCAGCTCCCGGTCAGTTTGGTAACCAGCATACATTAAGCAATACAACAACAGACAATTACAATTTAAGCTACAGCGGAGACGGCAATTTCTGGATAATTGTACATGCCGGAGTTTGTACGACCGAATAATTTAAAACTGATAAAAAAAGAGAGAATTTAAGTTCTCTCTTTTTTTAATCTAATTTCATGTCTTTTAAATTTGAAAAATAGTCACGGGCAAAAAACAAAAAAATAGTTTCCAACTCCCGCAATCAATCCTTATATTTACACCTTTATTTAAGAACAATAGCGTTAACATGAAAATATCTTATAACTGGTTAAAACAATTCATTAAAACAGACTGGACATCAGAGCAAACCTCTGAATTACTGACGGATTTAGGTCTTGAAGTCGAAATTGTCGAAAAATATCAATCAGTAAAAGGCGGATTAGAAGGAGTTGTAGTAGGACACGTTCTTACTTGCGAAAAACATCCTGATGCAGACAGATTAAAAGTTACCACCTTAGATGTTGGTTTAGAAAATCCAATTCAGGTAGTTTGCGGTGCTTCAAATGTTGCAGCAGGACAAAAAGTACCTGTTGCTACTATCGGAACCATTTTATATGATAAAGAAGGCGGAGAATTTACCATTAAAAAAGGTAAAATTCGTGGTCAGGAAAGTCACGGAATGATTTGTGCCGAGGATGAATTAGGTCTTGGATCCGGACATGAGGGAATCATGGTTCTGGACGAAGCTTTAAAACCGGGAACTCCTGCGGCTGATGTTTTTAAAATTGCCAACGATGAAGTTTTTGAAATTGGATTAACCCCCAACCGTGCCGATGCCATGAGCCATTTTGGTACAGCGCGTGATTTAAGAGCTGGAATGCTGCAACGTGGAGTAAACGTAGAATTAATCACACCTTCTGTTAGTAATTTTAGGGTTGACATGCGCACACTGAAAATTGATATTAGTGTAGAGGAACCTACATTAGCGCCAAGATATTGTGGTGTAACTATTTCCGGGATTACAGTAGAAGAATCTCCGACATGGCTAAAAGATCGTTTAAAAGCTATTGGATTAACTCCAAAAAATAACATAGTAGACGTTACGAATTATGTTTTACACGAATTAGGACAACCTTTACATGCTTTCGATGCTGCAAAAATCAACGGAAAAGTAATTGTAAAAACACTTCCTGAAGGAACAAAGTTTGTTACTTTGGATGATGTTGAAAGAACGCTACACAAAGAAGATTTAATGATTTGTGACGAAAAAGGACCACTTTGCATTGCCGGTGTCTTTGGCGGAAAAAAATCAGGAGTTTCTGACGGAACTACTTCTATATTTCTGGAAAGTGCTTATTTTGATGCTGTAAGCGTTCGAAAAACAGCTAAAAGACATCAATTGAATACAGATGCTTCGTTCAGGTTTGAAAGAGGAATTGATCCAACTATCACAGAATATGCTTTGAAGCGTGCTGCCCTTTTAATTCAGGAAGTAGCAGGTGGAAAAATCACATCAGATGTTATAGAAGTATATCCTAAAAAAGTAGAAGATTTTTCTGTTTTACTGAATTTCAGCCATGTATCTAAAATTATCGGACAGGAAATTCCAAAAGATACTATCAAAAAAATATTAGTTTCTCTTGACATTAAAGTAAATAGTGTTTCTGATTCCGGCTTAGGATTAACGATTCCGGCTTATCGGGTTGATGTACAGCGCGAAATAGATGTAATCGAAGAAATTTTAAGAGTTTACGGTTATAACAATATTGAGTTTTCTAAAAAGTTCAACGCAACTGTTTCTAACTCACCAAGAACAGAAGATTACAAAGTACAAAATGTAATTGCGTCACAATTGAACTCTCAGGGTTTTCATGAAATGATGGCAAATTCGTTGACAACAGCTGCATACACAAAATTATCTGCCATTTTAAAAGAAGAACACAACGTTACAATGCTAAATCCTTTGAGCAGTGATTTATCGACGATGCGCCAATCATTATTATTCTCAGGTTTAGAAGCGATTTCATACAACATAAACCGAAGAAATTCTGATTTGAAATTATTTGAATTTGGAAAAACATACCATAAATACCTAAGCGGATACGAAGAACACAAACATCTTACTTTATTCATATCTGGAAACAGAAATAAAGAAAGCTGGACAAATCCACAAAAAACTACAGATTTCTTTTTATTGAAAGGATATGTAACCGGAGTTTTGAATCGTTTAGGAATTGAAAAAATTTCGAATACACCTTCTCAATCTGATATTTTCTCTGAAGGGACAGCGAAGGTCTACAATAATGAGGTTTTGGTAGAAATTGGAGTAATTAAAAAATCTATATTAAAACATTTCGGAATTAAACAAGATGTGTTTTATGCCGATTTTAACTGGGATTTGATTTTAAAAATCATTACAGGAAAAATAAAATATACTGAAATCCCTAAATACCCTGAAGTTCGCAGGGATTTGGCTTTGTTGATTGATGAAAAAACAACTTACGAAAGCATTTATAACCTGGCAAAACAAACAGAGAAAGCGCTCTTAAAAGATGTTAATCTCTTTGACGTTTACGAAGGCAAAAACCTTCCGGAAGGCAAAAAATCATACGCACTGAGCTTTACGATTCAGGACAGTACCAAAACGCTTACTGATGGTCAGATTGATAAAATTATGACCAAATTACAGCAAACTTTTGAAACAGAACTTGGAGCAAGTTTAAGATAAGATGATAAAAAAAAACACCGGCAAATGTCGGTGTTTTTTTATACTGAATATTCTAGTTAACCTTTTTAAACAATTTCTTAAACAAATTCACAACAACTAAAACTACAAGTCCTAATACAAGCCCAACAACAAATTCTTTTATAATTACAGGCATATTAATTTTAGGTGATAAATCATGGAAAAATGGAATGTAATGCACAAAAATACCTCCGGCAACTAATAATAAAGCGATTGTACCAATTACAGTTAAACTTTTTATAACTAACGGCAGTGCTTTAACCAAAATATTACCGATAAATTTTGAAACACTTTTATCTCTTTTACTAAATTTAATCAGCTTATAACCTGCTTCATCCATTCTGACAATAAGAGCTACAATACCATAAACACCAACTGTTGCTACTAAGGCAATTATTGAAGTCACGATAATTTGCTGAGTAATTGGTTTTCCAATTACAGTACCTAAAGCAATAATTACAATCTCTACTGATAATATAAAGTCAGTTACAATTGCTGATTTAATTTTACCTTTTTCAGCTTCCAGAATTTCTTCTTCCGTAAAAGTTTCGCCTGTTATTCCTTCTGAATCTTCATGCGAATGAGGAAATACAAATTCGTAGATTTTTTCAGCTCCTTCGTAAGCCAAAAACAATCCTCCAAGTACAAGAATTACAATAATTGCAAAGGGTAAAAATGCACTTAATAAAAAAGCGATTGGCAAAATAATAATTTTGTTAAGAAGCGAACCTTTACTAATTGCCCAAAGCACAGGAAGCTCTCTCGAAGAAGCAAATCCAGAAGCTTTTTCAGCATTTACAGCTAAATCATCACCAAGAATACCGGCAGTTTTCTTTGCTGCAACTTTACTCATTACTGCAACATCATCCATGATTGCTGCTATATCGTCTAATAGTACGAAAAAACCTGATGCCATTATATTTTGTAGTTAAATTTTAATTGTGCGAATCTACTACTTTTTGATTATTTTATCTATAAAATTTTAACTGCATTGTCCTAAAAGGAACCAAAGAATAATAAAAACTATAATTGTTCCGAAACAACCGCCTCCTAATTTTTTCGCACCGTATCCGGCAAGCAATCCTCTAAATAAATTGTTCATGATATATATTTTTAGTTGTAAGTAAATTTCAGAACTTAATCCGTAAACGCACTTATAAAACTTTTAAAATAAGTTTCATGATTTACGGATATAGTGAATCAATTCTATTCCGAAAATATTTTAATTACTTTAATACTGGTTAACTTTTACCAATTATGAGGTAATTATCTACATATTAAAAAGACAATTTTACTCCTAACTTGCTTTACCAATGAAAGTTAAAAGCCGCAAGTAATTAATAAGCATTTTTTACACAAACAGAAATAGTTTACAAAACTTATTAATCCAGTCAGAAATTTTATTTCAAAAATAATAATAACCAAAAATCCCTATTATGAAAGAAAAAAAAATACTTCATTTTCTACCATTTCTATTTTTTAGCGTCATTATGCTATTTGCAGAAAAATTAAATGCACAAACGAATTTAGCTTTGTTAAATTCGACAAAAATTACTACATCACATGTGTCTCCCTGGGAAAGCCTTAATGCCGTAAATGATGGGTTTACACCAATTAGCTCAGAAGACAGAACCAATCCTGTTTATGGAAACTGGGACGGAGAGGCTGCTTACAACACTTATAACTGGATTGAATATGAATGGGATTTTGCCCACGAAATAAATTCTGTTGCAGTCTATTGGTTTACAGATTACGGTGGTATTGGACAACCCACAGATGCGTACATTCAATATTGGGATGGAATTAGCTGGGTAAATGCAGGTGGTATTGGGTTAGCATTAAACCAATTCAATACTATCGAAAATCTAAGCTTTAAATCCAGAAAATTAAGAATCTATATGAAAAGCGCAACAGCAACAGGAGTAACTGAATTTCAAGCCTTTGGCATTCAAACCACTGAATGTAATGCTACTGAACTTACAGCTAATCTTGTTGTAAATAACGGTCAGGAAAAAAATGTCAATTTTGCTGTAATTTCTTCAGACGATAGCGTACAATTTAAACCTTCGATAGCTAATATGGAAGTTGGTGCTAAAATGAAATGGTCTGGCCCAAATAACTTTACATCTTTGGATCAAAATATCACTTTGTCTAATTTACAGGAAGTAAATTCAGGAACCTATACGTTCTTATATATCAACAATTGCGGCACCGAAAGTTCTGTAGACTTTTATTTAACCGTTAAAGGAGACAATAGTGATTTTACTTCATGGCCTGCTTATGACTCAACACTTCATTATGATTTTAAAAGCGATTATCCGGATTTTCCAAAACCATTAAAAAATTTAGAGGAAGACTATCCCGGATACAGTGGATGTAACAGTGCTTCATCAAGAAATTATGGTTCATGGACCTTTGTTAAAGGACCAAATGCAAACCCTTTAGTGACAGATGTTGCTGTAGATGCATTACTAAAACGCTTAGATGGGGATTTTACTTTCCTAAGGGATAATATGGGGTGGCCTCCAGATAAATTGTACAGAGCAGGATATCGCAGTTCAGTATACTTATATGGATCCGGATTATGTACCGACACTGCATCGAATACCGATTTAGGAGGATGGCAAAGCGGAGTTGGCACTCCTGATGGCGAAAGCTGGCCAATGGTACTTTTATCTTATTATCCTGTAGCCAGTTTCGACCCTAATACTACTTTTCCCGATGCTCAATATCAAACAGGAGCTTGTACACATGAAGGTATTCATGCTATATACGCATCCTTGCCTGGATGCAGAAAATCAGCCTGGTTTCATGAGGGCTCTAACGTTTGGCTGCAAACTGTTTTGGATATAAAAAAAACAGGCAGCCAGGACTACAGCAATGTTGATTTGGGATGGTTAAGTGCCGGGTCTGTAATTGCTCCTTTTATTCCAATAGAATGTTACAGCGGATGGCTTCAGGATGGAACTTTTGGAGGTCCTTCTGCTGAAGGGGTAGATTCCGGAGTTCAGAATGAAAATGGTGTTACTTTAAGACTGACCAGGGATATTATTGGCGGCGTTCAATATAGTTCTGTATTTCCAACCTTCCTGGGTGAAATTGTGGGTGAAAAAAGTTTACCATGGATCTGGAATTATTGTGAAGGGCGTGTATTAGAAGGCATAGCAAATGGTAATGGAACCGTTAATGGCATTGGTGATACTAAAATGCGTAAAATGGTTCAGGAATACAGAGCCCGATTAGCATTGGCTGATTTCGGAAAATTCGAGCAGCCAATTTTAAGTTTATACCGTAATAATATGGGACGTGAATTAGGTCCTGAGCAACCGGCTCTTATAAATGTAGAAAAATGGAAAGCAACACCTTACGCTAAAACAACAACAGACGAAAACGGATACTTAATTCCAGAAGAAAAGACCCTCCCTGGCTGGTCAGGAGCTAATTTTATTCCGATTCATGTTCAAGGAAATCAGGCTACATTGTTTTTTGAACCATTAGGAAAAAATATGTCAATACAATTATGCTATCGTACCAAAGAAGGAAAAACCATATATTCACAGCCCGTGTACGCCGGAGATTGCACAATTTCTTTCGATCAGGGTATACCGGCAAATGGGGTTATATTTGCAGTAATCTGTAATTCAGATTATATTTTTAAAGATGAATCTACCCGTAAAACTAAATTTAACTACAAAATTAAACTTGGAGAAGGTGCTATAAGTACAGCCGGAATAGATAAAAATTGGTGGGACTGGAAAGCTGTTATTTCTGAAAATCTTTCTGTAGTTAACAATTCAGGTTCAGCTTCAAATTTTATTATTTATCCAAACCCTACAAATATTTCTTCTCTAATTAATATTAAACTACCCAATACCAACTCTGGTACTGTCGGTTTAAAAATAACCAATACTCAGGGACAGGTAATATTCGAAAAAAGAAATTATAATCCTGAAGAACAATATTATACAGGAGGTTTATCACAAGGAGTTTATTTTGTAACTATAGAAACACAAAATTTCAAACAAACAAAAAAAATTATAGTAAAATAAATAATTCTGCACCTGTAATAAAAAAAAAACACCAACATTGCTGTTGGTGTTTTTTTTTATTGAATTAATATTGATTATGAATGCTCTACTCTTTCTGTTTGATTTCTAAAAACCAATTTACCATCAAATGCATCAATTAAAATAATACTGTCTGTTGTAATATTTCCTGCCAGAATTTCTTTAGATAACTGATTTAAAATTTCTCTTTGGATTACCCTTTTTACCGGTCTTGCTCCAAATTCCGGATCATACCCTTTATCTGAAAGATATTTGATTCCCTCAGGTGTTGAATCCATTGTAATGCCTTGCAATGCCAGCATTTTGCTAACACTTTTAAGCTGTAAACTCACAATTCTAGAAATATTATCAACTGTTAATGGTGTAAACATTACAATTTCGTCGATACGGTTTATAAATTCCGGACGAACCGTTTGTTTCAATAAACCTAAAACTTCAACCTTTGAAGCTTCAGTTGCCGCCTCGACACTTCCTTTCAAATTTTCAAATTTCTCTTGTATAATCTGACTTCCCATGTTAGAAGTCATGATGATAATCGTGTTTTTAAAATCTGCCAGACGGCCTTTATTATCAGTTAGTCGGCCTTCATCTAAAACCTGCAACAGAATATTGAAAGTATCCGGATGTGCTTTTTCGATCTCGTCTAATAAAATCACAGAATAGGGCTTTCTACGTACCGCTTCTGTCAATTGACCACCTTCATCATACCCTACATATCCCGGAGGTGCACCAACTAAACGGCTTACACTGTGACGTTCCTGATATTCACTCATATCAATACGTGTCATGGCATTTTCATCGTCAAAAAGATATTCGGCCAATGCTTTTGCCAACTCTGTTTTACCAACTCCTGTTGTTCCCAGGAATAAAAAGGTTCCAACTGGTTTTTTCATATCCTGTAATCCTGCACGGCTTCTGCGAACAGCATCACTCACGGCTTCAATTGCTTCTTCCTGCCCCACTACTCTTCTATGCAGTTCTTCTTCAAGATGAAGGAGTTTCTCCCTTTCTGTCTGAAGCATTTTCATTACCGGAATTCCAGTCCATTTTGCTACAACTTCTGCAATATCTTCGCGGGTTACTTCTTCTTTTATCAAAGAATTTCCTGATTGATATTCTTGTAATTGTTTCAGTAAAACGTCAAGACGTTCCTGGGCTTCTTTTATCTTTCCATAACGAATTTCAGCCACTTTTCCGTAATCACCTTCTCGTTCAGCACGTTCTGCTTCGTGTTTAAAATCTTCGATCTCTAACTTCACTGCCTGAACTCCATCTACAACATCTTTTTCAGATTTCCATTTGGTGTAGATTACATTTCGTTCTTCTTTTAAATTAGCCAGATCCATACGCAGGATTTTAAGCTTAGCTTCTTCTTTTTCACGTTTAATGGCTTCAATTTCAATTTCTAACTGCATGATTTTACGATCTAAAACATCCAGTTCTTCTGGTTTTGAATTGATTTCCATACGCAATTTAGAAGCCGCTTCATCCATCAGATCAATAGCCTTATCCGGTAAAAAGCGATTTGTAATATAACGTTGTGAAAGTTCTACAGCTGCTATAATTGCTTCATCTTTAATCTGAACTTTGTGATGCGTTTCATATTTTTCTTTTATTCCACGCAAAATCGAAATCGCACTTTCCGTATCCGGTTCATCTACTAAAACCTTTTGAAAACGACGTTCCAGAGCTTTATCTTTTTCAAAATATTTTTGATATTCATCTAATGTCGTTGCCCCAATCGCTCTTAATTCACCACGAGCTAAAGCCGGTTTCAGGATATTAGCCGCATCCATAGCACCTTCACCGCCACCTGCGCCTACAAGCGTGTGAATCTCATCGATAAATAAAACGATATCACCTTCGGCAGCCGTTACTTCCTTAACAACCGATTTTAAACGCTCTTCAAATTCTCCTTTGTATTTTGCACCGGCAATAAGCGCTCCCATGTCAAGCGAAAAAACGATTTTGTCTTTTAGGTTTTCAGGCACATCGCCATCAACAATTCTGTGGGCCAAACCTTCTGCAATTGCTGTTTTACCAACACCTGGCTCACCCACCAGCATTGGATTATTTTTGGTTCTGCGGGTAAGAATTTGTAATACACGACGGATTTCTTCATCACGACCAATAACCGGATCCAATTTGCCTGTACGTGCCAGTTCGTTTAAGTTTTTAGCGTATTTATTCAGGGCATTATAAGTTTCCTCTGCTGAAGCCGAAGTTACTCTTTCGCCCTTTCTAAGTTCTTCAATAGTAGCTTTTAAAGTTTTTCCGGTAACACCCTGATCTTTTAAAATTTGGGCAACTTTACTTTTTGAGTCAAAAATGGCTAAAATTAAATGCTCGATCGAAACATATTCGTCGCTCATTTTTTGAGCAATAATTTCGGCTTCATTCAAAGCTTTATTTGCATCTCTGGAAAGCAATATATCTCCGCCCGAAACTTTTGGAAAACTCTGAATCGTACTATCCAGAACTTGTAAAAACAAAGGCACATTTACGTTGAGTTTCTTCAAAATGAATGGCGCTACATTTTCATCAACCTCAAAAATGGCTTTAAAAATATGTTCGTTTTCTATTTGCTGTTGTCCGTATCGTTGCGCCAATTGTTGAGAAAGCTGTATGGCTTCCTGCGATTTAGTTGTAAATTTATTTATATTCATATCTGTAAGATTTAGGATTGCATTATTATTTTTTAATACTCGATAACATTAAAATTAGAATTTATTGCATTACATTTTAACTTTAAATACCATAACTTTGTTGCTTGTTTCAAAATATATTCCATACTAAAATCACAGACAAAATGACATTTAAAACTGCTTTTTAGCCAATTTTAAACGTCAAAAAGTCATAAAACAAGCCAAATATGAGTTTTTTTAATTCAATCTTCGGAAGTTCAGACAATTCAGAAGCACCAAAAAGTAAAGTAAACTGGACGGAATTAACAAATATTCTTCAATTACAGGAAGTTGAAGCAATATCAAACGAAAAACCAGTTGTGATTTTCAAACACAGCACACGATGCAGCATTAGCCGAATGGCTTTGAAACAATTTGAAAGAGAATATGATCTTGAAAATGTTGTTGATGCTTACTTTTTAGATTTGATTGCACATCGCGATATTTCAAACGAAATTGCAGACAAATTTAATGTCTATCACGAATCCCCACAATTGATTTTAATCAAAAATGGAAAAGCCGTTTATAATGTTTCACACAGCGATATTGATGCTACAGCGTTAAAAAACAAGATTTAGTTTTCTTCTGTTTAAAATATAATTCAGAAGGCAGAGTTTTACGTCTCTGCCTTTTTTATTTCCACAAATTGCATTGATTTACCATTATAAATAAATCATAATATCTATTATCGTTGCTACCTTTTTTATAAATTTGACAAAAATTAAATCAATTGAAGAAATTACTCTTTTTCATATCTTTTTGTTTGCTTTTAGGAAGTATTGAAAGCTTATTTGCACAAGCTCCTAAAAAAATAGTAGTTGAAAACTCAGACTTTTCAGATGTCAACGAAGTAGAGATTCCCGGTGCACTTCTGCTTACCGGAAATGTAAAAATAAATCACGATGGTGTAGTCCTTACTTGTAATAAAGCCTATTTCTTTCAAAAAGAAAATTATATTAAAGCTTTCGGAAACGTGCAACTTGTACAAGGTGATACATTATTCTTAAACAGCAAATATGCTGAATACAGCGGTAACGTAAAAAAAGCTTTCGCAACCGGAAATGCAGTTATGACCTCTCCGGATGCAACTTTACAAACAGACACCATCAATTTTGACCGAAATGTACAGGAAGTTTTTTACAATACTAAAGGCACAATTGTTAACAAAGACAATACTTTAGTAAGTAAATCCGGAAGATATTACGTAGCTCAGAAAAAATTTCAGTTTTTAACGGAAGTAACACTTACAAACCCGAAATATGTCATGAAATCTAATCACTTAGATTATTACAGCAACTCCGGGCACTCTTACTTGTTTGGCCCATCAACCATTACAAGTAAAACAAATTATATTTATACCGAAAATGGTTTTTATGACACCAAGAAAAACCTGGCACATTTCCTTCGAAAATCGTACATAAAATACGATGACCGGCGAATAGAAGGCGACAGCCTATTCTATAATCGAAATACCGAATTTGCTTCCGCAACACGAAACGTAAAAATTACAGATTCTATAAACAAAGGAATCGTAAAAGGTCATTACGCCGAATTATATAAACTAAAAGATTCCATGTATGTAACTAAAAGAGCGGTTGCTATAAATCTGGTTGAAAAAGATTCAGTTTATATACACGGTAAAAAATTAATGGTTACCGGAAAAGAAGGCGAAAGAATCATCAGAGCCTTTAAGAATGTTCGTTTTTACAAAATCGATATGAGCGGAAAATGCGATTCGCTTCATTCAAACAGTAAAACTGCGCTCACAAAATTAATAGGAAACCCAATTTTATGGAGTGAAGAAAATCAAATTACGGGTGATATTATGCATTTAATTGGAAACAATACTACCCGAAAAATAGATTCGCTAAAAGTACTCAACAATACTTTTATCATCTCAAAAGACACCCTCGGCACAGGGTATAATCAGGTCAAAGGGCTCAATTTGTTTGGAAAATTCAAAGATGGAAAATTACATTATGTAGATGTAATAAAAAACACAGAAGCTATTTACTATGCCCGAAATGATGCCAATGAATTAGTAGGAATCAATAAAAACGTAAGTAGTAAAATCAATCTGATTATAGAAAACAATGCTATTGAAAACATTACTTTTTTTAATAATGTTAATGGAAATCTTTACCCTGAAGCCGAGTTGCCAGAAAATGACCGTAAACTAAGAGGTTTTGTCTGGCGTGGAGATGAGAGAATAAAATCAAAGGATGATATTTTTCCTCCTGAAGAAAACGAACTCAACGATAAATTAATCAAAGAAGGTAAAGCTGAAGAAGCCAAACCAAATATTCCGATGAAAGTCAGGAAGGAAACATTAAATTACGACAAAAAGAAACCTGCTGCAAAAAACGGTACAATGCCAGGCGTAAAAACTAAAAAATAATTCAGATTACAGTTTTCGATATAATAAATTTTCCGTCACTATGCTTAAAGATGTCGATATACCTTTTTAGAATTGGCAAAAACTAACATAAGCTTAAAATTTAAAACTTAGAACCTTAGTATCTTTGCTACTTAGAACCTCAAAAAATGAATCCAGATTTTATAAAATATCAGGCACAAACCTCACCATACCCACTTGGAATGGAAGTTTCACACGCATTTGGTTCTTATATTTACGATGCCAACAATAAAAAATATTTAGATTTTGTTGCCGGAGTCTCAGCTTGTACACTTGGACATGTACACCCAAGAGTCAATAAGGCAATAAAAGATCAACTGGATAAATATTCACACGTAATGGTTTACGGAGAATATTCACAAAGCCCGGCCGTTCAATATTGCAAATTAATAGCTTCACTCCTGCCGAAATCTTTAAACAAAACCTATTTAGTCAACTCAGGTACAGAAGCAATCGAAGGCGCCCTTAAATTAGCCAAACGTTCAACAGGACGCAGTCAATTAATTTCCTGTCATAACGCATACCACGGAAACACCATGGGATCTATGAGTGTTATGGGATTCGAAGAACGCAAACAAGCCTTTCGTCCATTACTTCCGGATGTTGATTTTATCACTTTCAATAACGAAGAAGATTTACAAAAAATAACTACACGAACAGCTGCAATTTTACTTGAAACCATTCAGGGAGGAGCTGGTTTTATTGAACCAAAAGACAACTTTCTACAAAAAGTACGCAAACGATGTGACGAAGTAGGTGCTATGATGATTGTAGACGAAATTCAGCCTGGTTTTGGCCGTACCGGAAAATTATTCGGTTTCCAAAACTACGATGTCGTTCCGGATATTGTTGTAATGGGAAAAGGAATGGGTGGCGGAATGCCGGTAGGAGCTTTTACAGCATCTGCAGAAAAAATGGATCTCTTAACTGAGAACCCAAAATTAGGACATATAACCACATTTGGAGGTCATCCTGTCATTGCGTCAGCCTGTTTAGCGACTTTGCAGGAATTAACTGAAACTAATCTGATGCAGGAAACTTTAGAAAAGGAAAAACTCTTCAGATCACTTTTGGTACACCCTTTGATAAAAGAAATTAGAGGAAAAGGATTAATGCTTGCCCCGATGACTGAAAGTCCGGAAATAACCAATCAGGTAATTTTAAACTGTCAGGAAAAAGGACTCATTTTATTCTGGTTATTATTTGAAGGATGCGCCATAAGAATAACACCACCATTAACTATTTCTGAAGAAGAAATAAAAGAAGGATGTGCTGTAATTCTCGAAGTTATGGATGAAATTTTAAAAAAAGAACAAAAAGCATAATCAGGAGCTATTCCCAGCACACCAGGCAAAGACGAACTGGCGAAGCAATACACTATATCTTTTATTTTTTAAAGAAAAAAACAAAAGGATGTCGTTCCTATCTTGGTCAGGTCGCTGAATTAAAAATAAAAACCAGAATATCAAACAAATAATCTTTTATAAATCAAAAGATTAGGACTAAAAACAGAACATAAATTCTGTCCATATTGTTAATTAAATTGTTCAAAACAATAAATTTCCTTTTCTCACAAAATAATATGGTTGCCTAAATTTATAACAGGCTAATTTCAAAAATACAAAGTATGCAATTAAGCAACGAAGAAGAAGATTATAACCTATCCTTATCCAAATTTGAGTCGATGTTAAAAACAAACAAAGTACTCTTTTTTGATTCTGAAGAATTCGAAGAAATTATTCTTCATTATTTAGATATAGGTAAGGCTAATTTAGCAAAAAAGGCCTTAAAACTTGCATTAGACCAACATCCAAAATCTACAGGCTTAAAATTAGTACAAGTAGAAATGCTGGTTTACGACGATAAACTGGACATCGCCGAGAAACTTTTAAATGAGCTATATGCAATTGAACCTAACAACGAGGAAATTTACATCCAGAAAGCCAATATTTGTTCCAAAAGAGATCAGCACGAAAAAGCAGTAGAATTACTTAAAATTGCCCTGCAATACACAGACGATTTTGCTGATGTTTACAACTTAATCGGAATGGAATATCTTTTTATGGATAATCTCGAAATGGCAAAAGAAAGTTTCATCAAATGTCTTGAAGAAGATTTAGAAGATCAGTCTGCCTTATACAATGTGGTGTATTGCTTTGAGTTTTTAGATCAAAATCAGGAAGCCATTCTATATCTTAATGATTACATTAATAAAAACCCATATAGCGAAATTGCCTGGCATCAGCTAGGGCGCTTACATTATGGCGTAAAAGAATATGAAAATGCTATTCGCGCTTTTGACTATGCAACTCTAATCGATGAAGAATTTCTGGGAGCATTCATGGAAAAAGCAAAAGCTTACGAACGCCTCAAAAAATATACTGAAGCAATTGAAAGCTATAACCGTACCATTGAATTAGATGATGCAACTTCATATGCTTTATTGCGAATTGGTAAATGTTATGAAAAACTGGGAAATACTGTTTTAGCCCTAAAATATTATAACCAAACGGTTCATGAAGATCCCCTTCTTGACAAAGGATGGATTGCTATTACTGACTTTTACGTTCGTCAGAAAAACTTTCAGAAAGCTTTATTTTTTGTCAATAAAGCATTAGCAATAGACAATCAAAATCGTTTGTATTGGAAACGCTATGCTACTATAAATAAACAAATGAACTTTTTTGAAGAAGCCGAATTTGGTTATAGAAAAGCAGTAGAATTTGGAGATTACGCATTAGACACCTGGTTATACTGGGTAGATATTCTTCAATTTTTAGGAGAATTTGATAGTGCAATACAAACATTATTACAGGCTTCCGAATATTTTCCGGAAGAAAACGAAATTGAATACCGTTTAGCAGGATTGTATTTTATGGTCCAGGACAATACAAAAGCTAAATTTCATTTAAGTAATGGCTTGCGTTTAAATTTTGATAATTATATTTTAATTGAAGATTTATTTCCTGTAGTCTGGACAAAAAAAATGGTAAGAAATTATATTGAAAAACATAGAAAAGAATAATGATTGATATTTTAAGAAGACGTTTTGGCTTATTAGGCCGCAATATTAGTTACTCCTTTTCAAAAGGATATTTTACAGAAAAATTTAGTGATGAAGTTTTTACAGGCAACACTTACGAAAATTTCGACATTTCTGAAATCAGTCATTTTACCGGATTAATTAAAAATAATCCAGATCTGAAAGGCCTAAACGTTACCATTCCATACAAAGAGCAAGTCATTCCTTTTCTGAACAAACTTTCAAAAAAGGCAACCTTAATTGGTGCTGTAAATACAATAAAATTTACTAAAAACGGAAAATTAAAAGGGTATAATACAGATTATTATGGTTTTAAAAAATCCTTAAAGCCATTATTAGAAACGCATCATAAAAAAGCCCTTATTTTAGGAACTGGAGGAGCATCAAAAGGAGTTGCTTTTGCTCTTGATGAACTCGGCATTCCCTATACTTTTGTTTCAAGAGAGGCTAAAGAAAATATTATTGATTATAATTTAATTAATGCCACAACTTTTGACAATTTTCAAATCATAATAAACTGCACCCCAGTTGGAACAAGTCCAAACATCGAGGCCTCTCCTGACCTTCCCTATGAGTTTTTTACAGACAAGCATATCGCTTATGATTTAATTTACAATCCTGCCGAAACTCAATTCTTAAAGAATGCTAAAGAAAGAGGAGCCATAATAAAAAATGGTCTTGATATGCTTATTTTTCAAGCGGAAAAAGCATGGAAAATCTGGAACAAATAATTCTAAAAAAAAATAATTTGAGGCTGCATTTAAAATGCAGCCTTTTTTATTGTTATTTAATTTGTAAAACCAATCTGTAAAGCACGGTGAAAAAATTAATTTTGCACCCATAAATTGCTTCTTAAAACACAAATAAGTAGTATTTTTAATCCAAAAAATACATAAACAAATGATTTATTTTGTATTTAGAAACACCTTTACTATCTTTCGCAATGTTTAAAATATAAACCTTATACATTTAAAAATGTTAGAAGAAAAGAATGATAACCTGCATGAAGCAGATGGAAAATCAGGAATCGGCCTAAACGATTCTTCACCCGATGATGCAATTGAAACATCAATTTCTGAAACAACAACAGAAAATGAAACTTCACTTCCTGAAAGTGAAGTAGAAAATATTGAAGCCGAAGAAGCAGATCATCAGGAAGCATTAGATGCAATAACAAATTCCAATGCTGAAGAAAGCGAAGACGAAACACTAAAAGAACGTCATGCTATTCCTATGCAGGATTACGATACCTTTTCGTTAGATGCACTTGTCGATGAATTAAAAAGGCTTGTAAATACAGACAAAGTAATGTCTGTAAAAGACCATATTGAAGAAATTAAAAAATCATTTTCACTCCAATTTAATCATCTTATTGAAGAGAAAAGAGAAGAGTTCAATGCTTCAAACCAGGATCCTAATGAAGAATTTCAATATCATTCTCCACTTAAGTCAAAATTTGATGAATATTATAACATATTTAGGGAAAAAAGAAATACTCATTTTAAACATCTGCAAACTAACTTAAAATTAAATTTAGAAAATCGGCTTGCTATAGTTGAAGAACTAAAAGAACTTATAAATCCACAAGAAAACATTAAAGATACTCTTAAACATTTTAATGAATTAAGAGAAAGATGGAAAAATGCGGGAGCAATTCCTAAAGATAAATACAATCACGTATGGAATAATTACCACTTTCATGTTGAGAATTTTTATGATTATTTACATTTAGATCGTGAAGCAAGAGATTTAGATTTCAAATACAATTTAGAACAAAAACAAAAAATAATTGCTCGTGTTGAAGAATTGGCAAATGAAACCGACATCAGCAAAGCATTTAGAGAGCTACAGGATTTACATAGAATCTGGAAAGAAGATATTGGTCCCGTATCCAAAGAACATCGTGACACAATCTGGAATAAATTTAGTGAGTTAACTAAAAAAATTCATGATAAAAGAGAACTGTTATTTGAAAGTCAAAGAGCCAATGAACAGCAAAATCTCGAAATTAAAAAAGAAATTATTGCTACAATCGAAGTTTTAGCCACTGAAAAAGTAGGCTCTCATTCACAATGGCTCGTACAAATACAAAAAGTTGAAGCACTTAGGAATGAATTTTTTGCTGCCGGAAAAGTACCTGCCGAAGTAAACGAACAGACCTGGGCTGCTTTTAAAACCGCTGTTAGAAACTTTAATTCTTTCAAAAACTCATTTTATAAAGACATAAAAAAAGACCAGAACGATAATTTAAACAAAAAAATGGCTCTTGTTGCAAAAGCTAAAGAATTACAAGAAAGTACTGACTTTAGTGCAACTACACCAATTATGAAACAAATCCAAGAAGAATGGAAACAAATTGGTCACGTTCCTAAAAAATATTCTGATAAAATCTGGAAAGAATTCAAAGATGCCTGCAACCATTATTTTGATAAATTAAAAGAACACAAATCTGAAGAGAATAGTGATGAAGTAGCAGCTTTTGACAATAAAAAAGCCTACTTAGATACGCTAAGAGAGTTTCAGCTAATCGGAGATCACAAAACTGATTTAGATGCCATTAAAGCACATATTGAAACATGGAAAGGTTTTGGTAAAGTTCCTTTTTCCAGACGTCATATTGAGGGTAAGTTTAATAAAATCTTAGATGCACTTTTTGAAAAATTAAGTTTAAGTAAAAAAGACACTGAAATGATGCGTTTTTCTAACAGAATTGATTCTTTATCCGAGAGTAACGATACACGCAAATTAGATAATGAAAAGATTTTCATTATGAGGAAAATAGAAGAAGTTCAAAATGAAATTTTTCAATTAGAGAACAACATTCAATTCTTCACCAATACAAAAAATGCAAAAAAAGAAAACTCTATAGTTCTTGAAGTTCGTAAAAACATTGCTATTCACAAAGAAAGTCTGGAAGTATGGAAAGATAAACTAAAACAATTGCGCAATCTAAATCAACAACAATAAGATATTAGATTTAAAATTTTAAAGGGTGTAATGGAAAATTCCATTACACCCTTTTTTTTTATTTTTCAATAACAAATTCATAAGGCAAAACTGTAAAAAATTGATTACATTTGATTGACACATGATCGATTGATAATCAAACTAATAAAAAATTAAATTACTAACTATAATAAGAACGGAAAATGAAATTCACAAGAAAAGCTAATGCCAACTGGAAAGGAACCGGTATGGAAGGAACCGGAACCATCAGTACACAAAGTACAACTTTGAATAATGCACAATTATCTTTTAAAACAAGATTTGCTGATGGCGTAGGAACCAATCCCGAAGAACTTATTGCAGCTGCCCATTCAGGTTGTTTTACAATGCAATTAAGCTTCTTATTAAACGAAGGCGGATTTGTTGCTGATGATTTATCAACAGAAGCCACAGTTACTTTTGAAGACGGCACAATTACCTTAATTCATTTAGAACTAAAGGGAAAAGTGCCTTCTATAACAGCAGAAAAATTTGCAGAAATTGCAACTAAAGCAAAAGAAATTTGCCCAATTTCAAAATTATTAAAAACCGAAATTACATTGGGTATTAATTTAATTTAAAAATTCTAAATTTAGGCTCTCTATTTTCAATCCATAAAAAAGCTCCAATATACTCGGAGCTTTTTAATTTATTTAAGATACTGCCTTACTTTTAACAACTAATCTAAAGCCTTCACCATGAATGTTTAAAATTTCAACATCTTCATCTGTTTTTAAATACTTTCTAAGTTTTGCAATGTAAACATCCATACTTCTTGAAGTAAAGTAGTTATCATCTCTCCAGATTTTTGTCAACGCTAACTCTCTTGGCATTAAGTCATTTTCGTGCAAAATAAGCATTTTAAGCAATTCATTTTCTTTTGGAGATAATTTTATTGGCTCATCGTTTTCAAATGTCAAAAATCTTAATTTTGAATTTAAATGGAATTTACCAATATTAAATTCAAACTGAACTTGTTCTGCTTTTGTATCAGATGATTTTCTTTGAATAATGGCTTTAATTTTCATCAATAAAACTTCCGAATCAAACGGTTTATTGAGATAGTCATCAGCTCCTGCTTTATATCCTTTTAAAACATCCTCTTTCATTGATTTTGCTGTTAAAAAAATAATCGGCACTTCACTATTTTTTTCTCTGATTTCTTTTGCTAAAGTATAACCGTCTTTGTAGGGCATCATAACATCCAGAATGCATAAATCATAAACATCCTTTTTGAATTTCTCGAAACCTTCCATACCATTTTTTGCAAGAGTAACTTCAAAGTCATTCAGCATCAAATAATCTTTAAGAACTGCACCAAAATTAAGGTCATCTTCTACTAAAAGTATTCTTTTATTAATATTTTCCATATTTTAATTTATTAGTGGTATTTTTATTATGAAGGTACTACCTTTTCCCTTTTCACTCTCTACATAAACCTGACCATTATGGTCTTCTACAATTCTTTTTACATAAGCAAGTCCTAAACCATGTCCTTTTACATTATGCAAATCGCCTGTATGTTCTCTGTAAAATTTCTCAAAAACTCTTTTTTGAGCGGTTTTACTCATACCTAAACCGTTATCTTTTATTTTTATAAGAATAACATCCTTGACATTCTCAGTAAATACTTCTATTTCCGGAACATCCGGAGAATATTTTATAGCATTTTCTAAAATATTAACCAGAACATTTGTAAAATGAACTTCATTAACCAGACAAGTTGTTCTTGCTGCATTAAAATGTTTTACAATTGTACCTTGCTTGTCCTCTAAAATTAAATTAACATGCTCAATTGCATCTTCAATAACATCATGAATTACAGTAGGCTCTTTACTTATATCCAATTCTTTTTTCTCTAATTTGGAAATTCGAAGGACATTTTCAACCTGAGCATGCATTCTTTTGTTTTCATCTCTAATCATCTGCAGATAACGAAATACCTTCTCTTTATCTTCTATAATTTTCGGATTTCTAATTGCATCAAGAGCTAAATTTATTGTAGCAATTGGAGTTTTAAACTCATGCGTCATATTATTTATAAAATCTGTTTTGATTTCAGATATTTGTTTTTGACGAATTAACTGATTTAGAGCGCTTGTATAAGCAATTATAATAATTAATGTAAAAATTATAGACAGTATCGTAATACTTACCAACTGCGACAATAGAAATTTCTTTTTATACGGAAAGGTAACTAACAATTCATACTTGCTATTACCTTCATTATCTGCAAAAACAGGCATATTATAGGTAGCCTCTTTATCATAATGAAAACCTTCCGATTTTATTTTTGTAGGAACGCCACTACTATAAATTCCAAATTCGAATTTAGTTTTTATACCATGTTCTTTAAGTTCTTTCTTCAAAAGGGATTTCAATTTCTCTTTTGTAATTCTTTCATCTATTGGCAGTATTGAAGCATAATCCAAATATGAAATTTTAAATTGAGCCTGATTTAAAATATCAAGATTACCATCTTTTTCAATTTTTATATCTGGAATCGTACTTTGATTTAGAACTGAATTATCAATAATATTATTGTTGTTGTAAACTTCTGTTAACCTTTTTGAACTAAAGCTTTTAAATCCGTCTGAATTGAACTTTTTATTAAAAATTGTTCCATTTATATCATACTTCTCAGAAGTGATACTATTTTTATAGACAATTGTTTTATTTGTTTTAGTATTTCTTTGAACAAACAAAATTTCCAGTAAATCTTCCTTTTGAGGAATCTTACCCGTACTGTCTTTTATATGATTGATTTTATCCTGAAAGCTGTATTTTTCCTCTTCTTCAAGTTTATCTGAGACATCACTGATTACTTGGGTTACGTGATTTTTAAACTGTTCTTCATTGTTTTCTAATGAAGAATTGAACCAATAAACCTGAACCAGAATTATCCCGATTAAGGACAAGCTCATTAGCAAAACAAGTATTCTAAAAAATAATTTATTCATCGAGACAAAATTAATATTTTAACAATATACTAAATAATACATTAACCAAATATTAACATTTAAGACTGATTTTGTTTAATATTTAAAATTTTAAGAATTTTAACAACTTCTTCTTTTGCATTTTTAAGATTTTCATTGATTATAACAAAATTGCTTTTAGAAATACGTTCTTCATCTTTCCATTGCATTTTCATCCTTCTTAGCACCTGCTCTCTGGTGGTTTTATCACGTTCTAAAACTCTTTCGATTCTTACTTCTTCAGGAGCTGTAACCGTAATAATAATGTCGTAATCTTTATACCTCCCGGTCTCAAACAGAATCGCCGCTTCATAAATTACATAATCATGGTTTTTATTTTTTTGCAACCATGATTGAAAATCTTTTTTTACAGCCGGGTGTATAATAGCATTTAACTGCCCCAATTTATCACTATCACTAAAAACAATTTCTGCTAATTTTGCTCTATTCAAAAGATCCTTTTCAAATAAAATTTCACCGAACGTACTTTTAATTTCTTCAATTATAAATTTTGACTGCATTATTTTTTTAGCTTCATCATCAGCAATATAAACAGGAATCCCCATCTCTTTAAAATAATTTGCTATGGTCGTTTTTCCGCTTCCAATTCCACCGGTCAAGCCAATAATTTTTGTCATATTATATTTTAAAAAACATCCGTGGAAAAGCTTCCTGTGGCTTTCTCTTCAATAAAATAATTTTCACAAAAGATTCTAAAAAACCTGTTCCATAACCATAAAATTGCTTCCAAACAGCGATTACAGAAAGATATCCAATTTTGATGCTTTTATTTTTAATACTAGATGTAAGAAAAATTATAACGAAATATACAAAATATATTTGTAATAAAAGGTCAAAATTAAAAATTAACAGTAAAAAAGCTAATAATAATCCTAGCATGAAGAATGTAGGAAAGAAAAAAGTTAATTTATTATGTTCAGGATACCAGCTATTTAATATTGGTCTTGCTTTTCCAAATTTATTTACCTGAATAGAAAATTTCTCCCAATCAATTCTACGTTTATGATAAACAAATGCATCAGGGAACAATCTGGTTTCAAAACCCAGGTTCCATAATCTAATAGATAAATCAGGATCTTCTCCAGGATGAATGTTTCCAAACCCTTTTGATGCCTCAAAAGCTTTTTTGGAAATTCCCATATTAAAACTTCTTGGCTGAAATTTACCAATTTTCTCCGAACCTCCACGGATTCCGCCTGTTGTAAGAAAAGAAGTCATTGCAAAGTTTATTGCTTTTTGTATATCCGAAAAGCTATCTAAAGCTTTATCCGGACCGCCAAAACAATCAACATACGCTCTATCTAATTCTTTTCGGACTTCCGTTAAATAATTAGACGGAATTATACAATCTGAATCAAAAATGATAAAGTAATTGCCTACTGCTTTTATCATTCCGAAATTCCTCGAATCTCCAGGCCCTGAGTTTGGTTTAAAATAATAGGATATATTTAGTTTTCCCTGATAGCTCTTTACGACTTCTTTACATGGAATGGATGACCCATCTTCAACAAGAACAATTTCAAAAGCCTCATTATAATCAGATTTTGATAAACTTTCCAAAAGCTCATCAACTTCATCCGGACGATTAAACACGGGTATAATTAGAGAAAAAACCATAGTAGAATATGCAGTATTTAAGCTGTAATTTTTAAAATTCAAATTTTGTGCAAAGATATGTTAAATTCACAAAAAAACCATCAACTTTTGGTTGATGGTTTGATTTATAAATTCTTAATTTTTAGTTGATACTTTCTATTTCAACAACTTCATTTACTTCTGCCTCATAATCCACTCCGGAAAATTCAAATCCAAAAAGATTTAAAAAGTCATTTTTATATCCTGCCAAATCACCAATTTCAGACAAGTTTTCTGTTGTAGCCTCAATCCACAATTTAGCAACCTTCTCCTGAACATCATCACGCATCTCCCAGTCATCAATTCTGATTCTTCCCTTCTCATCAACAGGAACTTCAGAACCGCTATATAATCTGTCATGAAATAAGCGTTGAATTTGTTCGATACAACCTTCATGTATTCCTTCTTCTTTCATAATTTTATATAAAAGAGAAATATATAAAGGAATGACAGGAATTGCAGAACTCGCCTGCGTTACCAATGCTTTATTTACAGAAACATAAGCCTTACCTCCTATTGATTTTAAACTATCTGTAATAGTAAATGCTGTAGCCTCTAAATCATCTTTGGCACGTCCAATTGTACCTTTACGATAAACCGCTTCTGTCAAAGATGGACCAATGTATGAATATGCAACCGTTGTAGCACCTTCTGCCAATAAATTTTCATTTTTTAAAGCATCAATCCACATAGCCCAGTCTTCCCCCCCCATTACAGCAACAGTATTTTCAATGTCTTCATCATTAGCCGGGGCTATTGAAACTTCGGATACTTTTCCTGTATGAAAGTCAACAGTTTTATTGGTAAAAGTCTGTCCAATAGGCTTCAATGTAGAACGGTGTAAAACTCCTGTATTTGGATTTGTACGTACAGGCGATGCCAAACTATAAATTACAAGATCTACCTGCCCTAAATCAGCTTTAATTAAATCCAAAGCTTCTCTTTTTATTTCGTTTGAAAAAGCATCTCCATTGATACTTTTTGCATACAATCCTGCTTTATGTGCTTCAGATTCAAAAGCCGCAGAATTATACCAGCCTGGCGAAGCGGTTTTTCCTTCAACTGGCGGTTTTTCAAAGAAAACTCCAATTGTAGCTGCATCAGATCCAAAAGCACTTGTAATTCTTGAAGCTAAACCAAAACCTGTTGAAGCACCAATTACCAATACTTTTTTAGCTCCTGCAATAGGACCTTTTGATTTTATATATTCAATTTGATTTTTAACATTCTGCTCTGCTCCCTTTGGGTGGGCTGTTAAGCAAATAAAGCCTCTCATTCTAGGTTCTATAATCATATTTTTATTGTTTATTCATTGATTTGGCAAACTGGATGACTGTTATTCTTTTATTCTTTTTAGATGACAAATATAAAGCATTTCTTTAGTTCAACAAGGCTTTAGCGTGATTTAAAGCTGAATCAGAAACCACCGCTCCGGATAGCATTTGAGCAATTTCTATAACTCTTTCGTCCTGAGATAAAAGCTTTAATTCTGATTGCGTATCATCATTTGTTGTAGATTTAAACACTTTAAAATGAGAATCACCTTTCGCAGCAATTTGTGGTAAATGTGTAATTGCAAATATTTGCATTTTTGCACTCATCTCTTTCATAATCTCTCCCATTCTAATAGCAATTTCTCCAGAAACACCGGTGTCAATTTCATCAAAAATCAAAGTCGGCAATTTAGAATACTGAGCCAAAATTGCTTTGACTGCCAACATTATACGTGACATTTCACCTCCGGAAGCAACTTTTTTCAGCAAGCCAAAATCAGTTCCTTTATTAGCCGAAAACAAAAACTGCAATTCATCTTTACCATTTTGAAAATAGGTTTCGGATGACAGAAGTTCCATTTTAAATCTGGCATTTGGCATTCCTAAGGTTTCTAATATTCCAATTAACTGATTTGATAAAACCGGGATTGCACCTTCTCTATTCTGATGAATTTTAGCCGAAAGCATATCCAATTCTTCTGTTTTTTGTTCTATAGATTTAACCAAAACAGCGATTTCCTCTTCAATATTACCTAATTCTAAAACTGAATTTTCCAGACTGATCTGAATTTGTAGTAATTCATCAACAGTTACTACCTGATGTTTTTTCTGCAAATTATAAATCAGCTGCAATTTCTGATTGGTTAATTCTAACTTCTCAGGATCGTTTAATAATTTTTCAGAAGCATTTTGCAACTCTCTCGAAATATCATCAAATTCAATTGTTACACTTGTAATTCTTTCAAACAGATTTTGATATTCTGGTGAAAAAATTGCGATTTTTTGCAGCAAAACTTTAATTTCATTCAGGTTGTGTAAAACGCCAAATTGTTCTTCATTACCGATTAGCAATGATTTATCAATCGATTCTTTAATAATCTCAACATTATTTAGCTTTTCAAAATCAGCTTCCAGTTCTTCCTGTTCTCCTGATTTTAATTTTGCAGCAACCAATTCATTCAATAAAAAAGTATTGTATTCCTGTTCCTTACCCGCATCGCTTTGTTTTTTAAGCAATGCATTTAATTTTGATTTTTCAGATTTATATAATCTTAAAAGCTTTTTATAAGAATCAATACTATCTGAATTATCTGCAATTGCATCAATTATTTTAAATTGCACATTTTCATCTGAAAGTTCCTGAGTTTGTTGTTGTGAGTGAATGTCAATCAAAAAAAAGCTTAAATCTTGTAATTCCTGAAGATTTACCGGACTATCATTTATAAAAGCTCGTGATTTGCCGGAAGGCAGGATTTCTCGTCTTATGATAGTTTCATCTTCATAATCCAAATCATTTGCTTCAAAAAACTCTTTTAAATTATATTTAGAAATTTCAAAATGTGCTTCAATTATGCACTTTTCTTCTTTATTTTTAAGAGATGTTAAATCTGCTCTTTTTCCTAAAACCAAACCTAATGCGCCTAATATAATTGATTTACCAGCACCAGTTTCTCCTGTAATTATAGAAAAACCTTTAGAAAAATCAATAGTTAGTTTTTCAATTAATGCATAGTTTTTAATTGATAATAAAGTAATCATATAGTTTTAAAAGTAAAATTAATGAAGAGGTAGAATGGTAAAAATTGAACTAATATTTAATTTCTGACCATTTTGTTGAATTTAACGGTGAAACCTTATTCAAAGTCTCTGTTAAGTCTGTAACTGCAATGCTTGGCCCACCCGAAAAAATAGACACAATTTCATCTGATTTGGCATCAAAAAACACTCTGGTTAAAAAAGCGTTTGGCTTAACCGAATTCAATTTCGCTATAGTCATTAATGAAGATTTTATTTTTTCTTTTGCACCTTTCAGATCCTGACTCATTATATCCAGACCAGTATGATACCCAAAAGTGGTTTGTCGCAAATCAGAGTAAGTTGGAGCAAGTATATCATTTATCAAAAAGTAACGATTTTGAACTCCATCAGCCTGAGTCCATCCTTTGGAACCACCTTGTTGAGCAATATTTGCAATATTTTGGGCTGTTTCAAAATAAGGGCTTCCGCCTGCAAGCTGAAATGTATCTGAATCTATCCCTAAAATCATATAACTGTAAAATGATATCACGGATACTAAATTAGATTCAAATGTAGTAGGATTATATAATAAGGGTTCAAATTCTGTATACCTGAAATTAAAATCCTTATCGTTAAAATTAAATACAGGTGAAGAATACGTTGAATTGTAAATTAATCTTGAAGACTGTATTTGTATCGTACCTGAAAACTGGTCGGAACTATGAGAAAAAAGAGTTATGTACATTGAACAATTAATACGTTCATTTTGCTTAAGCACAGAACCAGTCCAATCTGTTTTGTTTACAAACTCAGACAATGATGTCTGAAGTGTTTTATAAACTTGCTGATTAGGATTTGGTAATCTTTCGCTATTTATTGTAACCGTACAATTTAACTGTTGAGCCTGTGCAAAACCAAAAAACAAAAACGTTAAAAAAGTAACTAATTTACACATAAAAATGTTCTATAACTTTGTTTAAAATATCAACTGCAACAGATTCTTTTGACTTTAAGTCCATTGGTTCAATTTTAAATTCTTTGTCTATAAAAGTAACTTTATTTGTTGGTTTTTGAAAACCCGCTCCTTTATCCTGTAATGAATTTAAAACAATCAAATCTAAGTTTTTTTTCTGAATTTTCAACTTCGCATTTTCAATTTCATTTTCAGTTTCCAAAGCAAAACCAATTAAAAATTGATTTCTTTTGATTTTTCCTAACGATAATAATATATCTTTTGTCTTTTCAAGTTCAATTGAAAACTCATCAGTGGCTTTCTTAATTTTCTGAACAGCAATTACTTTTGGCTTATAATCTGCTACTGCTGCTGCTGCAATAGCCACATCTACATCATTAAAATACAAATGGCAGGCATCATACATTTCTTGTGCAGAAATCACATTAACAACATTGATGAGAGAATTTTTTATATTTAAACTTGTAGGGCCAGAAACTAATATGACCGAAGCCCCTAAATTGGCTGCTGCACTTGCAATATCAAACCCCATTTTTCCTGAAGAATGATTTCCTATAAAACGCACAGGATCTATTGCTTCGTATGTTGGGCCTGCAGTAATTAGAATTTTTTTTCCTTTTAAAGGTAATTTACTTTCAAGATCAGCTTCTAAAAAAGTAATTATGTTTTCTGGTTCTGCCATTCTGCCTTCTCCAGATAAACCACTTGCCAATTCACCATTTTCTGCTGGAATCATTACGTTCCCAAATTGTTTTAAAGCACTAAAACTTGAGATTGTAGAAGAATGTTTGTACATATCCAAATCCATTGCCGGAGCAAAATAAACAGGACATTTAGCCGATAAATAAGTAGCAATGAGAAGATTATCACAGTTCCCGGTAGCCATCTTAGATAATGTATTGGCAGTTGCCGGGGCAATTAACATTAAATCCGCCCAAAGACCTAGTTCTACATGATTATTCCAAATAGCATCTTGATCATCCTGATTAAAAAAACTGGAGTGTACAGGATTTTTTGATAATGTAGATAATGTAAGTGGAGTTACAAAATCCTTAGAAGCAGGTGTCATGATCACCTGGACATGTGCACCTGCTTTTATAAAGAGTCGTACTAATGAGGCTGTTTTATACGCTGCAATTCCACCGGAAACACCCAGTAAAATTTTTTTTCCGTTTAAAACTGACATTGTACTATTATTTGTTTGAACCTCTGTGGTATGTTTTACCGTCTAACCACTCCTGAACAGCTAAAGCGTGTGGTTTAGGTAATTTTTCATAAAATTTAGAAACCTCAATTTGTTCTTTATTTTCAAAAACTTCCTCAAGACTGTCATTGTAAGTTGCAAACTCTTCTAATTTTTCAGTTAATTCTTTTTTAATTTCAGAATTAATTTGGTTTGCTCTTTTAGCCATAATGGTAATTGCCTCATACACATTTCCTGTTGGCTCTTCAATAACTGTTTTATTGTAAGTTATTGTATTTACAGGAGCATTCGTCTTTTTTAAATCCATGACTTTTATTTATTTAGTAAATTTTTGTAAATCTGTTTCAACTCTTGCATTCATTTCGTCTGCCTTCACTTTGTATTTTGTGTCACTTTTAAACTTCAATAAATTATTATAAGCAGCTTTAGCAACATTTAAACGCTCTTCCATTTTAGCCGGAACACTATTGATAGCTAACTGATATGCTGAATCGTATTTGTAAAACAATGCATCTTCTTTAAAAGGAGTTCCAGGAAAATCTGCAATAAAATTATCAAAAGCAATTAATGCAGATTTATAATCCGAAATGGTATTATAACCCTTAGCATTTTCATATGCTTTTTTCTCTAATTTCCCACTTAAAACTTTCACAGCTTCATTTGCCTGGGCAATATATTCTGAATTTGGATAATTATCAATAAAAGCCTGTAACTTATCTAATGCCTTAACTGTATCGGTCTGATCTAAACTGTAAACAGGTGCTAATTTTGAGTAACTGTAAGCTCCTAGAAAAGCAGCTTCCTGAACTTTTTCACTTCGTGGATAACCTGAAACAAAACTCTCAAATTGATAACCTGCCAAATAATATTGTTTTGTTTTGTAATAGGCCTGAGAAAACATGTAAAATAATTTTTCTGCCTGAGGTTTTCCTCTGTATGTTGGCGCTAATTGCTCAAAAAGTCTAATTGCTTTATTATACTTCCCTGCTTCATACATTTTTGTTGCAATTTCAAACTTTGCTGCAACATCTTCATTTTTTAATGCTTTTTGGTAATCACTACAAGAACACAAAAGGGCAACAACAATTAACAGCGATACTATTTTTTTCATTTTCTTACTTTTATTATGATTCCTTAGACAATTATGCCAAAGCAAAATCACACCGAAGTTTCGGTGGCAAATTTAGTTATTAATTTAGCTACTACAAAATATTTTTTGGTATAATAAAAAACAGCTGTTTTTATTTTATTTTAAGGCTGATTTTACGAATTTATCTAATCGATCTGCTAATGATTCGTCTACTGATACCAATGGCAAACGTACCGTATTATCTGCAATTCCAAGTGATTGAAACACATGCTTTATTCCGGCAGGATTTCCTTGCTCAAAAATCATATCAATACAATCTGATAAAAAATATTGGGTCTTGAAAGCTTCATTTACTTTTCTGTTCAACCCTAATCTTATCATTTCTGAAAATTCCTTTGGAAAACCTTGTCCAATAACCGAAATTACTCCTGCCCCGCCTGCTAAAACTATTGGCAAAGCAATCATATCATCGCCGGAAATTACTAAAAAATCTTTGGGTGCATTTTTAATCAATTGCAAAGCCTGAGCCATATCGCCTGCAGCTTCTTTTATTGCTACAACATTATCAAATTCATTTGCCAGACGAATAACAGTTGAAGGTAACATATTACTTGAAGTCCTGCCGGGAACATTATATAAAATCACCGGAACGGGAGAAGCTTCTGAAATAGCTTTAAAATGCTGATAAATTCCTTCTTGTGTAGGTTTATTATAATAAGGAGAAACTGAAAGAATCGCTTCAAATGCTGAAAAATCTCTTGTTTTCAATTCTTCAACTACCTGCATTGTATTGTTACCTCCAACTCCAAGAACTAAAGGCAATCTTCCGTTATTAACTTCAATTACGGTATTAATAACCAACTCTTTTTCGGATTGAGTTAGAGTTGCATTTTCTGCGGTTGTACCCATTACAACCAAATACTCTACTCCACCATCAATCGAAAAATTAACAATTCGCTGTAATGCTTCTATATCAATTGAAAAATCTTTTTTAAATGGAGTGACCAGGGCAACACCAGTTCCTATTAATGATTGCATACTTTACTTTATATTTTACTTTATATTTTTTAAATACTTAAACAATTCGAAAACGAAAAGCTTATAATTTTCTAAAGAAGTATTTATCATCCAGCGATTTATATTTTTATCAACAGATGCAAATCCAACTTTAAATTTAGCTTTTGATTTATTCGTAATTAGCTTCAAAATTGGATTTTGAGCATCATAATAACTAATCAAAAGATCAAATTCTGTTTCAATAAATTCAGCTAAAAAAGCTAATTTCGTACCTCCGTTCCAATCTATATGCGCTTTTGTAAAAGTCGGAAAGGCGTATTCTTTTTTGTCATCAAATTTATTGCGATACACAACGATTTTAATATTTTCAGAATTAATTTTATTTGAAATCAGTTCTGCAATAAGTGCTTTTGAGTAACTGAAATCACTTTCGTCAATTAATAAACCAATCGTTTGTACATTACTGGTAAAGGCTTCATTTTTTACATTAAGCAAATTATTTTTTAATGTTTTTTTTATAAAAAAATCCTTCAAATAATTTAAAAACATACTACTTTTACCAGATTACAAAATTAATTATTTAAGTCGCATTTAAGATGGTAAAACTAAAAAAGTATAACGGATTTTTAAAACTTTTTGTTATATTCTTAACACTTTTTTTTCTATTTTCATGCAGTTCAAAAAACTATAATGTAACTAAAATTGAAGCTAAACAAATTTCAATTTCTGAAAAAAACGCTGAAACGCAGGAAATTGAAAACTTTATTAAACCTTTTCGTGAACATATTAATAAAGATTTAGATCATGTATTGGCCTATTGCCCGGAAACCCTTGATAAAAGCAATGGAAAATGGCAGACTACTATTGGAAATTTACTAGCTGATGTTTGCTTAGAAAAAGGAGGTCAGGTTTTTAAAACCCGTGAAAAAAAATACATCGATTTGTGCTTTTTGAATCATGGAGGCATCAGAGCGATATTACCACAAGGAAATGTTACAACCAGAACTGCTTTTGAAATTATGCCTTTTGAAAACAATTTGGTAGTTCTGGCTTTAAAAGGTGAGCAGATTTTAGAAATGACAGCTTATATCATCAAAGAGAAGAAAGCTCATCCTCTGTCAGGAATAACTTTTACAATTGCAAAAGACAATACTGCTCAAAATATTCTAATTAAGGGAAAACCTCTGGATAAAACCCAAACATATTATGTCGCTACAAATGATTATCTGGCAAATGGTGGTGACAACATGAATTTTTTCCTTAAAAGTCTTCAAAAATTTGATTTAGATTATAAACTTCGAAATGTACTGATTGATTACTTTAAAGAAGTTGACACGATTCCTGTACCAAAAGATATTAGAATCTCTGAAGAATAATCGGATTTAAACCCAAACTAAAAAAACAGGCACTTTCGTAAAAACATACACCATGAAAAGAAGAGAATTTATCGAAAAAACTGCTGCAAGCACTGCTTTATTAAGTTTAGGCTTATCATTAAGCAGCTTTGAAACAAACGATATAAAACACCTAACGGTTCTACATACCAATGATGTACACAGCCACATAGATCCTTTTCCTGCTGATGATCCCCGTAATCCTGATAAAGGCGGAGTATCACGACGTGCTGCATTGATTGAGACCATTCGAAAAGAAAATCCAAATGTGCTTTTACTGGATGCCGGAGATATCTTTCAGGGAACCCCTTATTTTAATTATTACGGAGGTGAACTTGAATTTAAGCTGATGAGCATGATGAAATATGATGCGTCTACCATTGGGAATCATGATTTTGACAATGGTCTTGACGGATTATATGCACAAATGCCACATGCCAGTTTTGAATTTATCTGTTCAAATTATGATTTTAAAAACACAGTCATGAACGGATTTGTAAAACCGTATAAAATTTTTAATAAAAACGGAATAAAGGTTGGTGTTTTTGGACTAGGAATACAACTTGAAGGGCTTGTTGAAAAAAAAATGTACAAGGAAACCGTATACAATAATCCTGTAGAAATTGCTCAGGATATGACTCAATTACTAAAAAAAGAAGAAAAATGTGATTTGATCATTTGTCTTTCACATTTAGGATACAAATACAAAGATGATGCTTCAAGAATCTGTGACCTGAAATTAGCAGAATTAACACAGGATATTGATTTAATCATTGGCGGGCATACGCATACCTTTTTAGACAAACCTACTATTGTAAAAAATAAAGCGGGCGAAGATGTTCTGGTAAATCAGGTGGGATGCTACGGAATAAATTTAGGGCGAATCGATTTTTATTTCGATAAAAATAAATCTCATACCAATCAAGCAAAATCAATTATCGTTTAACTCTCTTTTTACCCGAGTTTATAAAATATTTGGAAATAAAAAAGTACGCCAGAATCTGAGTCACATCACAGATTAATGTTAATACTAAAGAATAAGAAAAATATCGATTGAAGATAAAGAACATATCCGAAATTATAAAACATGTTGCCATTAACGTTAAAAGCAAAGTAACATAATTTCCTCTGGTTATATAGTTTGCGTAACATATGAATCCTAAAACGCTTAAGACAGTTCCATAGAGGGCATATAAAAAGTCAAAACCATCCATTTTATCAAACTGTAAACTCAATACAGAAAACAATAAATATAAAATCAGTAAAATTACTAAAGCAATTGGCAGTACATCGCTCTTTTTTAATCTTATTCTGTCATAATCTATTACAATTATTTTAATCAGCATTAAGTAAACAAACAAAAAGCATATCATAGAACCCTGATCGGAGATTTCTACATTCATTAGATGAAATACTTCCCCAACAAAACACAAAATGTAAATTAAAATCTGAGTTGTATTAATCCTGAAATTATTTGATGAATAGAAATAAAAAAAAACAGAAGGCACAACAATTGACTTCATACAAATTGTGAGATAATCGTATTGAAGAATATCAAACACAATCGTAAAAACAAAGGCAGCTAAATAAAGAATAAGTGAAGGTCTACTCGCTTTCATTCAGTTTCGTTATAAATTCCTGTTCAGATAGTATTGGAATATTTAATTTATTTGCTTTTTCTAATTTTGCCGGTCCCATATTATCTCCTGCTACTACAAAATCTGTTTTTGCAGAAATAGAACTTCCCACTTTTCCTCCGTTATCTTCTATTGTTTTCTTTAATTCATCTCTTGAGAACTGTGAAAAAACTCCTGATACAACAAATGTTTTCCCGATGAACTTTTCAGTTGCATTTGGATTTATTTTCTGGACAATTTCAAATTGAACACCATAACTTTTTAATCGTTCAATTATTTTTTGATTTTCTTCATTCTCAAAAAATTCAATTACGCTTTTTGCAATTCGTTCTCCAATTTCATCTACTAAAATCAAATCCATTAATGAAGCCTGACTTAATGCATCGATATTTTTATAATGCTTGGCTAATTTTTTAGCGACAGTTTCTCCAACAAAACGAATTCCGAGAGCAAACAGAACACTTTCGAATGGAATTTCCTTGGATTTTTCAACACCGTTTACCAGATTTTCAGCCGATTTTTGCGCCATTCTTTCCAAATGCAAAATATCTTCTACTTTTAATTCATACAAATCAGCATAATTGTGAACCAAATCATTTTTGAAAAGTAAGGCAACTGTTTCTCCCCCAAGCCCTTCAATATCCATTGCTTTTCTCGAAATATAATGCTGGATTCTGCCAATAATCTGTGGCGGACAACCGTAAAAATTAGGACAATAATGATTTGCCTCACCTTCATTCCGAACTAATTCTGTCTCACATTCAGGGCAATGTGTAATATATCTTGTGATTTCTGAATTTTCAGGGCGCTGTTCTAAATCTACAGCGATAATTTTTGGAATAATTTCGCCCCCTTTTTCCACAAAAACGGTATCATTTATTCGAATATCTAATTTTTCGATTTGGTCAGCATTATGCAAAGAAGCTCTTTTTACAATTGTTCCTGCGAGCTGTACAGGTTCTAGATTTGCAACCGGAGTAATAGCTCCTGTACGTCCAACCTGATATGAAATTGACTTTAATTTAGTTGAAACCTGCTCAGCTTTAAATTTGTAGGCGATGGCCCAACGAGGTGATTTTGCAGTGTAACCTAACTCTTCCTGATGACGGAAACTGTTTACTTTTACAACGACACCATCAGTTTCGTAAGGCATTTTGTGACGATGAGTATCCCAATAATCAATAAAGTCGAAAACTTCCTGCATGTTATTGGCTAATTTTGCTTCGCTTGGCACTTTAAACCCCCATTCGCGTGCTAATTGCAATCCTTCTATTTGCGAAGAAAAGGGTAAATTATTACTTGTCACCGAATACAATAAACATTCTAAAGGGCGTTTGGCAACCTCAGCACTGTCCTGTAGTTTTAAACTTCCAGAAGCTGTATTTCTTGGATTTGAATATGGTGTTTCTCCAATTTCAATTAAGTCCTGATTCATTTTTTCGAAACCTTTTAATGGTAAAATGATTTCGCCACGAATATCGAATCTATCAGGATAATTTCCTTTTAATTTCAACGGAATTGATTTTATGGTTTTGATGTTGTTTGTAACCTCATCACCCTGAAAACCATCTCCACGTGTTAAAGCCTGGACCAGTTTCCCATTTTCGTATGTAATGCTTATTGAAGCTCCATCGTATTTTAACTCACATGTATATTGTAAATCAACATTTCCCAAAACTCTCTGAATTCGGGTTTCCCAATCCAACAAGTCTTCTTTCGAATAAGAATTATCCAGAGAATACATTCTGAACTGATGTGCTATGGTTTTAAAGTTTTTGGTAACTGTTCCACCAACCCTTTGTGTTGGAGAATGCTCGTCAAAAAATTCAGGATGTTTGTTTTCTAAATCCTGAAGTTCTTTTAATTTGAGATCAAAATCATAATCAGAAATTGTAGCGTCATCAAGTACATAATAATTGTAATTGTGTTGATTAAGTTCGTTTCGTAATGTCTGAATTGTGTCTTGAATACTCATAAAATATTAAAAATAATGCTGATTATAATTTCTAAAAACCGAATATCAAAATTAGGATTATTTTTTGTTGTAAAATATTAAAATCCAAAAGTTTTAAAAGTCAAAAATCAAGTTGCAAAATCATGCAACTTGATTTTCTTCTTGTCCACTATTCTTAAAAAAGAATCAAACAAAACCAACTTCCAAATGGTTTTTACGTTCTACACTTTTAAAATTGATAATCAACAACCTAATAAACAACCAAATTTATTTTTGAATAATAATGAAATCCGAACGTCTGTTTAGTAAATGTTCTTCTTCTGTACATTTTACACCATTTTTACATTTATTAATTAATCGGCTTTCTCCGTAACCAATGGCACTTTCGATTCGTGAAGCGTCAATATTTTGTGAAATAATATAATCTCGTGTCGATTTTGCCCTGTTGTCAGAAAGCTTTAAATTGTAAGCATCTTTTCCACGGGAGTCCGTATGAGATTCAATTTTAATACGGATGTTTGGGAATTTTTGCATGATAAAAACCACTTTTGTCAATTCTTCAATAGCCAAAGGAGTGATATCGTATTTGTCGTAATCAAAATAAATGGGTTTTACATCTACTTTTTCAACACCTTTTTTCTTTACAACCAAATCATCATAATTACTCAGTTCAAAATTGATATTTGGAATTTCAGCTCCATTTTCTAATGTAGTTTCTACGATTTTTTCATCACTGCTGTAATTTGGTTTTGCCGCAATCATCTTAACATTTTTACCACACGGAACGACCAATGCATATTTACCTTCGAAATTCGTTTTTGTTTCGCCAAGAATATCACTAAAAGAATTGTATCCCATAATGGTAACATCTGTAAGCGGTAATTTTGTTTTACGGTCTGTTGCAATTCCTGAAATAGTCTGATTACAAACCGGGTCTGCTTTTGTAAAAGAATAGATATCGTCATCTCCTTTTCCTCCTTCTCTATTAGAAGACAAATAACCAAAATGACCTGTTTTGTCAATTATAAATGTGAAATCATCCTTGTTACTGTTTATTGGAGCTCCCAGATTTTTTGGATCTGAAAAACTTCCATCAGATAAAAACTTGCTTTCGTAAACATCCAGATCTCCCCATCCGTAATGTCCATCAGAAGAGAAATAAAGCACCCCTTTACTGAAGAACGGAAAAAGATCATTTCCAATAGTATTAATTTTTGGGCCTAAATTTACGGGAGAACTCATGGTGCCATCAGCAGCAATTTTCACATAATACAAATCGGTTTCTCCATATCCTCCCGGCATATCAGATGCAAAGAAAAGCCATTGTCCATCTTCACTTAATGAAGGATGCCCAACGGAATACTCATCACTATTGAAAAATACTTTTTGAGGATTTTCTAATTTGTTGTCGACTATAGCACCTTTAATAATCTGAAAATTATTGGTTTTTGTTTCATCAACAACCAGTTTATTCTTCTTAACGATGTTTGTTGTGTAATAAATTGTTTTTCCCGCCGCATCAAAACTGGCTGTTGCTTCGTGATATTTGGTCATTACGTTTGGTAAAAACACACTTTCATTGAACAAACTTCCATCCGCCTGATTTCTTTCTGCAACATATAAATTCAAAAACGGCTGATTGTTCCAGGTATATAACTTTTCGCTAAATTTAGTTGTATCCCTTGCAGAAGTAAATACCACTTTTTCCTGAAAAAATGTGGCTCCAAAATCAGATTTACTGGTATTAATATCAAGGTCTTTTATTTGATAAAGCGATTTTGCTTTTGAAAGACTATCCATTTGCTTTTTTTGGGCAACGTATCGGTTGATCTCTTTTTTATCGCCTTTTTTATCCAGATATTCTTTCGTAATCCTATTAGCTTCATCATAATCCATAACGGCTTTCATGGACTGGATATAGCGGAGATAGTAAATATCAGTTAAGTTATTTCCCTGAGCTTCGTACAATTTTCGGTACCATTTTAGTGCATTTCTGGAATCGGAAATAAAATAATAAGAGTCGGCAGCATTCTTTAATGTTTGTGTCGAAGGCTTTTTTATGTTTTGTAAAATTTCTTCGTACGCTTTAGAAGCATCGGCATACGAATAGTTTTTAAACAATGCATCGGCCTTCTTTAAATTAGTCTGAGCAAAACAAACCGTGAAGCTCAAAACCAGACTTAAGATATATAGTTTTTTCATAAGGTTTATTTTTTTAGAAGAATCTAGGTGATTTGATTTTACTTTGATTTTTGTTAAACTGATATTTCAGAATGATTTCATGCGTACCATCATTGTACTTATTCAATTCGCTTGTGGTATAATCAAAAGCATATCCGATATAAAAACTTCGTGATATCTGAAAACCTGCCAGAATACTCACAGAATCATCAGTACGATATGATCCTCCTATAACAAATTTTTCATAAAGCATAAAGTTTGCAGAAACATCAGCTGTAAGCGGAGCTCCACTCACTGCTTTTACTAAAAATGCAGGTTTGAATTTTAAATTCGGATTCAAATCAAACACATAACCTCCCATTAAAAAATAATGCAAACGATCGTAGTTTATAGATTCCTGAACGTCATCGTAATAATCATTTTCGATAAAGCTTGGAATTGAAAATCCTAAATACCACTTATCAGCATAATAATAAACACCTGCTCCAACGGCTAATTTCATCTGATTATCAATATTTTGATTCAACAGAACATCATTTGGATCATAATATCTTCCTTTGGTCCAGTCAATATTTAACATTCGCATACCAGCTTTTAAACCAAAGGCAAGTCTTTTTTCATAGCCTAATGCTAATGAGTAGGAGAAGTTTCCATCAAGGTATAATTCATTCGAAGGACCAATTTTGTCATTAACAACACTTAATCCTAAACCAATCTTTTCATTTCGAAGCGGTGCATGAATCGAAAAGGACTGCGTTTGGGGAGCACCAGAAATGTCCAACCATTGTGAACGATGCAAAAGTGTCGCTTCTAAAACACCGGTAGACCCGGCATAAGCCGGATTTACCGCCATAGTGTTATACATATATTGTGTATACTGAGGATCTTGTTGTGCACTTGCACTAAATGTGATAATAGAACATATTAAGATTAAATACGTTTCTAATGATTTTATATATAGTTTCATAACGATACTTATTTAGTTTTAATTAATTAGATGATTAATAACGGTGCTTATCTCATTATAGATAACCATCCTTTTTTAACTTTTCCGTCTCCAATTTCTATTACATAAAAATAAGTACCGGTTGGCAGCATATCTCCTCTGTTTATAACTCCGGATACATTAGCAGTACCGTCCCAATCATTTTGATAACCTCTTTTACTGTATACCAAAGCACCATATCTGTTAAAGACTTTTAATTCATTGTTTGGATATGATTCGATACAATCAATTCTGAAAAGATCATTTGATCCGTCATTATTTGGCGTGAACTCATTGTAAATCGTTAAACAAATTGGTTCTACCGAAGCTGAAGCTGTATTGTTTGTAGGATCAACATCTAAAGGAGTTGAGATTTCGATAGTGGCTACGTTTAAGTAGTTACCATTTGGCAATACAATGACTCTGATTTCGAGCGTTTCACTTTCTCCAGGACTTAATGTCGGAATTGTCCAAATCTGAGATGCATCATATACACCTGTTGATGTTGAAGCTGATACAAATTCATATCCGCTTGGAATTAATTCACTAACAAGTGTGTTAAGAATAGTTCCCTGACCCACATTATTTACAGTTATTGTAAAAGTTACCTCATCTCCAAAATTAGGAGTAGGATTACTAACCGTTTTGGTTATCGTAAGATCTGAACATGTCGCCACTGTTACATTTAATGTTTTGGTAGTAGTTTCATCGCATGTGTTGATATACGTTACCATAACTGTTCCCGGCCCAACATCAGACCATGAAATTGTTACAGACCCATCAGCAGTTCCTCCTCCCGAAGTTATTGTTCCGTTAGTAACAGACCATACATAATTTGATTTCCCATTTGCTATTGAATAAGTCACTCCCTGGAAAACGCATGGTGTATCATCGGTCGAAGTGATTTGCGCCAATGCATCATTTTCAAAACTAACCGTTATTGCTAAACGTGCTGCATTTGTACAGCCATTTGTTGTATTGCTTAACAATGTGGCATAATAGGTTGTAGCTGTAAGCGGCGTATTTGCGGCTAATGGTATTCCTCCTGTTGGGTTACTGTACCAAACAACATTTGGTTCATTTACCTGAATATTGGCAATTGTTGGTGCTTTTGACAAACAAAATTTCTGTGCTGTATTTGTGGTAGTAACTACACCTGGTGTATTCACATTTACTGTAACTACTAATCTAACAGGATTTTCACAACCTATTGTACTTGAAATAGCTCCATAATAAAGACCAGTAGCCAAAGCTGTTGTTGCTGGTAAAGCAGTTCCTCCACTCGGGTTACTGTACCAAACTACGTTAGCTTCATTTACCTGAATATTAGCTACTGTTGGTACATTCAATGAACAGAAGTTTTGTGTTGCTGAATTTGTAGTAGGTGTTGCAGTTGGATTATTAATGCTAACACTTACCTGCAATCTTGTACTGCTTTCACAACCTGTCATTGGATTCAAAATGACTCCATAATAAATTCCGTTTACTAAGGCTGTAGTTGATGCAAGTGGCGTTACACCAGTTAATGTACCATACCAAACAACATTGGTTTCATTTACCTGAATATTGGCAACCGTTGGTGCATTTGAAATACAGAAATCTTGCGTATTATCTGTAGTTGTTGGTGTAGCTGGGTTGGTTACAGTAACAGTAACTTGTAATCTGATAGCACTTTGACAACCTGTTATTGGGTCTAAAATCGCTCCGTAATATATACCATTTGCCAACGCTGTTGTCGGTGTAATTATTGTTGTACTGGTTAGTGAATTATACCAAACAACATTAGCCTCGTTCACCTGAATATTGGCAACCGTTGGCGCATTCACTAAACAGAAATCCTGTGTATTGTCCGTTGTAGTTGGTGTCCCTGGATCATTTATCGTAACAGTAACCTGTAAACGAACTGAACTTTGACAGCCTGTTACAGGGTCTAAAATCGCTCCATAATAAATACCGTTTGCCAAGGCTGTTGCTGTTGCAATTGATGTTGTACTGGTCAATGAATTATACCAAACAAC
>NZ_JASY01000004.1:0-352538 GCF_000735715.2 Flavobacterium chungangense LMG 26729
TTAAAGGAGTGCCTAATAATGGGAATATTACCAGCAGTCAGGCTGTTACAGCAGGGAAATATTACCTGATCGGAAACCCATATCCTTCAGCACTTGATGCAAGGGAGTTTTTATATTCTAATGCCAATAACAATGCAGTTTTAAACGGGACTATCTACTTTTGGACACACAATACGGGTATTTCACCAAGTGGAGGCAAATATGTATATAGCTCTAATGATTATGCTTCGTTTAATGCAACAGGAGGTACGGCTACTACAGGAGCAAACAATGCCATTCCTTCAGGTTACATAGCAGCGGGACAATCGTTTATGGCAAGTGCAAAAGCAAATGGAACTGTTCAGTTTGATAATTCAATGCGTGTTGGGGGAGCTGATAATGCACAATTCTTCAAACCCGGTAAAAGTTCAAAATCAGCAGGATTCGAGAGTCATCGTTTATGGCTTAATATGACCAATTCAGAAGGAGCTTTTAAACAAACCCTTATTGGCTATGTTGAGGGTGCAACCAATAGTTATGATGTTAATTTTGACGGAGAGACTTTTGATGGCAACACGTATATCGATTTTTACAGTGTCAATACAACCAATAAGCTGACTATCCAGGGTCGTGCCTTGCCTTTTACCAATACAGATTTGGTTCCTTTAGGATATCGCTCTACCATTGCGGGTGACTTTACCATTTCAATTGATAAGGCCGATGGTAATTTAGCAACCCAAAGGGTTTACCTTGAAGATAAGCAAACCGGTACAATAAACGAATTAACAGCCGGTAATTATGTCTTTACCACAAAAGCGGGAACCTTCAATGATCGGTTTGTATTGCGTTATAGTTCCAATACATTGGGTACGGGCGATTTTGAAGTGGCAGATGATGCAGTTTGGGTTAAGATTGCCAACAAAACAGTTAGTGTAAATTCAACATCAGAAAACATAGATAAGGTATTTATCTATGATCTTTCAGGCAAACAACTGTATGTGAAAGAGGATGTAAATAATCTGCAGTTGCTTATTGAGAATCTGCGATCTGCCCAACAGGTTTTATTGGTAAAGGTAGTATTGGTTAATGGGTATGAGACAACAAAAAAAGTAATCTTTAAATAAAGCCGGTAAAGCGATTAATTAAAAATCCGATAGCGAAAGTTATCGGATTTTTTGGTTTTGAAAGAAAGTTTGATCATGTACATAAATCACTAAATGTGGGTATTGTGGCAAGTTAAGGATAAATATAAATTGCATGTAAATTCTTATTAATTGTAAAAAAAATATCCTCTAACTAAACTGTTTTTATTTTGAAATTAAAATTACATTATCTGCCTATAATCCTATTCTTCTTTTTATTAAATAATAGTAATGCCCAACAGGGAAAATTAGATACAACGTTTAACAGTTATGATAATGGAACCAACGGAGATGGGTTTGATAATGCCATAAGAACTACATCTATGCAAACGGATGGTAATTTAATTGTGGGAGGTGATTTTTTAAATTTTAATGGAAAATCACTTTCTTATTTAACACGATTAAAAACAGACGGGTCTGTAGATACCGATTTTGACACAGGTTCGGGCTTTAATGGGAAAATATATTCATCTTATATTCAGTCTGATGGAAAAATCATTATTGGAGGGAATTTTACCAGTTATAATGGAGAAAATGCAGGTAGATTGATTCGTTTAAATAGTGACGGTTCTTACGATACTACTTTTAATACATCATTAGGTGCAAGTTCAGGTATAATAAATCAGATTGTAACACAGTCAGATGGGAAAATTATTATTGTTGGAAGTTTTACAAAATATAATGGCATTACAGTAAACAGGATTGCCAGAATTTTGCCTGATGGAAATTTAGATGCCGGATTTTTAACCGGTTCCGGAGCTCCTTCAAATATCAATTGTGTTGAAATCCAGTCAGATGGTAAAATTATTTTAGCAGGCAATTTTATTAAGTTTAATGGTGTTGATGTGAACCGAATTACCCGTTTAAATCCTGATGGAAGTACAGATATTACTTTTAATGTTGGAAGTGGTTTTGATAACGATATTCATGCAATGTCTTTGCAGCCGAATGGTAAAATTATTCTGGGTGGAGAATTTACAGGTTATAACGGAAACACAGCAAACAGAATTATCCGATTACATCCGGATGGAACTCCAGATACGACTTTTTTGTCAGGAACAGGTTTGAATAATGGTATTGTATATGTTATAAAAACAGATACTTCAGGAAATATAATGTTGGGAGGTTCTTTTACAGATTTATATAATGGATTAGATGTAAACAGATTAATGCTCTTAAATCCTGACGGAATCATTAAACCTGATTTTGATATAGGCAATGGTCCAGGTTCTGCATCGGTATACAGTTTGGCTAATTCTTCTGAAGGAGGGTGGTATATCGGTGGTTCATTTTCAGTTTTTGATTCTCAAAATCAGGGTAAGTTAGCTAAAATTGATACAAACGGAATCCATGACATTAGTTATTTATCGGCAGGAGTTGGGTTTGATAATTCCGTTTTTAAAGTATTGCCATTATCAGATAACACAACAATGGTTTTTGGTAATTTTTCGAGATTTAACGGTCTTCCTTCTTCAAGAATTGCCCGCATTCTGCCAGATGGAAATTTGGATATTACCTTTAATTCTGCTCAGACAAATGCTAATAATAGTATAAAAACAGCAGCACAGCAATCAGATGGCAAAATAATCATCGGCGGAAATTTTACAAGTTACAACAGTACAACATCCAACCGTATTGCCCGCATTTTACCTGATGGAAGTTTAGACAACAGTTTTGTTTCCGGGATTGGTTTCAATGGTCAGGTAGTATCAGTAGCAATTCAATCAGATCAAAAAATATTGGTAGCGGGAAATTTCACGAAATACAACGGTGTTACATTTGGCCGGATCGTAAGACTTATGCCGGACGGAACAATTGATGGTAGCTTTAATACTGTTGTTGGTGCAAACGGAGCCATAGACGTAATATTAGTTCAGCCTGACGGAAAAATTATCTTAGGAGGAAGATTTGATATGTTTAACGGAACAGGATATTCCAGAATAGTACGATTAAATACTGATGGAAGTATAGACAGCAGTTTTTCTGTAGGTGCCGGATTCGATAAAAATGTATATGCACTTAATCTGCAGTCTGACGGTAAAATTATTGTAGGCGGCTCTTTCTTAAACTATAATGGTATTTCAAAAAGACGAATCCTGCGGCTCAATTCAAACGGAACGTTAGACACAACTTTTGATTCAGGAACTGGTTTTAGTAATGGTGATGTGCGAAGTATTTTGATACAGTCCGATGACAGAATTTTAGCAGGAGGAGCTTTTTCTGGAAATTATAACGGAATAGCTTCTTTACGCTTATTACGGTTATCTTCAAATGGTATTTATGACTCTTCATTTTCAGTAAGTCTTAATAGTACCTTATATACAATGGAAATTACCGCAGATAACAAACTGATAATTGGAGGGAACTTTAATTCGGTTTCAGGAGTTGCCAAACATCGGGTTGCTCGTTTAAAATTGTGCACTGATAGTTCAAGATGGAATGGTTCCTGGTCTAATGGATCTCCGTCTGAGGGAAAAGAACTAGTTTTTGAAGAAGATTATTTGTTTTCAGCTTCGGTAAATGCATGTAGCTGCAGTATCAATTCGGCTAAGACAGTGACAATTTCAAGTGGAAAAACTTTGGGATTGAGTTTCAATTATTCAGGAAACGGAATTTTAGTTTTAGAAGATACTGCTTCGTTGTATCAATCAGATGATGAAATGGTTAATACAGGAATTATTCATCTTAAGCGAAAAACGACTCCTATCCGAAAATTTGATTACACTTGTTGGTCTTCTCCTGTTGAAAATCATAGATTGATAGATGTTTCTCCGGCTACATTATCAGATAAATTTTTCTCTTTTGATGCTATTTTAAGAAAATGGGCAGGAGAAGTTCCGACAAACATAATGGCAGTCGGCAAAGGTTATATTATTCGGGGACCACAAAATTTCTCTTCTACAGTTCCTGAAAAATATGAAGCTATTTTTAAAGGTATACCGGTCAACGGAAAAGTTACAATTCCGCTTGGCACTCCCGGTAACTCAAATTTAATTGGCAATCCATATCCTTCTGCAATTAATGCAGATTCTTTTTTAATAGATAATGCAGAAAATATAGAAGGATCACTTTATTTCTGGACGCACAATACAGCGCTTACCAATAATAAATACAATACAAACGATTATGCGGTTTATAATTTATTGGGAGGTGTAGGGACAAGATCTTCGGTATCTTCGGGACAAAATGAAACTGAACCGGACGGTAAAATTGCTTCGGGACAATCTTTTTTTGTAACAGGCTTAGTTGAGGGAGAAAAAGTGAAATTTGATGATAACATGCGAATCATAGAACAAAATTCCTCTTTTTTTAAACCGGCTAAGACTATTGAAAAAAATAAAATAATAGAAAAAAACAGAATATGGCTCAATCTGACCAATGAAGAAAATTTTTTTAAACAGCTTTTAGTCGGTTATATTGAGGGTGCTACCAATAGTTATGATTTGTTTTTTGACGGAGAGTCTTTGGATGAAAATAGATATATTAATTTTTATAGCTATAACGAAGGTAAAAATTGGGTTATTCAGGGCAGACAATTTCCTTTTCATTCAGATGAAGTTACTTTGGGGTACAAAACAGAAATCAATGGAAATTTTACAATAAGTATTGATCATTTAGACGAAAGTTTTATTGGGCAATCAGTTTATCTGGAAGATAAAGAAAAAAAGATTCTGCATAATTTAAATGATGGATCCTATAGCTTTTCAACAGAAAAAGGAATTTTTAACAGTCGTTTTGTTTTAAAATTTTCAGATAACACATTGCAGACCAAGGAATTTTCGATAAATAAAAAAGGTCTCGTTATTTACCAAAAGAAAGGACAATTAGTTATAGAATCAGAAGACTCAAATATTCAAAAAATTGAGGCTTTTGATATTTCGGGTAAATTGATTTTAGAGCAAAATACCAATCAAAACATCATAATAATTTCTAATCTGAAGCCCAAAAATCAGACTCTGATTTTTAAAATTAAAACTGAAAATAAGCTGGAAACTAAAAAGATAATCTATTAATTTCATTACGCAAATTTTCATTTGTGTTTTGAATTGCCTTTTCATTTTTATAATCTATCCATTTTTGACCTTTGAATTTTCGCATCAAAATATCAAAATGGCGCATGATCAAAACATTGTAAGCCGCTTTTGATAAATGGGTAATGTTTTTAGGAAATGAGCGTAAACTCACAGAAAATCCTGGAGTTAAATATTTCATATAGTGCCAGTAACCTTCCGGCATATATAACATTTGACCATGTTTTAGATTTGTAATGTAACCTTCGGCATTTTTCAAAGCGGGAAATTTATCATAATCCGGATTGTCAAAATCAATGTCTTCTCTCGAAATTAAAGCGTGAGGAACTTTATACAAGTATTTTGACTGATCCGGAGGAAAAATCATGCACTGCTTTTCTCCATGAAAATGGAAATGCAGGATGTTAGAGTAATCAATGTCATAATGCATAAACACTTTAGAGTTTTCTCCGCCAAAAAACACCATAGGCAATTGTTTAACTAATTTTAGTCCAATATCAGGCCATAAAAAGTCATTTTTCAGAGCAGGTACATCTTTCATTAAGTTGTAAAGAAAAATTCGATAATTGGTAGGTTTTTCTTCCAGAAGATTAATGTAGTCACTCATTTTCATTGTGGTATGAGCTTCGTTAAATCCTTCTTCGTGATTAACGGGTCTGTCATCATACAAGGGTACGGTTTTGTCACCCGCTATTTCTTTAATATAGGACAATTTCCATTTATGGTAAGCAGGCCAGTCTTCTGTCAGTTCTTCAACAACAACCGGAATTTGTTTTTTTACATATTGGGAAATAAAATCAGATTTTGAGATTTTCTTAACCCTTTCGATTTGTTTTAGTTTCATCCTTTAAATAAAAAAATTACGTATAATATTGTTTATAAGCAATCTAAAAGTATTTATTGGGATGTATTAACTCTTTTAATTAAATTTTTAACTTGATTAAAACTTCAATACCTGCATATATATATATAGAAATTGTCTTAACTATAGTCTTTTTTGCTCTTCTGTTTGTTCTTTGTTTTTTTCGCTCAGTTTTTGATTTCCAATATTATATTTAAAACCTATTCTGAAATTTTGGCTATCGCTGTAATCAGTAAAATAATTATACTGATTTGCATATTTAGTGGTAACCGTTTGCTTCTCTCCGCGATAAACATCTGAAAAAATCGCAAAAAGCTCCCATTTGTCCTGAAATACCTTTTTTCGAAATGCAAAGTCTAAACTTGTAGATTGGCTAATAGTAAAAGTGCCCTGTACAGATCGGGAGTTGTAATAAAAATTGGCTTCGGCAGTAAAATCCTTTTTCTTGTTGAATGTAAATCGGTTATTAGTACTTCCGTTAAACTGCAAACGTTTGTTTTGGTACAATTTTTCATCAACTCCCAAAAAAGTATCCTGAGTATAATTGACCCCGGTTTGAATTCCGGATTCCCACCAGTCAAAGAAAACCAGATTGGCATTGAATTCTAATCCCAAAGCAGTATTTTTTTCAATGTTGGTAAGATGATAGACAACCGTAGTCGTTTCATAATCCTGATATGAGATTTCCATTGATGGATTTTTTTCGTGTCTGTAATACAAATCAAAATTGTATTTGTCTATTAAAGTATAAGTCAAGTTTAGGTTGTGAATGATGGTGGGCTGCAGTTTTGGATCCCCAACAAAATACGAATAGGAATTGTAGTAAGATCTAAATGGATTGAGCCAGCTGTATTGTGGTCGACTGATTCGTTTTCCGTACGAAAATCCAATTTGATGATTTTCATTTGCTTTGTAAAGCGCATAAAAAGTGGGGAAAAATTTAAAATATTTTTGCTGGTTTATTTCAGTTACCGTAACCGAATTGCCTTTTAGTTGGGTGTATTCTCCTCTTAATCCGGCTTTCAGTGTCCATTTTTGTATCTCTTTATTATAACTTGCATAACCTGCAAAAATAGATTCATCATATAAAAACTGGTTAGTTCTGGCTGTGTTTTCAATTAATTCGCCATTAATTTCATCTTTAAAAATAAGCTGGCTGTCTGCTTTTACTTTTCCAAATTTTATTCCCATTTCGATTCCGTTGTCTTCATTCGCATAATCTGATTGTGCGGAAAAAAGCTGAATTTTTTGCGTATTGTCGCTTACAAATCGAGTTTGTCGGTAAGGAGCACTGTCGGGTAATGAAAATGAAGAGAAAATATCCTGATTTTCATTGTAGTAGTAATGCGTATAATCTGAAGAAAAAGAAAGTTTCTCTTTCTCCTTAAATTTATGATCATAAGAGAAATTGTAATCATTATTTCGGGATGTTTTTTTTCTGTTGTTTTGTGTGACATACAGGGAATCCAGATTTCTGTTACGATCATAAATATAAGTGGGCACATTATAAAAACCATGAACATTTGGAGTCATAGAACCAGTGACGCCAAAAGATATTGTATTTGAATTGTCTATTTCATATTCTGAATCCAGACGAAATGAATTTTGTGATGCCGATTTGTTTTTTCTTCTCATGATGCTTTCCCAAATCGAGTTGGTTTCGCCTGAATTGTCCAAATAATGAATGAAATCTTCTCCTTCTCTCACATAAGTACCCGATCCAAAAGTATAACGCCCCGACAGTGAAAGTTTTTCTCCTTTGTAAATATGGCTTGTAGAAATATTTCCTTTTGCATAAATAGATTGTGTGTAAGAACCGCTCACCGTTCCTTTATAACCTAATTTTACATTTTTTTTCAACTTGATATTTAAAACGACTGCTCCTTGTGCTTCATATTTAGCAGGGGGATTTGTAATCACTTCAATTGATTTGACATCTTCACCGTTTGTGTTTTCTAAAAATTGCTTTAATTCATCACCTGTTAAATAGACTTTTTTGTCATTAATAGTGACCAGAATACTGTTGCTTCCGCGAACAGTCAGATTACCGCTGCTCATGGTAGTCACGCCTGGTGTTTTGCCCAGAATTTCCCAGGCATTATTAGTAGAAAGTGAAGAGTTTTCTACAGTAAATTCTATTCGATCAATTTTTCTTTTTAGAATTGGTTTTGATGTCGTAATGGTAACATCATTTAGTATTTCTGCATTTTGTTCCAGTAGAATAGGTGATAGCTGGAGATCTGATTGTACATCAATATTGAGATGTTTTTCAGAATATCCATAAGAGCTGATTTTCAAAATGTATTTTTCTTTTTCAACATTTATTATTTCAAAAAAACCTTTTTCATCTGTTTGAGTACTTTTATAAAATACAGAATCTTTTTGTTTTAATAAGGAAACAGAGGTAAATTCTACCGTATTATTCTTAGAGTCCAAAATAGTTCCTGAAATTTTGTGTTGTCCAATTCCGATGAGTGGAAGTAATACGATTAAAAAAATATAATGTTTCATGGTGTGATGATTTGTTAGGAGCAAATCTCTGAAACCTCTCTGGAGTATTGGGTTAATGTACGGTTAATGATGGGTTAAAGGGTTTTGTGTAGTTTAGTTTCGAAAAAACTGAAATAAGCTGAACTCCAGATTTTTAAGACATTCATTTCAGCATTCGGTTAATAAAGGGTTAATCGGTTGTTTATTAAAAGCCGTAAAGAATTATTAAGGTAAATTTGTTTTTGTTAATAGTTACATCATGCAAAACAAAAAGAAAATTGCGTATTTAATCGGGGCATGTATTTTTACGGTAATCGCATTGGCGGCTATTCAGGGTTATTTTATATACAATACTTATAAACTAACCGAAAGGGAAGTAAACACCAAAATCAGAAAGCAAATAACCGAGTTGGAAGACCATCCTGAATTCGATGCCATAAAAGACAGCTGGATGGAGCAAACCGGGAAATTATCCGAAGGATATGTTTATAAAAAAATAGCAAAAAAAGAATATTTAAGACTTATTCAGAAGAATCAGGATTCCCTTTCCGATGCTATGAAACGATATATGGAAAAGTCTAAAAAACCGGGAGATTTTGAAATTGGTTACAGCGATTATTTAACGTCTCTGGTCATTATAAACAACAATAAAACGGATTCGGTTTACAATGGCAAATTGTTGATTTTTGATAACAAAGTAAAAAGTAACAATGAAATTTCTTCTTCAACCGGAAAGTGGCAAAACACTAATGAATCAGAATCTGATAACCCAGGTTCTGTAAAAAGTAAATATGTGCTATCGTTAAAAACAGAACAATATTACAGTTTTGCAAGCTGGCAAAAAACGATTTTGGGTCAAATGGCAGGGTTGTTATTGTTTTCTGTGGTCTTAATGTTTTTTGTAGTGTATCTGTATTATCTCTCCATTAAAAATTTAATTAACCAAAAACGAATTGCCGATATAAAAACAGATTTTGTAAACAACATTACACATGAATTTCAGACTCCTTTGTCAACAATGGATATTGCAATCAAGACATTACAGCGAAAGGAAGATCAAATGTCGAAAGAAGAATACAAAACAACTTTATCGTTATTGGAAAGACAGAACAACAGGCTTCAGAAATTGTTTCAGCAGGTTGCGAATGTTTCAGTTAATCCAGTCGCTGACAGAAGTTCTTCCATTGAAATAAGTTGTAAGGAAATTAAAGAAATAATAGATGATTTCAGACTTTCTAAACCTGATATTTTAATTTCCTGTCAGCAAATCAAAGAAATGATCACTTTAAAAATAGATCGTTTTCATCTCAATACAATTTTGATTAATTTTTTGGATAATGCTGTAAAGTATGGTGCTACGGAAATAAATATTGAACTAAACAGTATTGACAATAAATTTTTACTCAGTATAAAAGACAACGGAAAAGGGATTTCTCCAAAAGAACACATAGCTATTTTTGATAAGTTTTACAGAGTAGAAAAAGGAAATCTTCATGATACCAAAGGTCTCGGTTTGGGATTGTTTTATGTAAAACAATTGGTTGAAGCATATCGTGGAGACATAAAAGTAACCAGTGAAGAAAATAAAGGAGCTCTGTTTTTAATATCAATTCCGTTATGATGAAACATATTTTATTAGTAGAAGATGATTTTGATTACGCTTCAGTTTTAAAACAATATCTGGAGTTTTCAGGTTTTAAAGTATCCTGGAAAAAAAACGGTAAAGAAGCTTTGGAGTCTCTTCGCGTGACGAAACCTGATATATGTATTTTGGATGTAATGATGCCGCAAATGGATGGTTTTACTTTAGCCGAAAAGATAGTGGATCAATTTCCGGAAACGCCATTTGTTTTTTTAACGGCAAAATCATTGCAGCAAGACAAAATCAAAGGATTGAAATTGGGAGCCGATGATTATATCGTAAAACCTTTTGAAGTAGAAGAATTAATTCTAAGAATAGGTAATATTTTAAAACGTTCTCAAAAAAATGAAGAAAAAGTTGTTTTACAACAGACCTTCACAATTGGTAGTTACACCTTTGATTATGAAAACTACTTACTCAAACACCAGACAATCACACACCGGATTACTGAAAAAGAAGCACAATTGATTGTTTTTTTGCACACAAACAGAAATAAACTCATTAAAAGAGAAGAAATTTTAAGGGAAATCTGGGGGAACGAAGATTTTTTTTCAGGCAGAAGCATGGATGTTTTTATCAGCCGGTTACGGAAATATTTTAAAGAAGATTCAACTATAAGTATTTTGAGTGTGAGAGGGTTGGGTTTTGAGTTTAAGATTAACAATTAAATCAAAGATTATGAAAATTATTATAGTACTTATTTTTACGGCTATTAGTTTTTTAGCCAATTGCCAAAGTAAACCGACAGTACCAAATCTCCCAAAAATTAATAAATCAGAAACAAAAACCAAGAGCTCCAGTTCATCTGTTTCAGTTCAGAATTCAGATTCATCTTATAGTTTTAAAGCCACTTTTGATTCTGATAAAAATGATAAAGTAAAAAGAATGTTAATGGATCATCTGGATGAAAAATACCTGATTGCTAAAGGAGAAGTTTTGATTTGGAAAAAAATGGATGCAGATGAAATTGTCTATAGCGTCACTTTTAAAAACGGGAGTTTAAGAATGCATGTTGACAAAGAATTAAGTTCCGGAAATGCGGTTAGGGAATTTGAAAAACTCGGAAATAAACTAAGAGAAACGATTTCAAATGATTAAAATAAAAAATGCTTTTGACAAGAATAAAAAGCATTTTTTATTTATGTGTTGAGAAAAAAACTTAAACTTTTAGTTTTCCCGAAGCTTCAACGTTTCTTTCAATAGTATGCCCTGGTCTTGACCATTTTGGTTTTTCACCTAACGGTGCAAATTGAGAATCTGCTGCCTCAACCGTTTTAGGCTGTGATACTTTTGTAAAAGGTTTTTGCGGATTCAATCCTAGCATTTCGAACATTTTCATGTCTTCGTGTACATCCGGGTTTGGAGTTGTAAGCAATTTGTCTCCTGCAAAAATAGAATTGGCTCCTGCAAAAAAGCACATTGCCTGGCCTTCACGGCTCATATTGGTTCTTCCTGCAGATAAACGTACTTGTGTATCCGGCATTACAATTCTGGTAGTAGCTACCATACGAATCATCTCCCAGATTTCAACCGGTTTTTCATCTTCCATAGGAGTTCCTTCAACAGCAACCAAAGCATTGATTGGCACAGATTCAGGCTGTGGGTTTAAAGTAGAAAGCGCAACAAGCATTCCAGCTCTGTCTTCGATGCTTTCTCCCATTCCGATAATTCCACCGCTGCAAACCGTAACATTGGTTTTACGAACATTTTCGATAGTATTTAAACGGTCTTCAAAAGCACGCGTAGAAATAACATCTTTATAATAATCTTCAGAAGTATCTAAGTTATGGTTGTAAGCATACAATCCGGCTTCAGCCAGACGCTGCGCCTGATTTTCGGTAATCATACCCAAAGTACAGCAAACCTCCATATCCAGTTTGTTTATGGTACGAACCATTTCTAAAACCTGATCGAATTCTTCACCATCTTTCACGTTTCTCCAGGCAGCTCCCATGCAAACGCGTGATGATCCGCTTGATTTGGCACGCAAAGCCTGAGCTTTTACCTGACTTACACTCATTAAATCATTTCCTTCAACGCCTGTATTGTAACGGGCAGCCTGTGGGCAATAACCACAGTCCTCAGGACATCCTCCGGTTTTGATAGATAGTAATGTTGATACCTGAACTACGTTCGGATCATGTTTTTGTCTGTGAATGGTTGCTGCTTCATACAGCAAGTCCATCATAGGTTTATTATATATGGCGATTATTTCGTCTTTGGTCCAGTTGTGTTTTGTAATGCTCATTGCTACATTGTTTTTGAAGCTTCAAAAGTAGTTAAATTGTTCTAATCAACCAATGCTGATTTCTGTAAATGAATATTTGACAGTTATTTTCAAAAAAGAAACACCCTAAAATCATAGAATTGTACTTTTTTATGATTTTAGAGTGCTTAATGGCTCCTTTTATTTTCAAAAATTAATCGGCTACGTATTTGTTATTCCAGTATAACATCATCATCAAAGTAACAATTACAGAAGATGCTAGTCCTTCAAACAATAAACAAATACAATAAGTAGGTACCGAAGGGTTTCCTCCAAACATAAAAGTTTGTGATAAAGTTTCTACATAAGCGTCTCCGCCTCGTGCATAACTGTAAACCAGTAATCCAAAAACGCTCATCGATACTCCAACCACAGAGGTTGCCATAGCCGAAACAGCATTGGATACAAAATTAGTTTCTCCTTCGTGAAGGTTCATTTGCATGGTTCTGTTTACGCCATAAAAGATAAAAAATACATTCAGAGTACGTAAATAAAACAAATCTGCTAAGCCTAAAACATTCATGAGTAAAAAATAAATGCCTATTCCGAGGAATATTAAAGCCCCATTGGTTATTTCTTTAGGTAATTTCATGGTGGTTATTTTTAAAGAAGTTAATAGTAAATATTTGATAAACAGTAAAGTGTATTAAATTTACTAAAAATATAAATACGATGATTTAAAAATAACGAAAAGTATTTTTTTGAATTTTCTGTATTTAGCAGAACAATTTATGAATGGTTGTAAAAGAGGCTTTAAATGTTCTTGATTTATATTTAACTATTTGAAAAAACAGGCTATAAATTTTCTACAAATTCCAATGCAGTTTTTTTGTCGAGATTCAATTGCTCTTTCAACAAATCAACCGAGCCAAATTTTTGTTCTTCGCGAAGATATTTTAACAATGAAATTTGAAGCTTTTCGCCATAAATAGCTTTATCGAAATCGAAAAGATTTACTTCAATTGTTTGTTTTTGCCCATTTACAGTTGGATTGAAACCAATATTCATCATTCCGAAAACTTCTTTTTGATCAATAACAGTCTTTACAACATAAACACCATTTTTTGGAATCAGCTTGTAATCTTCTTCAATTTGAATGTTTGCCGTTGGGAAACCAATCGTTCTTCCCAATTGTTTTCCTTTTACCACTTCGCCGGTTAAAAAATAGGAGTATCCCAAATATTCATTGGCCAGAGCCATATTGCCATCCAGTAATGCTTTTCTGATTTTGGTTGAACTTACCGAAACATCCTGAATTTCCTGAGCAGAAATTTGTTCCACCTCAAAACCGTACTGAGCTCCAAAAGCAATTAAATTGTCAATATTAGCGGTTCTGTTTCGTCCAAAACGATGATCATAACCGATGATTATTTTTTGAATACGAAATTGGTCTACTAAAATAGTGCTTACAAATTCTTCAGCAGTTAATCTGGAAAAACTTTCGTCAAAAGGATGAATTACAAGATTTTCGATTCCTGTTTCTTTTAGAAGTCTCGATTTTTCAGAAATAGTATTTAAAAGTTTTATTTCTGATTTTTCCTGTAAAACCATTCTGGGATGCGGGAAAAATGTCAGGACAAGACTTTCATATTTTCCGTTTTCAGTGTTTTGAGTAATTCTTTCCAGAATTTTTTTATGGCCAATGTGTACACCATCAAAAGTGCCAAGAGTTAAAATTGTTTTCTTGGTCGAGTGGAAATCGGTTATAGAATGAAAGAGCTTCAAAACAAATTATTTAAGATGCTGCAAATTTATACTATCTATTTGAAATCTGATAGTAACCAGAAATGATTTTTTGAATTGATTCGGCTTGTTTTTGTGAAAAAGACCCAATTCGTCGATGTGAAATAAATATCTGTCGATAATAGATAAGATTCTGACTTAATTAATTTAATTTTGATTTCTTTAATAACTTTTTGATTATGAAAAAACAACTATCTTGTTTGCTGTTTATTTTTTGTAGTATTACTATTCACGCTCAGACAAATATGCTTTGGGAGAAAGTTAATTCAGTTTCAGCTAAAAAAACAGATAATACTTCTTATCAGAATAAATTATATTATAAACTCAACATAAGCTTTCTGTCACAAAAGCTAGAAACCACTACGAATAAATCTTCAAAAAATGCAAATTCTGAGATCACTATCCCAAATGCAGATGGTGTTTTAGAACGCTTTATGGTTTGGGAGTCTTCTAATTTTGATCCTGTATTGCAGGCAAAATATCCAGATATAAGAGCTTACGAAGGAGCCGGATTAGATGATAAAACAGCAAAAATCCATTTTAGTGTGTCGCCAATAGGAGTTCAGACAATGGTACTTCGACCAGACAAGGCATCTGAATTTATAGAGCAAAATCCAGAAAATAAATCAGAATATGTTTTGTTTACATCAAAAAATAAGGATACTTCAAAATCGCTTATTTGTAAAACAAAAGAAGGAAATACCAACCGCATTTCTGCAAAAACTGCAAAAACAGCCTCTAATAATAAAGTATTCAAAACCCTTCGACTGGCACTATCATGTACATGGGAATATGCTGCTTTTTTTGGAGGGACAAAAGCTGGGGCATTAGCCGGGATGAATGCCACTATGACAAGGGTTAATGCGGTTTTTAATAATGATTTGGCTGTAAAATTAATGATAATAGCGAATAATGAAGATGTTATTTATATCGATTCATCAGACCCTTATTCTCCAGCTGCAGCAGGTGCTAATGGAGCTTGGAACGTTGAGGTTCAAAAGACATTAACAAATGTTATTGGAAGCAATAATTATGATATTGGGCATTTATTTGGACGTTCAGGCGGTGGAGGAGATGCCGGATGTATTGGCTGTGTGTGCCAGGATCCTGTTTCATTGACTGATGAAAATGCAAAAGGGAGTGCTTTTTCATCTCCTTCAAATGCAATTCCACAAGGAGATACATTTGATATCGATTATGTAGCGCATGAAATGGGACATCAGTTAGGGGCAACCCATACTTTTTCTTACTCAATTGAAGGAACGGGGACAAATGTTGAGCCAGGCAGCGGCTCTACCATTATGGCGTATGCCGGAGTTACTGAGGATTATGATGTTCAAAGTAGTTCTGATGACTATTTTGCCTATGCCAGTATCCTGCAAATCCAGGATAATCTTGCTACCAAGACATGTCCCATAAGTACACCTGTAATTAATAATAATCCTCCAATTATAGCTGCCGGACAAGATTACACGATTCCATTGAGTACACCGTTTATTTTAACCGGAACAGGTTCTGATCCTGAGGGCGATAGCGTTACTTATTGTTGGGAGCAAAATGACAGTGCTACGACAGCATCCGGAGATAATAGTATTGCCAAACCAACAAAAACAGATGGGCCATTGTTTCGTTCTCTTCCGCCAACCAGCTCAGCCGTTCGATATATGCCGAGTTTAAGCACGGTTCTACAAAATAAATTAACTACAAGATGGGAGTCTGTTTCATCTGTAGGAAGAAATCTGAATTTTTCTTTAACAGGAAGGGATAATGCTGCTTTAGCACCACCTCAGACTTATACAGATAATATGATTGTTACAGTTAACCCAACGATTGGGCCATTTGCAGTAACATCCCAAAATACAAGTGATATTGGATGGCAAAAAGGTTCTTTTCAGCCTGTCACTTGGAATGTTAACAGTACTAATACGTTGTCAGGCTCTGCAAATGTAAATATTAAATTGTCTATTGATGGAGGATTGACTTATCCAATTGTTTTGGCAGCTAATACTCCAAATGATGGTTCACAGACAATTACTGTTCCATCAGACATTACCGCTACAAATTGCAGAATTTTAATTGAGCCAACAGGTAATATTTATTATGCAATAAATACAACTCCCTTTGCATTAGGTTATACATCAGCAACTACTTGCAATTCTTATAATTTTGCTACTTCGTCTTTTAATATTCCTTTTGGGACAACTTTTACAACAAAAGCAGTAGTAGTACCAGCTTCATCAGGAATAGTTTCAGATGTAAATGTTGCAATAAACGTAACACATGCTCGTTTTTCAGATTTAGAAATTCAAATAGAGAATCCACAGGGAACAGTAGTGAAATTGTTTGATAAAGAATGTGCTTCCACTAATTCAACTTTAATACTTGGATATGATGATTCCGGAGCCAGTTTAGATTGTTCTCAAACAACGAGTCAGATTGTTTTACCGGCTGAATCATTAAGTGTTTTTAATGGGCAGAATCCACAAGGGACCTGGATTTTCAAAGTTCGTGATGCTGTTTCAGGAAGTTTCGGAACTATAAATTCAGCATCAGTAAATATTTGCACACAAACATTTACTTTAGACACATCTGAATTTGAAAAGACAGATTTTGCATTATATCCTAATCCAAACCAGGGTAATTTTACGATTGAATTTGATTGTGATTCTACTAAGGTCGTAGATGTAACTGTTCATAACATATTGGGTGAAAAAGTCTATAATAAAACGTTTGATGAAACAACTTATTTTTATCAGAATATTCAATTGCAAAATACTGTAGCAGGTTTATATTTGGTAACAGTAACAAATGGAGATAAAAAAATTGTTAAAAAGATAATCGTAAACTAAAAATTTACGAATTTGCCATCGCCATACAAACAATACTAATTTTTACTCCCGGAATTTTGAGCAAAGCTCTTGAGCAGGCTTCAAGTGTAGCACCTGTAGTAAGAACATCGTCAACGAGTAAAAAATGCTTGTTGCGATTTTGTTCTGAATAATTTACATCAAATACATTTTCTATCCCTTCTGACCGACCCAGTAGATTTTTTTTGGATTGTGTTTTAGAATATTTCTTGCGAAACAAAATGCTATCATCATAGCCTATATTCAGCCCTTTAGCCAAAGCATTTCCAAAAGTGGTTACCTGATTGTAACCCCGTTCTCTGAATTTCTTTTGATGCAAAGGAACTGGGATTACAGCACTAAAAGGAGTTTTGAGTTGTATGTTTTTTAAGTCTTCAACATACCAGTTTCCCAGAACTGTTCCAATTTCTTCATTTCCTTTGTATTTCAAATTATGGATCAGTTCCTGAACCATACCTTTTTTGTTAAAATATAAAAATGCGGATGCATGTTCTATTTCAATTTTACCATAAAATTTCTTGACCGCTTCATTATTTGAGTCCAAATAATATTGTGTGAGAGGCATTTCATGGCGGCAGTTAGTACACAAAACGATTTCATTAGTCATTAAAAGAGAATGACATCCTGCACAAACTTTAGGGAAAAAAAGATTAATAAGGTAATTAAGCACAGTTGAATGATTTAGTTAAAAAACAGGAATGCTATCATTTAAAGTCAGAGTGTTATTATAGCGATAAAATACTATTGCCTTTTGAATAAATATAATTAAAATATTAATTTTAATCAAAATATTTTTACAAGAAATGATTATTATTTTATAAGAACGTATCTAAAAACTTACTTCAAGTCAAAATTTATATGAAAAATATTTATAGGAGGAATTTCCAGATTTTGGGGTAATTGTTTTTTTTTTAAATGTACGAATTGCAATAGAATTCTATTTCGGATCAAATGTTATAGTATTAAGACCTATCATATTTGTCTTGGGGTAGATGAAAGATTTTAGGTTTGAAATTTATAATTTAAAAGGTTCTTCAACGTATTTTACTAATAAAAATATCAAAGTTTTCAGAGTAGCTTTGGGATTAGATATTCTTAATATTTTAAAAAAGATGAGCAATACTGCTCATCTTTAAATTATTTTCCACTAATATTTACTCTATCTGACATTTTAGAAATGTAAAATCTCATATCACTAAAGCTGAAACAATGTTAAAAAGGTGAATAATTTTGTTCACCTTTTTAATTTATTTTAGTTTCATGAATTGTTTAAAAACCTTTTAAATGACAATGTTTTTTTTAGATCATTGAAACTTATTCATTGCGCTTAATATTTCGTGGCTTTTAAGTGGTATAAATTTTTTTGTATAAATAAAAGATCCTTTATTCTCAGGATAAGTAATTATCATTTTGATGACTTCTGCTTTAAACTTGTCTTCAATCCCGGCAAACAAGACCAGCGGTTTATTCTCTGTCACATTCTGGCGTAGAAATATCTCATACCTCTCACCGGTTTTACTATTAGATATAACTTTTTTGATTTTTTCCCCATTGTAAATGGTGTCTTTCATTTTATAATTTTCATTTTCAAGCCATTTATTGTGAAAATTAAATCCTAAGTCTTTCTTTGCAAGCTGTATCCATGGAATATTTTTAGGATCTTTTTCTAGATTTTTTCCAATATCCTTATATTGTCTTTTTTTGAAGTCAATAAAATAATATGTGTCAACAGATTCTTTTACCTTACTTTTATCATCAACAATAAATTCATCTAATCTCATTATTTTTTCAACAGCCAATTCCTTGTCAACAAAAATGCTGTCGTCGGGAAATTTGAAAGATTGAGCTCCTTGGCTTACAAGAGAGATCACATATACACCTTTTGTGTTTTCTCTGCTACGGCGATTCACAAAAAAAAGTACTAGGAGAATAACTGACACGATAGAGCAAGAAAATAATTTCATAGTATTAGTAATTTGTATATGCACCATTAGTATTTATCATCATGCTTACATTTACGTATTTGTTTGTACCATATTGAAATGATGATCCGTTCGGTATGCTTATGCGTCCGTTTACAAAAAAATAGGCACCCTCACTGCCTGCTACTACATTATGGTTGGTTTCTGTCCAGCTCAGTGGTCCTGAATTACCGCTCATATAACTAAAGCCGTGATATACACTTTTTATGCTGTACAACGTAAGATATTGTGTACTTGGACCAAGATTATAAACTTCAAAGTTTTCAAGCGAATACACACTAAACAATCCATTAATGTTGTATAGCATCGTCCATTGGAACTTCACTCTTGTAACGCTGGTCTGCCAATCTGATAATTCTACACTTGCGCCAAAATCAGCACTGTTTGTTGGAAACGGCGCAATTTGCATATAATCGCTCATTGTGTAGTCAGCCGTTTTAGCACTATTTTTAGAATTTACTATCGGCTCCTTTTTCGAAATATCTTCCCCCTTCAAATATTTGGAATCTTCAGGTTTTTCATCCAGATATTTCACAATTTTTTTCACCTCAGAAAGACTTAAAGTGCTTTTGTCAGGAACTTTCATAAGCCTGATAGCTTCAGCTTCTGCGGATTTGTTAGATTGCTCCCCGTCACTTGTGCAGGATAAAAGCATACCTAAAATAAAAATAGAAATAATTTTCTTCATAGTTTTTAAATTAATTGGTTATTCAATAATTACACGATTTAATTTGTAAGTAAAAGTCTAATAACATCAAAAAGGGTGGAAATATTTTTGTTAAAAAAAACATAATTTTATAATTTTTTATCTAATTATTTGTTTCCCAGTGAGTTGTTAGAATTATAATTTTAGCACTTTAGAATAAGTCAATATCAGATTGAAATTAAGAGATTCTTGGGGTACTGCTTTTACCGGAAGATAAATTTTAAGGCTACTTAAATAAAAATAAATATCTTAGAATTATAAAAAAACGAATTACAGTACTGAATTTAAATCATTAGTTGTCGATTAAGTTACCAGCGACAAATGTATTCTGGTAGAGCGTATTTAAATGAAGTAACAAGGACGAGTCAAAAACTCATTCGCGCACAAATATCTGGATATATTGTATGATGATTTGAATAAAAAAGATAAAGCCTGTTAATAATAATTAATTTTGAAAAGAAGTAATATTCGCGTAACAAGTGGAATAATTTCATTTATATTCGCCAAAAAATGTATTTAGTAATAAAAAACTTCAAATAAAAGTTTCAATCTTAGTTGATTTTCTTTTTTTTAAACCTACTTTTTATATTTTTGCATCATTATGGCAAAACAAGAAGATTTATTTAAGAATGTGGTTTCGCACGCAAAAGAGTACGGATTTATTTTTCCGTCAAGCGAAGTATACGACGGATTGAGTGCAGTGTATGACTATGCACAAAATGGAGTCGAGTTAAAAAAGAATATCCGTGAATATTGGTGGAAATCAATGGTTCAGATGAATGAAAATATTGTAGGATTAGATGCTGCAATATTGATGCATCCAACAACCTGGAAAGCTTCAGGCCACGTTGATGCTTTCAACGATCCGTTAATTGATAATAAAGATTCAAAGAAAAGATACAGAGCTGATGTTTTAGTAGAAGATTATGCTGAAAAGTTAAATCAGAAAGCTCAAAAAGAAATCGAAAAAGCAAGAGCCCGATTTGGAGACGCTTTTAATGAAGAAGAATTTGTTAGTACAAATGCACGTGTTGTAGAATATCTTTCAAAAAAGAAAGAAATTTTAGCAAGGCTTGCAAAAGGTATGAGTGAAGATCTTCAGGATGTAAAAGCGCTGATTGATGAACTTGAAATTGCTGATCCTGAAACCGGATCAAGAAACTGGACAGATGTAAAGCAGTTCAATTTAATGTTCGGAACAAAACTTGGAGCTTCTGCAGATTCTGCAATGGATTTATACTTGCGTCCGGAAACGGCACAGGGTATTTTCGTTAACTTTTTAAATGTTCAGAAGTCTGGACGTATGAAAGTTCCTTTTGGAATTGCCCAAACCGGTAAGGCATTTAGAAATGAAATAGTTGCAAGACAATTCATTTTCCGTATGCGTGAATTTGAACAAATGGAAATGCAGTTTTTTGTACGTCCGGGTGAAGAAATGCAATGGTACGAACACTGGAAAACAACCCGTTTAAACTGGCATTTATCTTTAGGTTTAGGAAAAGAAAATTACCGTTTTCACGATCATGAAAAATTAGCACATTACGCAAATGCTGCTGCCGATATTGAATTTAACTTTCCATTCGGATTCAAAGAACTGGAAGGAATTCATTCCCGTACCGATTTTGATTTAAAAGCACACGAACAATACTCAGGTAGAAAACTACAATATTTTGATCCTGAACTGAATGAAAACTACGTGCCATACGTGGTTGAAACCTCTGTAGGTCTTGATCGTATGTTTTTGGCTGTTTTTGCAACATCGTTGCAGGAAGAAGTTTTAGAAGATGGATCAACAAGAACGGTGTTGAAATTACCTGGAGTTCTGGCACCAACAAAAGCAGCTGTTTTACCATTAGTTAAAAAAGACGGATTGCCTGAAATTTCCAAAAAAATCATCGAAGATTTAAAATGGGATTTCAATGTTTCTTATGATGAAAAAGATGCAGTTGGCCGTCGTTACAGAAGACAGGATGCTCTTGGAACTCCATTTTGTATCACTGTAGATCATCAGACTATTGAAGACCAAACGGTAACCATTCGTCATAGAGATACTATGAAGCAGGACCGTGTTGCGATAGCTGATTTAAAATCAATTATTGAAAACGAAGTTTCAATGAAAAATTGGTTAATGAAAATGTAGTTTTTTCAATTTCAATATATTAAATCCCAAATTCTAAATTAAGAGTTTGGGATTTTTTTATACCCTACTTTAGGCTGTTTTTTTGCAAATGAAGATATGGGTTTCGATATTTTTTATAACTTTAGATGTTTTATTTTGAAAAAAATCCCCGCAAATTAATTGATTAACCCCAAAATTAATCCAAAAATGAATTACACCTACATTATTTTAGATGATGACCCGGACAGTGTTGAAAAAACAAAGACAATTGCAAAGGAGTTTTCAGAGTTAAATTTTATAGCCTCTGCTAATAACTACACAGATGGATTGAACCTGGTATTAAAACATATGCCAGATTTGGTTTTTTTAGAAATTGACCCCAAAGATAAGGCCAGTGGGCTTGCTTTGAATTTAATTAATGGATTATTAATGTATCTGAAAGAACTGCCTAAAATTATTGTTACAACAAAAAGCAAGGAGTTGGCGTTTGATTGTATACAATATGAAGTAAATGATTATTTCCTAAAACCCCTGTCGTCTATAGATTTTGTAAAATTGATTCATAAATTAAATAAATTGTCTAATGAAGATGAAGTGCTTTTGGTTCAGAAATTAAAACCAAAAGAAAAACAAGATGTTGAGGGTATTCAGATTAATAAAAATCGGAAATCTTTCATTCTGTGTGTAAAATCATATGGAGATCATCGTTATATAGATTCAAGTGAAATATGTTACTTTCAGGCCGATAATAATTCAACAGATATTCATTTGAAAAACGGTGAGATGATTACCGCTTTTAAGACTTTGAAACATTTTGAAACCGTTTTGTCAAATCCTTTTATCAGAATACACAACAGTTATATAGTAAACAGGAATTATATTTCGAGAATACATACTGGGAACTCTTTATGTTATATAAAAAAAACGACTATCAAACTGCCGTTTTCTAAATCTTATAAAGCAAATGTTGATTTTATAATTAGTGAATTTGCCAATGAAAATTACATAGAAACTTAAAATAAAACCATCTGCCCTGATTTGCTATCCATTCACTCATGAACGGGTAGCATTGACCATAAACGCCTTTTTTTAAGGCGATTGTTGAGGTTTACTGCTTAGTTTTACAAAAGAATTCCGAACGAAACGGAATCAAAAAATGTAAAAAAGTATAACAATATAAACTCAACAATCATGAAAAAATTAGCTTTAACAACAGGATTATTCTCTTTAGTAATGGTATTAACTTCATTTAATACAGCTGAAGCTTCAAATGATATTTTAGTAAACAATACAACAGTTGGAATTGATGGAAATCAATCAGCAGGACAAAGCAGAAAAGTAGATATGATGGGAACTGATTTATCAAACCAAAAAGTAAGTATTGATGGAAATCAGTCAGCAGGACAAAGTAGAAAAGTGGATTAATTAGCTGCAATTCATTTCAATATACAGAAGGTCGTCTAAATTAGACGGCCTTTTTGTTTATGCCTAATGTATAGTTTTGTATTTTTGAGTAAATTTTTAAGACAAAATTGAAAAAAAACTATCTGATATTACTTATATTTTTTATTGGTTGTACGAAGCAAAATGAAGGCACTCGTGTATCCAGTCAATCAAGAGATAGCCTGGATTTGTACTTGTCACTGGCTAATGAATACAAATTGCCGGTAGAGATAAAGCAAAAGTACAATCAAAAAGCTTTTGAAGTGATTATGAGCCAGCCCGATGACTCACTCAAAAGGGTAAATCTTTTTAAAGTTGCCAATCGTTATTTTAATATGAGGGATTGGAACAATTATAATAAAACGGTTAAAATTGTCTTAGAAAAGGCCCAAAAAGCAAAGGATTCGGTTTCAATGTCGAAAGCTTACATTTATTTAGGGGATTATTACAGTTCTCAAACATCTTCAGACAGTGCATTTGCATTTTATTATAAAGCTGAAAAATTATATTTAGCTACTGATGATTTTTATAATTTAGCAAAGACAAGACTTAGCAAAGCATTATTGCAGTATAATGAAGGTGATTTTTATGGAAGTGAAAAAGCTATTTTTAATGCACTAAGAGTTGTTAAGGGCAAAAATAATAATGATATTTTATACGAGGCCTATAACCTGCTTGGAATTTTATACAATGAATTAGGTGAATATGAAAAGGCAATCGAATTTCATAACAAAGCAATTGCCAGTATTGATGACAAAATTATTCCTGTTGAATTCCAATCAAAAGCAACCTCATTAAATAATATAGGATTTGTTTATCAAAATCTCAGTGATTACAAAAAAGCTAATTTTTATTTTCAGGAAGGATTAAAGGAGAAAAACCTGTTTAACCAAAAGCCCGAATTATATGCCATTTTGCTGGATAATTTAGCTTATTCTCAGTTTAAGTTAAACGAGACCAGTCAACTTCCAAATTTATTTTACAAAGCACTTAAAATAAGGGATAGTTTGCAGTTAACTGCAGGTATAACAGCTAGTAAAATGCATTTGTCTGAGTATTTTGCTTCGGTAAAAGATACTGCGAAGGCGCTGCATTATTCAAATCAGGCACTGATAGTTTCAAGACGGACCAAAAATTTCCGTAATGTATTGGTGGCTTTGAAGCAGTTATCGTTAATTCAGCCAGAAAAAGCTTCAAAATTTTCAGAAGATTATATTAAGCTTAACGACAGTCTGCAAAAGGCTGAGCGTAAAATGGGAGACAAATTTACTCGGATAGAATATGAAACCAATGAAATAAAAAGCGAAAATTCGAGTTTAGAAATACAGAACAGGACTTTGGTATATGTTTTTAGTTTCTTTTTACTGATAGTTCTGTTTTTTTATATCTATAAAACACAACAGGCAAGAAACAGGGAATTGCTTTTTAAGCAGCAACAGCAAATTGCAAACGAGGATATTTATAATTTAATGATTTCGCAGCAAAATGCAATTGAAACCATGCGAATCAGAGAAAAGAAAAAAGTTGCACAGGAACTGCACGATGGCGTTTTAGGAAGGATGTTTGGTGTGAGGATCAGTTTGGACAGTCTTGATAAATTAGATGAAGAAACTGCAGCCGATAAGCGAAAAAAATATCTGCTCGAATTAAAGGAGATTGAACAGGATATTCGTGAAATTTCACATGATTTAAATAAAGAAAAATCAGGATTGATCAATAATTTTGTTGCGATTTTAGAAAAATTGTTTCAAAATCAAATCAATACATTTAGTGCTAAATTGATTTATAACATTGATTCAAATATTAAGTGGGATTTGGTAAGCAATGTTGTAAAAATTAATTTGTACAGGATAATTCAGGAGGCCCTCCAAAACGCGAATAAATATGCAGAAGCAAAAACAATTTCAGTTGAGTTTAAGAGTGAGATTAATTATTTAGTTTTATCAATATCTGATGATGGAGTAGGATTTAATACTCATAAAACAAAAAAAGGTATTGGGCTGCAAAATATTGTACAGCGAACGGCAGAGTGTAACGGAAATGTTGATATACATTCGGCTAAAAGTGAAGGGACATCTATTATCGTAAAGATACCAATTGACCAAAAAATAAATAAAATTCATAATGAAAGCTGATTCAACAACATCGTCGCTTAAACAAACAAGCAACATATTAATTGTAGACGACCATCCGTTTATTATTGAAGGTTATAAAAATGCTATAACACGTTATAATCCTGAAAGCCATGAGTTTTTGATCTCACAGGCAAAAGATTGCAAATCTGCTTATGAGATTATAACGAATCCTGAAATCTTACCTTTTGATATTGCCTTTTTAGATATAAGTATGCCTGCCTATGATGAAAAAGAAATTTTTTCAGGAGAAGATTTGGCAAAATTAATTCTGGAATACATGCCAAACTGCAAAATTATTTTGCTGACCATGTATACCGAATTACTAAAAATTAAAACCATCATCCGGACCATACAGCCCAATGGACTGATTATTAAAAATGATTTGACATTTGATGAATTGCTTTTTGCTTTTGATAAAGTGATAAAAAGCGATAAATATTACAGTCAGTCAGTTCAGAAAATGCTGAATCAGTCGCCTCATCATTCAATTGAAATTGATGAATTTGACAAACAGATTTTATTTCATTTGTCTAAAGGAACCTCTGAGGAAGAAATGCCGCATTATATTCCTATTTCTGTAAACGCAATAAAAAGACGAAAAAAAGGTCTTAAAGAACTGCTCAAAATAAAAACAGATTTAGATGATGATTTGGTAAAAGAAGCAAAAAATAAAGGACTTTTTTGAGTTAAAACTCCAAAATAAAAAATCCAAATTCCAATCAATCATCATATGGTTGGAATTTGGATTTTTTGTTTGATTTTTTTTTAAAATTATTCACTCAGGGCATCCCAGCCGCGAGCTTTTAAGGCAATCTTAGTATTGGCGCGTGTTACGAGATGAATTCCTTCACTTTCATCAGCCATGTGACCAATTATAGAAAAGTTTGGATTTCCTTTTATTTTGTCAAAATCATTAATGTCAATGGTAAATAGCAACTCGTAATCTTCTCCGCCATTAATCGCAACGGTTGTACTGTCGATATTAAACTCTTCGCAAGTCGAAATAAATTGTGGGTCTAAAGGTAATTTATCTTCGTACAGATTACAACCCACCTTTGACTGCTTGCATAAATGAATAATTTCTGAAGAGAGTCCGTCAGAGATGTCAATCATCGAAGTTGGTTTTATTTCAAGAGCGTGTAGCAAAGTACGAACATCTTTTCTGGCTTCAGGTTTCAGTTGGCGTTCAATCAAATAAGTGTAAAGATCCAAATCCGGCTGATTGTTTGGGTTTACCTGAAAAACTTGTTTTTCGCGTTCTAAAACTTGTAATCCCATGTAAGCGGCACCAATATCGCCGGTTACAACCAATAAATCAGTTTGTTTGGCTCCGTTTCTGTATACAATTTCATCAGCGTCGGCTTCACCAATTGCAGTAATGCTGATGATTAATCCTTTTTGAGATGAGGTGGTGTCACCGCCAATAACATCTACTTTATACTCATTTGCAGCATGTGTAATTCCTTCAAATAATTCTTCTAAGGCTTCCAGCGGAAAACGATTAGAAACGGCTACAGAAACCGTTATTTGCGTTGGTTTAGCATTCATGGCGCAAATGTCAGAAACATTTACTACTACAGATTTGTATCCTAAATGTTTCAAAGGCATATAAGCCAGGTCAAAATGGACACCTTCAATTAATAAATCGGTCGAAACGACTACTTTTTTATCCTTAAAATCAAGAACAGCAGCATCATCGCCAATACTTTTTAAAGTCGATTCCTGTTTAACATCGAAATTTTTGGTTAAATGTTCTATTAAACCAAATTCGCCTAATTGCGCTATACTCGTACGTTGTGGGTTTTTATCTTCGATCATTTTGTCTCTTTATTGCTTTTTGGTTTTTACCAAGTTTGCAAAGGTACGAAGTTGAAGGTTTAATAACTATAAACGGAGTTCGATTATTATTTTGTAGCACCAGCATTTGGTTTTTTGGCAACATTGGTCCCACTTTCCGTTGCAAACAAAGTTTTTTTGAACTCGATTAAAATCAAAAGAATTTTTACTTCAATCCGGGCTAATGCAAAACCATTTTTTATTTTGTCTTAAAATTTTTACAAGGTAAAACATTATGCTTGGTTTAATAAATTGACATACTTAATGTTTCTGGCCAGTAATTTATTAAAATAATCGTTTACACTATCTTTAAATTCTCTTTTAGGCTTATCTTTTTTATAGGCTTCTAAAAGTCCCTTCTCTTTTAATCTTTTAGTCAATACCTTACTTTTAAACTTTTTAACAGGACCCGAGATAGTTTCTGAATAATATTCAGGAGAGCTTGAAAATCCGGGAGTAACATAGAAACAAAATTCGCCATGTGCTAAAATTATGTAGCTTTTATTTTTATATCTTCTCCATAATTGATCCTCTTCAGGAGAGTAAAAATCAGCACAAAAATGAGAAATTCCAACTCTTTCTGTTCCATTGTCAGTTTTTATCAAGAGGCTTTCTCCTGCAAAAATGACATAAAGAAAAGAATTTTGAGCTATTTTATATCCTGGTATAAATTTATCGTTGTAATAATCTTCAATGGTTTTGTAAAATCTAAAATCTGTTTGACTAAAGGAAAGATTGCTAATGAAAAGTAATAAAAATACAAATTGAATTTTCTTCATTTTTTTGGATGGTTAATTAAGTTTAATAATTAGGGGTAGTTTTTTATTTTAGAGTCTCTTTAAATTTATTATCATAAAATAAGGCATTTTTTTAGAATAGTAGTCCTTATTCTAAAAAAACACGAATTTATAGTGGAAAATCATCATAAAGCCAATAAATTTTAAAAAGACACTCTTTGCAAACAAGCCCCAGAGTTGATTTTATTGCTCGATATAGAGAATTTTCTCATCGGAATTGTAGTTTGTTTTGAGATTAAAGTATCGGTCAATTTTAGACAAATTAACGACAATGAAATCTGTGGAGGAAAAAACCGTTTTGCCAGGATATGGATTCGATTTAACATAAAAGGCATGTTTCTCACAATTTTTCACGGCTGTTTTTTCCCCGGTACTTGAATTGACTGACCAAATAATTGGAAATTTTTTCTTTCCGTTTTCCAAAATCAATAAATTTTCAATTAGTTGAATTCCAATTTGTTTTGTTGATATAATCAGTGTTTTTAAGTTGTTGGTGCTCATTGAATCTTGTGTAACGTATCCATCGACGCTAACATCTTTGTAATCGTAGTATTTACAATTACCTGACAGCACACTACTGAAATTGCTGAGGTTTATTGGATCAAGGAAAATTTCGTCTTCATCTTTGTAGATCAATGTTGTTGCGATTACTGCTGGACTTCGTTTGTTTTTAATTGCATTTTCAACGATAAATTTACCCATGTTGGAATAGATGTACGATTTTCCATTCTTTTTTACAACGATATTTGCCATTTGGGGCGATGAATCGCTTAGTAGACTTTTAACCAAGAAAAAGATTCCAAAACCAAGTAGGATAATGGCGAAAAAGGGAATCCAGCCAACGATTTTACTTCTCTTCTTAATTTGTTTTTGACTTGTAGTAGCGTTTTGCATGCGATTAATAATTGAAAACTTAGTGTAAATCTATAAAAGTTTATAGAATAATCGGATAATTAAGGAAATATTGGGTATAAACAATAAATTTAAGTGTTTAAAAAAATATTTAGTTTTCAGCATACGTGTACCAAGTTGAAGGTTTTGTTCTCGTTACTTATGTATTTTTCTCGCGGTTATTCTTTGATTTTTATTGTTCTGTTTCTGTATAAGTCCAACGCTTTTTGCAAAATGGTTTCTATTGTTTTTAACGGTAAGTCTTTGTTTGGATTAATTCTGAAAATCTTCATTCGGGAACGCGTACCTTCTTCCAGTTCAGGGTAATCAAGATATTTGCCTTCTACCATGAGAATATAAGGTTCGTTTGTTTTTTTATCTGTCCACAAATAGCAAAACATTTTCTTCTTATAGCAAAAACAAGGCATTCCCCACTTTTGCGTTTCGGTAATATTTGTGTCCTGATCAAGAATAATGCTTCGCAATGCAAGCAGACAACTCTTGTTTGGTTCTTCCTTTTTCAGATAGTAATTATAAAGTTCGTCTAACATTGGTTACCTGTTTTACGGCAATTAAAAAGTCAATTTTTGCATCTTCTGGATTTTGATTTTTTGCTTTAAAAGCTTCAAATTGTCTTGTAAACATTTATAAATGAGTTATTTGATTTTATTTGAAGTAATTTAGTCACTATTGTTCCACGTAATAACTCCGTTTAAAGAAGTTTTGTCGAAATTTTTTAAGAGTGAATTATTTTGTGAATCTACATTTATTTTTACCCATATCCAAGCTTCATGTGATTCAGATAGTTTTGTATTATCAATACTTATAAAATCTTTTAAATTATACTTTTCGAGTATTGATTCAATTACGTATACATCTTCAGGATCAATTCCATTCGTTGCACCTGTTCCTTGATATTTTGAAGAGAGAAAATATTTTGTTAGTTCGGTTTCTGGGCTATGAAGGATATTCGATTCAATAATAACTTCATTCCCAACAGGAATATATATACCTTCCAGTTCTGCTTGTAAACATTTATTTCCTCCTGTTTGATTAGAGAAAGTTATACCAGTTGGTAAGTTAACTATCATCCCAAATCCAAGGCTATCATAAAGAGATATTCGCTTCATTATTTTTGTTGTTTTTAGCAGTTAGTTTTTTGCGATAGTCAACAGGCCCAGTAAATTATCCAAATACAAAACATTTTTGCATTAAGCTAATTGCACAAATCGATTGTAGCTGTTAGAAGGTTTTTTTTATTCAAGAAAGACAATTTATTTTTTGTAGTCATAAATTTCTAATGAACTAATACTGGTTCTCGGTTTTACTTTTATGCTTTTCAAAGTTGAATTTGGTATAAGTTTATTGTCCACATTTACATATCCATCTCTATTTTTTGAACGTTTTTTATTTTGATTGGTAGCTATAATTTTTAATCCGTCCATAAAAGATTTTGTCAATTTGGTGTTCAAGTTATCTGTTCCAATATAGAAAGCGTGTTCGCCTTCTTTTCCTAAACCGTGTTCTAAAAAGATTTCAAATGGCTTCAATTTGTTTTTCTTTTCAAAATTTTTGACATAATCCATTATCGGTTTTTCTGATGGTGTTCCGCAACAAATGCTGGAATAACCAACAATAATATAATTTTTGTCGTTTTGAGAAAAAGCAAAAACAGGAATAATTATTAAAGCAATAGTTATAAGTTTGAGTAGATGTTTCACTTTTTATGATTTTCTTTTGTGGCGGTCGGTCCAGTAAAATTACCGTCAACATTCTTCTTTTTGGTACTACAGTGGGCTTGCGACTAAAAGCACATTATTGTGCTTGGCCAGCGATAGCGAACAGGCGAAGTAAATCATTTTAAATACAAAACCAGCATCAAATTTTGCCAATTACCCAACTAACTTGCGTGTGTTGTGCGTTCGATTTTATTTACCATTTAGCATTGTTTTTTATCAATTCAATTGGTATTTTTCTTTTAACATAAATTTCATTACCAAATCTGTTGCCTTTTTTATTTACAATTAATGTATCGCCATAAAATTCAAATGTTTGTTTTATTATTCCAATTTCTCCCATTCCTGTAATTTGAGTTATTAAATCTCCTTTAATCACATTATTTTCAGAATACAAAATTCCACGCCATCCAGTAAATTCAGGGTCAAACATTTTACTTTCTAACAAAGGTTTCTCTCTGTCAAGCATAAACAAATTAAAATTTCCGTTACCATAAAATTTGTAAACACCATAAATAGTATTTACGTTTTCATAATTTTCCCTTGCTAATCCGTTAACAGGTTTGTCTCCTGAATAATATGTTGTGTTATACTCTTCATAAATCACCAAAGTATCAATTTTCTTTAAAATGCTTTTATCAAAATATTTTTTATTTTGATACACTTTTTGGTCAATTGCAACTTTTGAATGCCCATTTTTAAGTTTATATGTTTTTATCCCACATGAAATGGTTGAAATTAAAACCAATATTATAAATATACTTTTCTTCATTTTTAATACTCTCTTTTCATTCCGCCAAACTGATGCCCAACTTTCTGGGGTTTGTGCGATTTTTTTATTTAAATATAGAGGAAATTTCTTTTTTCTCATTTAACTTAAATATATAAAGTATTTCAATATCATTTTTTTTTATTTCACTTAAAAAAGAATCTTGTGCACCTTCTTTAGTTATTTCCATATATTTCATTTCTTCGGTTGAATAATCAAAATTCTTTGATAATATTAACGAATTGTTTGTTTTTGAAATGCACTCAATTTCGTTACTAATTGTGTTTTCTTTGTTTTTTTGAACGAAATCAGAAAAAGACATAAAAGAGTTTTGCATCGATACACACTTGAAAATCAATACAGTTTTGTCATTTTCAATTTTTAGACTAACATTTTTTGCGTAAATAGTTGATTCTGTTTTGAAATCTGCTTCACAGTCGCAGGAGTTGTTGCTTTCAGAAGTTTTACCTTCCTTACAGCTTAAGAAACAGATAAAAAATATTAAAGAATAAAGTGTTTTCATTTTGTCTTTGCAAAATATCTCAAAACGTCTCGCCTGTAACCGTCAGTAGCGGATCAAAGCGGTCTGAGTTTTCTCTGCCAAGATAAACTTTCTTCGCGAAACGGCAACTTCCCGTTACCGAAATCTCGCGATTGCGGTTACCAGCCGTTTATTCGTTTTTTTTCTAATGTTTTAAAGAAATCAATGTATTCCTCTGATGGTACAAATGTTACTTCTTGAACAGTTGGAATGTTATACTCTTTTTTTGCTCTTTCACAATAATTGAAACCAAGATCACTAATGAAATGCACAGCGGTATTAAAATTTGAGGAATTTGCTGTTTTAAAAATTACTTCCCCATTATCTAGTTTACCAAAGTTGTAAAATATTCCCGCAAGAAAGGATAATTTTTGATAGTTATAAATAAATTTATGCTCATCCAAAATAAGTTTGTGTACTTTGTAGGATTGCTGTGTCTTTTCATTATAATAATCCATTCCCTCGTCTAAATATTTCAAATAAAAATTATTGATTTGAGTTGCAATTTTTTCATTGAAGAATGAATTTTGCTTTTCTGTAATTTCTGATTTAGAAATTTTATAAACTTTACAAATCGAGTCTGAAAACATTCTGCTTAGTTCTGGTTTTGTACTTCCAATGTAACTTGCAGACTCTTTGCTTTCAAAAGCTACAGTTCGTCCATTATAATCGTCCATTAAGCCTAATATAAAACTGTTTGTGTCAAATCTAAAATTAATCTGGCAATTTGCTTTTTCAAAGAGAATGAATATCGCTATTAGAATGATTTTCTTCATAAATGGCTGGTAGCGTTCTGGCACTTAGTGAGGTTGAGGATTAAAGATGCGGGATTTTTCGGTTAAACACAAATTTCCCTGTTAATAAACATTTTTTTATCGAATTTTCTCTTTAATCGAATAAGCAACTTCAATCCCTTCACATTTTTTATTTTGCTTTACGTGAATTAAAGTGTCATTTCTGAGATAGAATTTTTCGTTAATGAATATTTCATAGTTATCGTCTGAATCTGGTGTACAATCTTTTATTGATACATCTCTACCATTTTTTCTTATTTCTTCAATTGTTCTGCACATTGCAGCATATTCTGTTAAATAGACACATCTTTTGGGTTTGAAACTATTGAGAATAATAGTATCATTTTTTAGATTCCAGCTTCCTTCGCTCCACCATCTGGCTGTGCATGCTCCACCAATCAATTTAAAAGTTCTATTTTGCTTGATTTCTAACTTTTCAGTAAATGGAACTTCTTTTATTGTATCAAACCATATTTTCACAAACTCAGAATTTTTATTTTCATTTAGTTGTTCTTTCTGTTTGAACTTGTTACAACTTGAGACGCAAATTATTAATAGTATGATATGTAGAATATTTTTTGATTTCATTGTTCTAAAAATTTTTGCTAACGTTTCAAGGCTAACCAAAGTAGTGGTAATTTAGGGATAAATAGAACCGTCTATTTTCCAAGAAAGATAAACGAGCTATTACATTTCTTATGCTAAAAATGTAAAACTTCGCCAGGTTTTGATTTCTTTATTTTCTCAATAATTTCTTCACCATGTTCATATGATCTGCATTGAACAATAATTTTGTTCGGCGAGTTTTTAATATCATTTTTCACAGCCAAATTACCGGCCATCATAACTTCAATTTTTAGAGTTCCAATAATTTTTGGTCTTACAATTTTCATTCGATTTTCTGTTATGTGTTTGGATTTAAATTAAGCTATTCTTCGGATTTGCCAACCGATAGCAAACAGGCGAAGTAAATCTTTCAAATACAAAACCATCTTTTCATTAAGCTTATTGCCCAAATCTGTTGTAGCTGGTAGGCGATCGGCAAAATTGATGTTATTTGAATCAAGTTAATTTTTTATTTAAATCTTTTCAAGCTTAATTTTTGTTGTGTCTTTTAAACTTATTCTATAAAAAAATAAATTTCTATAATTTTTATATAAATCAGCATTTAAGATTTTATGTAATTTTTGAGGTTGTTTTTTTCTTAAAATTTTTATAATATTAATTTTATATTTCCCTTTTATAAAATCAATTGAATCCAGCAGAATATTATTTTCATAATTGCAAAAGCATTTTATTGACATAGTGTCTTTATTTTGATAAAAAGTATAAGTTTTTGGTGAAGGGTTAATGCTTTTTTCTTGATTTAAAAGAAGTTTCCCATCAATAGTCAGGTACTCACTTTTTGCAAAAACATTTTTATCAGTAAAATTAAATATTCTAACATCATTATTGTTAGTTGAGTTTTTTTTGTCTTGAGACTTACAAGATTGAGTAAACCAAATAATAAATATATATATAAATACTTTTTTCATATTTAAATTCCTTTTATGCCTTCTTCAATACCTTTTTTAACAATATTCAATAATCGTTTCATTTCACTATCCTTCAAATCTTGTTTTGCTTCTTGTAGTTTTTCAATGTGAAAATGACCAGTTGCTAAAGTAGGTCTTATTTCACAACGCATTTTCCCAACTCTATAAAAGATTTCATTTGAAAGATAATCTCCCCCCGAACCTTCATTTAATATTTGTTCACTTTTAGGAATTGTATTTTCTGGATGTAAAACATTATCAAATTTCCAGTTAAATTTTATAAACGGAGCATTTGCAAATGTTTTTGGTAAAGTTGTTTGTATCCATTCAAACTTTGTAGAAACGGCTTGCGAACCATTTTCTCTTATGAAATTTTCATTATCGTTGAAACCTCCTCTTCTTGAGGTTCCAAACATATCAATAACATTTTCCTTAGGACGATATTGACTAACAGTAATAATCATATCAACTTGATTAATCCAAGGTTTTATATATTTTTCAATAATTCCTTCTCCTTGTCCTTTTGCATTATCTTGGTTTCCGTCAAAATCTGTATACCTGACTGGTACAATCATAGTTTGAATATAACAATTTCCAATATTTATGTCATTTAAACTCAATGCAACACAACCCGAAGGGTTGGATTGTAAAATATTTCCAATAAAAATAGGATTATCAAATTGATTTAGAATAAACGGGTCAAACCCAGTTATTAAAACTTTTTTCTTGCCACCTGCTTTGCTGAAATCTATTCCGGTATAGTTTCTGCTTTTTTCTTCAAAAATCTGAATTATTTTCTCCAGTTCTGTTCCTTTTTTGACTATGCTTTTTTCGAAATCAATATCTTTCTCAAAAAGAAAATGGCGTTTTAGCCTCACTTGCATTTTGTTTCTTGTCCAGTATAATGGTCTGTCGTCAAGTTTACCTGACTGAACTTGTTTTATAGATGCATCCCAAATACATTTTGCATCTTGTTCAACTCTAATTTTTATTTGCTCAATCGTAAGTTCTTTGGTATTGTTTATAAATTCCGAAAAATCTGTTGCTATTTTCAGGATTTCTGAATTAGAACTTATAAACTTATTTTCATAATTACTTTGTAAATCTTTGCTCCCTAAATCATCCGTATTGAACAATCCGATTAATTCTTCATAATTCCTTAAATAGGCGATAGGCTTTAGCCTATCTTCTTTTTCAGGAAGATTGAAAAATTCCCCATTAAAAAATCCACTTACATAGAAACTATTTAAGTCTTCAGATTTTATTTCTGTTTTATGTGTGTCATAATTGTAGTTTTCTAAATCTTCGCTATACCATAATGGGTTCAATTCAAAAAAATTCGTTTCACAACTATTACCTTTTATCTCTATATTCCATTTTAGTTTATCAAGTCCAAAAAATTCTTGTTTTGTGCTTTTTGTTTCTGCTTTTAGGTTAAAGTTTATTTTTGTTCCGTCTTCAACTTCTTTGGTTATAATTTTTATTTTTACTTTTTTTCCGTAGAAAAAATCAGTAGCTTTTATTCCCCCAAAGTTTTGAATCGATGATTGTTTTAAAACAGTATTTTTGTCATCAATAAATTGTATTTCCGTAATTTCAGGGTGTTTTTTTTCAGGAGGAGCAACATAATCTCCAAAAGTTACACCTTCTTTTCCTGTAATTATTATTTTTTTGTTTGAAATAAGACTAAGATTTCCTTTTGTAGCAGTAATTGTAACTTTATTGGCTGTTTCAGTAAAAGTTCCAGCTCTTATTGTGTAAGCTCCGTTTACTTTTATATAAATATTTTTAGCCGTTTTATTTATTGCCATAATTCGTAATGTTAATTTATTTTCGGTTTCGTTTATGTACAATGTTGTGGGTTGCTGTCGGATAACTTTCTGTTTTTACATCAGGTTTTGGAATAAACTAAACCCATTCTTATTTACCAAATAAAAAACCAACTTTCCATTAAGCCAATTGCCCAAATCCGTTGGCTGTTAGGTACAGTTATTTTTTTATTTTCTCTCGCCATTTTGAGATTACTTTTCCCCAATTATGCTCTTTCCAATCTTCATTTCTTGAATTCCAATAATCATCAGATTTCAAATCTAAAATGGCTCGTACAATGCCAACTTGCGCCCAATTCCCATTTGCTACAATCTCTTTTTCAATTTCGGGAATTATTGTTTTAGTTTCTATTCTCATTTTATCAAAAGCTTCTAAACTTATATTGTGGCTCATAAGCTCTTCTAATAATCTTCGAGTTATAGTATTACCTTTACTTCGATCAGGAAAAGTAAAATCTAGATATGCTTGTAAGGTGTCTAGGTTAATATCTTTTGAAAAATCAAATTTAGGTTGTCCTTTATTTTCGAAAATTAGTGATTTCTTAAAAATCTCTTTTTCATTTTTTAGTTCTTGAAATTGGGAATCAGCAATTTCTAAAAGTGCACTTAATTGATATAATTTCCGTCTAAATTTTAAGGGAATATCATCTTTAGTTTTATATGCTAATTTATGTTCTATATCTGCCCACGAGTGCATTAGAATAGTTCTTACTTGAATTTCTGTTTTAAGATTTTCTAATCCACGGTAATTTGGAGCTTTTGCCCAAGCTTTTTTTATTTTTACTATGTAATGATTAGATCTATAGCCAAAACGATCCGCTTCTAAATTTTCAGTTTTATCAATAGAATCTAAAACATCAAATTCCTCATTAATTATTTCCGCAATTTTCCCTAGATCTAACGGATAAAAACATATAATTCTTAAACCGCAAAAGTCTTCAATCTGTTCTATTGGTTTATCATATCCTTTTCGTTCGATTTTTTCAAAGTATGAATCAAATTCTTTTACTCTCGAAGATATCGTGTGGTATGAGATTTGTTGTTCAGAAAGAAAAGTTATTAAAGCTTGTTTAATGTTTTCGGCTAGCCTTAAATAGAGCTTATGATTATTTTCGTAGTGTACTTGTATTTCTTGTTTTTCCATAATAATTGTGCCTAACTTGTATATATACGATACAAACATTCGCTAATCTACCCAAATTGGGATGTATATACGAATGTTTGTATTGCATTATTTTTTTCAAATATAAATAATAATAGTAACAAACTTACAAAAACGAACATTCGTATTTTTTATCCTAAAGTTCTTGCGAGCGTGAAGGATGGGAGCAGGTTACCGAAGTAACGCGGACAGACTGACAGCATCCCGGTAAGAGGGCGAATAACCGTAAAGTAGTTTGGCTCTCTTACCGGGATGGTGGCACGCCCAAATGATTATCGTTTCATACTAAAATGTGCCTTAAATACTTGTGTTACTCCGTTTTTTGTGTAGGTTGCGTGAAACCAATAATCGGTGGTGGGAAGCGGATTTCCGTTGTAATTTCCATCCCAACCCGAACCGGAAGGCTTGATCTGTATTAGGAATTTACCATAGCGATCGTATATATTGATAACGGCATCTGGCTGAAAAGCGAGATCGGGAATATTCCACCTGTCATTAAAGCCGTCATTGTTTGGAGTGAAAAATTTGGGATACTTGAGCACATTAGCAGTTAAGTATAGATTTTGGCAATTTCCTTTGGTATCTCTTATTGTAACAATATGTTCTCCTGAATCAACATTGGAGAAGACATTACTGGTTTGAAAATCGCCACCATCCATTTGATATTCGTAGGTTCCAAAACCATTTGTGTTTACTATGATGTCTATATTTTCTTCAAAGTCATCCTCTACGGTTAATGAAGCAACCGCCGGGCTGGATTTATCCACAATTATTGTTGCAGGATTGTAACCACATTCGTCAATTGTGGGTATTTTTTTGATACTGACGACTGTGTAAGTTCCATTTTTGGTCGCTGTATAATTGGCTCCTGTGTTTACTTTGTTTCCGTTCAGAAACCAGTCAACCGTGTAATCGGCAGGATTAAGTCCTGAACTCAATTGTACTGAATTGAGTGCTGCTCCTGTTTCGTAATCGACACAGATTATGGCGTTTTTTAATGTCAGATCTTTTAATGGATAAATAGTAATATCAAAATCATCCTGTGCAGCACAATTGAAATTGGCAGGAGCCGAGGCATGGATGTACATTTTTTGGCTAAAGGTTATTTGTTCTCCCGCAAAATGAGGAGTTCCGGTTGCATTTGGGCCGCTATAATATTTTCCAACAGCTAAGACAGGCAGTGTATAGCTTTGACAAATGGCAACGTCTGCAGTACTGGTCAGTATAGGTGTAACAGAAATAGTAACTGTAAAACTTTTTTCGCTGGTGCAAATCAATCGATTCCCTACAACAGCATATACATAAATAGTTTGTGAGGTTCGCAATATAGTCCCGCCTGGAATAACAGGGCCTTTTCCTCCGGGCTGTGAATAATAATTCCCTAAAGTTAAATTGGGGAGCGTATAGCTGTCGCAAACATTTATATTTTCGAAGTTTCCAACATCTATTCCGTTATAATTCACTTTAAAAAAAGTTTCATTACTGCAGCCTGTAAAATCAGCCCATTCATTATAGATGTAAATAGTCTGGGTTGTGTTTATGAGCGTTCCTTCGTTAATTTGGGTTCCCTGGCCGTGCGGACCTCCGGTTGCGGTGTAGTATTTTCCGTTTTTCAATACAGGAAGTTTAAAAGCTGTACAGGTAACTACATCTGTAAAACTATCTACCAAAGGGCGTTTCCTGATTTCTACAATAAAACTATGTTCGTTGGTACACTCTGTTCCAACGTCATACACATAAATGGTCTGTGTTGTAGTGATGATGTCTCCAGCTTTTAATTGTTTTCCTCCGCCGTTGGTTTTGGTAAAATACTTTCCGTTTACTAAAGGAGGAAGGACATAGCGCTCGCATTCCAATCTATTGGCAGGGGTATCTACCAAGGGCAGGGTTTTTATGGTAATTTCATATTTTAAGTTATCGGTACAATTAGGAGAAGTTGTGGTGACAGCATAATAGTAAACAGTCTGTGAAGAAGTAATGTTGGTTCCGGCAGGAATGTTTTGCCCCTGTCCGGCCGGGGCGGTATAATAGCCACCTACAGCAACAGGCGGTAAAATATAGTTTCCACATTTTGAAATGGGAACAAAGCCTGATGCATTAATAATGTTAATTCTGAAAGAATGTTCATTGGTACATCTTCCATCATCTGCAAAAACATATAGCGTTCGGGTGGTAGTGATATTGGCTCCTGCATTTAAACGGGTACCTAAGCCGCCAGATGAAGTATAATAATTTCCGTTTGTCAAAGGAGGAAGTGTGTATGAATTGCAAGTCACTACATTAGCAGGTTTTTCTATTGCCGGTAATGGGTATACTATAAAGGGCACTGCTATGTCACGACAAACAGCTCCGTTTATTGTAGCATAATAGTAAATAGTCTGATCTGTTGTAAATATAGTTCCTGCCGAAATTGTATTTCCTTTTCCCCCAGCAGCAGTAAAAAAACCACCTGCAGGTACGCGCGGAACTACATATTGGCCGCAGGCTTCTTTTTTAAAAGTAATTTCATAAATCAGGACTACATTAAAGGAATTCTCATTAGTACAACTGTTTGTATTAGATTTATTGAAAATATAATAAACACCACTTTTGGTGATGATATCGCCGGCATTCAATTTGGTTCCTGTTCCGTTTGGCGCTGTATTGTATTCACCAAATGAAATGGTAGGCAATGTGTAGCTGTAGCAGGCAACAACATTTGGAATATCATCTACTTGCGGGAGAGCGTAAATAATTATATTGAAATTTACTGTTGCATAACAAGGCGAACTTGAAATATTTTCGACTCTTACCCAGATAGTTTGTGGTGATTGAGACAAGGAAGTGTTGAAAACTTTTGGATTTGTTATACTATTTGTCGCACTGTTTGCTTCTGTTTGGGTTTTGTAATATCTGATTTTATAGTCTAAAGGATTTAATCCATTAAGTATGGCGGTTTCCTGAAGAGTTAAATCAACACTTACTCCGGAATTATTATCACAAACACTCAGATCCGGTGGTTTTACAATGTTGATTGGAGCCGTCACAAGCAAATCAAATACAAGTATAGTATTGCAATAGGTATTATTGTTGGAAACATGTACCACTTTTATATATATCGTCTCATTACCGGCACTAGTGTAAGAAGTTAATTGATTATCAGGAATAGCCGGTCCGTTTGTATTGGCTGCTTGTAACGAATTATAATAAAAAAGAGCATATTCTGCCGGATTCAGTTTCAATGCCGCCAAATTATTCTGAGTTAAGTTGTATTGATAAGCAGAGTTTCCGTTATAACATGTAGTTAGGTTTTTGGGAGCTGCAATGACTAAATTGCCAATACTAACTTCGTCTTTTATCACACAACCAGATAGTGTTGCTGTAACACCATAAGTTCCGGCTTTATGAAGTGTGAGAGAGCTGTTTGTTTCTCCGGGAATTACAGCTCCATCCAGAGTCCAGACATAATCGTAATTCCCCGCAAGTCCCGACTGCAATGTGACATTTTCTCCCTCACAAATGATTCTGTCCGGTCCTAAATCCATTGTGGTTATAAAACTGCCTCCTTTTATAAAAACTGCCGAATCATAATTACTGTCGTTATAATCACCAATGGCCAGCTTTATACTATAAGTCCTGTTCGGGATTACGGTTGAAGAAGCTGTTAAAATTTTAGTTTCTCCTCTCATATTGATAGCAGACCCTGCCGGATTGGTTACATTATAACGGTCAAATAAATTGGAATTGGCAGATAAGCAGGCAGAATTGTACTGCTGATCCCGAATATTTTTGACCGAAACAGGTGTTGTTGTTCCCGGAACTACGGCAAGATTTTTGGAAACCCCAGTTGTTAAATCGGTCAGGATAAAGGCAAAAACATCACTAAAACCACATTGAAATTCCCCATATTCATTCGAAGCAAAAAGAAAATCAAAACTAAAATTACTCGACAAAGGCGTAAAATCAAACTGAAGATAACTCACATCAGTAATGGGTACAATCTGCCCGTTTTCATTACTTATATTCTGTAAATCATTATCATTGGAAGTGTTTAACCGACTGCTTTCATTGACCCCTCCTGTATAAGAGCCTTCAGTATGTTTTGTAATCCCATTCCGAATAATAATTCCGTGTGTAATTGGAAAATTAGGATTGGTATTGGTGAATTTTCCAATACCCAGCCGTGATGAAAATTTGAAGTTGCTTTCATTAGCACAGGCATTCTGCATTAACTCTTGTCGAACTAGTTCAGGTATAGCCAAAGTTGTAGTGTCGACTATAATTCCTTGTGATGAAGATATGGCCGAATAAAATAATAAAATCATAAGCAGAGCAGCTCTCATAATTCATATTCTATTAATTCCGTTACTTAAAGTTACGAAATTATTTCAATTTAAATTCATGATTGTCAGTATTTTATGATTTATGTTTGTGTTTAACAAAAAATGATTTTACAGTTTTTAATTTGTTAAATTGCATAGAAGTTTAATTCAAACCATATATTCTAAATATTGTAAAAGATGAAATCATTTGATATAGTTACTTTAACCGTAAATCCTTCAGTAGATAAAAGCACACATTTTTCAGGATTGATTGCAGAACAAAAAATAAGATGCAAAGACCCATTATTTGATGCCGGTGGTGGCGGAATAAATGTTTCTAAAGCTATTTACCGTATGCATGGAAGCTCATTGGCAGTCTTTACAGCCGGTGGACCTGTTGGAGAAATGTTAAAGGATTTAGTAAACAAAGAAAAAATAGACTTTGAAGCAATTGAAACTAAAACCGCAACTCGAGAAAATTTCATCGCTGTTGATGATAATACCAATTCGCAATATCGTTTTGGATTTACAGGAGATATTTTAGCGGATTCAGAAGTTGAAAAGCTTTTGGAAACCATTTCGAATTTTAAACCAAAATATTTGGTAGCAAGCGGAAGTTTAAATGAAGGCCTACCATCAGATTTTTATCAGAAAGTAGCTGAAATTGCCAAAACATCCAATTCTAAATTAATCGTTGATACTTCGGGAGAGGCTTTAAAAAAAGTTTTAGAAACAGGTGCGTACCTGATCAAGCCCAATGTTGGAGAATTGGCAAAATTAGTTGGTGTAGAACGCTTAGAAATTGATGAGGTAAACGAAGCTGCTAAAAAAATTATAGCTGATCGACGAGCTGAAATTGTTGTAGTTTCACTTGGGCCTCAAGGAGCCGTTTTGGTTACAAAAGACGAGTACGAATTTGTTCCGGCCCCGAACGTTGCCAAAAAAAGCACTGTGGGGGCAGGCGATAGTATGGTGGGAGGAATGGTTTGGGCATTATCACAGAATAAAAGCCTGAAAGAAGTGATTCGTTGGGGAGTAGCCTGCGGGTCAGCAGCGACTATGAACGAAGGAACTCAATTGTTTAAATTTGAAGATGCTAATCGTTTATTCGAATGGTTAAAAAACAAATAAAATTACAATATAGATTTTCTGTAGAGACACACAGCAGTGCGTATAGCCTTAGGTGAATTGTCTGGTATTACTGGCTGTTAGATGCACTGCTGTGCATCTCTACAGCAGGAAATAAAAATATATTTATTTTTTTATTTCCTGCTGACAAACTGTTGTCACCGACCCTCAATAATTTTGAAGTATCAACAAATTAAAACTTTAAAATCATGAAAACATTAGAAGCACAAGTAATCACTTCAGAAGATTTATTGAAACACTGGCAGGGGCACCGAGCATTAACGCGTCGTTTGATTGAACTTTTTCCGGAAAAAGATTTCTTCGAATTTTCAATTGGAGGAATGCGGCCTTTTGCAAAATTAGTAGATGAGCTTCTGGCAATTGCTGCTCCGGGGCTTAAAGCAATTGTAAATCGTGAAAGCCAGCCTTATACTGAAGCAGAAGAAAAATTGATTTTCAAAGCGCAGTATCTTGAAAAATGGGATGAAGCCACAGCAGAAATCAACAAATATTGGGAGCAATTATCAGTAGAGGATTTCAACGAGACTTTTAACCTTTTCGGGCAATATGAGTTCCCGATTATTCAGAATATCTTATATTTTATTGACAATGAAGTGCATCACAGAGGGCAGGCTTATGTGTATTTAAGAGCTTTAAACATCGAACCGCCATTTTTCTGGGAAAGATAATTGTAGAAAAATTCTGTAACTTTGTTGAATAAATCTAAAATTAATGGCTATGAGTTTAAAAAGAATAATGTCCAATTATGCAGATTATAATTTATGGGTAAACCAGCAATTCGTAAACTGGCTTTCGCCGAAATCTGATGAATTGCTGTATGCAGAAGTACCTTCAAGTTTCTCAACAATTATAAAAACACTTGATCACATTTGGTCTACAGAAGAATATTGGTTTTCTGTTATTTCTGAAGCTGACTTATTAGAAAAGAAACCGGAAAGTGAATTGTCGAAAGAAGAAATCTTTGAAGGCTTATTAAATTCATCTGTAAAATTGAAACATTTAATCAATTCATTGTCGGAAGAAGATTTAGTCAAAGAAGTTAAAATCGTTAATCCTTGGTTTGAATGCGAACTGCCAATTTCTGATTATCTGCTTCAGGTTATCAATCATGGCACTTATCACAGAGGTCAGATTGTAACAATGGGTCGAAATATCGGAATCACAGATGCCTCAAATACCGATTATAATTTTTATAATGTTGTAAAACAGCAGCATTAAAAATCAAAAAAACTCCTAATGCAACTTAGTTTCTTTAGGAGTTTTTTTTCTACAAAAGCCTTAGTCTATTGACTTCTAATAGCTCCAAAGCTCTTGTTTTAAGACTTTCAGGCTCGAGAATTGTGGCGTAATCTCCAAACATTAAAAACCAACGAGGGAAACCATTATCTATATCACGACACATAAAAGTCATTTCGATTTGTCCGTCGACTTCTCTCTCAGAGATAAAACCATGATATTTTCTTTCAGTAGATAAATAGCGTGCTATTTTTTTATCAATTAAGATTCTGACTTTTGTAGTCGGGCAGGTTTCTGTTTTAGTCAGATAGGTTTCCAGAGAATCGTGTTCAATGGTGAAATCAAGTTCGGTTTTTTTAATACACTGAATCCTGTCGGTTCTAAACTGTCGGTAATCTTTTCTCAAATGGCAATAGCCCAGAAAATACCAGTTGTTATTGTCGTGAAATACACCTACAGGTTCTAAATTCCGTTGCGTAGTTTCGTCCTTTGCAAAAGTTTTGTAAGTCAGCAGTATTTGCTTTTTCTCGGCAATTCCTTCAAAAAGAACCGCTAATGTATTAGGAGAATTGTCATTAAACAGCGGTTCAGCAGTCTGCATCATTACCCTCGATTCAATATTCGAAAGATAATCTTTATCGGTACTTCTCAAAACCGATTTCAATTTATACATCGCCGATGCATAGTGGCTCCCTAAAGACGGATCAGTAAATTTCTGCATCAGTTTTTCGGCAGCGATGAAACTGCTCACTTCCTCGCGTGTAAACATCACCGGAGGTAATCGGTAACCTTCCATCAAAGCATAACCAACTCCGGCTTCACTGTAAATAGGAACTCCCGAAGCTTCAAGCGTTCTGATGTCCCGGTAAATGGTTCTCAGACTACATTCAAAACGATCCGCCAATTCCTGCGCTTTTACAATTTTCTTAGATTGCAATTGAATCAGGATGGCGACAATTCGGTCAAATCGTTTTGGGGTTTCGTCCATTTTAAGCTTTTTTTCAAAGATAGTATTTATCGCAAAGAGTTAAAAACAATAAATTTTCGCATCTTTACAGAATTGTAGTATTAAATTAAAATCCGAATAATAATTATAAATGAAGATTCCGTTTGAGCCCGTATGGTTTGGTTATGAAATTAATATTCATTTAGTTTTAGAATATTTAGCCTTTTTTATCGGGTATCGGTATTATGCTTTTTTAAGAAAAAGAAATGTCGACAGAATCATCACAATTAATCGGTTATCGATTATTTTAGGAGCAGCTATAGGGGCTTTTTTGGGTTCCCGAATAGTTGGTTTTTTAGAAAATCCTGTTTTTATTTCAGATTTTAAATCGATTATAGATCTGTTCAATACAAAAACAATTATGGGAGGTCTCTTTGGCGGACTTTTAGGCGTAGAAATAGCTAAAAAAATTATTGGTGAAAGAGAATCTTCCGGGGATCTGTTTACGTTTCCAATTATCCTGGGAATTTTTATCGGGAGAATCGGCTGTTTTTTATCCGGAACAAATGAATTCACATATGGAGAAGCTACTTCTTTTTTCCTGGGAATGAATCTTGGCGATAACATACAGCGGCATCCAATTGCTTTGTATGAATTGGTTTTTTTAGTTGTTTTATTTCTTTTCTTAAAGAAACTCCAAAGCAAAAATCTACCAAACGGCTTGTTATTTCAGTATTTTATGATTTCTTATTTCGCATTCCGGTTTTTTATAGAATTTATAAAACCCAATCATTTCTTTGTTGCAGGAATAAGCTCCATTCAGATTTTATGTTTAATTTGTCTATTATATTATCACAAAACAATTTTAAATCTATTCGTAAAAAATGCCAGTTAGAAAGTACACTTATTATGATTTTACGTTAAGCCTTTGTCCGGAATGCTTAAAGCGTATTGATGCAAAAATTGTTTTTGAAGATGGGAATGTTTACATGCTCAAAAGATGTCCGGAACACGGAAGTTCAAAGGTATTAATTGCGGATGATATTCAATATTATAAAAATATCCGAAACTATAATAAGCCATCAGAGATGCCTTATACCTTTAATACCAAAACCCATTATGGCTGTCCGTATGATTGCGGTTTATGCCCGGATCACGAACAGCATTCCTGCCTGACTGTTGTTGAAGTTACAGATCGGTGTAATCTGACATGTCCGACTTGTTATGCCGGATCATCTCCTTCATACGGAAGACACAGAACACTGGAAGAAATAAAAAGAATGCTGGATACGGTTGTTAAAAATGAAAAGGAACCTGATGTTGTGCAGATTAGTGGTGGTGAACCTACTATTCATCCTCAGTTTTTTGAGATTTTAGACTACGCAAAATCCCTTCCGATAAAGCATTTAATGTTGAATACAAATGGAATCAAGATTGCCAAAGACAAAGAATTCGCCAGACAGCTGAAAGCATATTCACCTGATTTTGAAATTTATTTACAGTTTGATTCTTTTAAAGACAGTGTATTGCAGGAATTGCGTGGTGCCGATCTAAGCGAGATAAGAAAACAAGCGTTGGAGAATCTGAACGAAGTAAATTTGTCTACAACATTGGTGGTTACGCTTCAGAAAGGGCTCAATGATAATGAAATTGGAAAAATAATTGAATTTGCATTAAAACAAAAATGCATCAGAGGAGTGACTTTTCAGCCAACACAAATCGCCGGAAGACTGGAAAATTTTGATCCGGAAAAAGACAGGATGACATTAACCGAGGTCAGAAGGAAAATTTTGGAACAAACTTCCATTTTCAATTCAGATGATTTGCTGCCCGTTCCCTGTAATCCTGATGCTTTGGTAATGGGATATGCCTTGAAATTGGGTGATGAGGTATTTCCGCTTACACGGTACATCAATCCAAATGACTTGTTAGACAATAGTAAAAACACCATCATTTACGAACAGGATGAAGTGCTTCGCGGAAAAATGATAGAATTATTCAGTACAGGAAATTCAGTAGAAGTCGCTGAAGAAAACCTGAAATCAATTCTCTGCTGCCTGCCCAATATTGATGCACCCAATTTGGGTTATGATAATTTGTTTCGCATCATCATTATGCAATTTATAGATGCCTATAATTTTGATGTAAGAGCTATAAAAAAATCATGTGTGCATATTGTCAATAAGGATAATAAAATAATTCCTTTTGAAACCATGAATTTGTTTTACAGAGACGATAAAATAGAAAGATTAGAACAACTTAGAACTAATATATAAAATGATGACAGCATTAGAAGTAGGGAATTTAGACGGATTGGTTGCATTTTTTGTTTCGATTATGGTGGGGCCACCTATCTTATTTACAATCATTGGATTTGCAGTAAAAAGAAACAATCCAAAAACAGCAAAAGTGCTTTTTATTATGGGAGCCGTATATTTAATCGTAGGACTGGGAATTTGTGGAGGTCTTATTTCGTAAAAAAGGAAAACCCAATAGCTTGTAGGTTATTGGGTTAGTATTAATTACAAATCTGATTCAATTATAAATTTTTAGAAACTTCATCCCAGTCTAAAAGTCTTTCAGGGTTTATTTTGGCTTTTTCCATTCTGTCTAAAACAATTTCCTGATGCTCAATCGGGATTTCAGTACTAATGTTGAATTTTTTAGTTTCCATAATTATAAGGTTAATGAAAAAATGATTTACGCTTTAAATTTTCTGAAGGATTGGATCATTTCATAAATGCCGAAAGCAATTACAATTTTTCCAATTATAAAAATAAACCAACTTAATGGATTTGTTAGGTAAGTTCGATCATTTTCTAATGGGGTGTAAAAATCTGTAACTAAAAAGAATCTAAATGCACCGGAGATGAAGCGTTTCCAATTATTCCAGTCACATAATGTAATTTCATGATCATAATTTTCACAAATAAAGAAAAGAATGTAAATTATTGAACCAACTAGCAAAGTAAATTTCATTGCTCTTTTCCAGTCTGTTCCATATTCAGAAACAATATCACTGATATTTAAAATAAATAAATCTCTATTTAGTTGTTTTGGTTCTCTTGCTCTATGATTTAAATGATCTTTGTCTTTTTCAAATTCTTTTAATTTCTTTTTTATATCATCTCTGAAAGCGTTGAATTCATAAATTCTAAAGCGATTATAATCAATTTTATTTTCAGCTTTTTGCAATTGCAATTTAATGGTTCTAATAGTTCTTATATTGCATTTATATATTTGTTTAATTTGAATATCATCAAAATATACTTGCTTTTCAAAAATAGTTCTATCAATATCTACAATATCAAAATATGTTTCTTGTAAAGAAATGATATCAAAGAATTTTAAATTATTAAATGAGATTTTGTGGATTCTTGATTTATTGAAACTTACTTGTTTTAAAAATTCACAGTCATCAAATTTCAATGTTGTTTTTATTTCATCACCAGTAGCTTCAAATTTTGCAATATTTAGAAATTTGCAATCAGAAAATTTTGTGTCAGAATTAAAAGTTGTTTTGAAAAAACTAGAATGATTGAACACACAATGATTAAATAATGCAGAATTTAAACTTGATGCGGTTTTGTTGCCAAAATATTCGAAATGACTTTTAAAATTACAGTGAGAAATAATGATGGAATTAAGAGTTGAACGAATAATTGAACAATTTTCTATAGAATCTAAATTTACAATTTTAAGATTTCCTTTTTCAAAATTTATATTTTCAATGTCAATAGAATTAATTTTACCTCCATTTATCTCAATTTCACCATTCTTTATGTTATTCGTTTTTACATTACGAATGTCATTAGTATTTTCCTTAAATGAAAGATAATTTATATTCGAATTTACAATAACTAAATATTTGCGTTGTATATCGCAGGAAATGAATGTTAGATCCTCAAATTCACAGGTGTCAAATTCTAACTCACAATTGAAAGTACAATCATAGAAATGAACATATAAATCTTCATGGGTGTAATTTTCAAAAATTAATTTTGAACAATTAAAAGTTTTATTTTTGAAAACCACAGATTGACCTCCTAAATCACCATTGTCAAAAACAATAATATCTCCAGAGAATGTAATTTCTGATTTGTCTTTTAGATCAGTATATTTTAATTTATTTAGGCTAATTCGATATTGATCCATTTAGTGTGATTTTTTGATTATAAATAAACAAAAAACCTGATAATTTTCATCATCAGGTTTTCTCTATATTCTTTTTTATTCTATTTTCTAAAAAAACTAGTCGTTAAGCTTCAAAACAGCCATAAACGCCTCTTGCGGAATCTCAACGTTTCCAACCTGTCTCATACGTTTTTTACCTTTTTTCTGTTTTTCAAGCAGTTTACGCTTACGCGAAATATCTCCACCGTAACATTTTGCGGTAACGTCTTTACGAAGTGCTTTAATCGTTTCACGAGCAATAATTTTTGCTCCAATTGCAGCCTGAATAGGAATATCAAATTGCTGTCTTGGAATCAATTCGCGTAATTTCTCGGTCATTTTTTTACCGATATTATATGCGTTATCTTCGTGAATCAATGCAGAAAGTGCATCAACTGTCTGAGCATTTAAAAGAACGTCAAGTTTTACCAATTTCGAAGTACGCATTCCAATTGGAGAATAGTCGAAAGAAGCATACCCTTTAGAAACTGTTTTTAAACGATCATAAAAATCGAATACAATTTCTGCCAAAGGCATATCAAAATTCAATTCCACTCTTTCTGTTGTCAAGTACGTTTGATTGGTAATTTGACCACGTTTTTCAATACATAAACTCATTACGTTTCCAACAAAATCAGCTTTTGTAATGATGGTTGCTTTGATAAACGGTTCTTCAACTCTGTCCAGTTTTGAAGGTTCCGGTAAGTCAGAAGGGTTGTTTACGATTAATGCAGTTTCCGGATGTTTTTTGGTATAAGCCAAATACGAAACGTTAGGAACTGTAGTAATTACAGTCATATCGAACTCACGCTCTAAACGTTCCTGAATGATTTCCATGTGAAGCATTCCTAAGAATCCGCAACGGAAACCAAATCCTAATGCTGCAGAACTTTCTGGAGCAAATACGAGCGAAGCATCGTTAAGCTGTAATTTCTCCATCGAAGAACGTAAATCTTCGTAATCTTCTGTATCAACAGGATAAATTCCGGCAAATACCATTGGTTTTACGTCCTCAAAACCGGTAATCATATTGGTTGTCGGCACTTTTGCATCCGTAATCGTATCACCAACTTTTACTTCGCGTGCTTCTTTAATTCCAGAAATCAAATAACCAACATCTCCGGCAGAAACAACAGTTTTAGGAACCTGATTTAATTTTAAAGTTCCAATTTCGTCAGCAAAATATTCATTGTCCGTAGCCATGAATTTAATTTTTTGCCCTTTTTTGATTTCACCGTTTACAACTCTGAAGATAACTTCGATTCCACGAAACGGATTGTAAACCGAGTCAAAAATCAAAGCCTGTAATGGTTCTTCCGGATTTCCTTTTGGAGCCGGAATTTTTTCGATAATAGCAGCAAGAATGTTCTCAACACCAAAACCTGTTTTTCCGGATGCGTGAATAATATCTTCTAATTTACATCCAAGTAAATCGATAATATCATCGCTAACTTCTTCAGGGTTAGCACTTGGTAAATCAACTTTGTTTAAAACCGGAATAATTTCCAGGTCATTTTCTAAAGCTAAATATAAATTTGAAATCGTTTGTGCCTGAATACTTTGTGCAGCATCCACAATCAAAAGTGCACCTTCGCAGGCCGCAATAGATCGTGAAACTTCGTATGAAAAGTCAACGTGACCGGGAGTGTCAATTAAATTTAAAATATATTCTTCTCCTTTGTAAGTGTACTCCATCTGAATGGCGTGACTTTTAATGGTGATTCCACGCTCACGTTCCAGATCCATGTTGTCAAGCAATTGTGCTTTTTCTTCACGTGCTGTAACGGTTTGTGTAGCGCCCAGTAATCGGTCTGCCAGTGTACTTTTACCGTGGTCAATGTGTGCAATAATGCAAAAGTTACGTATCTTCTTCATTTTAATATATCAATTCTCTAATTGAGTTTTAGTCTTTTTCGGGTATAAATTGCACTGTAGCAATTGCTTTAGCGCATAATATTAAGGCGCAAAGATAGCGCAAAGTTTTGGATTCTGGAATGTAGTTGCCCGATAGTTGATTTTGAAAATTAAATTACGGTCTTAAAACTCAAAATTAAATCCTTTTTCAGTCAGTTTTTTGTAGATTTCTGAATCAAATTTGTACAATTTAGCGGCTCTGTGGGACACATCTTGTTGTTTTTCATCTAAGGCAACGAGTAATTTCATATGCAGAATTTTTCTTCGAAAATTTGATTTGTCGAGTTCGATTCCCAATATTTCTTCGTAAAGATGCATTAGTTGCAATAAAGTGAATTTTTCAGGTAAAAGATTGAATCCAATTGGGGCCTGACGCACTCTGTTACGAAGTTGCATTAAGCTGAATTGTAAAATTTCCCTATGATCAAAAATCAAATCCGGCAGTTCGTTGATTTTATGCCAGGTCGCTTCCATTAAGGTAAGACCGGCTTTTACATTATAATCTTCGCGATTCACTAATGTGTAATAACCAATGGTCACAACTCTTCTTCCGGGCACACGATTGGGATCTGTAAATGCTTTTAACTGCTCCAGGTAAATGTTGTCCAGACTGGTTAGTTCATACAAAATTCGTTGTGCTGCATAATCAGAACTTTCTTCTTTTTTGAGCCAGCCTCCAAGAAGCCCCCATTTTCCAATACTTTCTCCTTCGGCATGATGAGCCAGTAGCACTTCGAGGTTTCCTTTGTTAAATCCAAATATGACACAGTCGATCGTAACTCCGTCGATGACCGGGTTTTGAATTGCAGGAGGTTCTCCGCTATACGTTTTGGAAGTTTTTTTAGAGTGTAAAAATGCCATTTGTTTGCTTTATGAGCTGATTTTAAAATTCAAAATTAAATCCTTTTTCAGTAAGTTTTGTATAAATCTCCGAATCAAATTTGTATAGTTTGGCTGCCCTGTGCGAAACATCCTGTTGCTTTTCATCAAGGGCGACAAGTAATTTCATATGAAGAATTTTTCGTCTGAAATTTGACTTGTCCATTTCGATTCCTAATATTTCTTCATACAAATGCATCAATTGCAACAGTGTAAACTTTTCCGGCAAAAGATTAAATCCAATTGGTGCCTGACGAACTCTGTCCCGCAAATGTTTCAGACTATAAGCCAGTATTTCATTGTGATCATAAATCAAGTCCGGAATTTCATTGATCTTATACCATTTGGCATCAGATGCCGTAAAACCAGCCTGAATATTGTAATCTTCTCTTTTAATTAAGGCATAGTAGCCAATTGTAATAACACGCCTCAGCGGAAATCGATCCGGATTTCCAAATGCTTTCAGTTGTTCGAGATAGATGTGATCTAATGCGGTCAGTTCATTTAACAGGCGGTGAGCAGCATTATCAGTGCTTTCTTTTTTATTAATCCATCCTCCCGGGAGTCCCCATCTTCCTTTGCTTATTCCTTCTGCGTGTTGAATTAGAAGTATTTCAAGGCTTCCCTTGTCAAAACCAAATATAACACAGTCAATAGTAATGGCATTCATCACTGAAGAATCATTTTTTACGATAATATCATCATCTAAATTATCAGCCATGCTTGTTAAAAATTTTGACAAATTAAATAAATAAAAAGAATAGATGCTCTTAAAAGTTTACATATTTTTAAAATGATTACAAAAAGATTAAAATTTTTAAACTTAATGATGTAAAAGTGAATGATTGGTTTTAAAATAACAATAATAAAATATATTAAATGAATATTTATCAATAATTATTGCTTCGGTTAAATTAAATAATGTAGTTATTTAATAAAAATAACTTCAAAATTATCTGAATAGTAAAAAAATCATGCTAATTTTTTGTTAATATAGAAAAATTGCATTACACTTGTAGTCAAATTAACCATAAGATAAATTCTTTTTGACTATAAGTAAGCTGGTAACAAAAAACTATTAATTAAACCTCAAATTTTTTTTTACAGGAAGTAATTCGGAAAGTCTCATGAAAACATCATTTAGATACCATAATCAAAAAAAAATCTGCCTAAGAATTAATTATTACAACAGATTTAAATTAAGAATAGAAAATTTCGGTCCATTGACGTAAAACAGAACGTGCAAGCGGAGAACTTCATTGTTTAGAGGCAGACTAAAAAATAGTGGGACAAATTATTTAGAAGATTCATTAATCAGATTAAAAACAACTAACAACAAAATTTAACCAAATTATTAATTATTATGAAAAGCAATTATTGTATTAAACCAACAATGCTCCAGTTTTACCTGATGCTGTTGCTTAGCGTATTTACGATGCAGTCGGGTTTTGCACAAGAGCAATCCCAATTTGTAAGCGGAAATGTAAAATCGGCAGACGATGGTATGGGAATTCCCGGTGCTAGTGTAACAATTGAAGGAACAAAAAGAGGAACCTCTACAGATTTTGATGGAAATTTCAGGTTGGAAGCAAAAACAGGTGATGTCATTGCAATCAGTTTTATGGGATTTAAAACACAGCGTGTCACGGTTGGAACTCAAAAAACAATTAATGTAACCTTACAAACCGAAGCAGCAGATCTTAAAGAAGTTGTAGTTATTGGGTACGGTACACAAAAAAGAACAGCCGTAATGACTGCTATTACACAGGTTTCTGGTGAAAGCCTGGCTAAAACAAATACTATAAATGCACTCCAGGGACTGCAAGGGCAGGCAGCCGGACTTCAAATTACATCTACTTCCGGACAGCCGGGAGAAAAAATGAATGTGGTTATCAGAGGTTTGGGGACTACTGGAGGCAGCAACCCGCTTTATGTTGTAGATGGGATACTTACCGGAGATATTACCTATCTAAACAACTCTGATATTGAGTCAATTTCCGTTTTAAAGGATGCCGCTTCATCTGCTATTTATGGATCACAAGCTGCGAACGGAGTGGTTTTGGTAACAACCAAAAAGGGAAAAAGAGGCTCTCCGGGAAAAATTACTTTCGATCAGTATTATGGCGTACAGTCTGTAGCCAGAAAAGTTGATTTGTTAGATGCTAAAGAATATGCTGTTATTTTAAATGAAGCTGCTGTAAACTCCGGTAAAAATCCTTATTTCACTAATGACCAGATTGCCGGATTAGGAAAAGGCACCAACTGGATGGATAAAATGCTCACGGATAATGCAGCTACTAAAAACTTTTCATTTGGTGCTTCGGGAGGTTCTGATACTTCTGTTTATTCTACTTCATTATCTTATCTGGGGCAGGAAGGAATTGTTGGAGGTAAAGACTTATCCAATTATGATCGTTACAATTTCAGATTCAATTCAGAACATAAACTGTATAAAGATGTGCTTACTTTGGGACAGAATTTAAGTTTTGCTTATGTAGATAAAAACGGTATTGGAGTTGGAAACCAATACAATAATTCTTTAAGAAGTGCATTTCAGACCACTCCATTATTACCAATGTATGATGCCGATGGTAATTATTTTGATACTACAAAGAGTACCGAACTATGGCTGTCAGGTGTAGCAAATCCTTATGCGATTATGGATTATAACAATCAAAACGAAAGTAATAATCAAAAGTTATTAGGGAATGTTTATTTACAGGTTGAACCAATAAAAAACCTAACATTTAAAACAACTTTAGGACTTGATTATTATGTGTCCGAAGGCCATTCTTACAAGCCTGTATATCACTTATCAATTTATGCAAATAATAATTATGATACAGTGAATCAAAATATGAGCAAAAGCAGGAGTATTACCTGGGATAATTTATTAGGCTATAAATTTAATGTTGCCGAAAATCATCATTTTGAAGCCATGGCAGGAACATCTTATATTAATTACGCAGAAACTTCTGTAGAAGCAAACAATGCAGATTCTGTTTTTAATGATTTAGAACATGCCTGGATAGACAATACTACTAATAAAGACGGATCCAAAATAACAATTAAGGGTAAAAAAGAAGAAAATAGACTGATGTCTTATTTTGGAAGAGCAAACTATAATTATAAAGATACCTATTTCTTCAATGGAACTCTTAGGGCAGATGGTTCGTCAAAATTTGCTCAGGGAAATCAATGGGGGTATTTTCCATCAGTATCTGCAGGTTGGGTTGCTTCAAATGAAGCATTTTTAAAAGATTCGCAAGCTATTAATTTCCTTAAAGTAAGAGCAAGCTGGGGTCAGGTTGGTAATCAGAGTATTAGGTCGTTTCAGTATTTAGGTCTAATGCAATCAAAGAACACAAATTATATTTTTGGTAATACCGAAGGCGTACTTACACCGGGAACATATCCTTATAGATTTGGAAATCCTGACTTAAAATGGGAGGCATCAGAGCAGATTAACCTTGGTTTGGATGCCAGATTTTTAAATAATGCTTTAAGTGTAACATTTGATGTTTATAAAAAAACGAACAAGGACTGGCTAATATTGGCTCCAATTTTAGCAACTGCGGGTGCTGAAGTAGCCCCTTATATTAATGGAGGTGATATTGTTAATAAAGGGGTTGAGCTTAGCCTTAATTATCAGAATAAAATTGGGGACTTTAATTATAGTGTTAGCGCAAATGGTGCATATAATAAAAATACTGTGGGTCGAATACCTACTGCAGATGGTATCATTCATGGATTGAGTAATGAATTGTATGATAATGCCGGAGAATTTTACAGAGCAGAAAACGGATTTCCATTAGGTTATTTTTGGGGTTACAAAACTGGAGGTGTTTTTCAGAACCAGGAACAAATTAATAATTATAAATCGGCGAGTGGTGTAGTATTACAGCCAGGTGCAGCTCCGGGGGATATTATTTATCAAAACGTGAACAGAGATGATAAAATTGATGCCTCTGATAAAACCAGTATCGGAAATCCTAATCCGGACTTTACTTTTGGTTTCTCTTTATCTGCTAATTATAAAGCTTTTGACTTTTCAGTGATGGCAAATGGTGTTGCCGGAAATCAAATTGTACAATCGTATAGAAATCAATCAGGAGCTTTCGGAAACTATACATCTGCTATTTTAAGCCGTTGGCATGGTGAGGGTTCTTCGAATTCAATGCCAAGGGTAACGGAAGACAATAGAAACTTTACACAATTTTCTGATTTGTATGTTCAGGATGGTGATTTTTTAAGAATTAATACGGTTACTTTAGGATTTGATTTAGCAAAAATGAATAAATCTAAAACATTCTTTGCAAGTCAGTTCAGAATTTACTTTTCAGTATTAAATCTTTACACTTTTACAAAATACGACGGTATGGATCCTGAGATTGGATTTGGTTCTTCAAATGATGATCAAAAATTTTCATCAGGAGTAGATGTAGGGTACTATCCAAGACCAAGAACCTATATGTTGGGGTTAAATGTTAAACTTTAATAAATAAAACAATGAAAAATACCTATTTATATATTTTCTGTTTGAGTTTATTGTCTCTGGGTTCTTGTAGTTTAGAAACAGATCCATTGGTAAATCAAACGGATACAAATTTTTACAAAACTACAGAGGATGCTTATGCTGCATTAGTAGGTTGTTATGATGGATTACAGGTGGCTACAGGAGCTTCGGGACTGGGTGTTCCAGTAATAAGCGAAGTGATGTCTGATGATTGTTTTGGAGGAACCGGTGCTTCAGATGGGTACAATTATGCATTGATAGATGAATTTGACAAGAGTCGTTCTCCATCTGATGTGGACTTGCTTAATAACAATTGGATTGCCTATTATAGAGCAATTTATCGTTGTAATCTTTTCTTGTTAAAAATGGATCAGATTGACTGGAAAGGTGATACTGCTTTAAGAAATACTTACGAGTCTGAAACTAAATTTATCAGAGCTTATGTGTATTTTGAAATGGTGCGTTTGTGGGGGAATATACCTTTATTAACGGCTCCTTCAACAGATAATATCCCACAGGCAACTCCTGAAGAAGTTTATAAAGTAATAGCTGAAGATTTAGTTTTTGCAGCAGACAATTTACCAACAGCAGCATACAATTCTGTACCTAATGGAAGAATTACAAAATGGGCCGCAAAATCTTTATTAGGCCGTGTATATTTATATTACACAGGATATTACGGAAAAACTGATTTAGCGGGGGTTGTAACAAAAGCACAGGCCTTAGGACATTTGGAAGATGTTATTTCGTCTAGTGGTCATGGTTTAGTTAGTGATTTTTCTACTTTATGGCCAGCTGCATCTGTTGATCAATATGCAGGAGAAAACAATAAAGAGTTCATTTTTTCTATAAAATACACTTACACTAGTGATTATAACGGGAATACTGATGGTAACGCATGGTTGGTAATGTTTGGAATGAGAGAGTTTTCATCTTACCCTTATGCGCATGGATGGGGAGTAACTGTAAACTCAAAATTATGGGATGATTACGCTGCAAATGATACAAGACGCGGAGCAACTGTAATTGGAATTGAAGAAGAAAATATAGCGTTCAACAAAATAAACAGCCAAAGAGAATATACGGGTTATTACAATAAAAAATATTGCCCAATGATTGATAAGGACGGAAAAGAACTTCCTATTGTTTTAGGTAGCCAGTTTTGGGATATCAGTCAGTTTCAGGATTATGTGGTATTAAGATACGCTGATGTTTTATTAATGGCAGCAGAATTAGGAAGTGGAAGTGCTCAGTCTTATTTTGACCAGGTGAGACAAAGAGCGTACAAAGCAAACTTTGCTTCATTACCACCAACTCAGGAAAATATCATGGAGGAAAGACGTTTAGAATTTGCTCTTGAAGGTGTAAGATATTGGGATTTATTACGTCAGGGAATTGGTATAGCTTCGTCAAAAATTGCAGAAAATACAACCTTGTTAAGCGGTGGAGTTGCCACAACAAAAACAATATCGGCTGCTAAAATTCAGGAAACAAAAGGATTATCTCAAATTCCTAATACGCAGATTACATTGTCAGGAAATGTTTTAAAACAAAATGCCGGCTGGTAATTTTAACTAAAAACTAAAGAAAATGAAAAATATTAAAATAGTAATTACAACATTTTTGACGCTGGTACTCCTAATGTCATCTTGTTCACCAGATACCTATTCGTTAGATGCTGTGACTGATAAGTCGGATATTGATTATGAAATTACACAAGATTTTGCAGTAGATCCGGGAGGGAATACTGTAAAATTAACGAATAAAACACCTGGAGTTGTGCTGACCTGGGATTACGTTACAGGAAAATCAAACAAAGCTACTGAAACGGTAAAATATGCCTTTAAAGGAAATTATACTATAAAAATTAGAGCAGTAACAGGTGGTGGTATTGTAGAGTTGGATCCCTATACTGTGACCGTTACTCAGGATAATTTAAATTATGTAAACGACCCACTTTGGAATTTACTTACAGGTGGCGTTGGAAAATCTAAAACCTGGCTTTTGGATTTAAATGCAGATGGGGTTTCGAAATATTTTATTGGCCCAATGTACTTTTATGGGGCAGATAACGGATGGCTTGAAGGTGGCGATAATGGATGTTATGGTGCTAGTTGTTGGAATTGGCTTCCGGAATGGAAAGGAAACACATGGATTGCTGCTAAAGGTGATTATGGAAGCATGACATTTAGTTTAGAGGGCGGTCCATTTTTAAAAACAGATCACAAAATGATGGCCAGTTATGGTCAGGAATCAGGGACGTTTTTTTTAGATGCTGATGCAAAAACATTAACTACCTCTAATGCTACTATTTTACATACCAATGAAAATGAAAATTGTGTAGATAATTGGCACTCTATGAAAATTATGTCACTAACAGAAAACACATTACAAGTTGGTGTTTTAAGAAAAGGAAGTTGTGATGGTGCTGCAACATTGGTTTTTAACTTTATATCAAAAGACTACAGCGATAACTGGGTACCAAAAGATGTTCCGGATCCAAATCCGGCAATTGATTTAAATGGTGGAAGTGTCGATGATTTATTATCAACTACAACTACAACCACTAAGACATGGGCCTTAAGCAAAGACAGCCCTTTTAACTGGACAGATTTAACAGGAGCATTTTTAAATCCTTGGAATACTGTAGCTGATTATCCGGACTGGGCTGCATTTACAGCAGCAGATCAGGCAACTGTAGTGAAAAATAAAATCTCTTTTTCTGATGATGGAACTGTTAAAACCGTAAAGAGCGATGGTACTACAACTTCAGGGACTTATACAACAAGTACTGATGGAACAAATATTATCACTTTTGGCGGAATAAATCCTTCATTTGCGATAGGCAATTCCTGGGCAAGTGTATCTACTACTACAAAAAACCAATGGAAAATTGTTAAAACAGCAAAAACCGGTAATGTAGTTACTGACATTTGGTTTGGAAAACGTGATGAGGTGAAAAGTGAGTATATGGTTTTCCACTTTGTATTAAGTAATTAATAATCTAAAACCACTTTTTTAAATAATAAAGTCATCTCTAAATACAATCTTATGTACTATTTTTTTTGAAAGAGAGTGTTTAGGGATGTCTTAATTATTTGTTGCTTTTTTGACAAAATCAAATCAGTTTAAGATTAAAAAGTACAAGAATAAATACATGAAAAATAATAATTTACCCTCCAGTAATTAGTTGAAATAATTATCGGTAAATTTATTTGAACTAATCTAAAGAAAGATGAAATATTTGAATTTTTTAAAGACATTGACAATTTTGGGACTTTTTATAGTTTGTAGCTGTAATAAGAAAAATACTGATTTTGAAAACCGAAAAGTCTCTTTTAATTCAGATTGGAGTTTTCATCTAAATGACAGCCTTGTTGATAAAGATACTATAGGAACTTCTACAAAATGGAGAACTTTAGATGTTCCTCACGACTGGAGCATCGAAGGAAAATTTGATGAAAAAAGTCCTGCCGGTTACGGAGGAGGATCGCTTAACGGAGGTTTGGGCTGGTACAAAAAAACATTCAAAGTTGCAGCAGCAGACAGCACAAAAATTACTTCAATTACTTTTGACGGTGTTTACAGAAACAGCGAAGTGTGGGTAAACGGACATTTTTTAGGAAAACGTCCAAACGGATATATTGGTTTTCAATATGAAATGACTCCATACTTAAATTACGGAGACAAAAACAACGAAATAATTGTTAAGGTTGACAATTCAAAACAACCCAATTCACGCTGGTATTCGGGTTCAGGAATTTTTAGAAATGTGTGGATCGAAACAACAGACAAACTTCACATTGGACAATGGGGAACTTACATTACAACTCCAAAAGTTACGGCTGAAAAAGCTTCTGTAAATATTGAAACAACGATTAAAAATCAATATAAAGAAGATAAAAAGGTAAAAGTAACGACAACTATTTTTAAAGAAGATACCAAAGTAACATCGGTTACTCAAGATATAACAATCAGTGCAAACGGAAATCAAATTGTAAAGCAATCGGCTGAAGTTGCAAATCCTGCATTATGGTCAGATCAAAAACCTGAACTGTACACAGCAGTTACCGAAATTTCGTTTGATGATAAAATCATTGATGAATACAAAACCAATTTCGGAATCAGAGATTTTAAATTCGATCTGAACCAAGGTTTTATTTTGAATGGAAAACAAGTCAAAATAAAAGGAGTTTGTATGCACCATGATTTAGGGCCGTTGGGTTCTGCAATTAATACGCGCGCAATTGAACGTCAGTTAGAGATTTTGAAAGAAATGGGGGTGAACGGAATTAGAACGTCACACAACCCACCTGCACCCGAACTCCTCGATCTTTGCGATAAAATGGGGTTCATCGTGATGGATGAAGCTTTTGATATGTGGAAACAAAACAAAACCAAATACGATTATGCGAATGATTGGGACAAGTGGCACAAACAAGATTTAATCGATCAATTGCTTCGCGACCGTAACCATCCAAGTATTTTTATGTGGAGTATCGGAAATGAAATTCCGGAACAATGGAACGAAACAGGAATTGAAATTGCGAAGGAATTAGCAGCAATAGTACGTTTAAATGATAAAACACGACCGCTAACAGCAGGAATGAATCCACCGGTAAATATGAATATCGATGCAGTAACTTTACAATTTGAGAAAAAGAATGTTTCGATTAATCCGCTTGCCGGATCTGGTGTTTTAGATTTGATAGGATACAATTATGCTCATCAAACTTTCGAACATCATTTGCAAAACTTTCCCAAAACTCCTTTCATTGCAACCGAAACGACTTCAGGTTTGCAGACAAGAGGTTATTACGATGCAGTTTCAGATACCATCAAAAAATGGCCGGTTAGTTGGGATAAAAAATTTGATGGAGGTAATCCTGGAAATACGGTTTCAGCTTACGATCAGGTGCAGACACCTTGGGGATCTACGCATGAAGCAACCTGGAAAATTATAAAAAAACATGATTTCTTAGCCGGAATGTACGTTTGGACAGGTTTTGATTATATCGGTGAACCAACTCCGTACGAATGGCCATCGGTAAGTTCGTATTTCGGAGTTGTCGATTTAGCCGGTTTCCCAAAAGATGTTTATTATATGTACCAAAGTGAATGGACGAACAAAACAGTTCTTCACATTTTCCCGCATTGGAACTGGAAAGCCGGACAAACCGTTGACGTTTGGGCCTATTATAATAATGCTGATGAAGTTGAACTTTTTGTAAACGGAAAATCAGTTGGAAAAAGAACTAAAAAAGAAGACGATTTACATGTCATGTGGAGAATTCCTTTTGAAGCAGGAACTCTAAAAGCAGTTTCTAGCAAAAGAGGAAAAGTGGTTTTGGAAAAAGAAATCAAAACTGCCGGAAATCCATCACAATTAAAGTTAACAGCCGACAGAAGTACGATCAAAGCAGATAAAAAAGATTTGTCTTTTGTAACTGTTGATATTTTAGATGATAAAGGAACTTTGGTTCCAAATGCCAATAACGAAATCCATTTCTCCTTAAAAGGAAACGGAAAAATCGTAGGCGTTTGCAGTGGTGATCCGGTGAGTCATGAATCTTATAAAGGAACAAAACATACTGCTTTAGCCGGAAAATGCCTGGTAATTGTGCAGGCGGGAGATAAATCCGGAAGATTAGAATTAACCGCTAAAGCGAATGGACTAAAACAAGCCACAATTGTAATTACAACAGAATAATAAGTCACGTTCCTAACAGGTTTCCAAAACCTGTTCGGGATGAATAGATTTTTATTAAGATATTAAACAAAATAGCTAACAGGTTTCCAAAACCTGTTAGCAGAAACTAACATCTAGAATTATTAACTCATGAAGAACAAACAACTAACCACATTGTTTTCGGCTTTTATGCTTGGATTTGTTTTGATGCCAAAAGCATCAGCTCAAATTCAGAACGCAGACGTGCTAAATGCACCAATAGATATCAGCAAAGATTTTCAGAATTATCTGAATACGTTTTATTTCGCTGATGAATTGGCCTCTTTTGATCCTGCAACAGGAAAAGGAACTATAAAATATTTGCGATACAATTACAAAACGCGTCAGGCTTTCAACAACATGATGATGAAACCTGATGCAGAGAAACCAAATGAATTCCCCACAACAGAATATGAGGTTTCACCGGTATTGCCATTCGAAATTCAGTTTGTTTCAGACAGAACAATAAGAATCAAAACTACATCAGGGCCACAGTTTCACCCGCAAAAAGAATCCTTAATGCTGGTGGATGGTGTTGCACCAAACCATCCGGAATTATGGAAATATTCTAAAATCGAAGGCGGTCATAGTTATACTAGCAAACACGGAAAAGTTGAAATTTTGACAAAACCATGGCACGTTAAAATTTACGATGAAAAAGGAAAACTGCTGACAAGCACGCTTCACGATACCGATTTTAAAAATACCTATACACCAACACTTCCGTTTTCTTATGTTCGCAGAAACAGCGATTATTCCAGAAGTATGGGCGCAGCGTTCAGTTTAGAACCGGACGAAAAAATATTTGGTTGTGGAGAATCTTTCACACAATTCAATAAACGTGGTCAAAAAGTAGTTTTATGGACGGATGACGCAAACGGAATCCAAAACGAAACGATGTACAAGCCAATTCCGTTTTACATGAGCAGCCGTGGTTATGGTGTTTTCATGCACCATTCGACACCCATTACAGTTGACTTTGGGAGATATTTTGCCAGTGCCAACGAAATGTATATTGGAGATGACGAAGCTGATTTGTTTTTCTTCATCGGCGAACCAAAAGATATTTTAGATCAATATACCAATTTGACCGGAAAAGCAGCCATGCCGCCACTTTGGTCGTTTGGTTTCTGGATGAGCCGTATTACCTATTTCTCAGAAAAAGAAGGACGTGAAGTTGCCAAAGATTTACGTAAATATAAAATTCCAACAGACGTAATTCACTTTGATACAGGCTGGTTTGATGTAGACTGGAGAAACAATTACGAGTTTGCAAAATCCCGTTTTCCGGATGCAACTAAAATGATGTCTGATTTAAAAGAAGATGGTTTTCATGTTTGTCTTTGGCAATTGCCTTATTTCACACCAAAAAATACGTTGTTCAATGAAATCATAGACAAAAACCTGGCAGTAAAAGACCGTAAAGGAAATCTTCCTTACGAAGATGCTGTTTTAGATTTCTCAAACCCGGAAACCATTTCATGGTATCAGGGAAAACTGAAAAAGTTATTTGATGAAGGAGTTTCGGTTTTCAAAGTAGATTTTGGAGAAGCCGCTCCGCCAGACGGAATTTACCATTCAGGAAGAACTGGTTTTTACGAACACAATTTATATCCATTAAGATACAATAAAGCGGTTGCCGAAATCACACAGAAAGAAAAAGGGTATACTTTGATCTGGGCAAGAAGTACATGGGCAGGATCACAGCGCTATCCGTTACATTGGGGCGGTGATGCCGAAACGACTAACGGAGCCATGTCAGCTGAATTACGTGGCGGACTTTCGTTAGGTCTTTCTGGTTTTAGTTTCTGGAGTCATGATGTGGGAGGTTTCGCAACAAAATCACCAGAGAATTTATACAGAAGATGGGCGCCATTCGGAATGTTTACTTCACACGTAAGAAGCCACGGAGAACCGCCTCGCGAACCATGGTTATACAGCAAAGATTTTCTCGAAGGATTTAGAAAAGCAGATAATATGCGTTACGAGTTAATGCCATACATCTACGCTCAGGCAAAAGAAAGTTCTCAAAAAGGATTACCAATGATGCGTGCTTTATTTGTAGAATATCCAAACGATCCGGGAGCCTGGTTGGTTGATAATGAATATTTATTCGGATCCAGTATGCTGGTAGCGCCTTTGTTTGAAGAAGTAACAGAGAGAGACGTTTATCTTCCGGCAGGAACATGGATTGATTATCAGACCAAAAAAGTATACGAAGGAGGGTGGCACAAAATTAAAGCAGGCGAAGTACCAATTGTAGTTTTGGTTAGAGACGGTTCAGCTATTCCACATATTGCTTTGGCACAATCTACAAAAGATATGGACTGGAGCAAATTAACCCTAAAAGTATTCGCAAGCGACAAAACAACTTCGGCGAAAGCCAAAGTATTTTTACCAAATGGAGATGCTGTTCAGGAAATTACAGTTACTAAAAAAGGAAATGCTTTTGATGTAACACCAAATACCTTAAACGGAAAAACCACTTTTAAAACCGAGTGGCTAAAATAGGTTTTGTTAGAGTTAGTTTTATAAATCGGGTGAAATCTGCGTCACCCGATTTATTTATAAAAGATTAAATAAAATACCATGAAAAAATACCTTTTCCTTCCCGCTGTACTACTTTCAATAACTTTTGGATATAGTCAGAAAAATAAAAATGCTTACGAACTGGCTTCCCCAAACGGGCAAAACAAAATCAAATTTGAGCTGGTAAAAAACGCTCCGAAATATGCCGTTTCTCACGGAAAAACCGAAGTGATATTTCCATCTGAAATGGGATTTGTATTAAAAGGAAACGAAGACTTAAGTTCGAACTTTGAAATTAAAGGCGTCAAAACATCTACGTTTGATGAAACCTGGGAACAAGTTTGGGGAGAAAAGAAAAACATCAGAAATCACTACAATCAGTTAATTGTTGATTTACAGCAAAAAACAGGAAACAAAAGAAAACTGCAAATTCAGTTTCGTGCTTTTGATGACGGGGTTGCTTTTAGATATGTGTATCCAAAACAAAATGTAAAAGACAGTATTTTCATCACGGATGAAAAAACCACTTTCAACCTGAAAGAAGACGGAAAAGCCTGGTGGATTCCGGCTAACAGAGAAAACCGCGACGAATATTTATTTGAAGCTGCGCCAGTCAGTAAATTAGATACGGTTTTAACTCCGCTAACAATCGAAAGCAAAAGCGGATTGGCTTTAAGTTTCCACGAAGCAAACCTGATTGATTTTGCCAGTATGACTTTGGTAAATAATAAAGGAACAGAACTAAAATCAGATTTAGTGCCTTGGCCTGACGGAATTAAAGTTCGTGTAAAAGACACTTTTACTTCTTCGTGGAGAACGATTCAGATTGGAGAAAATCCGGGAGAGTTAATTACTTCCTATTTGGTTTTAAATCTGAATGAACCAAACAAATTAAAGAATACAAACAGTTATTTCAAGCCTTATAAATATTTAGGAATATGGTGGGGAATGCACATCGGGAAATATACGTTCTGGGAAAGCGACAAACAAGGTGCCACTACAAAACACGCCGAAGAATATATTGATTTTACAGCAAAAGAAGGTTTCAACCATTTATTAATCGAAGGATGGAACAAAGGCTGGACGCCGGGCTGGTACGAAAACCGTATGCACATGTTCAGTTTTACCAAAAGTGCCGATAATTTCGATTTAGAGAAAGTAGTTGAATATGGAAAGAAAAAGAACATCGAATTAATAGGATACCACGAAACGGGCTCTAATTTAATTAACTACTTAAAAGAAGTTGACGAAGGTTTTGCTTTATATAAAAAATTGGGAATCCATACCGTAAAAATTGGTCACGTGGGTTCTAAATTAAATATGAAACAAATGCACTTCGGACAATTTGGAGTTAATTATTTCAGATACATTTTAGAAAAAGCAGCGCAATATGATTTGGCGGTTTTATATCATGAATCAATTAAAGATACAGGAGAACGCAGAACTTTTCCAAACATGGTTTCGAGAGAAGCAGCACGTGGACAAGAATACAACGCCTGGAGCGAAGGAAATCCGCCAAATCATTTAAGCATTATTCCGTTTACGAGATTACTTTCCGGACCAATGGATTTTACACCCGGAATTTTCGATGTTGAGGTAAAACAAGGATATCCGGGAAAAAGAATTCAGGGAACAGTGGGGCAGCAATTGGCATTGTATGTAGTACTTTATTCTCCAATTCAAATGTTGGCAGATCTTCCTGAAAACTACGAAGGAAAACCAGCTTTACAATTCCTAAAAGATGTTCCTACAGATTGGGGAGATACCAAAATCATAGAAGGTAAAATTGGCGAATACATTACCACAGCAAGAAAAGACAGAAACAGTGCCGACTGGTATTTAGGAACTTTGACAAATGAAAATCCAAGAAAAGTTGAGGTTTCCTTGTCATTCTTAGATCCAAATGCAACTTACGAAGCACAGATTTATGTTGATGCTGAAGGGACAGATCAAAAACACAATCCGGAAGCAGTAGCTATTTCAAAGAAATCAGTAAAATCTTCAGACTCTCTAAAATTGAATTTAGGAGGAGCCGGAGGGGGCGCAGTGCGATTTAAAAAATTGTAATTGGAGTTAGAAGTTAAATCCTGCAGGTTTTAAATAGGTAAGGATAATTTCAATAGGAAAATTGTAGATACGCACAGCAGTGCGTCTAACATTCAGAATTAAAATATTTTTTAGATGAAAAAGCTTCTTATAATAGCGGTTCTAATTAGTTCAATCAATTTGTTTGGACAAGACCGAACCATAAAAGTAGATTTCAACAAATCTTCGGGAAAAATAAACACCATGTTCAAAGAATGTATTGGTGCCGGAAGAGCAAATGAAGGATTACGTGCAGATTGGCAGCAACAATTGGCAATGGCAAAAAAAGAATGCGATTTTAAATACATCCGATTTCATGGTTTATTGTCTGATGATATGGCAGTTTATCGTGAAGATTCTAAGGGAAATCCAGAATACAACTATCAGTATGTAGATGTTTTGTTTGATTTTATTGTGAGCCTGAAAATGAAACCTTTTGTTGAATTAGGTTTTATGCCTAACGCACTGGCAAGTGGAAGTGAAACGATTTTCTGGTGGAAAGGAAATGTAACACCTCCAAAAGATTATAAAAAATGGGAAGATTTGATTCGGAACTTAACGCAACATTTTACTGAACGTTACGGAGTAGAAGAAGTCAAAACATGGTATTTTGAAGTCTGGAACGAACCAAATCTAACTCCCGGTTTCTGGACAGGCACACAAGCAGAATATTTTAAATTATACGAATATGCAGCACGAGGCATAAAAGCTGTAAATAAGGATTTTAAAGTGGGTGGACCAGCAACAGCCGGTGCCGGATGGGTTCCGGAAACCATTGAATTTGCTGCTAAAAATAATGTTCCGTTAGATTTTATTTCGACACATACTTATGGCGTAAATCAGGGATATTTAGATGAATTCGGGACTTCAGGCACTGTTTTGAGTCCTGACCAAAACAGTATTAGCGGTGACGTTATCAATTCGCGTAAGCAGATCACCAATTCGGTTAAACCAAATCTTGAATTGCATTATACAGAGTGGAGTTCATCTTACACACCAGCTGACCCAATTCACGACAGTTATCATTCGGCAGCCTATATTTTACAGAAATTAAAACAGGTTGGCAATGCGGCAAACTCAATGTCATATTGGGTTTTTACCGATATTTTTGAAGAGGCAGGGCCAAGGTTTACTCCTTTTCACGGAGGTTTCGGATTATTGAACACACAGGGCATTAAAAAACCGGCTTATTTCTCGTATTATTTTCTGAATAAATTAGGCGAAACAGAACTTCAAAATACGGATAAAGCTTCATGGGCAGCTAAAAATGCAAAAGGAGATGTTCAGCTTTTATTCTGGGATTTTACCAATACGCATCCGGGTGACAAAGTCTGGAATCAGACTTATTACGTCAAGGATTTGCCTTCAAAAGAAAAAGAAAAAGTAAAAATTGAAATTGACGGATTGCAAAAAGGAAAATACATTTTGGAAATCTACAAAGTAGGTTATAAATCAAATGATGCTTATGCAGATTATTTGGCTATGAATAAACCAAATCAGCTGACACGTGATCAGGTAAATTCAATCAAAGTAAAAAATAACGGCGCACCTGTTGCCACAGAAAAAATAAGCATCGATTCTAAAGGAACTTTCAGTAAAGAAATTAAAATCAATGAGAATGATGTTTTCCTGATGAATTTTGTAAAACAATAATTTGAAAATAAACATACAGCAAAAACATAAAATAAATATAAACACCACGAATTTAAAATTTTAGTGAGAATGGGATTTTAAATCTATTAACGAAAATGATCTATGAAAAACAAAATTTTACAACTGTCAGCATTCATGGCTTTTGTGGTTTTTACTTCCTGTAAAAATTACGCACAAAATTCAGGTGTTGCTCAAAAAGCATATGTTGGTAAAGAAATAGGGACAGGATTTGATGCGAAAATTGATAAGTTAATTTCTCAAATGACACTTGAGGAAAAAATCGGGATGCTGCATGGCAATAGTATGTTCACGTCCGGCGGTGTAAAGCGTTTGGGGATTCCGGAACTAAAAATGGCAGATGGCCCGTTAGGAGTTCGTGAAGAAATTTCAAGAGATAACTGGTCTCCGGCAGGGTTAACAAATGATTTTGCAACCTATTACCCGGCTGGAGGCGGTTTGGCTGCCACGTGGAATGTAGAAATGGCGCACAAATTCGGAACCAGTTTGGGAGAAGAATTACGTGCAAGAGATAAAGACATGCTGCTTTCGCCTGCAATTAATATTGTGAGAACACCACTGGGAGGAAGAACATATGAATACATGTCTGAAGACCCATTTCTAAATAAAAAAATTGCGGTGCCTTTGATTGTTGGTTTACAGGAAAATGATGTGATGGCGTGTGTAAAACATTACGCTGCCAATAATCAGGAAACCAACCGTGATTTTGTAGATGTGCAAATTGACGAGCGTACTTTGCGCGAAATATATCTTCCTGCCTTTGAAGCTTCTGTAAAAGAAGGAAAGGCCTATAGTATAATGGGAGCTTACAATAAATTCAGAGGTGAATATTTATGTGAGAATGATTACATGCTCAATAAAATACTTCGTGATGAATGGGGATTTAAAGGAGTGGTAGTTTCAGATTGGGCAGCGGTACATTCAACAGGAAAAGCTTTAAAGAACGGTTTAGATATCGAAATGGGAACACCAAAACCATTCAACGAATTTTTCCTGGCCGATAAATTAATCGCAGCAGTTAAATCAGGAGAAGTTTCAGAAACAGAAATTAACCTGCATGTAAAACGTATTTTACGAACTCTGTTTCAGGTAAAAGCGATAGATGGAAAAAACCGTGCTAAAGGAAGCATTGCAACAGAAGCACATTATCAGGACGCTTATAAAATAGCAGCGGAAGCAATTGTCTTACTGAAAAACGAAAATAATGCATTGCCTCTAAAATTAGACGGAGTTAAATCTGTTGCGGTAATCGGAAACAATGCAACCAAGAAAAATGCACTGGGCGGATTTGGAGCCGGTGTAAAAACCAAAAGAGAAGTTACGCCTCTTGAAGGATTACAAAACAGATTGCCTTCATCTATAAAAATTAATTACGCTGAAGGATACTTAGAGCGTTACGAAGAAAAAAACAAAGGTAATTTAGGGAATCTTACATCGACTGGTCCCGTAACAATAGATCAGTTAGATCCGTCTAAATTACAAGAAGCATTAGAAGCCGCTAAAAATTCAGATGTAGCTATCATATTCGCAGGTTCAAACCGTGATTATGAAACTGAAGCTTCTGATCGCCGTGATTTAAAATTACCATTCGGACAGGAAGAACTGATTCAAAAAGTGCTGGCTGTAAACCCAAGAACAATCGTAGTTATGGTTGCAGGTGCTCCTTTTGAAGTGGAAGAGATTAGCAAAAAAACTTCAGCTTTAGTATGGACGTGGTTTAATGGTTCTGAAGGAGGAAACGCTTTGGCGGATGTATTGTTAGGAAAAGTAAATCCATCCGGAAAATTGCCATGGACAATGCCAAAAAAACTGATGGATTCTCCTGCACATGCAACAAACAGCTTTCCTGGCGACAAAGCGGTAAACTATGCTGAAGGAATTTTGGTAGGGTATCGTTGGTTTGACACTAAAAAAATTGAACCGTTATATCCTTTTGGATACGGATTATCATATACCAGTTTTGCTTTTGAAAATGCTAAAGCAAATAAAGCAGCATATGCTTCAGGTGAAACGATTTCTGTTTCAATTAATGTTAAAAATACGGGAAAGACAGATGGAAAAGAAGTTGTTCAGTTATACGCTTCAAAATCTGATTCAAAAGTAACGCGAGCTGCAAAAGAATTAAAGGGATTCAAAAAAGTATTTGTAAAATCCGGCAGTTCTCAACCGGTAACGATTCAGGTTCCGGTTAAGGAACTTGCCTACTATGATGTCGCTTCAAAAAAATGGATCGTAGAACCGGGAAAATATACACTGAGTCTGGGGAATTCTTCAAGAGACATCAAAAAAGAAATTATAGTAAACATTAAATAAAAATTCAAATAACCACCACTTTATTAACTTAAACAACCAAATTAACAATGAAAAAAATAATAAAAATGTACTTATTAAACACGATTTTGTGTTTATCTTTTTTGGGTATCCTCGCCTGTAGTTCCGATAAGGAAACTTCGGAGGAAACAGATCCAATAGTAAAAACCCTGACCGTAAATGTCAATAAAGTTGAGCTTGACAGTAAAGCTAACAGTGCAGATGTAATTGTTGCCACAAACAGCACAGGATGGTCAGTAAGTACATCAGATGCAACCTGGATAAAATTTTCTCCGGCTACGGGTGTAGCGGGCAGAACAACAGTTACGATTTCTGTTTTAGAAAACACGAGTTCTGTAACAAGAACGGCAGATGTTACTATTAGTTCCAGCGAAGTAGCTTCGGTAAAAATAACCGTTTCGCAAGCAGGAAAGGCAGGTTTATATCCGAGCTATAATACGAATCCAATTGCAGCAGATGCTACAGGTATGAGCAGTACTGCTGTACAATTGGCCGCTAAAATGAAATTGGGATGGAATATCGGAAACACTTTAGAAGCAACTGGAAGTGAAACAGCCTGGGGAAATCCAAAAGTTACAAAAGCACTAATCGATCTGGTTAAAGCAAACGGTTTTAATGCTATTAGAATTCCGTGTTCATGGAATCAATATGCTAATGCTACAACAGCAAAAATTAATACAATATGGCTGGACAGAGTTAAAGAAGTTGTTCAGTATTGTGTTGATAATGATATGTATGTAATTGTAAACATCCACTGGGATGGCGGATGGCTGGAAAGAAATGTTACCGAAGCCAAGCAAGTAGAAAATAACGCCAAACAAAAAGCTTTTTGGGAGCAAATTGCAACACACCTACGCGGATTTGATGAGCATTTACTTTTTGCAAGCGCTAATGAACCAGATGTTGCGAATGCCACAGAAATGGCTGTACTTAAGTCCTATCATCAGACTTTTATTGATGCTGTTCGTTCAACAGGAGGGAAAAATGCATATCGTAATTTAATTGTTCAGGGGCCATCGACAGATATTGAAAAAACAAACCAATTGATGACTTCATTGCCTACAGATCCTGCTGCAAACCGTATGATGGCTGAGGTTCATTTTTATCCGTATCAGTTTACCCTGATGACCGAAGATGCTGACTGGGGTAAAATGTTTTATTATTGGGGATCAGGAAACCATTCCACTACGGATACTTCACGCAATGCAACATGGGGAGAGGAAGCTGATGTGGACAAATTTTTCTTAATGATGAAAACACAATTTGTAGACAAAGGAATCCCTGTAATCTTAGGCGAATTTGGAGCCATAAGACGTAATTTAACCGGGGATGCGTTAACCTTACATCTAAAATCAAGAGCAGCTTTTTATAAATATGTTGTTAAACAATCAAAAGCAAATGGTTTAGTTCCTTTTTACTGGGATGCAGGAAATCTGGGGGTAAATACAATGTCTTTATTTGACAGAAGCAATAATACCGTATACGATTCACAGGCATTAACAGCCTTACAGGACGGGTTGAAATAAAAAATTATTAAAGCTCTGCAGTTAGTTACAAAACTAATGACTAATTAATTGTAGATTTTTTATCAATTTTAAAGGTTATTTTCTACACCAGATTTTTTTAAGCCATTATTTCTTTTTCTTTCAGATTGAAATAATGGCTTTTACTCCTTTAATAAAAAAATATTATACTTTAACTTATGCATTTAACGAAAAAATTAAATATCATGAAAAAAACATTTATGAATTGCCAAATTACATTTTTATTGTGTTTGGGGTTATTAGCAAATCTTTCCTGTAGTAATGATGTTCCTGAACAAAAAATTACTGCAGAAACGAATTCAGCTGTATCAGTTTCAACTTCAAAATTACCAAATTATAATACAAACCCATTACCGGCTGACGCTTCAGGCATGGGAAGCGATGCCAAAACAATTGCATCAAAAATTAAAATAGGCTGGAATATCGGTAACACGATGGAAGCTACCGGAGGTGAAACGGCCTGGGGAAACCCAAAAGTGACCAAAGCATTAATAGATTTAGTAAAAGCGAAAGGTTTTAATGCTGTAAGGATTCCATGTTCATGGAACCAATATTTGGCTAATTCGACAACTGCTCAAATAAAATCAGATTGGATGAACAGGGTTAAGGAAGTGGTAAAATATTGTAATGATAACGGAATGTATTGTATTGTAAACGTTCACTGGGACGGAGGATGGCTGGAGAACAACATTACAGTAGCTAAACAAGCCGAAAACAACGAAAAACAAAAAGCATTTTGGGAACAAATTGCGACCAGTCTTAGGGATTTCAACGGATTATTACTTTTTGCCAGTGCTAACGAACCAAATGTAGACAATGCAGAACAAATGGCGGTACTTAAATCCTATCATCAGACTTTTATTGATGCGGTGCGTTCTACAGGAGGAAAAAATGCTTACAGAACCTTAATCATTCAGGGACCGGGAACAGATATTACAAAAACAAACCAATTGATGACTTCTTTACCTACAGATAAATTAGCAGGCCGAATGATGGTAGAAGTACATTATTATGCGCCATGGCAATTTGCTGGTTTGACTCAGGATGAAAGTTGGGGAAAAATGTTTTATTATTGGGGAAATGGATTTAAATCTACAACCGATACCGGCAGAAATGCAACCTGGGGAGAGGAATCTGCAGTAACAGCCGATTTTAAACTAATGAAAACACAGTTCGTAGACAAAGGAATTCCGGTAATTTTAGGAGAATTTGGTGCCATTAGACGTTCTTCATTAACCGGAGATAATCTAACGAAACATTTGGCATCACGTGCTTATTATTTAAAATATGTAGTGCAACAGGCAAAAGCTAATGGTTTGGTACCTTTTTACTGGGATGAAGGAAGCATGACTAATAATGGTTTTGGAATCATCAACAGAACGAACAATACCGTTTTTGACACTAAAGCACTCACTGCTTTAATGGATGGTTTGAAGTAGAATCTGATTTATAAAAAACCAAAATGAAAAAAAACATAGTAACCTTTATATTGTTTTTTTCTTTGTTTGCAAGCGCCAATGTCAGAATGCCTTTGTTGTTTTCTGACGGAATGGTGCTGCAGCGCAATAAGGAAATTCCGGTTTGGGGCTGGGCAGATGCCAACGAAAAAGTAACGATTCATTTTAACAAACAAACCAAAACCATACAGGCTGATACAAACGGAAAATGGATGGTTAAACTAGCTGCCGAAAAAGCCGGAGGTCCTTTTGAATTAACCATTACTGGAAAAAACAAAGTTGTTATCAAAGATGTTTTGGTGGGCGAAGTCTGGATTTGCAGCGGACAATCCAACATGGAATTCCAGATGTATAAACTGCCTGGTTTTGAAACTCAAAAAAATCAGGCTAATTATCCGATGATTCGTCAGTTTGGTGTGGCTCAGGATTTAAGCGGAACTCCAAAAGAAGATTTAAAAGCTGGAAAATGGGCAGTTTCGAACAAAGAAAATATTCGCGATTTTACGGCAGCAGGTTTCTTTTTTGCTAAAAAGTTATATACCGAATTAAAAATTCCAATCGGAATCATCAATACCTCTTGGGGCGGAACCAATTTAGAAACCTGGACAAGCCACGAAGCATTTCAAAATAGTGATGAATTCAAATCGATGATCGCCGAAGTTCCAACTGTTGATATGGATGTTATTTTCGAAAGCTATAAAAAATCCATTTTGCAAAATCTCAAAAAAGTTCAGGGTTTTGATGTTTCCATAGAAAATGAAAACCAATTTAAGGAATTCGGTTTTAATGATAAAAGCTGGCCGGAAATAAAAGTGCCTTCACTTTGGGAAAATCAGCAAATAGGTAATATTGACGGAATTGTATGGATGCGAAAAATGATTGTTTTAACTGCTGAACAAGTCAAAAGTGAAGCCGTTTTGCATCTGGCAAAAGTCGATGATGAAGATCAGACTTTCGTAAACGGAATCCAGATTGGGACTAACAATATTTGGGACAAGCAAAGAATTTACAAAATTCCGGCAAATGTCTTAAAAGAAGGAACAAACGTAATCGCAGTCAGGATTACAGATTACAGCGGTGGTGGCGGAATTTATGGAGATCCTGCTGATTTGAAAATTCAATTTAAAGACAGTAATTTACCTCTCGAAGGACTTTGGAAATTTAATGTTGTTCAGGTAAAAATATCCGTTTCGCCAAACAGTTATCCTTCATTATTATACAATGCTATGGTAAATCCGCTGGTTCCGTATGCGATTCAGGGGGTTTTATGGTATCAGGGTGAAGCGAATGTCTGGAGAGCAAATCAATACAAAAAAGCATTTCCGTTAATGATTCAGGACTGGAGGACAAAATGGAATCAGGGCAATTTCCCTTTTTATTATGTACAGTTGTCAACTTTTGATGAATTTGGAGGGAATAGTAAAAAAGGAAGCCGTTGGGCAGAACTTCGCGAAGCACAATCGGAAACTTTAAAAATACCCAATACCGGAATGGCTGTTACAACTGATATTGGTAATGCAAAAGATATTCATCCAACAAACAAACAAGACGTTGGGCTTCGTTTGGCAGCAATCGCGCTGAATAATGTGTACGGTAAAAAGCAAGTTTTTAGCGGTCCTACTTATAAATCTCAGGAAATAAATGGGAATCAGATTATTTTGACTTTCGAAAACATAGGGACCGGATTATCAAAACCAAATAATTCCGAATTAAAAGGTTTCGAAATCGCCGGTGCCGACAAAGTTTTTTATTCTGCGAAAGCAATAATTAAAGACAACAAAATTATCGTTTCGGGCGATCAGGTTCAAAAACCCGTTGCCGTTCGCTACGGCTGGGCGGATGACGATACAGAAATCAATCTTTTCAATAAAGAAAAATTTCCGGCATCGCCCTTTAGAACCGACAATTGGGAAATGATTACGGCAAATGAAATTTATAAAATTAATCCGTAGTACAGACGGGTTTCAAACCCGTCTGTACAAACCCGTCTGTCCAGCAAAAGAAATAAAAATTTATGGAATTTCTAAAATCAAAAATGCGGTTGTTATTGTTGTTTTTATCGCTTACTGTAAATGCGCAGCAGCAAAATGCTGTTTCCAACAGTAAGCAGTATCAAAATCCAATATTTGCAGGCGATTATCCTGATCCTTCGATAATTCGTGATGGTGAAGATTATTATATTGTACATTCTTCATTCAATTATTACCCCGGATTGTTAATCTGGACCTCTAAAGATTTAATCAACTGGAAACCCGTTACGCATGCGCTCAAAAAAAGTGTAGGTTCAGTCTGGGCTCCGGATTTGGTAAAACTTAATAACAAATTCTACATCTATTTTCCGGCAAACGAAACCAATTATGTAGTTTGGGCAGATTCGATAAACGGTCCATGGAGTGATCCGATTGATTTAAAAATCGGTAATATCGATCCCGGACATTTTACAGACGAAAAAGGAAACCGTTACCTATATTTCAGCAACGGAAGTTATGTCCCGCTTTCAAAAGACGGATTGGTAATTTCGGGAGAAAGCAAACATGTATACGACGGATGGAAAATTCCTTCAGAATGGTCCATTGAATGTTTCTGTATGGAAGGACCAAAAGTTTTTAAAAGAGGCGATTACTATTATTTAACCACAGCCGAAGGAGGAACCGCCGGGCCTGCAACAAGCCACATGGTAATTTCGGCAAGATCAAAATCACCTTTGGGACCTTGGGAAAATTCGCCTAACAATCCAATTATAAGGACAAACAGCGCTTCCGAAAAATGGTGGTCAAAAGGGCACGCCACAATAATTGATGATGCGAAAGGAAATTGGTGGATGGTTTTTCACGGCTACGAAAACGGTTATTACAATATGGGACGCCAGACATTACTGCAGCCTGTAGAATGGACAAAAGACGGCTGGTACAAAATGAAAGACGGTATTAAAACCGAGGACCAAATTAAAAAACCAGCAGGGCAATCCATAAAAAGTAATTTCACACTTTCGGATACTTTTACGGGAACGAAACTCAATCCGCAATGGCAATTTTTTGATGAATACGATTCCCGAAGAGCCACATTTTCTGCAAACGGAATAAAAATCAAAGGAAAAGGAATGGGTATCGGTCAAAGTTCGCCCTTGTTATGCACACCTTCAGACCATTCATACACGGCTGATGTAGAAGTTGAAATAGAAGGAAATGCATCGGCTGGATTGGTTCTTTTTTATGATCCTAAAATATTTACCGGAATCGCTTTCGATAAAGAAAATATCATGGCAATTCTTAGAGTATGGCAATTTCCTACTGTAAAAGGAGTTAATAAAACACATTTGTTTTTACGTCTGGAAAAAAAGGAACAGACAGTAAATATGTTTTACAGCATCGATGGAAAGGATTGGCTAAAAATCGAAAACTCTGCGGAGGTAAGCTCTTTCAACCATAATGCGTTAAGTGGTTTTATGAGCCTTCGTTTAGGACTTGCATCTGTTGGAGAAGGTTCAGTTACTTTCAGGAATTTTGTTTACAGCGCTGTAAAATAAAATGACTAAATTTCAAGGAAAATACAGGATAGATTCTGCCAGAGCCAAATGGTGGAATTATGATAATCCAGGTGATTATTTTATTACCATTTGCACCAAAAATAAAGATCATTTATTTGGATATATAAAGGATGGAGAAATGATATTGAATGAATATGGCAAAATTGTATTAGATTGTTGGCTGGATTTACCCAATCATTATAACAATATTGTTTTGGGGGAATTTCAGATAATGCCCAATCATATTCATTATATCGTTGGAGTAAATGATTCAAAAATAATGATTCCCGATTCGGATCACGCAGATTGCGTAGAGACGGGTTTGAAACCCGTCTGTACCACGAATGATTTCCATGATGATATTGCGGATAATTTCGCAAATAATTCCATGAATGAAAATCCCATAAAAAAGAATCACGGCGTATTTGAATTTATAAGAGCATTAAAATCATTTTCGTCCCGGAGAATAAATGAAAAAAGAAATTCAAAAGGAGTTTCTAATTGGCAGGAAAGATTTCACGATCATATTATTAGGAATGAAGCAGAATATGATAGAATTAGAAATTATATCATAAATAATCCCAAAAAATGGGATGAGGATTGTTTTTTTAATAGATGATTGTAGACGCGGGTTTCAAACCCGTCTGCATGCAGTTGTGAATTGAAATAATTACGGTACGTATAGACGGGTTTGAAACCCGTCTGTACTAACGTCTGTACTAACGTCTGTACAGGAGCCATCTGTACCGACTAGAATTTAGATTAAATCATATTTTATGAAAAAGTTATATTTAGTTTTTGTTATTGCCATTTTTTGTGGAAAAATTACGGCACAATCCAGCCATGTTTTATGGTACAACCAGCCAGCTGAATTTTTTGAAGAAAGTCTGGTTTTAGGAAACGGAAAAATGGGCGCAACCGTTTTTGGCGGAGCCAATTCAGATAAAATTTATCTAAATGATGTCACACTTTGGTCAGGAGAACCCGTAAATCCTAAAATGAGTCCGGAAGCATACAAAAATATCCCGGCAGTTCGGGAAGCATTAAAAAGTGAAAATTACAAGCTGGCTGAAGAATTAAACAAAAAAATTCAGGGTAAAAACTCCGAATCTTTTGCGCCATTAGGAACATTAGAAATCAATAATTCTGAAAAAGGAAAAGCAGTAAATTATCATCGGGAATTGAATATTTCGAACGCAGTATCAAAAGTGAGTTACGAAATGGCCGGTATAAAATATACTCGTGAATATTTTGTATCGGCTCCTGATCAAATTATGATAATCAAATTGACAAGCGATCAAAAAGGAGCGCTAAATTTTGATATTAATCTAAAGAGTTTACTGAAATCAAATGTTGAAGTGAGAAATAATGTTTTGGTAATGAGAGGGTCTGCGCCAATTCATGAAAATGCCGGATATACCGTTTTACCAAAATATTTAGACATAAAAGAAAGAGGAACAAAATTTACCACTTTAGTCCAAATCAAAAAAACAGACGGAAAAATCACAACTTCCAGAGAATCTTTAACTTTAAAAGATGCAACAGAAGCAATTATTTATGTTTCTGTTGCAACAAGTTTTAATGGTTTTGACAAAAATCCAGTAACTCAAGGTATAGACGATGTAGCAATTGCATTGCAGAATATGAACAAAGCATTTGCAAAGCCTTTCGATAAAATAAAAGAGGCACATATAGCTGATTATCAAAAATTCTACAATCGCGTCACTTTAGATTTAGGAAAAACAACTGCTCCTGATTTAGCAACAGACGAACGTTTATTACGTTACGCTGATGGAAAAGAAGATAAAAACCTCGAAATTCTATATTTCAATTTTGGGCGTTATTTATTAATTAGCAGTTCAAGAACCCTAGGAGTTCCGGCCAATTTACAGGGAATTTGGAATCCGCATTTAAATCCGCCATGGAGCAGTAATTATACGATGAATATCAATTTGGAAGAGAATTACTGGCTGGCAGAAAATACCAATCTCTCCGAAATGCATTTACCGCTTTTAAGCTTTATTAAAAATCTTTCGGTAACCGGTAAAATTACAGCGAAGACTTTTTACGGAGTAGACAAAGGTTGGGCAGCAGGGCATAACTCAGATATCTGGGCGATGACGAATCCTGTTGGTCAGTTTGGAAAAGAAGAACCCATGTGGGCTTGCTGGCCAATGGCTGGTGCGTGGTTAAGTACCCATATCTGGGAGCATTATATTTTTACACAGGACAAAAATTACTTGAAAAATGAAGGTTATCCGCTGATGAAAGGAGCTGCCGAATTTTGTCTTGCTTGGCTCGTAACCGATAAAAACGGAAATTTAATCACTTCGCCCTCAACGTCACCTGAAAATCAATATAAATTGGCAGATGGTTTTATTGGAGCCACATTTTATGGAGGAACAGCCGATTTGGCGATGATTCGTGAGTGTTTCGATAAAACGATCAAAGCTTCAAAAGTTTTAAATGCCGATGCCGATTTCAGAAAGAAATTAGAAACAGCACTTTCTAAATTTCATCCCTATCAAATTGGCAAAAAAGGGAATTTGCAGGAATGGTATTTCGATTGGGAAGATAAAGATCCAAAGCACCGTCACCAATCGCATTTATTTGGACTGTTTCCCGGCGATCATATTACGCCTTTAAAAACTCCGGATTTGGCAGAAGCGTCCAGAAAAACACTCGAAATAAAAGGCGATGAAACTACCGGCTGGTCAAAAGGCTGGCGAATTAATCTCTGGGCAAGACTCTGGGACGTAAACCGTGCTTATAAAATGTATCGTGAATTACTTCGTTACGTAGATCCGGACGGAAAGAAAACAGACAAGCCAAGAAGAGGAGGAGGAACGTATCCGAATTTATTTGATGCGCATCCGCCATTTCAAATTGATGGAAATTTTGGTGGCGCTGCTGCCGTTGCAGAAATGCTGGTTCAGTCAGATGAAAACGAAATCAGATTATTGCCGGCTTTACCTGATGCGTGGGAAAGCGGTTCTGTAAAAGGAATCTGTGCACGTGGCGGATTCGAAATTGAAATGGAATGGGATAATAAAGTACTAACGAAAATTTCAGTTTCTTCTAAAAATGGAGGAAAAACAACTTTAATAAGCGGTGATAAAAAACAAGACATCACATTGAAAAAAGGGCAGAAAATAGGGATAGACTGGTAATATAAAATAGAGATAACTAAGTTAGGTATCTCTATTCTGTTTTAATAACTCTTCTGATTAATAAAACAATAGAACCCATAATTGTAAAGCAACCTAATTTTAATTAACTTTGAAAATATATTTTTATAATTATGTCTTACAATCCAACAACGGTAGCAAATTATTTCATAGATAAATATTCCAAAACAGGGAATCTTACTCCTATGAAAATAATCAAGCTTACTTATATTGCGTATGGCTGGTATTTGGCCTTGACAGATAAAAAAGAAAGGTTGATTGATGAAAACCCGATTGCCTGGGATTTTGGGCCAGTTTTCCCTTCATTGTATTATAGTATCAAACAGTATAAGAAAGAAAAAATCACTGAAAAAATTCCGAATGCTACTAAAAACGAAAAAATCACAAATGAAGATGAAAAGTTTTTAGATAAAATCTGGGACGTTTATGGAAGATTTGACGGGATATATTTGAGTGCTCTTACCCATATTGAAGGAACACCGTGGCAAAAAGTATATCGTAAGGATTCTAATGCGGTTATTTCTGATGATGATATTTTTGAGCATTACAATAATTTAAAACCAATTTCTACTTAAGATGTCTTTACTCAATTTAAGCAATATTTCTATTGAAAATACTGCTGCAGTCAGACCTGTTGATATTGATAATGCCCGCATTCAAAACCAAATTCTGGAAGATAGACTGGGAAATGCAAAAGTGGGAAGGTTTTTAGAAGATACAATGCTAAGAAGATATCTTACTTATATCTTCTCATTTATTATTTTCCTTTGGCTGGCAGCTGTTATCTCCATTTTATATTTCAATCACAATCTGTTGGAACTGAATCTTTCAGAAAATGTACTGATAACTTTACTGACTACTTCATCAGTGAATGTCATTGGAATGATGCTGATTATTCTGAAAAATTTATTTCCTCAGGCGCCTAATCAGGGTTAATAAAAGTAAGGATTAATGATGTGTCAGGCTGAGCGGAGTCGAAGCCCATTAATATTTAAAAAGCCTTGACTCCGTTCAGGATGATAATGGTATTTATAGCACTATTCTTTTTCTACAGACTTTTCAGCATTCGCTTTTTTCAATTTTTCATATCCTTTTTCAATCGAAGGATATACAAAAGCCGCTATTTTTTTAATCGGATTATAAAAAATATAATGGTCTAAAGTTTGTTTTTTGGCAAAAGTCTGGTTGAAGTTTATTTTTTCAAACAGTGAAATAAAAATACTTACGATCAAAACGGTTTTCAAAACTCTGAAAAAGCCTCCGCCCAATTTGTTGATCCATCCCAAATAAGCAAAATCAGCTATTCCGGTTAAAATTTTGGCTAAGAAATAAACGCCTATTACCACTAAAATAAAAGTCAGGATAAAAGCTGTAACCTGAACCGTGTTCGGATTCCATGAAACATATTTTACAATAATGTTTTTTAGAAGAGAAGAGAATTTAATGGCTATATAAATTCCTAACAGTAAAGAAATAAAAGAAGCAACTTCTACAAAAAGACCATTTTTGATGCCCTTGTATAAACTGAAGGCCAAAAGTGCTCCTAAAAGCATATCGAAAAAACTCATAATTAACGTTATTTTAATGAGGCGCAAATATAAAAGAATTTATCAGGGATATGTTCTCAAATTTCAACTCCGTATCTTTGCAGCAATAATTTTAGAGTTTAAAACAGAATCAGATTTGAAGCAATCTGAAATATACAGTCTAAAATCACAAATCACAAATCATAATGTCCAGAGATACACAACTAAAAGAGCGTTGGGAAAAGCTCGTTAATATATTGTCCAATCAGTTTTCGCAAGGGGAAGATTTAGATTTGGATGCCATAATTTACCTTATTGGAGTTCAGGAACTTGGCAAAGTGCACCGGGAATTCAAAAAAGATGAAAAACTGAACCTGATGCACATTGCCATTTGTCGATTATTAGAACCTTACGGGTTTTATGAATTCGAATATTTTGATGACGAAGGCTGGCCACATTACAAAGTAAAAGAAGAACTGCCGCCATTAAAAGCAGGTGAACAATCCGTTTTGATGAAAGAAGCGATTGTAAATTATTTTTTGGAAAGAGAATTGATTGAGTAAAAATTGATTTCAAATTGCAATTTTGGATCAAATAAAAAGACCTGAGAATGTGTAGATATGGAATGACCCAGTATAAGCCTCATTATGTCTGCTTTAACTGTCGGAAAACATTCAAAAGAAGATTCAGAAAGGATGTAAAAAATGAAGAAAGCTTTGTTTTTGAAGCCAAATGCCCGGACTGTAGAGGATTAATGGCAGATATGGGACTTGATTTTGAATCACCAAAAAAGGACGATTTTAAAAAATGGAAACATTTGGGAAGTCTTTATTCAGTAGGAATTACATTTCATTCCTGTGGATGCAGTGGACCGGGATATATTCCAAATTCAAAAGAAAAACTAATAGAGTATTTTGAAGAGTTAAAACAAACTTATTTTAAAAATATCGATTTTTGGCGTACAAGAGTAGAACCATCAACTAAAAGTGAAAAAGATCGGGACTCGACTAAAAACTGGATTGAATTAAGTAAAGTTTCGTCTAATTATAACAAAGAGTCAGTTAAAAATCAAGAGGGAATAGATTACTGGATAAAACGAATTAAGGAAATAGAAGGGAAAATTAGTGTGATAAAATAGTGAGAAAAGAGCAATTTTGCATTAAGATTGAAGATATTCTTAAGCTTTAGAAATACTTCTGACTTCTCACACCTAATATCTGACTTTTTTCCTTAAATTTGTACCCTCAATTGTAGAATGGAAATGATAGACAAGATAAAAGAACATATCGAGGAAGCTAAAGCCTTTAATGATAAAAATAAAGAATCTTTAGAGAAGTTCCGTGTTAAATATTTAGGAAGTAAAGGTTTGGTACGAGAGCTTTTTAATGAGTTCAGAAATATTCCGAATGACCAGAAAAAAGATTTTGGTCAAGTAATGAATACCCTAAAATCGGTTGCTGAAGAAAGAGTAAAAGCGATTCAGGAAGAGCTTGAAAGTAAGGAAGAAGTAAAAGGCTTTTTTGGAGACTTAACGCGTTCGCCTGAACCTGTAATCATTGGTTCACGTCATCCTATTTCGATTGTTAAAAATCAAATTATAGATATTTTTGCCAACATTGGTTTCAACGTTTCTGAAGGTCCGGAAATCGAAGACGACTGGCATAATTTTACTGCATTGAACTTACCTGAATACCATCCGGCACGTGATATGCAGGATACCTTTTTCATTCAGACCAATCCTGATGTGCTGTTGCGTACGCATACATCATCTGTTCAGGTACGTTATATGGAAAATCACAAACCGCCAATCCGTACCATTTCTTCTGGGCGTGTGTTTCGTAACGAAGCTATTTCGTCACGTTCTCACTGTATTTTCCATCAGGTAGAAGGATTGTACATTGATAAAGATGTTTCTTTCGCAGATTTGAAACAGACATTGCTTTATTTTACCAAAGAAATGTTCGGGAAATCTAAGATTCGTCTACGTCCGTCATACTTTCCGTTTACAGAACCAAGTGCCGAAATTGATATCTACTGGGGCTTAAAAACCGAAACGGATTATCGTATCACAAAAGGAACCGGCTGGCTGGAAATTGGAGGCTGCGGAATGGTAGATCCAAACGTTCTTAAAAACTGTGACATCAATCCTGATGAATTCAATGGTTTTGCTTTCGGAATGGGAGTAGAGCGTATTGCGATGCTTTTATACCAAATAGGTGATATCCGTATGTTTTACGAAAATGATGTTCGTTTCTTAGAGCAATTTAAAGCAAATATATAATTAAGTCGAAAGTCAAAAGTCGAAAGTCTCAAAGTTTGGGACTTTCGACTTTTGACTTTATAACTTTTGACTAATATGAAAAAAGATATTACAATCCCCGAAGTAGAAAACGTATTCTTAGCCGCTGTTCAGGAATGGAGCGACGATTTTATGGAAAAAGTGTGGTATGCTTATTTGGTAAACGACAGCGATTTTAATTTAGATAGTGTGATGGTAGTTTCTAAAGCTTTTGGAACTATTGATGGAGAAATGAAAAAAACATCTATTCTTCGTCATGCATTTGTTGAGGTTCCGGCGGTTTCTGTTGTAAAAATCGAAATGATCGAAAAGAGTCTTTTGGTTTTAAACAACGAATTTATTGTCACTTTCTTCATCGGAAATACCTTGTACGATAAAAAGTTCATCTTCAAATCAAACTTAATCAACGAAAACAATACGGAAGAGGTGCCGATTCTTTTTGTTGAAGGGATTATGGTGAAATAGATTAAAAACTGCTATTAGCGGTAACGGTTTTTTTTTCATATTCTTTTTCTAATTCGTTCTTGTTTAACCAAAGTGGAATGCCAATAATGCAGAAAAATATTGATGCAAAAAAAACGAATATTCTTTCTCCAAAATTATCCAGTTCACTTATTTTGAATTTATACCGAATGTTTTTATTGATTATTTCAAATGTCTTATCATTAGCTTTTTTTTCAATAATTACATTTTTTACTATCTTATTTTCATTTTTACTATTTATTAAATTTAGACGATATATTGAACCATCTATCAATTGAATAGCAAAATAAGTTTTAAAAAAAGTTTGTTTCATCGGAACTGTAATCGTATCAAAAATTATTTGTGGTTTAATTTCTGCCTTAATAAATTTTTCATTTTCGATATTTTCTGATTTATAAGGATCAGAATTTTCAACAATGGTTTGTCCAATTGCTACAATTATAATGACAGCAATAATATAGCAGAATAATTTTTTTAAACTTATCCTGTTGTCATCTTTGTTTTTTAAAAACCTATAAAAATCAGTTGAATATTTGCTTGGTTCTGTGTTATACATTTTTTTCTATAAATAACCGTTATTTGCTGGTTTGTCTCGGATTTCAAAACCTATAAATTTTTTCAGGCGTCACACAATAATCCAGTTTTATATCCGATTCAAATACATCATCAATCTGGCTTACAGCTTCAAAAAAGGAAAGGCCGATTTTGATGGTTTCAGGGTTACATTCTGCTAAAAATTTATCATAAAATCCCTTTCCGTAGCCAATACGGTTTCCAAAAATATCGAAAGCTAAAAGCGGTACAAAAACGACATCAATAGTTTGAGAAGGAACCGGTAAGCCATTTACAGGTTCCGGAATATTGTATTCGTTTTTCTTGATTTTGGTATTATCTGTCAGTAAAAAGTGCGACATGATTCGGGTTTCAAAATCACTTTTTGAAATCACAATTTCTTTATCTTTTCCGGAAAGCAGATGCAGAATAAACTCGGTATTTACTTCTTTTTGTTCCTGTATTGGAAGAAAAACATGATAATACGTTTTGTCCCAAATAGGTAAGGAGATCAATTGATTACTTATTTCAAGGCTTTTTTCTTCAATATTTTCCTCAGTAAGTTCTTTTCGGAGGTTTTTATAATGTAATCGCAGTTCTTTTTTAGTCGTCGGCATTTTCATCTACATTTTTAGAGATATGGTAAATAGCATCACCTTCATAAACAATTGGTGAATGATTGGCGTTAATGACAAAACCGTCATGTGGTGCTTTTACTTTTTGCTCGAATTTACCAAACGGATCAGTAATAATGGCTAAAATAGTTCCTTTAGTAACAAATTTACTGATCATATTATAATCGTGTAATAATCCTGACTGTTTTGCCCGTAACCAAACGGAATTTTTAATATAGATAGATGGGAAATCAGCTTTTTCAACTATGTTTTTTGGGTCGAGCATATTGAGATAATGAAGCAAACGTTTGACTCCTTTAACACCTTCATTAGCAATTGGATCATTGATGTCCAATGATTTTCCGCCTTCAAAAAGTAACATTTTGACATTGGCTTTTTCAGAAGTATTTCTAAAAGAACCATTAATGTTTTTAGAATACAATGTAAACGGAGCATCAAAAACATCAGCCAAAAGCTTTAATTCGGGATTGTTTTCTGTAATTCTAATCTGAGGAGCGTTGAATCGACTTGCTCCTCCTGCATGAAAATCTACCGCATAATCAATAAGAGGCAATACCTGATTGGTGATATGAAAAGCAAACCGGCTGGCAAGAGAGCCTTTTTTGCTTCCGGGAAAAACACGGTTCAGGTCGCGGCCATCGGGAAATTCCCTCGATTTATTTACAAATCCGTAAATATTGATAATCGGAATGCAGATAATAGTTCCTCTCGTTGGACGATTGATTTTTTTACTGATGATTTGGCGGACAATTTCGACACCGTTTATTTCATCGCCATGAATTCCGGCCGAGAACAAAACTACGGGTCCGTCAATTTTAGAACGCCGAACTATAATCGGAATATTAAGTTTGGTTGTAGTGTGTAATCTGGCGATTTCTACATTTATCGTTTTGTTTTCTCCGGGCAAAATCGATTCGCCAAAAAGAACTATTGGGGCGTTGTTTTTCATGTCGAATTATAAAATCTAAATATAGAAATTATTCTTTTGATTTCGTAAATTTGAAAAGATTTCATTGTTAAGCTTTCCGATTTGAATCGGAATGATTTTTGACAATACTTTTTACATCTTCAGAAACAAATATAATGCAAATACCGTCTTTAGAACTTCAAATTCAAACCCTTCCGGACAACCCTGGAGTGTATCAATATTATGATAAAGAGGGAAAGATATTGTATGTTGGAAAAGCAAAAAACTTAAAGAAAAGGGTTTCTTCTTATTTTAATAAAATTCACGACACGAAGAAAACAAATGTACTGGTCAGGAAAATTGTAACTATCAAACATATCGTTGTTCCTACCGAAACAGATGCACTTTTATTAGAAAATAACCTGATCAAAACGTTACAGCCCCGTTATAATGTACTGCTTCGTGATGATAAAAGCTACCCTTGGATTTGTATTAAAAGAGAACCTTTTTCCAGAATATTTTTAACCCGAAGAATGATAAAAGACGGATCTGAATATTTTGGTCCGTACACGAATTTCAAAATGGTCTACACCATTCTGGATTTAATCAAAGAACTTTATCCGTTAAGGACTTGTAATTACGATTTGAGCGAATCAAATATCAATTCCGGTAAATTTAAAGTATGTCTTGAATATCATATTGGAAATTGCAAAGGGCCTTGTGAAGGAATAGAATCATTAGAAGATTATCAGAGACAAGTTGATGCAATCAGAGAAATTTTAAAAGGAAATTTCAAGGAAAGCATGAAGGATTTTAAGCGTTTAATGAACCAATATGCCCAGGATTTGCGTTTTGAGGAAGCACAGAAAATTAAGGAAAAAATAGAAATTCTGGAAAACTATCAATCGAGATCAACTATTGTAAATCCGAAAATTACCAACATCGATGTTTTTTCAATTGTATCTGACGAAAGTGCTGCTTATGTGAACTTTTTACAAATTTCTCATGGGTCGATTATTCGTTCGCATACCATGGAAATCAAGAAAAAACTGGACGAAACTGATGAAGAATTACTGGAACTGGCGATAATCGAACTTAGGGAGCGTTTTCAGTTATTATCAAAAGAAGTAATTGTTCCGTTTGATGTAGATTTAGGCGAAAATATAAAAGTTACCGTTCCGCAATTAGGCGACAAAAAACAAATTCTCGATTTGTCAGTCCGAAATGCCAAGTTTTATCGAATTGAACAATTAAAACAATTGCAAATTGTTGATCCGGACAGACATGTTAACCGTATCATGGCGCAAATGCAAAAAGATCTGCGTTTGCAGGCTGAACCCAGACATATAGAATGTTTTGATAACTCAAATATTCAGGGAACCAATCCAGTTGCAGCCTGTGTTGTTTTTAAAGACGGAAAGCCAAGCAAGAAAGATTACCGACATTTTAATGTAAAAACCGTCGTAGGACCTGATGATTTTGCTTCAATGACCGAGATTGTATATCGCCGTTACAAAAGATTGTTAGACGAAAACGAACCGCTTCCACAACTGATTATCATAGACGGTGGAAAAGGACAGTTATCCGCTGCACTTAAAAGTATTGACGAACTGGGATTGCGTGGTAAAATTGCTATTATCGGAATTGCGAAACGACTAGAAGAACTGTTTTATCCCGGTGATTCGATTCCGTTATATTTAGATAAAAAATCCGAAACATTAAAAGTAATCCAGCAATTACGAAACGAAGCACACCGGTTCGGGATCACTTTTCATCGTGACAAACGCAGCAAAGCAGCTCTTAATTCTTCTGTAGAAAGTATTCCGGGTATTGGCGAAAAAACAATGCTTGCGTTAATTCAACATTTCAAAAGTGTTAAAAGATTAAAATTGGCTACTGAAAAAGAAATATCTGATATTGTGGGTGTATCAAAAGCCAAAAAAATTGTCGACTTTTACAAAACAAATTAGTACCTTTTTTATGCGCCTAATCCAGTTATCCATTTCAAATACCCGGCCTAACAGTTTTTTTTCTGCAGTAAAAAAAGGAGCTTTGGTGATCGCTTTTTTTTTACTGGGGAAAATAGCTTTTTGTTTCTCCCGGTTTTTCATTCCTGTCTGGGACAGAGCATTAGTGTTTTTAATACTTTTAGCACTTCTTTCACAAAAATCTTTTTCACAGGAAAAAAAGACGGATAGTATAAAAAGACCAAAAATTGGTTTGGTTCTAAGTGGTGGAGGAGCAAAAGGCTTTGCTCATATTGGTGTATTAAAGGTGTTGGAACAAGCAGGAATAAAAATTGATTATATTGGCGGAACCAGTATGGGTGCTGTAATTGGAGGGCTTTATGCAACAGGATATAATGCAGAGCAAATTGATTCGATTTTTAAGAGAACCAATTTTGATGAACTAATTAATGATTATATTCCCAGAGGATCCAAAAATTTTTATGGCAAGAAAAATGACGAACTATACGCCATTGTTTTGCCTTTTAGTAATTTAAGAGTAGGTATTCCCGAAGCACTTTCAAAAGGAATGTACAATTATAATTTATTGAGCAGCTTAACCAGAAATGTTCGTCACGTAAGGGATTTTAATCAATTGCCGATTCCTTTTTTATGTATAGGAACTAATATTGAAACCGGCGAAGAAGTTTTGCTCAACAAAGGTAATCTGGCTCAGGCCATGGTGGCCAGTGCCGCCTTCCCTTCATTGTTTTCTCCTGTAGAGGTCGATGGAAAGTTATTGGTAGACGGGGGAGTTGTTAATAATTATCCTATTAAGGAAGTTCGCAATTTAGGGGCTGATATTATCATTGGAGTTGATGTACAGGATGATTTACTAAGCCGTAAAGGACTAAAAAACGCTACCCGTATCCTGGTTCAGATTACCAATCTGCAGTCTATCGAAAAAATGAAAGGAAAAAGGGCAGATACTGATATTTATATTAAACCGGATATTCGTGATTTCGGGGTTATTTCATTTGATCGTGGCGGAGAAATAATCAGAAGAGGAGAAGATGCCACATTTGAGGTTTATGAAAAAATTAAAACTTTGGCAGACGAACAACATTTTTATAAAAAACCCAAATTAAAAATAGCTTCGGATACTCTTGAAATAGAAAAAATAAACAATACAAAGCTAAGAGATTATACGAAAGAGTATATAACAAGTAAGCTCCGTTTTAAACCATCCAGTACGATAACGTATGAAGATCTGCGCGTAGGAATAAATAATATAGATGCAACACACAATTTCAGCGCAATTTCCTATTCTCTTGAGCCAAACGGCAATAAAGATGATTTGAATCTTGTCCTGAAAGAAAATCCTACGCATACCTATCTAAAGCTGGGACTGCACTATGACGGACTTTACAAAAGTGCTGTTTTAGTAAATCTGACTCATAGGAAGACATTTTTAAAAAACGATAATACTTCACTAGACATTATTCTGGGAGATAATTTTAGGTACGATTTTAATTATTATGTCGAAAATGGTTTTAATATCAGTTTTGGCTTTAACTCCCGACTTAATCAGTTTAATCGAAATGTAACAGAGAGTATCAGCAATCAAACTGTAGGAAATTTAAGTGACAATCTAATTAATGTAGATTTTATAGATATCTCTAATCAGGCTTATTTTCAAACTATTTTTGTGCAAAAATTCCTTATGGGTGGGGGATTGGAATATAAGTTTCTAAAAATAAAATCGCCTACATTAGATACCAATTCAACAATTGATGAAAGTAATTATTTTAGTGTTTTTGGATATTTAAAATACGACTCTTTTGATAACAAAAGCTTTCCCAGATCAGGCTGGTATTTCTCGGGTGATGTTCAAACTTATTTAGCTTCATCCAATTATACACATCAGTTTAATCCTTTTTCTACTGCAAAAGCCGAAATCGGAATTGCAAGAACCATTTTTAACAGAGCTACAATAAAATTCCAGTCAGATGCAGGCTTTACATTTGGCGATGACAGCGTGCCATTTTTTGATTATATATTAGGTGGATATGGCTACAGCAAGGTAAATAACTTTAATTACTTTTATGGATATGATTTTCTGAGTATTTCCGGTAATAGCTATATAAAAGCAGGGATAACTTTTGATTATGAAATATTCAGAAAGAATCATCTTAATTTTTCTGCCAATTATGCCAATCTGGGTGACAATCTTTTTAGTACAGTAGACTGGATTGATATGCCTAAATATTCCGGTTATGCAGTGGGTTATGGTTTAGAAACCATTATTGGACCTATAGAAATAAAGTATTCATGGTCACCGGAAAACCCAAAAGGACATACTTGGTTTAATATTGGATTTTCATTTTAATTTGTAATTTAAATCAATAAAAATTACGATATTTGTTGTAATGAAAACAAAATGGACAGGTTTATTAGAGTATCTTCAATTCCTTATCAAGAGAAATCCTGAGTAAAACGGCCGAATTGAGATAATTTGGATCATTCAAAAAATGATCAGATTATCTGTTCACACAATTCTAATTTTCGAATTATCTAATTTATAAATTATCTAATTGAAAAGCCATGCCATTATATCATAAACTCGGAGACTTTCCGCAAAAACGACACACCCAATTTGAAAAACCAAACGGAGGTTTTTACTACGAACAATTGTTTGGAACCGAAGGTTTTCACGGACATTCGTCATTGTCATATCACGTACACAGACCAACTCAGGTCAAAGAAATTTTAAATTCCTATTCGGTTGAACCAAAAATTGCAATCGGGAAAAATATAAAATCATTACTTTTTAAAGGGTTCGAATTAAAGTCTGAAAACGATTTTTTAGACAGTCGAAAAGCAATGTTAGTCAACAAAGACTGTATTATTGGATTAGCTGCACCCAAACAATCGCTTCGAAATTATTTCTATAAAAATGCCGATGCTGATGAAATGCTTTTCATCCATAAAGGAAAAGGTAAATTAAGAACCATGTTAGGGAATATTCCGTTTGAGTATGGCGATTATTTAATTATTCCCCGAGGCATTATTTATCAGATCGACTTCGAAACAGAAGAAAATCGATTATTTTACGTAGAATCCTATTCTCCTTTTTATACTCCAAAACGTTATAAAAATCAATCCGGCCAGCATTTAGAACATTCGCCATTTTGCGAGCGCGATTTTATTTTGCCAAACGAATTGGAAACACACGACGAAAAAGGTGATTTTTTAATTAAAATCAAAAAAGAAGGCATGATTCACGAGGTAGTTTATGCGACACATCCTTTTGATGTTGTGGGCTGGGACGGATATAATTTTCCATACGGATTCTCTATTCATAATTTTGAACCTATAACCGGACGTGTTCATCAACCGCCTCCGGTACATCAGACTTTTGAAACAGCAGCTTTTGTTGTTTGTTCATTTTGTCCAAGACTTTACGATTATCACCCAAAAGCTATTCCGGCGCCATACAATCACAGCAATATAGATTCAGACGAAGTACTGTATTATGTAGACGGAGATTTTATGAGCCGTAATAATATCGAGCAGGGTCATATTACTTTACACCCAAAAGGAATTCCACACGGACCTGCGCCAGGCGCAATGGAACGCAGTATTGGTCATAAAGAAACTCAGGAATTGGCTGTAATGGTAGATACTTTCAGACCGCTTATGGTTACTGAAGAGGCTATGGGATTGGATGATGGAAAATATTACAAATCCTGGGTTGAATAATTAGTCAATGTGTCAATGAGATAATTAGAAAATTTTTAAATACGTCAATTAGTAAATTAGATAATTAATTATTGTAATTTTAAACTTACAAATAAATTATCTCATTGACACATTTACAAATTATCTAATTAACAAAAATGACCTTTAACGAGAAATATAAAGACAACGCTCTATTAATAAAAACATTCAATTTTGCATTAAATATAATTGACTATACAACCGAACTTCAAAATCAAAAGAAATTTGTAATTGCAAATCAATTATTGAAAAGCGGAACATCAATTGGAGCCAATTCAAAAGAATCACAAAATGCCGAAAGTAAAGCAGACTTTATACATAAATTAAAAATTGCCATTAAAGAAGCAGACGAAACTGAATATTGGTTGTTTTTGTGTGATGCGCATAACGATTATCCCAATTGCAAAGAACTGCTAAATCAATTGTCAGAAATTTTAAAAATTTTAAATAAAATAATATCAACATCTAAGAGGAATTAGGTAATTAGTCAATGTGCCAATTAGAAAATTAAATCTAATTAAGTTCAATTAAGGGATTATCTCATTTTCTCATTTACAAATTATCTAAATTATGAAACAAGTAAAATCAGTAGAATACGGATTAGAGAAAATATTTGAAGGAGCACAAGATTTCCTTCCATTATTAGGAACAGATTATGTCGAATTTTATGTAGGAAATGCAAAACAATCTGCGCATTATTACAAAACAGCTTTTGGATATCAGTCATTGGCTTACGCCGGATTAGAAACCGGAGTAAAAGACAGAGCATCTTATGTTTTAAAACAGGACAAAATCAGAATTGTATTGACAACTCCTCTTACAGCAGATTCTCCAATAAACGAACATTTGAAAAAACACGGAGATGCCGTAAAGGTGGCGGCGCTTTGGGTTGAAGACGCCACAAAATCGTATGAGGAAACCATGAAAAGAGGCGCCCGTTCTTTTATGGAGCCAACGGTTGAGGAAGATGAATTTGGTCAGGTGGTTCGCTCCGGAATTTATACTTACGGCGAAACGGTTCATATTTTCGTTGAGAGAAAAAATTATAATGGCGTTTTCTTGCCAGGTTATAAAGAATGGAAATCCGATTATAATCCAGAACCAACAGGCTTGAAATATATCGATCATATGGTTGGAAATGTAGGCTGGAACGAAATGAATACCTGGGTAAAATTCTACGAAGACGTTATGGGATTCGTGAATTCCCTGTCTTTTGATGATAAACAAATCACCACAGAATATTCTGCTTTGATGAGTAAAGTAATGTCTAACGGAAATGGAAGAATTAAATTTCCAATTAACGAACCTGCTGAAGGAAAGAAAAAATCTCAAATCGAAGAATATTTAGATTTTTATGGAGGACCAGGTATCCAGCATATTGCCATTGCAACAGACGATATAATTAAAACAGTATCCCAACTAAGAGCCAGAGGTGTTGAGTTTTTATCTGCGCCACCCCATACTTATTATCAGGCAATTCCGGAAAGATTAGGGGTGCACATGGAGATGATGAAGGAAGATTTAAATCAAATCGAAGAATTAGCTATCATGGTAGATGCTGACGAAGATGGGTACCTGTTGCAGATATTTACTAAGCCAGTGCAGGACAGACCGACACTTTTTTTCGAAATTATACAAAGAATGGGGGCAAAAGGCTTTGGTGCAGGTAACTTTAAAGCCCTTTTTGAATCTATTGAAAGAGAGCAGGAATTAAGAGGAACTTTGTGAAAATGCATTTTTTTTACATTATGTAAAAAAACACGCTATAAATTGATGATTTATATGCAAATGTTTTGTTAAACTCACTTTTTGCTATTTATTATTTAAACTTTGTGTCTATCTTTGCACTCGCAAATCGAGAAGGGGTGGTTTCCTTCCGAATTGATATAAATTTTCATAATTTATAGTTTTTTGGTTAGTTAATAGCATAAAAACTCAGTCATTCGTTGACTGAGTTTTTTTGTTTTGGTATATTTGGAATAAAATTTGCGTTTGTGGCAGTAAACGATCAAATATCTTACTATGAAAAAACTAGTTCTATTCATATTAATTCTCACCACACTAAGTTTTGATACCTTTAAAGAAGATTCCTTTGATGTGGGAGAATATTTCAGATTCAGGATTCATTACGGAATTGTAAATGCAGGCTATGCTACTCTTGAGGTTAAAGATGCTGTTGTAAATAACAAAAAAGTCTTTCATGCAGTGGGAAAAGGATATACAACCGGGATGTCAAAATTTTTCTTTAAAGTGGAAGATTTATACGAAAGCTATTTTGACAAAGAAACAAATCAGCCTTATCGATATGTTCGAAAAATTAATGAAGGAGGTTATACTAAAAATCAGGAAGGCTTTTTTAACCAGTCCCAAAATCGGGTTTTAGTAAAAGATTATAAGCGTAAAACCGAAAAAACAATTGTGGTTACAGAGGAGGTACAGGATATTATTTCGTCTTTTTATTATTTAAGAAATCACCCTAATATCGATAAATTAAAATCGGGCGAATCTATTACAATCGATATGTTTTTTGATGATGAGATCACAAAATTTAAGTTAAAATATATAGGTCGTCAGGATATTACAACTAAATTTGGCACCGTTGCAACAATGGTTTTTAAGCCTTTGGTACAAACAGGCCGCGTTTTTAAAGAAAAAGAAAGCGTAACGCTTTGGATAACAGATGATAATAATAAAGTTCCCGTTAGAATAAAAGCGGATCTTGCAGTAGGCTCACTTAAGGCAGATATTGACGAATATAAAGGATTAAAATATCCATTTAAAGTAAAAAAATAATGAATACCACAGATAATTCTGAATCAATCCTAAAAGAAATTGATCTTAAATTTCAAGCTATAAATCAAAAAACAGATGTTCAGCTTGAAGGCTTGCTTTGGTCAAAACCAATCACTTACTGGGATTATATTCAGACGGATGCTCTTTTAAATCTTCAAATACAAAGAACAACCCTGCCTGACGAAATGGTCTTTATTATGTACCATCAGGTCAATGAATTGATTTTTAAAATGATCCTTTGGGAAATTGATCAGATTGCAGATACAGAAAATATACAGGTTGATTTTTTTAGCGAAAGACTTTCCAGAATTACCCGCTATTTTGATATGTTGACGAATTCATTCAGTATTATGGAAAACGGGATGGAGGTAGATCAGTACATGAAATTTAGAAACACTTTGACTCCGGCAAGTGGTTTCCAGAGTGCTCAGTATAGAATGATTGAATTTGCTTCAACAGATGTTATCAATTTAACCGATAGAAGATATAAAGCTAATTTTGATGAAAACACCGATTTAGAAACTTCTTTCGAACATTTGTATTGGCAGGCCGCAGGCAAAGATTATCATACTGGTGAAAAATCATATTTGCTGCAGGAATTTGAGAAGAAATATAAAGGACAATTTCTGCGTCAGATGGCAGACTTCAAAACTAAAAATATCTGGAAAAAGTTTACTCAGTTGCCGGTTGAAGATCAGCAAAATTCTGAATTGATCAAAGCAATGCGTCATTACGACCATACTGTAAATATTACCTGGGTAATGCAGCATTTAAATACAGCCATTAAATATATTCTGGAAAGCGGAAAAGGAAACGGAGAAGCAACAGGTGGAAGCGACTGGCAAAAATATATGCATCCAAAATACCAAAGACGCATCTTTTTTCCTAAATTGTGGAGCGAAGAAGAATTGTCTAATTGGGGAAATGAGCCAGGAGCTTAGTTTCTGAAAAAAAATAAAAATTTGAAAAAAGCATTCGTAATTGTAATTCTCTTATTTTCAATTATTTCATGTAAAAAAGCAGAAGAAAAAATTGAAGCTAAAATTAGTAAACCAAAAACTAAAAAGGTTGAGTTTGGTTTTAATTACGCTGATTTTAATGTCGTCCATGATACAGTACAAAAAGGGGATTCTTTCGGGTCAATAATTCAGGGTCAAAATATAGGAGAAAAACAGGTTTATGATATTGTCGAGCAGGTAAAAGATTCTTTTAGTGTCAGAACTATTCGCTACAATAAACCTTATACCATTCTTCGGTCCAAAAATAAAACCAATAAACTGCAGGTTTTTATTTATCAGCCAGATGCGCTTACTTATTATGTCGTAGATTTTAGAGATAGTATTGCAAAAGCTTATAAAAAAGTAAAACCCGTTACCCTCAAACGAAAAATTATAGGTGGTGTTTTAAAAAGCTCACTTTCAGAAACCTTAGGGAATAATAGTGTTGAGGCTGCTCTTGCCAGCAGAATTACCAAAGTCTTTTCCTGGTCTATCGATTTTTTTAAACTTAAGAAGGGTGATCGTTACGGACTAATTTTTACCGAACGTTTTATAAATGGTAAAACATACGATGGAGTTGAGGAACTCGAAGCTGCTTTTTTTGAATACAAAGGAAAAATTGTATACGCTTTTCCGTTTGAGAAAGATACCCTTTCCGGAAAAATTGAATATTATGACGATGAAGGAAAAACGCTGAAAAACTTCTTCTTAAAAACACCAATCAAGTTTAGCCGAATTACTTCAAGATTCACAATGAACAGATTTCATCCAGTACAGCATACCTGGAAAGCACATAAAGGGACTGATTATGCGGCTCCCAGAGGAACTCCAATTTCGACAACCGCTTCCGGAACAGTGGAGCAGACAGGTTATACCGCCGGAAACGGAAATTTTGTAAAAGTAAAACACAACGGAACTTATTCGACTCAATATCTCCATATGTCTAAAATTTTGGTCCGCCGAGGTCAGCGTGTTAATCAGGGCCAAACGATAGGCCTTGTTGGAAGCACAGGTTTGGCTTCAGGTCCACACGTTTGCTATCGATTCTGGAAAAACGGAATTCAGGTTGATGCCTTGCGACTTAATTTACCAACCGGCGAATCTCTGGCCGGCAATTATAAAGAGCGTTTTTTTAAACAAATCGAACCGTTAAAAAGAGAGTTAGACAGTATTGGTAATCTTTAGCAATTCTTAAAAGCAAGAGAAAAAATGAAGAATAAACGTATTAAAGAAACTCTTGATGAAACTTTTTCAGATTTGAAACTTTTTTACAGAGATACTAATCTGACTGATACCTTAATTGAGAATTATAAAGTTGGACAGATAATTAAGGAAAAAGGATTTACCGACATGACTTCTATAGGCAGTGGCCTTTCGGGAAATTTGAGGTATTTAATTGCCAGTGCAAATGCAAAAGATATTTCAAAATTTAATCCTGATTCTTCGAAAATTGGTCATTTTCTTTTAGATGAGATTTCGTTTTTTAAGGTTTTGTATATCCAAAAAAGCGAAAATAAGACACAGATTTTCCTGCTTCATATTCCGGATAATGCACTTTCACTTTTTAAGAATTCAACTTCCAATATTGAAGAAGAAATAATAGAAAAAGCGAAACAGAAATTTAATGCAAAAATAAATTCGCCTTTAATTCCGGAATTGCAAACAGAAAACTGGAAGGAAAGGACAAAATCACCAATTGGAATGAATGATCTGGGCGAAATGTTTTTCGATGATGCAACCATAAAAGTGGAAGAACCAAAAAGGATTGAGATCAACAAGGATAAAAAGATCATTGAGATTAATAAAAAGCCGTGGTGGAAGATTTGGTAGTTATAATGATGAACTTTATTAAAAGATTTTTCGTTTTTATTATTTGTCTCGTAATAGTGTCTTGTGAAAGAAAAATAGAAGAAAGACACATAGAACAAAAAACTGGAACAAAAAAGGTATTCTTAGAGCCTATAAATCAACTTTCTTATGAGTGGCAATTAGCAGCCATAAAATATGGAACGTCTAAAGATTCTATTTTGTCGAACGATATTCAGTTCATAAATTATTCTATTCTTGGAAGAAAATTCAAATTAGATATTTCAAAGTATGAGGCTGAAAGCAGAAAGAAAGGATGTTATCCATTAAGACTTCAAAAGAAAATGTTTAACGAATTTTATATTGAAGGATTTAATAATTTAGGAGATTTAAATGGAGATAATAAAGCTGATTCAGTATTCGTTTTACATGCACTGAATCATTGTGAAGAAGGTGATTCGTATTATTTTACAGATAACTCGATTCCGCGTATATTAACTGATTCAAATTGTTGTCATCCGTATAGTATTCTTAATATTGGAGATATTGATGAAGACGGAAAAAGTGAGATAGCGGAGTATTATTCTTCATGCGCAAGCAGATACAAAGCTATTACGATATATAGTTTAAAAGAATCAGGATGGAAAGAAATCAAATCATTCTCTTTTGTTTTAAATGATAAATATTTTATTGACAAGGACTTTAAAAAACTATTTCGAAAAACATCTAAAAACCACCTTGAATATTATGAGATATCAGATATAAATATGGAAGGAGATTTAGTTGCCGAATGGAAAAAAATAAAGATTTAGTAGGTTATGCTTAATTTATCTCATAAATCGTTTTCGTAACTAATTGCCCTGTAAAGAAGTATTAAATAGTTATTTCAGTATTTTTGTATTTCTAAAAAAACTACAATTTTATAAAAATGGCTTTAAACACAACAAACCCAACCGGGACTGAAGCGTGGAAAAAACTGCAAAACCACTTTAACGCAATTCAGAACACTACAATACAGGAATTATTTCTGCAAGATGATAATCGTGTCGCAAAATTCAACTTGCAATGGAATGATTTTTTGGTCGATTATTCTAAAAACAACATTAGTGAGGAAACTATTTCGCTTTTGTTGGAATTAGCGAATACAATTGGTTTAAAAGACGCGATTGCTGATTATTTTGGAGGAGAAATCATCAATCAGACTGAAAACAGAGCAGTTTTGCATACAGCTTTACGTGCGCCTGAATCGGCAGTTATAAAAGTAGACGGAGAAAATGTAATTTCGGAAGTTTACGAAGTAAAAAATAAAATTAAAAACTTCACAAACGAGGTAATCTCAGGAGAAAGAAAGGGTTTTACCGGAAAAGCGTTTACAGATATCGTAAATATTGGTATTGGAGGTTCGGATCTTGGTCCTGTAATGGCAGTTGAAGCCCTGCAATTTTATAAAAATCACTTAAATGTACATTTCGTCTCTAATGTAGACGGTGACCATGTGAACGAGGTGATCAAAAAATTAAATCCTGAAACAACTTTATTTTTAATTGTTTCTAAAACATTTACTACTCAGGAAACATTATCGAACTCAGAAACCATAAAAGAATGGTTCCTGAAATCAGCTTCTCAGGAAGATATAGCCAAACATTTTGTGGCGGTTTCTACTAACATTCAAAAAGTAACCGAATTCGGAATTAATCCTGATAACGTTTTCCCAATGTGGGACTGGGTTGGCGGAAGATTCTCTTTATGGAGTGCAGTTGGTTTAAGCATCGCTTTGGCAGTTGGTTTTGATAACTATAATGACTTACTAAAAGGTGCTAATGAAATGGACGAACATTTCAAATCGGCAGAATTTGATCAAAACATTCCGGTAATTTTAGCTTTGTTAAGTGTTTGGTACAATAACTTTTATGGTGCCGAAAGTGAGGCTTTGATTCCGTACACTCAATATTTGCAAAAACTGGCTCCATACCTGCAACAGGCAACAATGGAAAGCAACGGTAAAAGTGTTGGGCGTGACGGAAAACCGGTTAACTATCAAACCGGAACTATTATCTGGGGAGAGCCTGGAACAAATTCGCAGCATGCCTTTTTTCAGTTGATTCATCAGGGAACAAAATTAATTCCAACTGATTTTATCGGTTTCATAAAACCATTATACGGAAATAAAGATCATCACGATAAACTGATGTCTAACTTTTTTGCACAGACAGAAGCATTGCTGAACGGAAAAACTGCTGAGCAGGTACAGGCAGAGTTTGACAAACAAGGACTTGCTGCTGAAAAAGCGTCTTATTTGCTGCCATTTAAAGTTTTTACAGGAAATAAGCCAACCAATACAATCCTGATTGAAAAACTGACTCCTAAAAGTTTAGGATCTCTGATTGCGTTGTATGAGCATAAGATTTTTGTACAAGGAGTAATTTGGAACATTTTTAGTTTTGACCAATGGGGAGTAGAACTAGGAAAACAATTGGCGAATTCAATTTTAGATGAAATTAATTCTAAAACGGTAAAAACTCACGATAGTTCGACAACTTTTTTACTTAACCATTTTTTAAAATAAAGAAATAGTTCCTGTTAATTTTTTAAATTACTAACGCCTTGATTTGAGCAAATCAAGGCGTTTTTTGGTTTAAAAATGTAAGATTAATATAGTGTAAATGCTTGTTTTTGAAACTTTAACAGATTTATGTGCTGTGTTTTTTTATGTTTTTAACAAAAATAAGCAGTTTAAATTTAAAAAATCATTCTTTTATTTAATGAAAAAATGAAAATTCGTTTTAATACTTAACAGAATAGACAAAACTCATGTTTCTTAACACTTTGATAACATTATCTGATTAAAATGTTATAATTTTGCCAAAAACAAATAACAAAAAACAGATGAAAAAATTGTCAAAGTTTCTCTTAATGCTTTTAGCATTTATTTATGCAGGAGATATTTATGCGCAAGGTAACACTACTTCTTCGATTAACGGAGTTGTAAATGATTCTCAAAACAAATCACTTCCAGGAGCAACAATACTTGCTGTTCATGAAGCTTCAGGGAGCCGTTATTCAACTACCACGGATTTTGATGGTCATTTTAGGATTTCAAACATGCGTGTAGGTGGTCCTTATAAAATTGAAGTTACTTTTGTTGGTTTTAAAACCTATACTGAAACAGGGGTTTATCTTCAATTAGGGGATTCTAAAAGCTTGAAAGTAAGCTTAAAAGATGAGGCTAATGAACTTAATGAAGTAGTTGTAGTTGGAAGAAAAGATCCAATGTTTAACTCTAAAAAAACAGGAGCTCAAACCGTTATTGATCGCGATAAAATTAATGAATTACCTTCATTATCAAGAAATATTGCTGATTTTGCGAGACTTACGCCTCAGGCGCAATTACGTGGTGATGATCAAATTTCTATTGGTGGTCAAAATAACAGATTTAATGCAATTTATATTGATGGAGCTGTAAATAACGATGTTTTTGGATTAGCAGCCAATGGTACGAATGGAGGTCAAACAGGAGTTAGCCCGATTTCATTAGATGCAATTGAGCAATTTCAGGTAAGTGTTTCTCCTTTTGATGTTAAATTATCAGGGTTTGCGGGAGGTGCGATTAGTGCAATTACACGTTCAGGAACAAATAATTTTGACGGTTCTGCTTACTTTTTATACAGAGATCAATCTTTAGCAGGAAAAACTCCAACTCGTTCCGGAAGTGATATTGAAAGAACCAGATTGGCTGATTTTACGGCACAAACATATGGTGTTAGAGCAGGGGGAGCAATTTTAAAAGATAAATTGTTCTATTTCATTAACTATGAAAAACAAGAAAACGATACACCACAGCCTTTTGAGATTGCAAATTACACAGGAAATACAAAAGCAGACGGATTAGAAGCTTTAAGTAAATATTTAATTGATACATATGGGTATAATCCTGGGTCATATCAAAATAATAAAGCTTCATTGACAAGTGATAAATTAATTGCAAAAATTGACTGGAATATTAATGATAACAATAAATTATCTATTAAAAATAGTTATGTAAAATCTATAAACTTTTCTCCAAACCGTTCTTCAAGCACTGCAATTAATTTCTTAAACGGAGCTCAAACTTTTGAATCTATTACAAATTCGGCATCGTTAGAATTAAACACTAGATTCAATAATAAATTCTCGAATAACTTAGTTGTTGGATTCACAACTGTAAATGACGATAGAGATGCATCTGGAGATCCATTCCCAACTGTATCTATTAGAGATGGTTCCGGAACGATTTTTTTTGGATCTGAAGCAAGCTCAACTGCAAACTTGCTAAATCAAAGAGTATTAACTATCACAGACAATTTTGAAATTAATATTGGTAGACATAATATTTTAATTGGTACACACAATGAACTATCTCATGCGAAAAATGTATTTATCAATAGAAATTTTGGAGCGTATGATTATAATAACTTAAATGAGTTTATGAGACCAGATTTAGGTTATAAGGCATACCGTTACCGTTTAGGATATTCATTATTTGGTGGTTCAGGAGACGATTCTAATGGAGCTGCTGATTTTAACATGAATCAATTTGGTTTATATGTTCAGGACAATATCAGAGTATCAGACAACTTTCGCTTAAATGTTGGTGTTAGAGCCGATATGCCAGTATGGTATGATGGACTTGTGAATGAGGATTTTAATACCAGAACAATTGGCTTGTTAGAAGCTAAAGGGAAAGATTTAAAAGGTGCAAAGGTTGGTCAGGCAATTAAAAATACAGTACATTTCTCACCTAGAATTGGTTTTAACTACGATGTTGATGGTGATAAAATAACTCAGGTTAGAGGAGGTATTGGTGTCTTTACTTCCAGAGTTCCATTGGTGTGGCCAGGAGGAGCATATAATAATAATGGTATTTCTCAAAATAGTATCCTAATTAATAACTCTGCTGGTACTCCTACACCAAACTTCAATCCTAACACAAGTGTTGATAGCCAATTATATTCTAATGGTGTTGCGTTAGGACCATTGCCAGGAAGTGGAAAAGTGGGTGGAAATGTCGATTTATTTGCTAAAGATTTTAAGCTTCCACAAGTTTTAAAAACTAGTTTAGCCTTCGATAGAAAATTAGGATCTGGCTGGGTTATATCGGCTGAAGCAATTTGGAATGAAAATCTTAACTCAATCCAGTACCAAAACTTAAACATTGCTGACCCTGCAATCAATTTAACAGGTGCAGATAACAGACCAAGATACAATGGAAATGCTCGTATAGATAACACTTACCAAGGTGTTTATTTAGCATCTAATAAAAAAGCAGGAAGTTCATGGAATACAAACTTTACTGTTGCTAAAAACTTCTACTCAGATTTCATTGATGCAAATATTTCAGCAACTTATGCTTATGGGGAATCATATGTTTGGATGGATGCAACAAGTTCACAAAACAGTTCACAATGGCAGTTCATAGAAACTGTTAACGGTTCAAATGCAATTTCTGGAGTGTCTAGATCAGATTTTGATCAGGGGTCAAGAGTGCTTGCTAATTCTTCTTTAAAATTCAAATGGAATAAATCAATTAAAACTACGATTGGTTTTTATTATGAAGGTACTCAGGGAACACCATTTAGTTATGTTTATGATGACACTGGTAACCTATTGCGTGATACTTTTCAACCTTCAGCTTTAATTTATGTTCCTAGAAACAAAAATGAAATAGTTTTCACACCTTCTGCAACAATGACGGCAGATCAACAATGGGAAGCACTTAATAATTTTATCTCTAATGACAAATATTTAAATAGCAGAAGAGGTAAATATGCAGAACGTAATGGAGACCGTTTAGATTGGAGTCATGTTATCGATGTAAAAGTTGCTCAAGAATTCTCAATAAATGTTAATAAGAAAAGCCATAAATTAGAGTTTACAGCTGATATCTTTAACTTTACAAACTTGTTAAACAAAAACTGGGGAAGAAGATACTTTATGACAAACGATCAACTATTGCTTATTAAGCACACTGGATTCTTAGCAAATGGTACAACGCCAACATTCAATTTTAATCCAAATATTACAAAGAATATCAATCAAATTGATGATGCTGGTTTGCAATCATCAAGATGGCAAATGCAAATTGGAGCTAGATACTCTTTCAACTAAATAAGAACCAAAATAAATAATTAAAAACGGCATTGACTTTTAGTTTAATGCCGTTTTTTTTTAACCTTTTTTGTTATATTTGTTTCAAACAAAATATTAATCTATGTATCATTTTATTCAAAAACTCCACTCCGGCTGGGCTTATTTGGCATTATTACTTTTATTAGTCGCTGTTGTAAATGCCATTCTGGGGTTTACTTCAAAGAAAGAATTTACAGCCAGGGATCGCAAAATTGCTTTATTCGCTTTAATAGGTACTCATACACAATTGTTAATCGGATTGATACTTTATTTTGTGTCTCCGTTAGGGAAAGATTCTTTAGGACAAATGTCAAATGCAGCTCTTCGACTAACTTCATTAGAGCATCCGCTAATCAATATCATTGCTATTATTCTAATTACAATTGGCTGGTCAAAACATAAAAAATTAATCAATAGTGAAGCAAAATTTAAAACATTTTCTATATTTTACGGAATAGGTTTAGTGCTTATTTTAAGTAGAATTCCCTGGAACTTATGGTTCTAAAAAAACCAAAATAAGCCCTTATTCGGGGCTTTTTTTATCTCGGCATATTATTTGTACAAACTCCCCAAGTCTGAAAAAAAATAAATTATGAGGAATAAAAAAAATATTCTGCTCTCTATTCTTTCAGTAACTCTCTTTAGTTGCTTCACCTACGTTATGAGCCAGAGTAAGCCGGTTGAAAACAAGGTTTCTCAGGATACTTTAAAAACAGATAAATTAAAAATGCTTCCTTTAAGCGATTCTGTTTTTAGCATTGAAGGCTTAAAATTAAAAACCTATAAAAAATCGGCTCATGCTTCCTACTACCATGATCGGTTTAATGGAAAAAAAACTGCAGACGGCAGCAGATTTAATAATAATAAATATACAGCTGCCCACAAAAAACTCCCTTTTGGTACCAAAGTAAAAGTAACAAATGAAGCCAATGGAAAGTTTGTTATCGTTAAAATAACCGACAGAGGTCCTTTTGTGAAAACCAGAGAAATAGATTTGTCGAAAAGAGCTTTTATGGATATTAGCAATAGAAAAGGAGCAGGAGCAATGACTGTAACAATAGAAACTATTGAGAATTAAAAAATCCGAAAGTTTCTAAACAAACTTTCGGATACTCATTATTATTCCGGTGTGGGTGCCTTCATGGTAATTGTTGAAAGATAAGGCATCTTCAACATTGCGAAGTGTAAATCCCATGCTTGTAGTATACTCCCTATAATTCACAAAAATTTTATCTGCATAATCTTTTTGGACCTGATGAAGTGTTTCTGAAAGTAACCGTCTGATTTCGTCCACTTCCGCTTGCGAAACATCGCCTTCAGGTTTGGTTCCTTTGCTGTATCGGGTAATAAAATCTTCTGAAACTTTTGACGGCAGTCCTGATAATTTATAGACTAAACTCTGTTGTGCAGCTATACAATGTGCGATATTCCAAATCAAATTATTGCTAAATCCTTCCGGAATTTTATTTAATTGTTCTAATGAATGATTGTCTAAAATCTTCAATAAAATTTCTCTGATTGTCTTTTGTACTTCGAAAACTGAATTCATAAATTTTTTTTAATAAAATTAGGTAATTTTAAGTTGCAATGATTTTTCTTTGTACCGAAATAAACTAAAAATTATGAACAAAATATACTACTTAGCCTCCTGCGATACCTGCCGAAAAATTATCAAAAGCTTACCAAAAGGCAATGATCTGGTTTTTCACGATATCAAGCAAAATCCGATTACTGAAACTGAGCTGGAAGAAATGTACCAACTGTCCGGAAGCTACGAAGCGTTATTCAGCAAAAAAGCGCAATTGTACAAATCAATGGATTTAAAAAACAAATCACTAACCGAAGCCGATTTCAAAAAATACATTCTGGAACATTATACTTTTTTAAGCCGTCCGGTTTTTATTATTGATGGTAAAATTTACATTGGGAACAGCCAGCAGAATATTCTGCAGGTTATGAAAGCTTTAGGAGAAAAATAAATCCGGAATTTTCTCAGGATTAGGGTTTGCGTTAGGAATTACTTCACATGATTTTTATTTTTTAATCAGTGAATTTCATTTAAAGTGGAAATCCTTTTTTGTGCTTTTTTGCCTGAAAAAAGATTACCACGTCAGTTCGCTAGTGCTCGGACAATGCCATTTAGTTAAGGATTAAAAGATAAAATGATTGCTGAATTTTGATTTCTGATATAAAAAATCTCGCAAAAAGGACAGTCTAAATATTTAGCTACAACAAATCTGAAATCAAAAATCGTTAACCCTCAATCTAAAATTTCTTAACTTAATTACATTGAGTGATCGTGTGCAGTGGATAGCCTGGCCTTTAGGCAACGCCCAATAAATTTCAAAACTTATTCGTCATGAAACTAGAAACTTTCTCTGTAAAGTTTTTTAGTATCTTTGCGCCTTTATACTCAATTATATGATACAATCGATGACGGGTTTTGGTAAAGCTTCTTTGCAATTGCCAACGAAAAAAATTACTGTAGAAGTAAAATCTCTGAATAGTAAAGGTTTAGACCTGAATGTGAGAATGCCTTCGGTTTACCGTGAAATGGAATTGGGTTTACGTACCCTGATTTCGACCAGACTGGAAAGAGGAAAAGTCGATTTTGCGATTTATGTTGAAAGTACTTCTGAGCAGACTTCTACCAAAGTAAATGTGCCGGTTGTGAAAAATTATATTGCCCAGTTAAAGGAAGTTTATCCTGATGCGGATGAAACTGAATTGATGAAAATGGCTGTTCGTATGCCGGATGTTCTAAAAACGGAACGTGAGGAAATCGACGAAAACGACTGGGATCAGATTCAGGTAATCATTCATGAGGCTTTACAAAATATATTAAGTTTTAGAAAAGACGAGGGAGAATCGCTTGAGAAGGAATTCAATCTTAGAATAGGGAATATCCGCCAATATATGGAGGATGCTCTGGCGTTAGATCCAGAAAGAGTTCAGGCTATAAAAGACCGTTTGCATACAGCCATTTCTGAACTTCAGGTAAATGTAGACGAAAACCGTTTTGAACAGGAATTGATCTATTATTTAGAAAAACTGGACATTACTGAGGAAAAAGTTCGTTTGACGAATCACTTAGATTATTTCATTGAAACTTTAAACGGAAATGAAGCTAACGGCCGTAAACTGGGTTTTATTACTCAGGAAATGGGGCGTGAAATCAATACCATGGGTTCAAAATCGAATCATGCCCAAATGCAGAAACTGGTAGTGATGATGAAGGATGAACTGGAGAAGATTAAGGAACAGGTACTAAACGTATTATAAAGTAATCAGTAAGTGAATACTAATTAGCTGTTCACTAATTACTAATTACTAATTGCATATAAAAATGAATAAAGGAAAATTAATTGTTTTTTCGGCACCTTCAGGATCCGGAAAAACAACGATAGTAAAGCATTTGCTGAAACAGGAAGATTTAAATTTAGAGTTTTCAATCTCAGCAGCTTCCCGTGACCCGCGCGGAGAAGAAGTCAATGGAAAAGATTATTATTTTATTTCGCTTGACGAATTCAAAAAACACATCAAAGCAGAAGATTTCCTGGAATGGGAAGAAGTATACCGAGATAACTTTTACGGTACTTTAAAATCGGAAATTGAAAGAATCTGGGCTTTGGGAAAAAATGTAATTTTTGATATTGATGTTGCCGGCGGATTACGTATTAAACATAAATTTCCTGAACAGACTCTGGCCGTTTTCGTAAAACCACCAAGTGTTGACGAATTAAAAAGAAGACTAAAAGAACGCTCTACAGAAAGCGAAGATAAAATCAATATGCGTATTGCAAAAGCTTCGGTTGAACTGGCAACTGCACCTCAGTTTGATGTGATTATTAAAAACTATGATTTGGCTGTGGCTTTGGAAGAAGCACATCAGTTGGTAAAAGACTTCGTAAATAAGTAATTATTCCACAAAGATACACAAAGACAAAGCGCCGAGATTCGCAAAGTATTTTTTAAACTTTGCGAATCTTTGTGCTATCTTAGCGAATCTCTGTGAAACCTCAAAAAAATGAAGATAGGCCTGTACTTCGGAACATACAACCCCATTCACATTGGTCATTTGATTATTGCCAATCACATGGCTGAATTTGCAGGTTTAGATCAGGTTTGGATGGTGGTTACGCCTCATAATCCGTTAAAAAAGAAAGCTACTTTGCTCGATGACCACCACCGTTTGCAGATGGTGTATCTGGCAACTGAGGATTTTCCAAAAATAAAACCTTCGGATATTGAGTTTAAATTGACACAACCAAATTATACGGTAAATACACTGGCGCATTTGCATGATAAATATCCGAATCATGATTTTTCATTGATCATGGGAGAGGATAATTTGAAAACACTTCACAAGTGGAAAAACTATGAAGTACTTTTGAATAATCATGATATTTACGTTTACCCCCGCATTTCAGATGAACCGGAAAATAGCGAACTAAAATCACATCCTAGAGTTCATATTATTGATGCGCCTGTTGTAGAAATTTCATCTACTTTTATTCGGGAGAATATTAAGAAAGGGAAAAATATCCAGCCGCTTTTGCCTTCAAAAGTCTGGGAATATATTGACCATAATAATTTTTATAAGAAATAATTTCCCATGCAGTTTTACGCAATCTTGTCATTCCGACGAAGGAGGAATCTTCGTTGCTAGATCGACACAGATTGATATTCTTTGAGGAGCTACTTACGAAGATTCCTCGTTTCTCGGAATGACAAACATAACGCAAAAACGAGTCATAAAAAAAGCCTGAATTGATAAGATTCAGGCTTTTAGCTTTTAAGTGTTTTTATTATTTCACTTCAGTTCCTTCAAATTGTATTCTCGGGTCATTCACATTTACGAGTTCATCGAGCTCGTAGATATTTTTATAACCGTATCCATAAAGGTTAATATGCGTTGGAATATTCAATGCCAGCATAATAGGTTTTCTGTTGGACAGAATTTGTGTTTCGATATTGGTTTTAGGTTTAGCCATTTTCGAAGCAAAATCTATTGGATCTCCATCAAAATTATTATTACAGTAAATCAAGATTCTGGTATTGGGATCCGGAATTAACTTTAAAAGGTTTTCCTGCGTAAAGTCAGTAAAATCCAGATGAATCGCTCCTTTTAAATGTTTTCTGTTGAAACGAAAATCAGAACGGGAATCTAAAACCACGGTATTTTCTTCCTGAGCCATTTTCAAAAAAAGAGGTAGACTCACCAGGTTTTTTTCTCTTTGCTTTTCTAATTCAGTTACCAGATTTTTAAAATCATCATAATCGACTAACGCTTTTGGATATTGGGTGTCTTTTTCCATCTTCTTTCTTTTGTTTACCTGTGAATGGATAATGCCGGTTATAAAACAGCAGCCGGCTAAAATGATAAGAGCTGTAATTTTCATAGTTTTATATTTAGTTCAGATTAAATCTGTTTATAACCGGCGTATTTTTATGCCTCAACACTTATACCTGCACTGACACGGGCTCTTATATCACTTAAAGACTGATCTGTCAAAAGTTTCCCGTCTCTGAAAACTTCTTTCAGTTCACCTTGTTTTTCTTCTTCCCATGAAACATTGTCTGTTAAATGATAAACACCGTCAACCAAATCAATTTTCATTAAGCCTTTTGCAGATTTTTTAGTTCCGTCATCTGTAATAGGATCTTTGAATATCGCTCTTCCTTCGCCATCAACTTCTCCGTAAGTCGCTTTCATGGCAAAACCAAAAGTATCACGTGTATTATACTGATATGTGAAAGATCCAATTCCTAAAACCACATTGGTAGAAGCGAATCCTTTTGCTTTTAAACGCTCACAAATCTGAATCGCTCTGGCAACGGTAATACTGTCGCCGTAAATGGCTCCAATTTGAGGAATCAGTTCTTTATATCCCTTTGCATTTTCTGAACCTCCAAAAACATCCCAAAGCAGTTCAATAACACCTTTCTTCTCTTGTTCTGTTTTTCCATTCGGATTTCCGCAGATAATATCAACAGGATCACCGCTGTCAGGACGAATAACTACTTTACCTTCTCGGGCAATAATATCTTCTTTTAAACGCGGTAAATAATCGGTTAAAACTTTCCATAAATCCCATGTGTCAGAAACGATAGAAACAATTCCTTTTGGATATACTTCTGTAATTAATCTTTTGAAAGTTTCACATTCGCCTTCTGTAGTTCCCATACACATTACAGAATGTTCAGTTGCGGCAACAGAACCTGCGATTAATTCGGTATCAGAATTGGCTTTGTAATATTCTTCAAAGAAATCAATTGCCGGAATCGTATCAGATCCTGTAAAACTCAATAAATGCCCGGCTGCAGACGTTACAGCTGCTTCGATTCCGCCCATTCCTCTCATAGAGAAGTCATGTCCCTGCCAGTTGACAAAATCTGGTGCAGATGAAGTCTCATCAGCATATTTATCCAATACTTTTCTGTATTCCCTTGCGATGGTAGCAGAGTTACAAGGCAACCAGATTACGGCAGAAAGCAGTGTTTCAAAATAATTCGTCAACCAGAAAAACTCCGGAATCGTATTGTACATCGTAAACATTGGCACTCTCAACGGAACGCTTGCACCTTCCGGCAAAGCTTTAAAAACCATCGGAATATAGCCTAAATCATGCAAATCTTCGATATGTTTAGTGCCTACCTGGTTTTCTCCTAAATAGTTATTGATTCGACGGGCGTATTTTTTAACCACTTCTTCTTTTGGCTGTTTGAAGAAATACGTATCAAAATCATGAATAATGTATTTTTTGATGAAATACTGCAATCCGAAAAACACAACTTCTTCAAGACCTTCGATTCTTGATTTTCTGGGTGTCCAGTTAGAATATACTAAAGTGGTTTTGTCCGGGTATTGCCTTCTGTGGTCAACTTTGTAACCGTCGGTTAATAATAGTGGGTTCATAATTTTAGTTTATATTTTTTTAATAATCGTTCTGCTAAATCTTTTATATCATTGGTTCTTACCAAATTTTCAATCCATTTGTTTGGAATATTTTCTATTCCATAATAAATCCCTGCTAATCCTCCTACAATAGCTCCGGTTGTATCTGTATCTTCACCCAAATTAACCGCTTTCAAAACTGTTTCTTCATAAGAGTCTGAATTCAGGAAACACCAAATACTCGCTTCTAAACTATGCAGCACATAACCAGAAGAATGAATTTCATTTTCCGGATATTCTGAAATATCATTTTTAAGAATTCTGTCAAATAACTGAATTTCTGCTGGATTAAACTTTTTATCTTTCAAAAATACCGAAACCGTATTTTTCATTTCGATATAGGCTTCGAATTTATCTTTCTCCTTTAAAATTTCCAAAGAATAAATCACATAAATAAAGCAGGCAAATATTGATCTGAAATGTGCATGCGTTACAGATGAAACTTCTTTGACTTTTTGGTAAATTACTTCAATATCATTTTCTTTTTGAAGATAAAAAACCAACGGCAAAATACGCATTAAGGAACCATTTCCATTATCACTTTCAGAAAATCCGCCGCACAAATCGGGCTGATGTCCTTTTGCGATATTAAGAATGGCATGTCTCGTTGCAATTCCAATATCGAAAACTTGTCCATGTGGTGTCCATAATTCGCCACTATACCATTTAACAAAATTTCTGGCTATGTCATTTAAATCATAGCCTGAACATAAACTTTCAGCCAGACAAAACGCCAATGAACTATCATCACTCCACGTTCCTATTGGCTGATGATGCGTTCCAAAACCAAACATTTCGGTAACCGGATTTTGTTTTAAATAAGTTCTGGATTGAAATTCAACCGGAACTCCTAAAGCATCTCCAACAGCTAAACCGAATAAACCTGATTCTATTGTGTTTTTCATTTTATTTATTTCTTCCTTTTTCATTAGCATATAATGTCTGTACACTATCGCTTTGCCAAAATTCTTTCGTTTCAGTATCAATACAGGTTAATTTTCCATAAAAACCAGCTCCGGTATCAATATTCCATACATTACAACCCTGCATTGGAATTTCTATATCATAATGAAGCGTTGGTGTATGACCGATGTAAATTTCATTAAAAAGTAATAACCTTTTTTGGGTATAAATTCGAATCTTTTTTAATTCGTTTATCCATTATCAGCGCCATTTCCCATAAAGTTCTGTCCCATGAAAAATTGGTTTGGTAATGTTCTTTTTCTGGTCCGTGCATCGATGAAAATCCGGCATGAATGAAAAGGTTATTATTCTCATCAACAAAATAATCTTTCATTTGATTAAAGAATTTCAGATGTTTCTCCTTTTCAGAAATATCAATATTCTGATAACTTTCTATAGTCGATTTTCCGCCATGCAAAAACCAAATATCATTTATTACATCTTTTTCTAACCATTCCTGACACCAGGCATCGTGATTTCCTTTTATAAAAATGCATTCCTGTTTTTGGGATAGCCTGATAAGAAATTCAATAACCTGTGCCGACTCGCTCCAGCCATCTACATAATCACCTAAGAAAATCAGGCGGTCAGTTTCAGATAAAGCGATTCGGTTCAGCAACTGAACCAAAGCATTTAATCCTCCGTGGATGTCTCCAATAACTAAAGTTCTCATTATATTTATTTATAAATGAAGTAGAGTTTTTTGTTACTTAATAATCCCAGATTAGTCCTTTTTCATTTAGTCTATATTGGTATTTTTGGGTATCGCCGAATGTTTTATATTCTTTGTAATTTCTATTTATAATTTCATCATAAGCCAAAAACATTTGATTAGAAGCAATATGAAAAGGCATTCTTCCGCATCCAGTACATAAACCCGGGATTGTGACTGTTTCTATTTTAGGATTATTTATACAAGCTATCAAAATTGCTTTCATAGCTAAAAAGGCATTAACTGAAGTTGCAATATTAAAGCTCATTGGAACTCGCATAGTTGGAGCTGAGATTAAAAAAGGAACTTCACTATCTCCCGTTTCTAATGTGATTGATCTTCCAATTAAGAGTTCTCTTTCATCAAGTTGAGCAATTTTTGCTTGTAGTTCATCCTGCAAATGCCATCCAAATCTTTCTGACAAATGCCAATCTAAACCGCCATCCATGAATCCAAATGAATTTGCCGGACTTACAACTGCGTCAGATTTTATTTTTGTAATATCTCCTTTTATTATACTGAGATTCTCACATTCTGAAAAATCATTTCTCCATGAATTGCCAAGTTCATCTTCTAAGTAAACCAATTTTATATGCAGCATCTTTTTTAAATTAAAATTGAATGTATTTTGCAGGAACTTCATCTGTCAGCCAGACATTGTTTTCGGATAAATAAAACTTAAAACCGTCTCTATGCATTTCACCGGTTTTGACGGTTAAAATTTGAGCAATTCCTCTTCGGCTTCCTACTTTTACTGCCGTTTCTTTGTCTTTTGAAAGATGTACATGCTGACGGCTCATTTTTTTCAAACCTTCTTTGCGGATACTTTCCATAAACTTTCCAACTGTTCCGTGATACAAATATTCAGAAGGTTCAGTTTCGACCAGATTTAATTCAACGGAAATCGAATGTCCCTGACTTGCACGGATTTTGGTTTTATCTTCGTTAAATGCAAAACGTTTTTTATCGTTATTCTCTACAACGTAATCCAAAAGTTCGGCCGTCATCTGATTCTGGCTTCCCTTTTTATTACATTTTATAATTAATTCTTCTACATCTGCCCATCCGTTTTCGTCTAATTTTAATCCGATAGTTTCAGGCGAATGTCGCAGCACCAGACTTAAAAACTTGCTGACGCTTTTTGCTGTTTTTTCATTCATCTTTATTAATTTTTATTATGGATTTAAAAATCATAAACCACGACTTTTATATCCTTATCAGACAGCGTTTTAAGAATGATGGGTTCGATCATTTCCCATTTACCACCGGCTAATCCGCATCCTATTCTTGGCATGTTAACCGATGCATTATTTGTTTTTGCAAAATCAGAAACTGCTTCTAGTCCTTCTTCAATAGCATTGTACCGAATTGGAGCATCTCCGTTTTCATCTTTATTGATTTTATGCTGTCCGATTAAGTTTGCTACCCACAAATTTTCTTCAACCTGAACAAACTGCACTCTTCCTAATTCAAAATCATTTTTAGATTTGAACCATTCACGATATTGTTTTTCTGGTGTTTTCCATCTTTTTGAAATTGCCATTACAAATCCTTTTCCCCATCCGCCAATATCATTGCAAACGTGAACAATTATTTTGTTTTCGGATCCTTCTGGAGATGTTGCATCGCCTTTTATATATTGAATGTCTTTCATTTTTTATTTATTTTCTATTCCCAGAATCTCTTTATAAATCTGATAATTTTCATCATCAAAACAGACAAATAGTATTTTTTCTATTTCTGCGATTCTTTGAAAATCTTTTACTGCTTTTACGGCAATCTGAGCCGCTTTGTCTTTCGGGAAATGATAAATTCCAGTACTGATATTTGGAAAAGCAATGGTTTTAATTCCATTTTCAACAGCAAGATTCAAACTGTTCTGATAACAATTTGCCAGTAGTTTTGACTTTTCGTCTTTATCACCATTCCAGACCGGACCGACAGTATGAATCACATATTTAGAAGGAAGATTTCCGGCTGTTGTAATGACAGCTTCTCCGGTTTTACAGCCTCCCTGCTTATTACGTATTTGAATGCATTCTTCTAAGATTGCTTTGCCTCCTTTACGATGAATCGCTCCATCAACACCGCCGCCGCCAAGCAAGGAAGTATTGGCTGCATTTACTATTGCGTCGACCTGAATTTCTGTTATGTCCGCTTTTAATAATCCTAAAATCATTTTCTAAAACTCTCTAGTTTGTCATTAAGTTCTTTGTCTTCACTTAACACTGAACGATCCGTAAAATGAACATTAACTATTTCAATTCCGTTTACTATGTTAGCATTAAAATCAATTAATTCTTCTGATGGTATCCAAAGTTCGTTATGATTTTTATCGCCAACATTTTGAACTTCATACTTTTCCAGAAAGGCTGAATTGACATCAAAAGCAGTTACAATTCCAATAAATCCCGAAAACTCGTCAACGGTATTCCATTCAAAAGCAATCTGATCTGCATATTGCTGATTTGTTACCGGATAAAAAATAGGCTGCCATTCTAATCTTGACGGAAATACTTTGTAGCCTGAATCTGCAATTAATTCCATCTCTTTCAATCCAACCGGACGATATAATCTTGTTGTTTTCATAATCATTTTTATCTCAATTCATCCCTAACTTCCATCAAAGCAAAACCCAAAAGATTCAAACCTTTCCATTTCTCCGGATTCATAACATCTTTATGATCGCCTGCCATTCCAATTCCCCAGATTGAGTCGACCGGACTTGCTTCTACTAAAACTCTTTCTTTTGTATTTAATAAAAAGGTTTTCAAATCAGCATTTTGACTGAATTTGTGAAAGTTTCCTGCTTTTACGATTTCATATCGGTTTTCTAGCCAGATTTTATCATCGTAATTTCTCACTTCTCTTCCTAATTTTTTGGCTTCTGCCGGAGAATTGATATTGAGGATTTTTTCTAAAATTTCCTGATCCTGAAACAATTCGGCTTTTTTTGCCATCATCCAGTGCTCAGCAGTTTTATAGGTTACTTTTTCTACCTTAAAAGAATTTAACCACCATTGACTGAAACAGTTTTTGGTAATTTTTCCGTCTTTGTTTGGCTGATGTCCCCAGAAAAATAAAAACTTACTTTCCGGAGCTAGGGTATCTATAGTGTATTTCATTTTTTCTCTTTTTATTGAAACAAAGAAGTAATCTCTTTAAAATCTTTTGAATCAGGTGAAAATGATCCGTAGATTTCATTGAATTCCGTTGTGAGGCTTTCAAACTCATAATCCTGCTCCAGCTGATCCATACAGGTTACAACCAAATTTCGTTTTGCCATTGGGCTGTAAGCTGCATCGAGTTTTAGAGCATAATTTAAAAGTTCATAATTCAGACTTCCAAATCGTAAGTGTTTTTGGTATTCGTTAAAAACACAGGTTTCTTCTTCGTTGTTTTTTAATTTTATTTCTCCTTCATTTGCCATCCAGCCGTGTCCGTGTCGGGTTGCATAACTCCGGGTTACGTAATAAACTGCTACATCTTCAATCCTTAGTTTATTACAAATTTCAATCGCATTTTTTGAAGTTGTATTGGCGTACGTTACATTCGGAAAAACGCCGTGATCCATGTCGAGCAAAATTCCCTGACTGCCCTCAAAAATCAGATTTTCGTATTTTGAAAGCAACGTATAATCGACAATATTCCATTTCAATTTATCGATTGCTTCCAGATATTGACTGACTTCTTCGTCGATTTCACTTTCGTTTAAAAAGCCATAATAATAGGCGATTTGGTTTAGTTTTTCTAAAAGCATTTCGCGGGGCGCAATCAAATCGATGGCAAATAATTTATACGGACCTTCGTTTCTTTTCATGGTTGAACCGATACCTTTTCCGCAAGTTCCGTTTTCGATGTTTCGCACATTTCCTCTGTTATGCCAGACATCAAAAGGAGTGGTGACTTTTGCTAAAGGATGAATGTACAAATCCAGATTAGCTTCTTTTTCTTTTAATTCTTCTCTTTCATTATATAAAAAAAGCGGATGAATGGTGCAATACTCGCTGTAGTAAGAAGGTAATCCCCGAAGTGCACCGCTCGCAAAACTCGAATGAACGTGTTTTTTATCCCCAATCATTACGGTATGTGCTGCTTGTTGTCCGCCAGAAAACCGAATAACTATAGATTCAGGATTTTGCTTCGCCAGAAAATCTGTTGTTATGCCTTTTCCTTCATCACCAAATCCTAAACCTATAACTATTTGAGCTGTTTTCATTTTTTTAACTGTTGTGCAATTATTTTAAACACATAGAATCATAGACTTTGTAAGCTTAAAAAAGGCGTTTCACTAGTTTAAATTCACACAGTTACTATGTGTTAGAAACTAGTTTCTTTTTGTTTTCTTTTATTCACAAACAAAAACCTATGTTTTTATGTGTTTATAAAAAATTAAAGCATCTCTATATTATCTAAACCTGTACTTGTTGTATCAGAAACTGTAATTCCTTTTCCTGAACTTTTATGTTTATCGCAAATGATTTTCTTAATTACATTCGGGATTTCTCTGTGATCTTCGATTGACAAACAATTCTGTCCCAGTAATTCTTTCCACGCCACATTTGCTCTTATTGCCTGATCAGAATGTAAAACGCTGATATGGTACACTTCGTAACGTTTTTGCGCTTCTTGTAATAATTCGAGAGCCGTATACGTTTGCTGTCCCTGACCCATAATTTCCTTTATGGCTGATGCCGGAAGTGTGCCTAAATTTGGTTCATCACCAACAGTAAACAACAATCCTTTTTGTCCTCTTTTTTCGAAAGCATCAGTTTTCGTGTGAAAAGCTGCAAAATACCATGCAAGAAGATAACTTTCTCCGGCGTTTCCACCTCCGCCTGACTCAATATACGTTCGGGTTAACCACATATCGAGTTCTTCATCGCCAGATTCAAACTGTCCAACCTGAAGCGGATATCTGTCGCATTCGTGATCGCCAATTCCTAAAAATAAAAGTGCGGGATCCGGAACACCGCCCTGAATAATTCCGCCCATCAATTTTGGCAACCCTTCTTTGATCAGTTCATGCGGAATGTGACCCATACTTCCGGTAACATCCAGACCTAAAATAATCGGAACAGAATTGGGATGCACTTCAGAATCTCTGGCTTCCCGAAAAGTAATGCCATTCGGATTCATAGATTCATGCGCCATTCGTAAAGAATTCTGTGTGAAAATTTCACTTGCAGATTTTTTTCCATAACCTGCTGCTTCTGCTCTGCTCAAACGAGCTCCTAAATCATATCTTGTACCTCCCATGACTAAAATGTTTTACCAAATAAATATTCGAATCGTTTTTTTGTCACTTCAAACTGAATATTTAGATTTCTGATTGTTAATGATAATTCCATGTCTTTCTGAACAAAAGCTTCTGGTTGAAAATCGGCAAAGGTCAGACTGTTTTTATCCAGTGGACTAATGTCAATTAATCCTTCTTGTTCTCTTTCGAGCCTTTTGATTTTTAATTCAATATCTTCGACTCTTCTTCTGTAAATTAATTCAGAATCTTCACCAATTGTTTTGGCTCTGTCTTCTCTAATCTGATCATTGTTTCTTTTTAAAGACTCAATAAATCTTGGTTTTAAATCGTCGCTCATTATTTTTTGGTTTATTGTTAATAGTTTGTTGTTTCAGGTTTCAGGTTTTCTTTGTTTCAAGTTACTCTATACAACTTCAAACTTGAAACCTTTCAATTTAATTAAATGTCTCTTCAAATTGTTTAAAATTTGATTTCTTTTCAGAATTGTCAAATATGGCAAAGACAATTTTCTTAAAAGCTCCAGCATACTTTTCTGCAATAATTTCTTTGAATAATTGTGCCACATCTTTGGGCTCATTTCTAAATACACCACAGCCCCAGGCTCCCAAAATCAGTGTGTCGTTTTTTTGTTTTAAAGCAATTGCTAATACTTTATCCATTCTTGCTATTAAAATCTCGTCTGCTTTGGCAATTTCTTCTTTCCTGTTATGTTGCTGCATCGCACCTTTATTTGGTGCTGGTGAGGTAATCATATCTACAAGAAATGGTTTTTCAAAATAATTTCCATTGTCATCATTCCAAAACAAAACATTCGGGCTATAAATCATGTAATCTGAGTATAAAAACGAAGATTGATTTCTGTTAAAATCGTACATCGTTTTGTCTTTGATTTGTGTTGCATACAGATTTGACGATCTGGCCAGACTTTCTTCCTGAGCAGAAGCTCCTCCTAAGAACCCACCACCCGGATTTTTTGCAGAAGCAAAATTCAAAACGCAGATTTTACCATTTTTCTCCTGAACAATTGCTTCAATGGTTGAACAATTCTTTATAACAATTTCTGTTTCAAACTTATTTTCGATTGGAGTTTTTAAGATTTCATTCCAGTCATTTGGTGCAATTGTAAATGTATTTTGTATGGAATCTTTGAGTTCTTTTTCTACAGCAATCTTTTTTTCTTTGTATTCATAAAAACCATTCTGTATGATTTCTAATGTTTTATTTGCTATTTCTGTTCTATAATTTTTATTCATAATTCTAATTTTACGACTTCAACCTTTTCGTTGTCAAAATCTTTAAAAGAATTCGTTGTAAATATTTTGTCAAAACAATCTAAAACTTCAAATCCTTTATTGAAAATTCCGTGGCTTACGGCTAGGTATAATTTACCTGCATTTTTCTTTTTAAGTTCTTCGGCTAATCCTACGAAAGTTCCTCCTCCGTCGCAGATATCATCTACAATTAAACAATCCATTCCTTGCAAATCATCATTGTAAACTTTAAAACCAGATAATTTTCCGGTTTTTACGTCACGGCTTTTACTGCATTCTACAACTTCAACTCCGCCTAAGAATTCAGAAACTTTGTAGATTTTCTTCAAAGCGCCACCATCGGGAGAAATCAATTTTACGTTTTCTCCGATTACTTTTAAAACTTCCTTGATAAAAGTATGATTCGGAATGACTTCACAGTTATTTACCAATGCCGGAGTAACTTCAGAGTGTGCATCAAAAACAAAAACTTTATTCAATTGAAGCGTATTGATAATATCGGCATATACTTTTACAGATAAAGATTCCCCTTTAATCATCACACGATCTTGTCTTGCCGCCGGGAAATACGGAATAAAAAGATCAATGATTTTAACGTCCATTCTGCGTAAAGCATCAACAGTAATACACAACAAACCTAAATCGTTGAATGAATTTAACCGGTGAGTGATGGTTACTTTTTGTGTTGTATCAAAATCAGGATTGATTTTAATATGTGGTTCTCCGCCAGAAAAGGTAAAACTTTGAAACTGGATTTCTTCCTGGTTAAGGATAGGAGCGAATTTTGGGTCTAAATTTAGTATCATAGTTTTTTTTATTTTGCGTTAATTATACGCAAATATAGAATTATATTTTTGATTGACAATTTATTTTGTGTAAAAATTACGCAAACTTTATTTCAAAGTGAAAGCCTTTTTTGGTTAATTCATTATATTTCAATTTGTTAAACTTGAAAAGTTTTGCCGGACGTCCGCTTTTTGAGGATCCAAATTGTTCTGTTTCTTCAATGATTTCAAAACTTAATATTTTTTTTCTGAAATTTCTCCTGTCAATTTCTTTCTCTAAAATGGTACAGTATAAGTTTTCAAGTTCAGAAAAAAGGAATTCTTTTGGCAGTAAATCAAAGCCAACCGGTTCATAAGTAAGTTTTGCTTTTAGGCGTTCGATAGCTTTTTTTAGAATGCTATTATGATCAAAAGCTAAGGTTGGAACCTCATTAATTTTGAACCATTGTGCATGCTCGGCATCAGAATCGGCTTTGATGGTTAATTTGGAAGGATCAACCAGAGCAAAATAGGCCACAGAAATCACACGATTTCTGGGATCTCGATTTACATCATCACCAAAAGTAAAGAGCTGTTCAAAATAAGTTACGGTAACATTGGTTTCTTCTTTTAATTCTCTTTTTACTGCATCCTGCAACGATTCATCATTTTTGACCAAACCTCCCGGTAAGGCCCAATACGATTCCTTTGTGCCGAATTTCTGTTGTATTAAAAGGACATACAATTGGTTGTGCTGGTAGCCAAATACAATTGCATCAACAGCTACTCTGATATTTTGAATGTTAGTCATATTCTAAATGCGTAAGATTTACACAAATATAAAGTTTTATATTTCTTACGCTGAGCAATTTAAAGTTTAACTCAGAAAAAGTTCACAAAAATCAAATTCGCTATACGACAAATTTAATGTGGAATAGAATAGTACAACTCATCATTTTTGATGATTTTAAGTAAGGATTTTATCTTTTAAGTAGATAAAGCAATTCTTACCTCGTTGGCAATAATATCAAAAAAGGTTTTCAGATTGTTGTTTTTAGCAGCCAGTAAATAGACATATTCTTCAGGAACGTGAAAACTATTCCAGACCAATTGCAATTTGTTTTGCTGAATAAATTTTCTGGCATTACAATTCCAGGTTACGGCAACACCGGAATTTTTAGAGAGCATTTCCAGCATTTCATATTCTGACGGAATGATATAATTGGGAACCATGGAAGGTCTCTTTTTATGGAAAGCATGCAGCCAGAATAATTTTATATGTGGAATCCTTGCATCATGCGAATACCATTTTTGTTCGTTCAGCCATTGTTCTGCTTCCGAAAAATTATCTGATTTGAGTTTCTGTCGAAATTCGGTAATATCTAAATTCGTTGGTCCAACCATTACCAGTTTAATTTTGGCAACCGTTTCCTGAATGGTATCAAACGTATCATATTTTTTCGAAACAATAGCAAAGTCCAGTTTTTTAGAATCGACCAGGGAGAAAAGAGTATCATCATCGGCAAAAGTAAAATCGATTAAATCAAATTTTGGAATTAAAGCATTACCAACACTACTGAAAAGATGTTTTGAGATTCCCACAGAAATTAACCGGGTTGCATCTTCTGCTTTAGCCCTGAATGTGTTTTCCACATTTTCAAGCCGATCGAGTGCATCTATTATTAAGTTATTCAGTAACTTAGCATACTCGGTTGGTTCTACGCCTTTAGACTTTCGAATAAATAATTTGTTTCCAACATGAGCTTCGAGCATAGAGATCTGCTGACTTACTGCAGGCTGACTCATAAATAACTCCTTTGCAGCGATAGAAAAGTTTCCATTTTTATAAACCGCTTTAAACGTTCTGTACCATTCCAGATTTACCATGATATAGTTTTATTTATAACAAACATAGTTTATTTTATTTTTACAAATATCACATAAGCCGTAAATTTGTTTAAAATTAATCAAATGAACAAAATAGCATTATTTGCGATAATCGCTTTCACAGCAGGTAGCATTTCGACTACTGCTCAAAAATTAAATAAAAAACAGATGAAAAAAGTATTATTTGTGCTTACGAGCCATGACAAATTAGGAGATACAGGTGAAAAAACAGGATTTTGGACAGAAGAATTTGCTGCTCCTTATTATACGCTGATAGATCAGGGATATATTGTAGAGATTGCAAGTCCTTTAGGTGGTCAGCCGCCAATCGATCCAAAAAGTAATGATCCGAGTGCTGCTACAGAAGACACTAAACGTTTTGATGCGGATTTAGCTTTGCAGGAAAAGTTAAAACATACACATAAAATTACAGATGTGAATCAGAAAGATTTTGATGCAGTCTTTTATCCGGGTGGTCACGGACCAATGTGGGATTTAGCTGTAGATCAAAACTCAATCGCTTTGATTGAATCTTTTTACAATCATAAAAAACCAGTAAGTTTTGTTTGTCACGCACCGGCAGCATTAAAAAATGTAAAAATCGATGGTTCTTATTTAGTAAAAGACAAAAAAGTTACCGGATTTTCAAATACCGAAGAAGAAGGTGTTGGATTGACAAAAGTGGTTCCGTTTTTATTAGAGGATGCGTTAAAAGCCAATGGTGGTGAATATTCAAAAGGAGCTGATTGGGCACCTTATGCAGTAGAAGACGGTTTGTTGATTACAGGTCAAAATCCGGCTTCATCAAAACTGGTTGCTGAAAAATTAATGGCACAATTAAAAAAATAAGCAGATGTTAAACTTTGAATTATACAATCCGACAAACTTAATTTTCGGAAAAGGACAAATTGAAAAACTTTCGACTTTGGTTCCAAAAGATGCCAAAATATTATTGGCTTATGGCGGTGGAAGTATTTTTAAAAACGGAATTCACGAACAGGTAATTAATAACTTAAAAGGTTTTGATATTGTTGAATTTGGAGGCATTGAACCCAATCCGCATTTTGAGACTTTAATGAAAGCGGTTGAAGTTATAAAGGCAGAAAAAATCGATTTTATCCTGGCTGTTGGTGGCGGATCTGTTATTGATGGTGTAAAATTTATTTCGGCAGCGGTTCATTTTGATGGGAATCCGATTGATATTTTGCAAAAGCGTCTGTTCATTAAAGAAAATGCCGTGCCTTTTGGAACCGTTTTGACATTGCCAGCAACAGGAAGTGAAATGAATTCCGGTTCTGTTGTTACGATTAAAGCAACGCAAGAAAAACTGGCTTTTGGTGGAAGCGCTATGTTCCCAAAATTTTCTATTTGTGATCCAACTGTAATTGAATCTTTGCCAAAAAGACAAATTCAGAATGGGGTTGTAGATGCTTACACACACGTAATGGAGCAATATCTGACGTATCCGCATGAAGGTTTTTTACAAGACCGGATTGCTGAAGGAATTCTACAAACTTTAATTGAAGTTGGTCCAAAAGTTGTCGAAGATCCAACGGATTATGCTTTGGCATCCAATTTTATGTGGAGTTGTACAATGGCTTTAAACGGATTAATCCAAAAAGGAGTTCCCTCTGATTGGGCGACACATATGATTGGTCACGAATTAACCGCTTTATACGGAATCGATCACGCAAGAACTCTGGCGATTATTGGCCCAAGTTTGTATAATGTGATGTTTGAAACCAAAAAAGGAAAACTAGCGCAATACGGGAGAAGAATCTTCAACTTAACAGGTTCTGATGATGAAGTTGCAAAAGAAGCTATAAATAAAACAGTTGAATTTTTCCATACTATGGGAATGGATACTAAACTTTCTCAATACACAGATGATTACAGCGAAACAGCAGATTTTATTGTAAATCGTTTTGATGAAAGAGGCTGGAAAGGTTTAGGAGAAAATCAATTGGTGACTTTAGATAAAGTGAAATCTATTGTTGAAATGAGTTACTAAAAATAAAATTTCAAGTTTTTTTAAATTCCAAATTCCAACAGTAAACTAAATTATTGGAATTTGGAATTTTTGTTTAAGTTGAAACCTCTATTTAATATCAAGAGATAGAAATTGTTATTGGCAGCTTAAATTTTGGAATTTGAATTAAAAAAAAGGCGTTCTTAATTTTTTTAGGAACGCCTTTTTAAAATACTAAAACAAAACTAACTAACTCAATTCTTACTAAATTCATTTAAAAATCTAATTTATAATGTGTTACAACGTAATGATTTAGTTTTTATTGTGATAGAAGAAAAATAGTTGCTTTTTTTAAAGAAACTTGAAACCATCGTGTTTAAAGGCTTTTTTATGAAATTCTTAAACTACATTTTGTGATATTACTGCATTATTAAGTACTTTTGCTTTAAATTAATTAAAATAATGAGCCAAAATTTAAAATTTGCAGTAATTGGAGGAGGGAGCTGGGCAACTGCAATTGCAAAAATGTTATGTGTGAATCTTCCTGAAATTTCGTGGTATATGCGAAATGATGCAGCGATAGAACATATTCAGAAATACAAGCATAATCCAAATTATTTAAGTTCAGTTGAATTTGATACTACAAAGCTTAAATTAACCAACAATATAAACGAAGCAGTTGAATATGCAGATTACTTGATTTTTGCTATTCCTTCGGCTTTTTTAAGTGCAGAATTAGAGCCGTTAACGGTTTCTCTGGAAAATAAAATTATCTTTTCGGCTATTAAGGGAATTGTTCCTGAAACAAGTTTGATTGTTGGAGAACATTTTCATATTCAATACGATATTCCATACTATAATATTGGAGTGATTACAGGTCCTTGTCACGCTGAAGAAGTAGCTTTGGAAAGGCTTTCTTATTTAACTATTGCCTGCGGTGATCCTGATAAAGCCTGTACAGTTGCCAAAATATTATCGAGTAATTATATCAAAGCTAAAATTTCGGACGATATTATCGGAACTGAATATGCAGCAATGCTGAAAAATATTTATGCCATAGCTGCCGGAATTGCGCATGGTTTAGGATATGGTGATAATTTTCAGTCTGTAATGATGAGTAACGGAATCCGGGAAATGCGAAAATTCATCAAGAAAGTACATAAAATGAAACGAGATATCAATGACTCAGCTTATTTGGGCGATTTATTGGTAACAGGATATTCGGTATTTTCAAGAAACAGAATGTTCGGAAATATGATCGGAAAAGGCTATACCGTAAAAAGCGCCATGATGGAAATGAGTATGGTTGCTGAAGGGTATTACGCGACTAAAAGTGCTTATAAATTAAATCAGGGATATGGTGCAAAAACACCAATTATCGATGCGGTTTACGCTGTATTGTATGAAGGTAAAAATGCCAAAACAGTTTTCAAAAAGCTAACAGAATCTTTAGACTAGAGAGAGAATATAATCCCATAAAAAAGTCCGTTTCTGAATTTAGAAACGGACTTTTTTTATGAAATAATTTACTATTTAACTTCCCTGATAGCAGAAGCGTCAATCCAGCCTTCTGTACCATCCGTCAATTCGATTTTTTTCCAGTTTTCCAAAGCTTCTTTTACATAAACTTTGGCACCTTCATGCAATAAAAAAATGCTTGATCCTGCTTTTTGAGGTTCGCTTCGTACTTCTGTCATTTCGGCAAAAACTATCGCAGGACGATCATTATTATAGTGGTCTTTTTCAGTTATTCCTGCAGAGGCACTTAATACCAAAGCAAACAATAAAATGAACATTCCTATAAAATATATTCTCTTTGAAAGTGTAAGCTGTGAGAAATAATAGCCAATAAAACTCAGTAAAAAAGCAAATGCAATTCCTACCGAAATCCAGGCCCAGATGTTATAGTTAAAAATACCTGTAAAATTCTGAATTAGTTTTGCAAAACCAACTTTTGGGACTTCCTTAATTTCGTCGATGGTTAGTTTTTTGGCAAATTTTAAATTGTTTAAAGTCTCGGCATCATGTGGTTTTAGAACAAGAGCCTTTTCATAATTATAAATCGAAAGCGCTACTTTATTAAGTTTATAATAACAATTTCCTAAGTTAAAATACAATTCAGCAGAATGTTGTTTGTCTTCCTTAATGATGCTTTCATAAGTTTGCGCTGCTTGCTTGTATTGCCCCTTTTGATATAAGGTATTTCCCTTTTCAAAGCTGTTCTGAGCAAAGAAAACCTGCGAGATTAATAAAAAGAGATATAGTATGTTTTTCATTTGTTTATGATTTTCATTTTGTCAAGTTGAGCGAAGTCGAAACTCTCAAATGGTAATCTCGACTCCGCTCGATTTGACAAATGATTATAATTTATTCAATTAAACAATTTGTTTTTCTAATGCTGATATAATCAAAACAGCCTTATCATAATCCTGTTGAATTGATGCACTTGATGCCGGTGCATATCTTGCAAACTCGCAGTTTTCAGTTAAATTAATAAAGCTTTGAACAGTTTCCGGATTTGCATTTCTGGATAACAATAATTCACGGATGTTGTCTTTGCTCATTTCTGAAGTTTCAATATGCAATTTAGCTTTCAGGAAATTATGCATTGCTTTTTCCAATGCAATATAAAATGGCTCTTTATTGTTAAGCTGTTTTTTTGCTTCAGATAAATATTTCTTCGCAAGCTTATTATTCATCTTAATTCTATTGCCGGTAACATCGCTGTCAATTGCTTCTTTTTTCTTCTTAGCAATCACAATAATCGGTAAAATCACGAAAGGCAATAACAATAAGCTATAATACAAATCAGATCCGTAAAAATCATCTTTGGCTATAGCAACTAAAATGGTTTTTGGTTTAATGTATTTAAATTGCTCCGATTTTGAAATCACATTTTTCGATTTATTTGATGAAACGGCTTCAGTCTGCATCGGTCCATCCAGCACATCAATCATAATTTCCGGTGAAGTTATGGTTTTGTAACTGCCTGAATTCAAATCGAAATAAGAGAATTCCATTGGTTTTATAGCATATTTCCCTTTATATTGAGGGATAATCGTATACTTGTCCGAAATTGTACCTGACATTCCTGCAAGTGATGTATTCACTTTTTCATCATGTACAGGATCATACATTTCTAATGCATTTGGAACAACAGGCTTAGGTAAAGTAAACAATTTCATGTTTCCTGTACCGGTAGCACTTACAACCAAATCAAGGCTCTCCCCATTTTTTAAAGAAGTTTTTGATGGGGTTACTTTAAAATCAAGTTTACCAACAGCTCCTGTAAATCCAATTGGCTTATTTACTTCTGGTAGTGCTCTTACGTTGATCGTTTTGGCACCCGCAGAAACGGTTTTATTTCCATCATCAGTAACGATTCGTCCAAACATATCACGACCCCTTGGTACCTGAATACCGATGTCTAAAGAAAGCGGTTCAATAGTAAGATTTCCTGATTTTTGAGGGTATAGGATCGTTTTTTTAAGAACAACAAAATAACAGCGTTCCCCTTTATACAATCCTTCTTCAACTTGTAGTTGCTTGATATCGATGTTCTGATTCCAAAAGTCTTTGTATTTAGGTTTAGCCAGTTCTTTAAAGCCTGTTACACCAATACCATTAAAATATAATTTATAAACAACAGTTATGGGCTGATTTATATAAGGATTTGTTTTTGAAATTTCTGCTACCAGATTTAAAACTTCATTTCCGTTTACACCTCCTTGCTGTTGTTGCTGCACATTAGGGTCTCTTTCCTGAGCAACCGCATTGGTAACCGTTATTTTGATAGGAGATGTTTTGTAAATCTGACCATTATATTCAATTGCAGCCTGTTTGATTATAAATGTACCTTTTTGATTTGGCAATAAATAATAAGAATAAACTTTCTGAAAAGAGCTTCTTCCATTTACCCAGGACTGACTTATTTGTTGACTTGGCCCTCCTACAATCCTGAAACCGTCAAATGAAGGCTGTTCAAAATTATCACCATCGACATTCATGATAAAGTCAATTCGAAGTCTTTCGTTAACTCCAAGCGTATTCTTGCTTACTCTGGCTTCAAATTGAACCTGAGCCATAAGCCCCTGAAAAGTGAATAGTAATAGAATTAAATATCTTTTCATTACTTGTTTAATCGTTTTTTAAATCTTTTTAAATTAAAAAATTACATCGTTTATTATTTGTGAAGCTTAAGGGAGTCAAAGCCATTCCTTTTAAAAAAAACCTGATATTTATTTAAAAATAAAATCTACCAGTCTTTTTCATTTTTTTTAGGACTTCCTTTTACTTTTTTGGCATTTACTTTGTCCTGAATTTTCTTTTCTTCATTATTTACCGCATCTAGTAAATTCTGGACACGATCTTTAGAAATTCCTCCGGGCATAGGTTTTGGCTCTCCGTTATTGTTAGATTTCTCATCTTTTTTCGGATCGTTTTTTCCATCTTTTTTATTCTTGTCTTTATCGCCTTTGTCGTCTTTCTTTTGATCGTCCTTTCCGTCTTTCTTGTCTTTCTTGTCTCCGTCCTTTTTTTGGTCGTCTTTTTTATCGTTTTTCTTATCCTTGTTGTCTTTTTTATCGTTTTTAGGAGGATTCTCTTTTAATTTTTGTTTTGCATATGCATAATTGTACCTTGTTTCATCATCGGTAGGGTCATTACGAAGTGCATTTTTATAGGCTTCAACTGCTTGAGAATAATCTTTCTCTTTCATAAACACGTTTCCTAAATTATGGAAAGCCTTGTGTTTTTCCGGTCTGGTTTTGGCATTTTTAATAGCTTTTGCATAAGCAAATTTTGCCTCTGACGCCTGATTTTGTTTGTATATAGTATTTCCTAAATTATAAGAAGCTATAGCCTTTTTAGGAAATTTTGATTGTGAAATTCTGTAATTTGCCTCAGCATCAACAAATTTATTCTGTTTATATTCTTCATTGGCGTCTGGCAATGTTTTGTCTTTTTCCTGGGCGGAAACTGCCAAAGAAAAGGTTAGTAAAATATAAAGAAGTAAATTTTTCATTCTGTTTTTATTTTTTTGTTCCCGATTTATCAGAACAATTATTTCTTTTCGTTAAATAAATTCAGCTCGTTTATCCAGTTTGTTTTTCTTTCCAGTAGAAAGATGTCAAGGAATAATAGTAAGAAGGCAAAACCTAAAAACCATTGAAATTGCGATTGAAAGTCTGCCATTTGTGTAGCTTCAAATTCTGTTTTCTGAATATTATTCAATGCATTTTTTACGTATTCGAGAACTTCTTTAGTACTTCCTCCGTAAACATATCCGCCTTTGGTAGCTTTTGCAATCGCTTTTAAACCTTCCTGATTTAGTTTTGTAATAACAACTTCTCCGTTTTGATCTCTTTGAAAGCTTTTTACAACTCCATTTTCTTTTAATGGAATAGTTCCGCCTTTTTCTGTTCCAACACCAATTGTAATAATTTTCATTCCTAATTTGTTGGCTTCTTCCGCTGCTGCTGAAGCTCCTTCAGAATGATCTTCTCCGTCAGAAATCAAAATTAATAACTTACTGGTTTTACTTTTTTCATCAAAATATTTTGAAGATAAAACAATCGCTTCGTCCAATGAAGTCCCTTGAGATGATACCATATCAGGATTCATGCTTTGCAGGAACATTTTGGCTACACTATAATCTGTTGTAATGGGTAAAACCGGGAATGCACTTCCGGCGTAGGCCACAATTCCAATTCTGTCACTTCCTAAGTTATTGATGATTTGCGAAACTAATTGCTTGCTTTTTTCTAAACGGCTTGGTGCCACATCTTCGGCAAGCATACTTTTTGAAACGTCAACGGCAAAAACAATATCAATTCCTTCACGTTTCACAGTTTCCATTTTGGTTCCAATTTTTGGATTAACCAAACCTATAATCAAACAGGTTAAAGCCAAAAGAAACAATACTAATTTTAAAACAGGTTTAAAAACAGAACGTTCAGGGCTTAGTTTTTTTACCATTTCCAAATCACCAAACTCACGCTGTTTTTTTCTTTTCCAATACATATTGAAAAGAAAAACACATACCACAATCGGGATGAGAAATAATAGATATAAATATTTTTTTTCGTCTAATTCCATAAATATTTTAAAATTCCAATCTCACTAGTTTTTTGAGATAAATTCCAAATTCCAAATTTTGCTTTCGTACTAAATTAATTCCCAAATTTTAAATTCATAATTCCAAGTTGGGATTTGGAATTTAAAAATTGAAATTTTTTGATTTGAAAATCAAATGAAGCTTCTGTAAATTGTATTTTTTAAACCAACCTCCAACAATAGTAAAATCCCGGCGAGTAATACAAAAAATCTGTATTTTTCATCATAATCGTAGAATTTTAATTCCTGTATTTCAGTAGTTTCTAATTTATTGATTGCATTGTATATCTCCGCCAATTTATCATTACTGGTAGCTCTAAAATAAGTACCGTCTGTTTTTCTGGCGATGCTTTTCAGTAATTGTTCGTCAATTTCTACTTTTTGCATTTTGAATAAAAAACCACCATTTGGAGCATATGCGTAAGGAAATTCAGCCATTCCGTTAGTTCCTATTCCAATGGTATATACTTTTATTCCGTATTGTTTTGCAATGTCCGAAGCTGTTTCCGGTTCGATGAATCCGGCATTATTAACACCATCTGTAAGCAGAATAATAACCCTGCTTTTTGCTTTACTGTCTTTAAGTCGGTTTACGGCAGTTGCAAGCCCCATTCCAATTCCCGTTCCATCCTGTAATACGTTATCGTATTTAATTTCTTTAATAGCTTCTAAAATAATGGCCTTATCGCTTGTCACAGGAGTTTTTGTATAAGCTTCAGAAGCATATAAAACCAATCCGATTCGGTCATTTGGTCTTTCGTTAACAAAGTCAGCAGCTACTCTTTTTAAAGCCTCCATACGGTTTGGCTTTAAATCTTTTGCCAGCATACTTCCTGAAACGTCTATTGCCATTACAATATCAATTCCTTTAGTAGTTTTTGTCTGATTGCTGATATCAACTGTTCTTGGCCTTGCTAATGCAACAATCAAAGAACACAATGCAATAATCCTGAAGACATATAAGCAAGGTTTTAATTTTGTCAAAAGAGATTCAGAGTTTTTAAAGCCCTGAGTTGAACTCATTTTTAAGGTAGCAGATTGCTGGTTTCTTTTCCAGAAAAACCATCCAATTGCAATTGGTATTAGTAAAAAAAGCCAAAAGAATTCCGGATTTAAAAAAGTTATTTTTTCCATTAGTTTCCTGCTTTTTTAAGTTCAACAGAATTTAAAATTCTGTCCGAAATATCATTAGCATAAGTGTCACCCTCTTCATGAAATATAGCAATTTGCTGCAGACCGCCATCTTGCTTAAACATCAGGACTTCATAATAAAGTTTAGTACTCGAATTCAGTTTGTCGTTGATAAGAGTAAAAGTTCCATAGCCTTTTATCCCAGTGATTCCTTCTTTGGTTTCAAAATCTTCCTGTTTAACAATCATATTTTTAGCGCCCTGAGCTTCGATAATTTTTAAGTTACCTTCCAGTGCTTTTGCTAGATCAATGTCTGTTGGGTTTTTAAATTTCGCTGTAGAAACGGTAATGTAAAAGTTGTCAAGTAAACTTCCATACCCAAAAAGCTGCATTTCCTTAATTAGGGCCATAGCTTCTTTTGGCAAGACTTTTTGCGTATCAAGTCGCTGTAAAACCTTTGGAGTTTCTACTAAAACACCCGGGTTTCCATACTCACTTTTGACCCATTCCCCTTCGAGTAATTCTTTGGTTGGATGTCCAATTAAATTATCTTTTACGTAGTTGAAACCTTTAGTGACAACAAAATAAGTAGTTGTGGCGGTAAGTAAAAAAACAACTGCAGCAACCGAAATTATAATTCGTTTGTTTCTTTTTTTCTTTAACAGAAGCTGAATTTGCTTTTGTTTTTGTGCTTCATTTAATAATTGATCTTCTTGCTCAGCAGGAACTTCTGTTGGAATAGCATTGTCAAGCGTTAAAATTGCTTTCTGAATTTTATTTCTGTCTTCAGTAATTTCAAATTCTAAGGGTTTTGACTTTGCAAATTTTACCAAATCCGCCTGTCTCAAAACTCTTTCAAGGTTTTCAACAGTTTCAGGAGTCAGGCTCATTTTCTTTTTGGCAGAAGCCGTTTTAAGCCCTTGGATCAATTCAGAAGTTGTACTTTCCATTGCCGGTATCTGAATTGCTTCTTCGATATAATTTCGGGCAATATCGGTCAGTTCACTGTAATATTCTTTTATTTCGCCTTTTTGCCAAAGTTCTTTTTTCTCCAGAACATTTAATAAGCTGGTCGCTTTTTCGATAGGTGTTTTATAAACTTCCTCTTCAATTTTTTTCTTCTGATGTTTTTTGATGTACCAATACACAAAAGCACCAATTGCCAGAATAATTACACCAATTAAAAGATAAATCCACCAGTCTCCGATACCATTTTCTACAGTAGAAATGTCTTTTATGTCGTACATTTTTTGTTGTAGAGTATCGACTTTTATATTGTTTATTTCAACTGAAACAGGATCACTTAAATGTGGTTTTTTATCAATTAAGATTTTTACGCCTGGAATAACATATCTTCCCGAATCAAATTGTGTCAGGCCATATTTTTTAATCAATTCGTATGTGTCGTCTTTCTTAACAGTGTCAACAGGATACGATTGGATTACTTCTAAAGCGCCAATGTTTTTCAAATTTGGAAAAACAACTTTAGATTTTGAGCTGACTACCGTTTTAAGCGTGAGCTTAAACTCGGCACCAATTTTATTTTTTGTAGTATCAATACTCGTTTCAATCTGCTTGTTTTGTGCAAAAACAGCTGAAGAAAGTAAAAATAGAAATATGTAAAATTTTAATTTCATTTGATTTTTTGATTTCAGATTTTAGTCTAAAATGAATGCTTAAAACAGATTCAGCTTAAGCGATTTTATTTATAATTATTCTTCAAATTAATCTAATATTCTAACAATCTAAGATGTCTGATAATCTAAATTATCTCGATTTAAAATATCCCAGTAATTTAGTCACGTAATTCTCATCAACCCTTGTATTTACTACGCCAGCTCCGGATTTACTAAAAATATCTTTGAAATAATTTACGCGTTCCTGATAATGTTTTTCATAATTCATTCGAACCTTTTTCGAACCCGTATCAACCAGCTGAGTTTTTCCGGTTTCAGCATCAAGCATCGTTACCATTCCTAAATTTGGTATTTTTTCTTCACGGATATCATAAACACGAACACCAGTAATGTCATGTTTTTTAGAAGCAATTTTTAAAGTGTGCTCATAATTTTCAGACATGAAATCTGAAATCATAAAAACAATTGCTTTCTTTTTTTGTGTTCCTGAAAGAAATTTTAAAGCTTGGGCGATATCTGTTTTTTGGCTTTTTGGTTCAAATTCGATCAATTCACGAATGATTCTCAAAACATGCGAGCGGCCTTTTTTGGGCGGAATGTACAATTCGACATTATCCGAAAACAATATTAAACCAATCTTGTCGTTATTTTGTGTAGCTGAAAAAGCCATCGTTGCCGCAATTTCGGTTACGATGTCTTTTTTAAACTGACTTTTTGAGCCAAAACCTTCAGAACCCGAAATATCCACCATTAAAACCATGGTTAGTTCGCGTTCTTCTTCAAAAACTTTTACGTGGGCTTCGTTGTAACGTGCGGTTACATTCCAGTCGATGTTACGAATATCATCGCCATATTGGTATTGGCGCACCTCGCTGAAAGTCATCCCGCGCCCTTTAAATGAAGAATGGTATTCTCCCGAAAAGATATGATTGCTCAGTCTTTTGGTTTTGATTTCTATTTTCCGTACTTTTTTTAAAAGCTCTTTTGTATCCATTTTTGATTTGGTTTATGGTTTATGGTTAGGGTTGATGGCACATAAACCATCAACAAAAAACTATCAACCATCAACTTTTTAAGGTACTTCAATCTCGTTTACGATTTTGTTGATAATGTCTACAGAAGTAATGTTTTCAGCTTCAGCTTCGTATGTAATTCCAACTCTGTGACGCAGAACATCATGTACTACAGCACGTACATCTTCCGGGATTACATATCCGCGACGTTTGATGAATGCATAACATTTTGCCGCATTGGCTAAATTGATACTTCCACGTGGTGATGCTCCAAAACTGATAAGCGGTTTTAAGTCGGCTAGTTTGTACTTCTCCGGATAACGGGTAGCAAAGATGATATCTAAGATATATTTTTCGATTTTTTCGTCCATGTAAACTTCGCGAACCGCTTCCTGCGCACGCAGAATTTGTTCTACAGAAACTACAGGGTTTACTTTTTCGTAAGATCCTTTTAGGTTTTGGCGAATTACAAAACGTTCTTCGTCAATTTTTGGATAATCAATTACGGTTTTCAGCATAAAACGGTCAACCTGCGCTTCAGGAAGCTGATATGTTCCTTCCTGTTCAACAGGATTCTGAGTTGCCAATACTAAAAACGGACGATCAAGTTTGAAAGTTGTATCACCAATTGTAACTTGTTTTTCCTGCATTGCCTCAAGTAGCGCTGACTGCACTTTTGCAGGAGCACGATTTATCTCATCAGCAAGTACAAAGTTGGCAAAAATTGGTCCTTTTTTAATAGAGAATTCGTTTGCTTTGATGTTGTAAATCATCGTTCCGATAACATCGGCAGGTAATAAATCCGGCGTAAACTGGATACGGCTGAAAGAACCTTGTACTGCCTGAGACAATGTATTTATCGCTAAAGTTTTGGCCAGACCCGGAACACCTTCGAGTAAAATATGCCCTTGTCCCAAAAGACCAATTAATAAACGTTCGACCATATGTTTCTGGCCCACAATAACTTTGTTCATTTCCATTGTAAGAAGGTCTATAAAAGCACTTTCTCTCTCAATTTTTTCATTTATCGCTCTAATGTCTAAAGTCGTTGTATTTTCTTCCATATAAATATTTTTAAAAACCTTTTAAAACTCCTGATTTTTATACCTGATTTTTGAGAGTGCAAATTGAATATTTTTTGAGAAGTAGGATGTTAAAAAATGGTTAAAACTTCGACCAAGGACCTAATTTTAAGGACGAATTGTGAATCTATTTTTATATTTTTAAGAACTTTGATGATTATGCTATAAATAAGTATCATTATTACTAAAAATAATACAGCAAAACAATGAGCAAAACATTATTATCGCCTGTAATTTCGGGTATTAGGAATTGGGGTGTTTGGGACAAAAATCTTACTTCAAAAGAAATGGAAAGTATGATACAGCTCTGTATCGAAAACAAAATTACAACATTTGACCACTCTGATATTTACGGAGATTACACCACCGAGGCAGAATTTGGAAAGGCTTTTAAAGACAGTAAAATTTCCCGCGAAAAATTGCAATTAATTACCAAATGCGGTATCCAGATGGTGACTGAAAACCGTAACAATAAAATAAGACATTATGAACATTCGAAAGAATACATTATCTGGTCTGCAGAAGAATCACTGAAGAAATTAAAAACAGATTATATTGATGTTTTTTTACTGCAAAGACCAAGTCCATTAATGCTGGCTGAAGAAATTGCCGAAGCGGTTGAAAAATTAAAATCAGAAGGAAAGATTATTGATTTTGGAGTTGGAAATTTCAGCAATTCGCAAGTTGAATTAATTCGTCAGAAAACAGAAGTTAGTTATCATTCAGTTCAATTCTCGGCTACAAATTTTGAACCGATGGCAGACGGAACTTTTGATTATGCGCAAATACACGGAATCCGACCATTGGCATGGAATCCTCTTGGAACCGTTTTTAGGGAGGATACCAAACAAACACGCCGTTTGAAAAAATTACTTTCGACATTAGTAGAAAAATATCATTTAGGCTCTGATACACTTTTACTCGCATGGATTTTAAAACATCCTGCTAAAGTAATTCCGGTTGCAGGAACTGTAAATGTTGCCAGAATTCAATCCTTGATGAAAGCAGTTGAACTTGAAATGGATAAAGAAGATTGGTTTGCCATCTGGGCAGAAAGCAGAGGAGAAGACTTGCTTTAAAACAAATAGTTTACAAGTATAAAAAATTTTAAAACTCGCTTTAAGCGAAAAAACATTTGCCACAGATTAAAATTGGATTTTTCAATCTATGAAGGTTTTTTAATTTGTGGCAAAATATAAGAGTCAAAATGAAAAAAACAGTTCTAATTACCGGAGCAACCAGCGGGATTGGTAAAGCAACCGCTCAAATATTTGCCCGCAATCATTATAAAATTATCATTTGCGGAAGACGAAAAGATCGTCTGACTGAACTTGAAGAAGAACTTTCAGAATATACAGAAGTACATTCTTTGTCTTTTGATGTCAGGGATAAAAATGCTGTTTTTGAAAGTATAAATTCATTGCCGGAATATTTTTCTGCAATTGACGTTTTAATTAATAATGCAGGAAATGCACATGGATTAGATCCAATTCAGAATGGTGATATTGACGATTGGGATGCTATGATTGATATTAATGTGAAAGGGCTTTTGTATGTTTCGAAAGCTATTATTCCGCAAATGGTTGAAAGAGAATCAGGACACATCATCAACATCGGTTCAACAGCTGGAAAAGAGGTTTACGCCAACGGAAATGTATATTGTGGGTCAAAACATGCGGTAGATGCTATTACACAGGGAATGCGAATCGATTTGAACCCATACAAAATTAAAGTAAGCGGAATTCATCCTGGTTTGGTTGAAACAGAATTTAGCGAAGTGCGATTTAAAGGCGATACAGAAAGAGCTTCAAATGTATACAAAGGTTTCGATCCTTTAAAAGCAGAAGACATTGCTGATATTATTCATTTTGTGGTTTCACGACCGTACCATGTTAATATTGCGGATTTGATTGTTATGTCTACTGCTCAAGCATCATCGACGATTGTTAAAAAGGATTAATTAGATTTTAGACTGACTTAGACTTTCTTAGATTTAGCTGTTTAAATAATCTGAGAATTCTAAGGGCAAGATATTAAAAGTCCAATCTAAGAAATCTAAAAATCTAAGTCAGTCTAACATCTAAAAAATAATGATCAATAAACGCCTTTTAATAAAAAACCTGCTTGCTCACAATGATGAGAGCAGTTTTTATGATAAAAAAAGGCAACTGAATTTGCATTCACGTGAAGGAAAAGGAAAGTTTCTGAAACATATCTGTGCTTTGTCAAATTCAAATCCAACTAATAATTCTTATATCGTTGTTGGTGTCGAAGATCATGATAACGAAATCGTGGGTGATGATTTTTTTGATGATAGCCGGATTCAGAATCTGGTTAATGCATTTTTAGAAAACCCGCCTAAAATTCAGTACGAAAATGTGCCTTTTCCAAATCTTCCAAAAGACAAGGTAATAGGATTGGTTACCATTAAGCCTAAAAGCCAGATTTCGTTTTTCAAAAAGGGAATCCATACCATTCCGGCGAATAGTATTTTTGTGAGGCGCGGAAGTAATTCGGTCCCTGTAGAAGGCGAAATCGAAAAAAATTACCACAATACCGAAACTGTTATCGGAATCGAAAACAGTTCCCGAAACAGTATTCAGTATACACTTGACGGCGTATTCGATTTTATGAATTTCAGGCATAAAGACATGATGCCAAAATATCGTGTTTTTAAAGAATTGTTTGTGATTTGCTGGGCTGGAGTACCTAAAAAGTCAAGAGATAAAACGTTTCTTTCCCGTGTTGATATTGAATTGATAAATGAACAGATCAAGCTTTTTTATTCGGCTCAGGACGTTGTTACGATTGTTTTTGATGATGATACTTTTACCATAACCGAATATGTTCCTCTTGGATTAAATGATAAAACAAGCTATTATCCGTTAGAAAAACAGACTATACATTTTTTTGATAACGGTTATTATAAAATTGACCGTCAAATGTTGTTTAAGCCTCCTGAATTCAATAAGAGAATGCTGTTTCATATTTATAATTCGAATATCGCATTGCTTCAAAAACTGCAGAAAGGTTTTGCTTTATCTGAACGTGAATTAAAAGATTTAGAAAACCTGCCCTCTACTTTTATGATTTGTTATTTGAATGGTTTTGATGAAGCCAAACAAAAACTGATCGATGCTAAATTACTTTTAAAGCCTTTTGGACAGATATATTTATCTTTTAAGGAAGCATTACGGGTTTTACGTAAAATGAAATATGATATTCAATGATTTTCTGTAGAAATACACAGCAGTGTATCTAAATTAATTTATATTTAAGAATTATAGAAGTTTCAAATATTTACTCACCTGTTCATACGGAAACAATACCTCTTTTGGACCATCTGCATAAGAAGCCGCTTCGTAAGAGTTGTAATATAAAAGCAGGCCTTCATTCGTATAAAATATATTTTGTGGTAATTGAAATTTATCATTTTCAAACATTAATCCTGTTGCATTGATATTTGATTTCGATGGGATTTTATATTTGTTTCGAAACTCTTTTTCAGCAAAATCCTTAAACTCTTTTTCGTTTTTAAATAATTCATCGCAAAAAATAGTTTTTCCTGTATTTGGGTTAAATAGTAAAGAACGGTACCCCTGATAGCCATGAGCTCCGCCAGTAAATGTATAATGATCCAATTTGATGTTTAATATCTGATCAGATTGATATTCAACATCTCCTTTAACTTTGGCCTCCCAGCCGAATGTTTCTGTTGGAAATTTTTTATGCATTTCTTCATAAGAAGCAATAAAAGAATCAGCCAGACTATTGTAATCTTTTGCGTTTGATGGTTTTTCTCCAAAATAGAGGATTTCTTTTAAAACACTTAGTATTTTTTTATTAATGCTGTCTGCTACAACAGGAGCATTTCTTGCTACTGGTACATTTATTGTAATTTTAGGACAATCTTTTTTGCAGGGTATCTTTGATTCTTTTTCAATAATCTCGTTTTCAATAGTTAATGTTTTAGTGCAGCCATTAACTAATATAAGCACTATAACAAGAAGAGAGTAGTGTTTCATCTTAAAAAGTGTTAATTATATACAAAGGTAAGAGGTTCAGTCAGGATTAAAATAAATTAAACGGTAAATTTGTGAAAGAATTAAGTTTTAAAAATTTGTAACTATATGAAATTCAATACTAAAGTAATACATGGAGGTCAGCATCATGACCCGAGTACAGGAGCCGTTATGCCGCCCGTATATCAAACTTCAACTTATATTCAGACAAGTCCCGGACAGCCTTTGGGTGATTATGAGTATAGCCGTGCTTCAAATCCTACCCGTACTGCGCTGGAAAATGCATTGGCTAGTATCGAAAATGGTACTCGTGGACTAGCTTTTTCATCAGGTTTGGCAGCGACTGATTGTATTTTAAGATCTTTTAAAGCAGGTGATGAAGTTATTGCTATGGATGATTTGTATGGAGGTACCTATAGAATGTTTTCAAGGATTTATAAAGATTCGGGTATTAAATTCCATTTTGTTGATATGACGGATGTTACAAAATTAAAGTCTTTGATTAATGAAAATACTAAATTGATCTGGATTGAAACACCTACGAATCCTTTAATGAAACTTGCCGATATTGAGGAAATTGCCAAAATCACAAAAGAAAACAAAATCTGGCTGGCTGTAGACAATACGTTTGCAACACCTTATTTGCAAAAACCACTTGATTTAGGTGCTGATATCGTGATGCACTCGGCAACCAAGTATTTAGGAGGTCACTCAGATGTTATTGCCGGAGCTTTAATTGTAAAAGATGAGGCTTTGGGAGAACAATTGCATTTTCAGCAGTTTGCAACCGGGGCAACATTGGGGCCAATGGATAGTTTTTTGGTTTTGAGAGGAATTAAAACACTATCGTTAAGAGTTCAGAGACATTGCGAAAATGGTGAGAAAGTTGTGGCTTTTTTAAATAATCATCCAAAAATTAAAACGGTTTATTATCCAGGTTTGACAAGTCATCCGTTTCATGAAATTGCTAAAAAACAAATGAAGGCTTTTGGCGGAATGGTGTCTTTTACATTTGTTTCAGGTAAAAAAGAAGATTCAATCGCTTTTTTAGAGAAATTGAAAGTGTTTACATTAGCTGAATCTTTAGGAGGGGTTGAATCATTAGCTAATCATCCGGCTTTAATGACCCATGCTTCAATTCCGGCGGATAAAAGGGCTGAAGTTGGAATTACAGATGACCTAGTTCGTCTGAGTGTAGGGATCGAAGATGCCGAAGATTTAATAGCCGATTTAGAACAGGCTTTATCGTAAAAAAAACAAGACCCCAATTCTTTCGAGTTGGGGCTTTTATATATTTTTTTAGAATTCTAAATAATGGGAGTATCCAAAATTGAACCAGACTTGAGAATCTTTTGATTTGTTTTCTTTGTAAATATCTTTATTAGGATTTAATCCGTCAATCCAGTCTGAATCAAAGCCCTGATAACGTACTTCAAATAGTAAATCATTCATCTCATCTAATTTATATTGAACTCCAACCCCAAGAAGGACAGAGAATGTTATGCCGCTTTCGCTTGAAAAACCGTATTGATGACCGTCTGAAGGGACTAAATATTTGTCAAAAGTTGTAGCTGGTGTTCCTAATGGTCCAAGAGAAGAACTGGCCGTAGTAGCATAATAACTCGCCATAGCGCCTACACTTAAGTAGGGATAAAAACTGCCTACATATTTTTCAAACTCATGTATTGTTGTAAAAGGCGAAAAATTTAACTGAGCTCCAAGGTTTAACATGCTTGTTTTTCCACTCATGGCTTTTAATTTTTCTTTTCCAGCTGATGGTTTGCCTTCTATCCATTTTCCAAAATGCTGGAAATTGGTGTGAGTGAAAGAAAGTTCAGAACGAACTTTAAAATGCTCGTTAAAATATTCGTTTCCATTTGCAGCTGATGAAAAGTTTATCCAATGCACCGCACCAATACCAAATCCTGTATTTCCGATGTTTGTTGATTGATCATGCCTTTGTCCATAATCAGACTGAAAAGCTACAGGACCACCTATGAATCCAATTTCGTAGGCTAATTGTGCATTTGATACCGAGGAAATACCAAATATTGTAAAAAAAGTTAAGGCTATTTGCTTGAGCATGAGTTTTTCGGCTTTCAAATGATTGCAAATATATAAAAAACATAATCTATTTAAAATAATTTAATTTCTTAATTAAAAAATAAGTAGCAAAATGCTTAAAAAGATAATTATAATATTGAGGTTAGATTCTAAAAGAATAGTTGTAAATGCTAATTTTAAATTTGTTTGAAAAATATGCAATTATGATAAAAATGTTATAAAATTAATTTCTGAATTATGTTTTTAATCTACCTTTGTTGGAACAGCGAAAACGTTTTCTTAAGCATGTTTTCTTATGTAATTAATACAAATTATGATTTATTTGAATAATTTATTTCAAAATGATGAAACAAAAAATAAATGAGTTTATGGCTCTGGTAGAGTCAAAAAATCCAAATGAGCCTGAATTTCTTCAGGCTGTCAGAGAGTTTGCTGAAACGGTAATTCCGTTTATTGCCGAACAAAAAAAATACGATGGAAAAAACTTACTTCTTAGAATTGCTGAGCCGGAGCGTTCTATAATATTTAGAGTTCCCTGGGTAGATGATAAAGGAGAAATTATTGTAAACAGAGGCTTTAGAATTCAGATGAATTCAGCTATTGGACCATACAAAGGCGGAATTAGATTTCATCATACTGTAAATCTTTCCGTTTTAAAATTTTTGGCTTTTGAACAGGTATTTAAAAACAGTCTGACAACACTTCCTATGGGAGGTGGTAAAGGAGGCTCTGATTTTGATCCGGAGGGAAAATCAGATGCTGAGGTAATGCGTTTTTGTCAATCATTTATGACCGAATTATGCCGTCATATAGGCCCGGATCTGGATGTGCCTGCCGGAGATATTGGTGTTGGAGCCAGAGAAATTGGTTATTTGTTTGGGCAATATAAAAGAATTAGAAATGAGTTTACCGGTGTTTTAACCGGAAAAGGAATTGCATACGGTGGTTCTTTAATAAGACCTGAGGCTACAGGATATGGAGTTGTTTATTTTACAGAGCAAATGTTGCGTACTATTGGGCATGAAATAAAAGGCAAAACGGTCGCTGTTTCAGGTTTTGGAAATGTTGCCTGGGGTGTTGCTTTAAAAATAAATGAATTGGGAGGAAAAGTGGTAACTATTTCCGGTCCAGATGGCTATATTTATGATGAAGAGGGGATTTCAGGAGATAAAATTGACCATTTGCTTGAAATGAGAGCAAGCGGCGATAATCGTGCAGAACTTTATTTGAAGAAATATCCAAAAGCAATTTTTTATAAAGGGAAAAGTCCATGGGAAGTAAAAGTTGATATTGCAATTCCGTGCGCTACTCAAAATGAATTAAATGGAGAAGATGCCCAAAAACTCATTGATAATGGTGTTTTGTGTGTAACAGAGGCTGCAAATATGCCTTCTACATTGGATGCAATTAAATTATTTTTAGATAATAAAGTTTTATTTGCGCCTGGTAAAGCAGCAAATGCAGGTGGTGTAGCGGCATCCGGTTTAGAAATGACACAAAATTCAATTCGTTTAAACTGGACAAGTGAAGAAGTAGATTTGAGGCTCAAAGATATAATGATTGGAATTCATAATCAATGTAAGAAATACGGCAAGGGCGAGGATGGTTATGTTAACTACGTTAAAGGAGCTAATATTGCCGGATTTGTTAAAGTTGCTGATGCCATGCTTGCTCAGGGAGTTGTGTAGTGTTTTTTAAAATTTAAAAATGCCTTCATTCGTCTTTTAACAAGGGATAGAATTGAAGGCATTTTTGTTTGTTTTAAATTTTGAAAATAATAATTTAAAACAGAACAAAAATCAAATACTTTCGTTTGTATTATATTTGTGAATCTGAATTTGTCAAAATGAAAAAGAGTTTTCTGTATATTTTATTTTTAATAGTTTTTCCAAATTGCTTTTGCCAGGGGACTTTATCTTGGGAGAGCTATTTTTCATATTATGAAATTAATGATCTTTCTATAAGTTCAACTTCAATAATAGCAGCTTCAGAAAACGCCTTGTTTTCAAAAAATTTAACTACAAATATTCTTAAAACAACTACAACTGTTGATGGGTTATCCGGTCAGACTATATCGTCAATATATCATAATGAGGTTTTAAATAAAACTTTGATAGGGTATGAAAATGGTTTGATGATTGTGATTAATGAAAAGGATGGAAGTATGCTCAAAGTGGTGGATATTATCAATAAACAATTGCCATCTAGTATAAAAAAAATCAATCATTTTATGGAATATAATGGATTGATTTATGTTTCTTGTGATTTTGGAATAGTGCAGTTTAATTTAGCCACTTCAAAATTTGGAGACACTTATTTTATTGGCGATACCGGTGCGGAAATTAGTGTAAAACAAACCGCCGTTTTTAATGGTTTTATATATGCAGCTACATCACTCGGAATTAGGCGTGCAAACAGTACCAGTACAAATTTGGTCGATTATAATCAGTGGTCAGTTGTAAATTCTGGAGACTGGTCTAGTGTTGAAACTTTGGATTCAAATTTGATTGCTGTGAATTCTGCAGGTTATATTCATAAATATAACTCAGGTTCTTTTATTGGTTTTTTACAGCTTTCTCAGTCTTCTACAGATATGCGGTCCGTAAATCATAATTTATTTATTACGACGCCAAGTTCAGTTTATGTTTATAACAATCAGATGGCTCTTATTCGTCAGATTTCAAATACTCAGGTTTTAGATGGTAGTTTGAGTTTTACTTGTGCAACATCAAATGGAGATGTTATTAGTATAGCTACTAAGGAAAATGGTTTATTTAATTCTTCGTTTTCTACTTCAGCTTCTTTTGAAAATAGTATGCCGTCAGGACCATTACGAAATAGTATTTTCGCGCTTCAAACAGGAGAAAATTCTTTATGGGCTGTCTATGGAGATTATGGAGGAGATTATAATCCTTATCCAAAGGATAGTTATGGGATTAGTAAATTTACTCAAAGTGGATGGCTAAATATACCTTATGAAAAAGTCTTAGATGCCAAATCCTTAATAAGGGTCGCTATTGATCCTAATGATGAAAATAAAGTTTATATTGGATCATTTGATACGGGGCTTTTAAAAGTAGAGAATGATGTACCAACGTATTTATATGGTAAAGCAAATAGTTCTTTGGAACCTATTCCAAATACCCCAGATGTTTGGGTAAATGGACCTGTGTTTGATAAATCAGGAAATCTTTGGATGAATAATAGTCAGGTTGATAACGGAATAAAAGTTCTTAAAGCAAATGGTAGCTGGGAAATTTTTTCAACCAAATCGATAATAAATGATGTTTCAAGTTGCACTTTCGGTAGAATGTCAATTGATAAAAACGGAACTAAATGGATGGCAACCATTAATAATGGAATTATAGGTTTTAATGAAAAAGAAAATGTTTTCAAAAAAATAACAACTGGTACCGATACTGGGAATTTACCTATAGTTGATGCCAGGGTCGCCGTTCCAGATAATAATGGCCAATTATGGATAGGTACTACAAGAGGACTTAGAGTTTTAACAAATGTGAATAGCTTTCAAACCGAAAACCAATTAACGACCAAACCGATTATTATTGTTGAAGATGGGTTGGCACAAGAATTACTATACGAACAGTTTATTACAGATATAGTTGTAGATGGTGCTAATAATAAATGGATTGGCACTGCTGACTCCGGAGTATTTTTGGTTTCTTCAAATGGTCAGGAAACAAAATATCATTTTACAATAAATAATTCACCATTGCCTAGCAATACTATAAACGACATAGAAATTAATAGTAGAACAGGCGAGGTATTCATAGCTACTGATAAAGGCATGATTTCTTTTAAGGGAACGGCGACTATTGCAAAAGAAAATTTGAATAATGTGTATGTATACCCTAATCCTGTGAGGCCAGAGTTTCTAGGAACTGTAAAAATCGCAGGCTTATTAAATAAAGCAAATGTAAAAATTACAGATATTGAAGGTAATTTAGTTTATGAAGCTATTTCAGAAGGAGGTACAATAGAATGGGATACAACTGCATTCGGAAGGTATAAAGTCGCTACAGGAGTTTATATGATTTTCGTTTCGGCTCAGGACGGTAGTGAAACCAAGGTTAAAAAAGTAATGATTGTTCGATAATTGTAGATAAATTAACCATGAATAACAAGAATTGTTTTGACTTTTTAAGGTTCTTCTTCGCTATAAATATTTTATTATCACATCTTTCAGAGCTTTCTCAAAATAAAAGTTTGTTTTTTTTGTCTCATTTTTCTAATGCAGTTATTGGTGTAAAAGGTTTTTTTATAATAAGTGGTTTTTTAGTTGCTAAAAGTTATGTAAATACAACTTCCCTAAAATTGTATTTTATCAAGAGAATAAAGAGGATTTTGCCTGCATATTTCGTTTTGATTTTTCTTTCTGCTCTAATTTTTTCGGTTTTTAGTAGTTATGGAGTCTATGGTTATTTTTCAGATATAAGTACTTATAAATATTTGGGGTGGAACTTAGTTTTTTTGAATTTTATGCATCCTTGTCTGCCTGGGCTTTTTGATAATAATCTTTTGTGTTCTGTTAATGGAGCATTATGGACTTTGAAAATTGAAGAAGGATTTTACATTGTTTTACCTTTGATTTTTTACGGAATAAAAAAAACACAACAACCACTTTTAATACTCTCAGGTCTTTATTTTTTTTCATTAGGGTATTGGTTTCTGCTAAATCATTTGGATCAGCCTTTGTTAGCAAAACAATTGCCGGGTTATTTGTCTTATTTCGTAACAGGAATTTATCTGTTTTTGAGTTTTGATTATGTGATGAAGAATAAAAAAGTACTTTTGGGTTTATCTGTTGTGATTCTAATTAGTTATTATGTTTTAAGTTTTCATGTTGATTTTTTATATCCTGCGGCTTTTGGTCTTATTGTGATAATTGCAGCATATAATATTCCTTTTTTTGATAATTTTGGGAAATATGGTGATTTTACATATGGCCTGTATATTTATCATTTTCCAATAATTCAGTTAATTAGGCAATATGATTTATTCGAAAAATACAATCCTTTTATTGTTGCAATAGGTGTGATTTTAATTTCATTGTTTTTTGCTGTATTGTCTTGGTTTGTGATTGAGAAAAGATTTTTAGACAGGTTTAAAAGCAATAATAAAAAGATAACTCCAGGTTATGTTGGTTAAAACCAAAGCAATCGTTATTTCGGCTTTAAAGTTTAAGGAAAAAAGCCTCGTCGTAAAATGTTTTACACTTTCAAACGGTTTGAAATCTTACTTTGTACGCGATGCTTTTTCGAATAGGAAAGCCAGTCAGAGAATTGCTTATTTTCAGCCTTTGTCTATTTTAGAGATCGAAGCAGTTCATAAAAACAAAGGAACTTTAGAAAATTTCAAAGAAATAAAAATAGCTGTCCCCTTTCAAAGTATTCATACTGATTTTGTAAAAAGTACAATGGTTATGTTTTTGTCAGAAATGCTGTACTATTCAATACAGGAAGAAGAAAAAAACGAATCACTTTTTGTGTTTTTAGAAACTGCATTAACATGGCTGGACCATCATGATGAAATTTCTAATTTTCATTTGATTTTGCTTTTAGAAACAACAAAATATTTAGGTTTTTATCCTGATGTGTCGAATATTGATCTGCCTCATTTTGAAATGAATGATGGTATTTTTACTCTTTTTCATGGAATGGGAAGTTTGACAGAACATGAAACAGGTTTACTAAAGAAGCTAATCGATTTAAAATTCGATAATGACCAAAAAATATTTCATGTTATTGAAAGACAAATGCTGTTAAAAATTCTGATTGATTATTACAGTTTTCATTTAGATGGATTCAAAAGACCTAAATCTTTAGATGTTTTAAGAGAAGTTTTTTCTTAATCTGTAACTTTTGACTTTCGACTTTCAACTTCTGACATAATTTTAGTATTTTCGCACCTCGTTTAAGAAAAGGATAAAATGAGTACAAAATTTACTGAATACAAAGGACTTGACTTGCCAACTGTAGCTTCTGAAGTTCTTGATTTTTGGAAGAAAGAAAATATATTTGAAAAGAGTGTAACAACCCGCGAAGGTGCTGAGTCTTACGTATTTTTTGAAGGCCCGCCTTCAGCAAACGGATTGCCAGGAATTCATCACGTAATGGCGCGTGCGATTAAAGATATTTTTTGCAGATATAAAACTCAAAAAGGTTTTCAGGTAAAAAGAAAAGCCGGTTGGGATACTCACGGTTTGCCTGTAGAATTGGGTACCGAAAAAGAATTAGGAATTACAAAAGAAGATATTGGCAAAACGATTTCGATCGAAGAATATAACGAAGCGTGTAAAAAAACTGTTATGCGTTATACCGATGTATGGAATGACTTGACAGAAAAAATGGGTTATTGGGTTGATATGGAAGATCCGTATGTGACCTATAAACCAAAATATATGGAGTCAGTTTGGTGGCTTTTAAAACAAATCTACGATAAAGGTTTGTTGTACAAAGGATACACGATTCAGCCATACTCTCCAAAAGCAGGAACAGGATTATCTTCTCACGAAGTAAATCAGCCGGGAGCTTACAGAGATGTTACAGATACTACAATTGTAGCGCAGTTTAAAACTTTGCCGGAAACGCTTCCGAGCTTTTTACAAGGTTTTGGAGATATTCACATTTTGGCTTGGACGACAACTCCTTGGACATTGCCATCGAATACAGCTTTAACAGTTGGACCAAAAATCGATTATGTTTTAGTAAAAACATTCAATCAATATACTTTTGAACCAATCAATGTTGTTTTAGCTAAAAACTTAGTTGGAAAACAATTTGGAAAAGGATTCTTCTTAAGTGAAGATGACGCTGATTTTGACAACGTTAAAAATGGCGACAAAAAACTTCCATATAAAATCTTAACCGAAGCAAAAGGTGCTGATTTAGTAGAAATTCGTTACGAACAATTATTGCCTTATGTATTGCCATACGAAAATGCTGAAAATGCATTTAGAGTAATTGCCGGAGATTTCGTTACTACAGAAGATGGAACGGGAGTAGTGCATACAGCGCCTACTTTTGGTGCAGATGATGCTAAAGTAGCAAAAGAAGCAAAACCAGAAGTGCCGCCAATGTTAGTTTTAGACGAAAACGGAACAGCAGTTCCTTTAGTAGACTTACAAGGGAAATTTACATCACATTTAGGAGATTTAGCAGGTAAATACGTTAAAAATGAATATTACAATGCCGGCGAAGCCCCAGAGAAATCAGTAGATGTTGAAATTGCTATTCGATTAAAAGAAGAAAATAAAGCCTTTAAGGTTGAAAAATACGTACATAGTTATCCACACAGTTGGAGAACTGATGAGCCGTTGTTATATTATCCACTAGATTCTTGGTTCATAAAAGTAACCGATGTAAAAGATAGAATGTTCGACCTGAACGAAACTATCAACTGGAAACCTAAATCTACTGGTGAAGGACGTTTTGGAAATTGGTTAAAAAATGCCAACGACTGGAACTTATCTCGTTCTAGATATTGGGGAATTCCGTTGCCAATCTGGAGAACGGAAGACAAAAAAGAAGAAGTTCTGATTGGTTCTGTTGAAGAATTATACAATGCGATCGAAAAATCGATCGAAGCTGGTTTTCAAAAAGAAAATCCATTTAAAGGTTTCGAAATCGGAAACATGTCTGAATCAAATTATGATTTAATTGATTTGCACAAAAATGTAGTTGATCAAATTACTTTAGTTTCGGCTTCAGGTAAGCCAATGAAACGCGAAAGTGATTTAATTGACGTTTGGTTTGATTCTGGAGCAATGCCTTATGCACAATGGCATTATCCTTTTGAAAACAAAGATAAAATCGACGAGAATAAAGATTTTCCTGCGAATTTCATTGCAGAAGGAGTAGATCAAACTCGAGGATGGTTTTATACCTTACACGCAATCGGAACATTGGTTTTTGATAAAGTAGCGTATAAAAACGTAGTTTCAAATGGTTTGGTTCTAGATAAAAACGGACAAAAAATGTCTAAACGTCTAGGAAACGCAACAGATCCTTTTGAAACTATTGCAGAATACGGTCCGGATGCCACACGTTGGTATATGATTTCAAACGCAAATCCCTGGGATAACTTAAAGTTTGATATTGAAGGAATTGCTGAGGTTCGCCGTAAATTCTTCGGAACACTTTATAATACCTATTCTTTCTTCTCGTTGTATGCTAACATCGACGGATTTAAATATGCTGAAGCTGAAATTCCGTTAAACGAACGACCTGAAATCGATCAGTGGATTATGTCTGAATTGCATACATTGATAAAATTTGTTGATGAATGTTACGAAGATTACGAACCAACAAAAGCAACAAGAGCAATTTCTGATTTCGTTCAGGAAAACTTAAGTAACTGGTACGTTCGTTTATGTCGTCGTCGTTTCTGGAAAGGCGAATATGCAAAAGATAAAATTGCAGCTTACCAGACGCTTTATACTTGCTTGCTAACAATCAGTAAATTAAGCGCTCCGGTAGCTCCTTTTTTTATGGATAAATTGTACCGGGATTTAACAGCGTCGACGGGAACCGAGGATTTTGCTAGTGTTCACTTGGCTCAATTCCCAAAATTTGTCGAAAACTTTGTTAATAAAACGTTGGAAAGCAAAATGCAGAAGGCGCAAACCATCTCATCTTTGGTTTTATCACTACGTAAAAAAGAGATGATTAAAGTGCGTCAGCCTTTGCAAAAGGTAATGATTCCGGTACTTGACGACAATCAGCGTGCTGAAATCGAAGCGATTTCTGACTTAGTAAAAGCCGAAGTTAACGTGAAGGAAGTGGAGCTTTTAGACGATGCTTCAGGTATTTTGGTGAAACAAATTAAGCCTAATTTTAAAGCATTAGGTCCGCGTTTTGGAAAAGATATGGGATTGATTTCTAAGGAGATACAGTCTTTTTCTGCAGATCAGATTAATCAGTTAGATAAGGAAGGCTCGTTAGATATTGTTATTGCTGGAAATAGTGTAACTTTATCTCTGGAAGACGTCGAAATAACTTCTCAGGATATTGAAGGATGGCTGGTTGCAAATTCAAACGGAATAACAGTTGCACTTGATATCACAATTTCTGAGGAATTAAAAAATGAAGGTATCGCGAGAGAATTGGTAAACAGAATTCAGAACATCCGTAAAGATTCAGGATTTGAAGTTACTGATAAGATTAAGGTACAAATAAAGAGAAACGGCATTTTAGAAGATGCAGTTTTAAAAAATGATGACTATATTAAGTCTGAAACATTAACAGATAGCTTGACTTTTGCTGATACTTTAGAAAGCGGCACAGAAATTGAGTTTGACGATATTAAAACATTGATATTAATTTCAAAATAATAGAATACCATGATAGATGAAATTACAAGATACTCAGACGCTGATTTAGCGGAGTTCAAAGAAATAATACAAGCAAAAATACAAAAAGCACAAGCAGATCTTGATTTGATCAAAAGTGCCTATATGAATGATTTAAATAACGGAACGGACGATACTTCTCCAACTTTCAAAGCATTTGAAGAAGGAAGTGAAACAATGTCTAAGGAAGCAAACTCTCAATTGGCTATCAGACAAGAGAAGTTTATCCGCGACTTAAAAAACGCTTTATTCCGTGTTGAAAATAAAACATATGGTATTTGCAAAGTAACAGGTAAATTAATAGGCAAGGAAAGGCTTAAAATCGTTCCGCATGCAACAATGAGTATCGAGGCTAAAAACATGCAGAGATAATCACCTTTTAATTACAAAAGAATTAACGCTCCATCAGGGGCGTTTTTTTTGATTTAATTGTTACTTTTGCCAACATTAAAATTCACAAGATGTCATTAAGAAAAGCGTATCTCCTTATATTTATAATATTATTGATTGATCAGGTTTCTAAAATCTATGTAAAAACTAATTTTACTTTGGATAGGCCGGGTAACGAAGCTTACGTATTTGAATGGTTTAGAATTCATTTTATTGAAAATGAAGGAATGGCGTGGGGAACGAAAATCCCAGGAGAATATGGAAAATTAATTCTGACTGTATTTAGAATTTTTGCTGTATTTGGAATCGGATATTGGTTGGCTGACTCTATTAAAAAGCGTTATTCAAATTATTTAATTGTTGCAATCGCTTTGATATTTGCCGGAGCTGCAGGAAATATTATTGATTCTGTTTTTTACGGAGTTATTTTTGATGACAGCTATGGGAAATTAGCGACAATGTTTTCGCCTCAGCCTTATGGAACCTGGTTTCATGGCTTAGTTGTGGATATGTTTTATTTTCCTATCTGGAAAGGAAACCTTCCTAACTGGATTCCTTTTTTTGGAGGAAAAGAATTTGAGTTTTTTAATGCTATTTTCAATGTTGCTGATGTGGCAATTTCTACGGGTGTTGGAATTTTGCTTGTTTTTAATAAAAGAGTTTTTCCAAAACACGCATAACTTTTGTAAAAATTACAACTTCGAAGTGTCGGGTAAATTCCAAATTCCAATATTCTGTGCGATAGAAAATATCAAACATTGGAATTTGGAATTTGAAAATTTTGTAATACTGGGGTTTGATATTATTGTATTATTTTTACAATACAAATACCTAAACTTATGCAAAGTCCGTCTTTTTCTATTTATGATGCTTCAGCCGGTTCAGGAAAGACGTATACTTTGGTTAAGGAATATCTCAAGATTATTCTTTCTTCACCAAAAAATGATGCTTATCGAAATATCCTGGCCATAACATTTACCAATAAAGCAGTTCATGAAATGAAAAGCCGTATTGTGGGTAGTTTGTCTGAATTTACCAAAGACGAGCCTTCAGTGAAAGCTATTGAATTGATGGAAGATTTGTCTCGTGAAACAGGACTTTCTGTAATTAAAATCAAAACAAAATCTCAAAATATTATTAAGCATCTTATTCATAATTATGCTGCTTTTGATATTTCTACCATCGATAAATTTACGCATAAAGTAATTCGTGCTTTTGCCCATGACCTGAATTTACCCATGACTTTTGAGGTAACTCTTGATACTGAGAATTTATTAGTAGAAGCAGTTGATGCTATTATTGCGCAAGCAGGTCAGGATGAAACTTTGACAAATTTGCTGATTGATTTTACGATGGAAAAAACCGATGATGATAAAAGTTGGGATATTTCGCGTGAAATTCTGGAAACAGGAAGGTTGGTTTTAAATGAAAATAACCGCAATGAAATTTTGCATTTTCATGATAAATCGATCGAAGAATTTGTTGTCATAAAAAAGAAAATGTCGGTCTTGTGTGCTGATTTAGAAAAAGAAAATGCTGGGTTGGCTGTTGATCTTCTTGAATTGATTGATAAAAACGGAATAGATTTAAAATCATTTTCAAGAGGAACATTTCCAAATCATTTAGAAAGTATTCGTGACGGGAAATTTAATCCAAGAAATAAAACCTTTCATGAATTCGAAGATATTGCAATTAATAAAACAGCAAAAGACAAAGCTTTAATCGAAAATCTTATTCCTGAATTTCTTCAGGTGCTAAGTAAAATATATAAAAACTTTGAAAAAAGAGATTTTTACAAAGCATTCCTTAAAAATATAACCCCGCTTTCTTTACTGAATACTGTTAGTAATGAATTGGCAAAAATTCAATCTGAACAAAATATTTTATCAATTTCAGAATTCAACGCGATTATTCATCGTGAAATCCAGAATCAGCCTGCTCCCTTTATTTACGAACGTCTGGGAGAACGTTACCGTCATTTTTTTATTGATGAATTTCAGGATACTTCAGAAATGCAGTGGCAAAATTTAATTCCGCTTATTGATAATGCGCTGTCTGGTCAGGATGATTTTGGCAATAAAGGGACTTTGATGATTGTTGGAGACCCGAAACAATCAATTTATCGCTGGCGTGGAGGAAAAGCAGAACAGTTTATTGAATTAAGTAAAGACAATAATCCGTTTAGTAATAAGGATAAAAAGATTGAACATTTAGATACTAATTACCGTAGCTATAGTGAGGTAATTGATTTTAATAATGCCTTTTTTAAATTGATTTCAACTGAGTTCTCCAATGAAGATTATAAAAATCTATATGAAAATCATAGTTTTCAGAATACAAATTCTAAAAAAGGAGGATATGTCAATATTTCTTTTCTTCCAATAATTGAAAAAAATGATTTTGCCGATGAAGAAGAAGTGATGGAAAAATCTGATTTATATGTTCTGGCAACTTTAAATACAATTCAGAAAGTTATTCGTGAAGGTTTTGAATATAAAGACATCGCGATTTTAACCCGCAAAAGAGATCAGGGAATTGCTATTGCAAATTATCTGACAGAACAAAATATTCCGCTTTTATCATCAGAAACACTAATGATTCAAAATGCTACAGAAGTGAGAATGATTATTCATTTACTAAAATATCTTAATAACAGCATTGATTTAGAGTCAAAAGCAAACTTTCTGCATTTTTTAGCTAACACAAAAGAAATTGAAATGCCAATTCACGATTTTATTTCTAAGGGAATGAAGCAAACCCTAGAAAGTGATTTTGAAAAATGGCTTTTAACTTTTGATGTTTTACTTTCGTTTGAAGATATTCGAAAAAAATCACTTTATGAGGCTGTGGAAATTATCATATCTAAATTCGTTCTTCCTTCAGACGGAAATGCTTATGTGCAATATTTTCTTGATATTGTGCTGGAACGGGATATTAGAAATCAGGCAGGAATAGCTGATTTTTTAAATTATTGGAATAAAAATGCAGAGAAATTCAGTATTCCGTCTCCAGAAGGGAATAATGCGGTTCGAATTATGACCATCCATAAATCAAAAGGTTTAGAATTTCCGGTTGTGATTATGCCTTTTGCAGAAGAAGATTATAACAGAAAGCCAAAAGACAAATTATGGCTTGATGCTGAAGAAGCAAATTTAGGTGTTCCTAAAGCTTTAATTGATAATAGTAGTGCTGTGGAGGGTTTCGGAGAAAGTGCCTCAGCTATTTTTAATTTGAAAAAGCAAGAGGAACTGCTTGATAATATTAATGTTTTGTATGTAGCATTAACACGTGCCGAAGAACAATTGTACGTAATTTCTCAATCGTTAAAAGAAAGAAAAGATGGTGATTTTCCAAATAATATGGCTTCCTTTTTTATTAAATATTTAATCCATAAAGGAGTTTACGATTCGGAAAAACTGGAATATGAATTTGGAAATTCAATGAAACTTTCTCCTCCGGGCAAGGTGTTGGATTTAGTAAAGACCATTCCAATAGTTTCAGAAGTCTTAAATCCAAAAAACATTAAGATTGCCCAGCGAGAAGCTCTTATGTGGGGTACACATCAGCAGGAGGCAATTTCATACGGAAATATTGTACATGAGATTTTGGCTTTTGTAAAAGATAAATCAGATATTGATTTGGCAATTACAAAAGCAATCGAAAACGGATTAATTATTTATAGTCAAAAAGAAACAGTTTCGAAAACATTGAACGAAATAGTTAATCATCCTGAAATAAATGTCTGTTTTAATGGTGAGGATTCGATTTTGAACGAGCAGACTATAGTTCAAAAGGAAGGAAAAACATTAAAACCTGATAGAATTGTCCTGACTAAAGATAGAACTGCATATTTACTGGATTATAAAACCGGAGCTAAAAATCCCAAATATATAAATCAAATTCAGGAATATCAAAATGCCGTTGAAGATTTAGGTTACAAAGTGTTAAAAATGGCTTTGGTGTATATAGGAACCGAAATCGATGTGGTAAATTTGTGATAAAATTAATCAGATGTTAAAAGATTAAATGAGTTTTTAACTTGTTAATTTTTAACATATTAAAATTATAAAAATGTACGGAAAAATTAAAGAGTACTTGCAAAGTGAGCTGCAAACCATTGAAGAAAACGGGATTTTTAAAAAAGAACGTATTATAACTTCAGCGCAGGACGCTGAAATCACTATTTCTACAGGAGAAAAGGTTTTGAATTTTTGTGCTAATAACTACTTAGGTCTTTCTTCTCATCCCGAAGTGATTCAGGCAGCAAAAGACGCTATGGATACACATGGTTTTGGAATGTCGTCAGTACGTTTTATTTGTGGAACACAGGATATTCATAAAACTTTAGAAAAAAAGATTGCGGATTTTTATGGTACCGAAGATACGATACTTTATGCAGCGGCTTTTGATGCTAACGGTGGAGTTTTTGAGCCTTTGTTGGGCGAGAACGATGCTATAATTTCAGATAGTCTTAATCATGCTTCGATTATCGATGGAGTCCGTTTGTGTAAAGCGGCTCGTTATCGTTATGAAAACAGCAATATGGAAGATTTGGAAAATCAACTAATTAAAGCTAATGAGGCAGGATCACGTTTTAAGCTGATTGTTACTGATGGTGTTTTCTCTATGGATGGTCTTGTTGCCCCATTAGATAAAATTTGTGATTTGGCTGATAAATATGATGCGATGGTAATGGTTGATGAATGTCATGCTGCAGGATTTATTGGAGCAACCGGAAAAGGGACCCTTGAAGCAAAAGGCGTTATGGGGAGGGTTGATATTATAACCGGAACACTTGGGAAAGCACTTGGGGGTGCTATGGGAGGATATACAACTGCTAAAAAAGAAATTATTGAATTGCTTCGTCAGCGCTCACGCCCATATTTGTTTTCAAATTCTTTAGCACCCGCAATAGTAGGAGCTTCAATAAAAGTGTTTGAATTATTAGAAAAAGATACTTCTTTAAGAGATAAATTAGAATGGAATACAAATTATTTTAAAGAAGGAATGAAAAAAGCGGGATTTGATATTATAGATGGCGATTCTGCAATTGTACCTGTAATGCTATACGATGCAAAATTATCTCAAACTATGGCAAATGAGCTGCTAAAGCAGGGAATTTACGTAATTGGGTTCTTTTTTCCTGTAGTTCCTAAGGGAAAAGCACGCATTAGGGTGCAATTATCGGCTTCTCATTCTAAAGAACATTTAGACACTGCGATCAATGCTTTTGTTAATGTTGGTCAAATGTTAAAAGTTATATAATTACCATTTTAATCAATTTTTGTAGGTTTTTTTTAACATTACATTTTGTATTTAAAAAATTAGGTGTTACTTTTGTCTGTAATTAACTAAATTGTAATTAAAAAAAATTAGTATGAAACATCTTAACAAACTTTTAGTTGCTGTGATGATGGTGATGGGTTTAAGCTCTCACGCACAAGACAGTAACAATCCATGGGCGATCTCTTTTGGAGTTAATGCCGTTGATACTAGAACTAGTTCTAATTCAGGAAGCGGGTTCTTTGATCAACATTTTTCTCAACCATTTGCTGTTAAAGACAACTGGAATATTCTTCCATCTTTATCTTACATTGGTGTGTCTAGATACGTTGGTAGTGGTTTCTCTCTTGGTTTACAAGGTTCTGTAAACAAAATTGATAAATATGTTACTTATGATCCGACTGATGCAGAAGCTGATTCAAGAGGTAATGTAGTTAATAATCCAGGGGATTTAATGTACTACGGTATTGATGCTACTATCAAATATAGCTTCAAAGAATTAATTAAATCTAAAGTAATTGATCCTTCGTTATCTGTTGGTGGTGGTTACACTTTCTTCGGAGATAGTAGTTATGGAACTGTTAATCCAGGTGTTGGTTTAACTTTTTGGTTTACAGATGCTATTGGTCTTGAGTTAGCTTCAAGATACAAATGGGCTGTTGCTGCTGGTGATGATGGTAGAGAGGATGCTGCTGGTGTTCCTGATGCTCCATCTCATTTCCAACACACAGCTGGCCTTGTTTTCAAATTTGGAGGTAAAGATACTGATGGTGACGGAATTTATGATAAAGATGATGCTTGTCCAGATGTTGCTGGTTTGAAGCAATTCAATGGATGTCCTGATACTGATGGAGACGGAATTGTTGATGGTAGTGATGCTTGTCCAGATGTATTTGGTTTAGCTGCTTTAAACGGTTGTCCTGATACTGACGGAGACGGAATTGCTGATAAAGATGATGCTTGTCCAGATGTTGCTGGTTTAGCTGCTTTAAAAGGTTGTCCTGATACTGACGGAGACGGAATTGCTGATAAAGATGATAAGTGTCCTACTGTTGCAGGTCCAAAAGAAAATGGCGGTTGTCCTTTCTTAGATGCTGATAAAGATGGTGTTTTAGATAAAGATGATGATTGTCCTACTGTAGCTGGTCCAGCTAGTAACAGAGGATGTCCAGAAATCACTTCTGAAGCTTTAGAAGAACTTAAAGTTCAGGCAAGAGCAGTATACTTTAATTCAGGTAAAGCTACTTTCAAAACAGGAGACAAAGAAACTCCAGCTAGATTAGATGCAATTAAAGAAATCCTTAAAAACTATCCAAATGCGAAATTCAGTATTGAAGGACACACAGATAGTGATGGTGCTGATAAATTGAATCTAAAACTTTCTGAAGACAGAGCTGCTGCAGTTAAGAATGCCTTAATTGAAAGAGGTGTAAATGCAGAAAACTTAGAGTCTAAAGGTTTTGGTGAAACTCAACCAGTTGCAAGTAATAAAACTGCAGCAGGTAAAGCTCAAAACAGAAGAACAGAAATTAAACATATCGGTTCTAAGTTCTAAAATATTAAAGTAATTTATAATTTTACTTTCTAAATAATTTTAAAAAGCCATTCTTAATTGAATGGCTTTTTTTATTTTTATAATATGATAAATACTTCTTTTTTAGAAAAAATTGCTGCTACTATTCTTCACGATTATTCTTCAAGGTTATTTGAAATTACTATTATTCTGCCTAATAAAAGAGCAAAGGTTTTTTTGATTGAAGCTTTGAGAAAACAAATAGATCAGACTATTCTTTCTCCAAATATTGTTTCAATTGAAGATTTTGTTCAAGAGGTTGCCTCTGTTCGTTCAATCGATCCAATTGAGTTGTTGTTTGAGTTTTATGAAGTATACCTTTCGATTACAGAAAAACAGCATCAGCAATCATTTGAACTATTTGCAAATTGGGCAAAAACACTTCTTCAGGATTTTAATGAAATTGATCGTTATCTTCTGGAGCCATCACATGTTTTGTCCTACTTAAAAGATATTGAAGATATAAAAAGATGGGGAATTGAAGTTGAGAATAAAACAAAACTTCTTGAAAACTATATTGATTTCTGGAAGTTACTCCCACGATATTATGAGGCATTTTACACTCACTTGGTGAATAAAGGTTTTGGCTATCAGGGATTAATTTACCGTGAGGCGGTAAATAATCTAAATCATTTTTCGAATACTATTACAAATAAAACGTATGTTTTCGCTGGTTTTAATGCTTTAAATGCAGCCGAAGAAAAAATTGTGCAACATCTTTTGGCTCTTGATCAGGCAAAAATTTTTTGGGATATAGATCAAACTTTTCTAAACGATCCTTATCACGATGCAGGTCTTTTTGTTCGACGATTTAAAGAAAGTTGGAAACATTACAAATCAAATCCCTTCGAGTGGATTGTAGATGATTTTTCTCAGTCAAAGAATATTCAGGTTATTGGAACTCCCAAAACAATTGGTCAGGCAAAACTTTCCGGAAGTATTATTGAAAATATAATTAAGGATAATACAAATTGTTCTCTTGATAAAGTGGCTATAGTACTTGGAGAAGAAAATTTATTGATGCCAATCTTGTATTCGTTGCCGTATTCTGTTGGAGCGCTCAATATTACTATGGGGTATTCGGGTAAAAACAATCCTTCGCAAATTTTAATTGCAAAATTGTTTAAAATGCATACAAATGCAATTTCAAGAAATAGTACGAATTACGTTTTTTATTACAAGGATGTATTAGATATTTTGACACATCCACTAATTGAACCTCATGCTAAAACAAGTCAATTAGTTAAAGTGATAAAAGAGAATAATTATACTTTTATTACTTATTCCAAATTAAACGAGCTCAATTTGAATTCATCTGATTTGTTTGATTTGTTGTTTCAAAAATGGGAGAATGGCTCTTTGGCTGTTCTCGAAAGTATCTCAGCACTTTTACTTTTAATAAAAGAAAATTTTAATAATGAAAACGAGGAAGAAAAAATTGCAAAAACTTTTGTGTTCTCCATTTTTAAAGTTATTAATAAATTAATCAATTATTATTCTCAACATAACCATATAGATAATATTCAAACTTTATATGCAATTTATAAGCAAGTGATAGATATTGCAGAAGTTTCGTTTGAGGGGGAGCCTTTGAATGGTCTTCAGATTATGGGAGTTTTAGAAAGCCGTGTTTTGGATTTTGATACGGTAATTGTAACTTCGATGAATGAAGGGAAATTTCCTGCTGGGAAATCTCAAAATTCTTTTATTCCATATGATGTGAAAAAAGAGCTTGGTTTGCCAACTTTTAAGGAAAAGGATGCAATTTATACCTATCACTTTTATCACCTGCTGCAAAGAACCAAAAATATTTATTTGATCTATAATACTGAAAATGATGGATTGGATCCTGGTGAACGCAGTCGTTTTATAACGCAGTTAGAAGTAGAAAAACAGCCTAAACATAATTTAACTTTTGATATTTACAATCCTGTTCTGCCTGCGACAGCTTATAAGCCAGTGGTGATTCCAAAATCGGATGCTGTAATGGAACGTTTAAAAGAAATTGCCGAAACAGGATTTTCACCTTCTGCTTTGACAAGTTATATTCGAAATCCGATTGATTTTTATTTTCAAAAAATACTCCGTATCCGTGAAGTGGAAGAAGTGGAAGAAAATATTGCGTTGAATACACTTGGGACCATAATTCATGAAACATTAAAAACACTATATGATCCGTTGATTGATAAATTTGTTTCAGAAGAAGATGTTTTTAATTGTTTCAAATTATTAGATGATGAAGTTTTAAGACAGTTTAAATTGGTTTATAAGGAAGGAGAAATCAAAAAAGGGCGTAATCTTTTAGCTTTTGAGGTGGCTAAACGAAATGTTTTCAACTTTTTAAAAATGGAATTAGATGCAATTAAAAATGGAGATGCAATTAAAATCATTGCTTTAGAAAAAACTTTTCAGCGGGAACTTAATCATCCTAAGTTGCCATTTCCTGTTTTAATTAAAGGAAATGTAGATAGAATTGAGCTGCGCAACGGAAAAATACGAATCATCGATTATAAGACGGGAAAGGTAGAAAAAGCCAATGTAATCCTGAAATCATGGAATGGATTGACACAGGAGCTTAAAAATGATAAAATTATCCAGGTACTGGCATATGCTTTTATGTTTGAAAAAGAAGCGGGTGATATTCCTATGGAAGTTGGGATTATTTCGTTTAAAAATTTAAAGTCAGGTTTTTTGTCATTTGGTTTTAAAGAAGATAAAGAATTAAATAGTACGGTTACAAAAGAAATTTTAAATGATTATTTGGATGAAGTTGTATTGTTGTTGAATGAGATCTTTAATGCCAATATTCCTTTCGAAGAAAAAATAAATTAAATATCTTATCCTATTAAATATATTGCACTCGTTTAGTTTTGATTAAAGATGGTAAAATCCATAATATTAATCAAATAAAAAATCGTGTTGAGAAAGGTTATTTATGAATAGCTATTTTTTCTATAAAGGAGTTAATTATTTTACTTTCAAAAGCGACTTTTTTTACTTTTTTAAGGAATTGTATAGTTTAATGGTTTCAAATAGCCCTAATTCCTAAATTAGGAATTAAATATCATTAATTTATCTGTTTGTTTTTTAATGAGATATGAATTATTTATTAAGATTTTTTATGCAGTTTATTTTAAAAATAAAGAATTAGTGTGTTATTAATAAAAGTAATTAAAAGCTCGTTTTAGGGGCTTTTTTTAACAGGAGCTGAATCAAAAGTTATATTTATTAGATATACCTTTGTCGCATCTAAAAAAAGATTATTTTTAGAAACCTGACACAATATGTCAATTAAAATTGTTTAAAATTTTTGCCCCCGATAATTAGAAAAAGACCGTTTCAAATTCATGAGCGGTCTTTTTTGTTGGAAGACCTTTTATTAAAAAAAATCTCAAGAACCTTTTTCAATTCTTCTTTGTTTTCAATTTGACTCATATGTCCGTCTTCAAAAGAAATAAGTTGTGCAGATGTATTATCAATTTGAGAAATGCTTTCATTATAATTTAATACCGGATCCCTTTTTCCTAAAACTAATAAAATTGGAAAAATATTTTGTTTTAAAAGACTCTCTCTGTCTTTTCTGATTTTCATGCCTTCGAGAGAAGCAACAATTCCTTGTAAAGGCGTTTTTAATGCTTCTGTTTTTACGTTTTCAATTTCTTTTGAAAGCCTATCTCTGTTATTTTCGCTGAATAAATTTGCGATTGCCAAACTAACAAAGTTGACATAGTTTTGCTTTACTGCTTTAATAGCTCGTGTTCTGTTTAGTTTCTTTTCGGCACTGTCTTCTTTGGAAGTTGAATTCAGTAAAACTAATTTCTGAATTTTTTTTGGATATAATTCGGCGAAAGCCAGACCAACATACCCACCCATAGAGTGTCCTACAATGATAGCTTTTTGAATATGTAACTCTTCTAAAACCTCGTGTACCACATTAGCATTGGCTTCCATCGAATGCACATAGCCCAAACAGTCTGATTCTCCATGACCTAATAAATCAATAGTAATTACACGATAGTTTTCAGAGAATAAAGCAACATAATCCTGCCACATTTTTTTATTTTCCAGAAAGCCATGAAGAAATACAATGGTATTTCCGTCACCCGAATCAGTATAAGATATTTTAGTGTTTTTGTATAGAAGAGTTTTCAAAATAGAATTTTATAATATGAGAAGCAAAGATAAGAAACCTTAAACAGATAAGGAATTTAAGTTGAATGCAGATAATTCGGTACATTATGTTATAAGTTAAAGATCTAACAAATGCTGTAATGATATAAATAAAACTATTTTTGATTAATAAAAGCGGTTTCTGTTTGTTATCTCACAAGACAGTTAAATTTATTTATTACTATTAGCTCTAATCTAAGTTTACAACTTTATTTAATATAACATTGTTCATGTATTGTGATAAAAATTTAGTTCCCGCAAAAATGCAATAACATTAGTTTTACTCTCCGCTTTAAATGCTTACTCTTTTTATGGAATCACTATAATGATCTGATGAATATCTAGAAGAAAGATGCTTCGAATATTACAGTTTTTAATGATCTTAAGCTATTTTAAAAATATAAACTGTTTTTGTTATTTTAAATTAGTCTTAATTACGTGTTTATTTGGTGTAAATTATATATTTTTGCACCGTTATAAATTTATATCAGAATGGCATTAGTTAGCGATTTGACCACCAAAGTATTATTTGAAACCGAAAAAGGATACAGTTATCAGTGTGATTTGACTAATAGTATCATTATCAATTTTATTGATACGGTGTCAAGTTATAAAATTCATGATTTTTTGATTTTCCAAAGAAAGGTCAATAGTGTCGATATTTTAGATATGCTTTATGACTTGTCTGATCAGTCGGATGCACAGCTGATTGAAACTACTAAAAGAAATTTTTCCAGAAATCTTACCATCTGCGAAATAGTACAGCTTCGTGAATTATTAAACGGGACTAAATTTACCCTCAATTTACATTCTATGCTCTGCAACATTGTAAATGTTGAGCTTATTTAGAATCTTACTTAGATTAAATCCAAATTTTCAGACATTTAGGGCTGTCTTCTTTAATTTTAGTAATTTTACAGTTCTAAAAATTAAAGGTTATGAAAGATTTACTAAGAACAAGCACGTCATTAACTGAAGGCGTAGAAAATATATTGAATTTACAGGCAAAATTAGAAAGCGACGCTTCTAACAAATATTTAGCGATGGCTGCATGGCTGGATAGAAATGGTTTTGCAAATACAGCATCGTATTTGTATAAACAGGCGGAAGAAGAAAGAGAGCATTTTCTAAAAGTTTTCAAATATATTACAGATATGGGAGGGATTGCAATCACGCCATCTGTTCCTGAAGTTCAGCAGGAATTTGCTTCTTTGAGAGAAGTATTTGAAATTGCTTTGCAAAATGAAATTGCAGTTACTCAGGCAATCAATAAAGTAATCGCAAAATGCAGAGCTGAAAATGACTATGCTACAGAAGATTTTATGATGTGGTATGTGGCTGAACAAAGAGAAGAAGAGAAAAACGCAAGAAGAGCTTTAGAGCTTTTTGAACTAATCAACGAAAACGCAGCTGATGGCAAATTTCAATTGGATGTGCAAATAGCAAAAATCGGGTAATAACCGATTTATATAATTAAAAAAGCCCTTAATGATTTGAAATTATTAAGGGCTTTGTTTATTTAAGAATTCATCAGCGTTTCGATTTCGTCAACTTCAACCGGAATATTACGCATCAGGTTAAAAGGTTCTCCTTTTTCCTGAACCACAACATTATCCTCTAAACGAATTCCGAATTTCTCTGCCGGAATGTAGATTCCAGGCTCCACCGTAAAAACCATATTGGCTTTCATTGGCTCATGAAGCAAACCGTAATCGTGCGTGTCAAGTCCCATGTGGTGAGAAGTTCCGTGCATGAAATATTTTTTATAGGCTGGCCAGTCCGGATTTTCGTTCTGAACATCGGCTTTGTCAATTAATCCCAAACCTAATAATTCAGAAGTCATGATTTTACCCACTTCAACATGGTATTGTTTCCAAAGCGTTCCCGGAGTCAGCATTTTTGTCGCTTCGTTTTTCACTCTTAAAACAGCATTGTAAACCGCTTTTTGACGATCAGAAAAACGCCCCGAAACCGGAATCGTTCTGGTCATATCGCTTGAATAATTCGCATATTCAGCAGCAACATCCAGTAAAATCAAATCCCCGTCTTTACATTGCTGGTTGTTTTCGATATAATGTAAAACATTTGCATTGTTTCCCGAAGCAATAATCGGCGTATAGGCAAAACCTTTTGAGCGGTTACGAATGAATTCGTGCGCCAGTTCGGCTTCGATTTCGTATTCGGTAACATTTGGTTTTACGAATGATAACAATCTGCGGAAACCTTTCTCGGTAATATCACAGGCATGCTGAATCAAATCGATTTCTTCGCTTTCTTTTACAGAACGAATGCGCTGCAAAATCGGGTTGCTTTTCGCCACATTATGTGCCGGATATTTTTCTTTCCACCATTTTACAAAACGGGCTTCGCGAGTTTCTGTTTCAACAGCTGCACGATAATGTTCGTTGGTATTGATGTACATTGTATCGGCATACGTCATCATTTCGTTCAAAATCTTATGAAAATCCTGCAGCCAGTAAACCGTTCTGATTCCCGAAACCTGAAAAGCACGTTCTTTACTTAGTTTTTCACCTTCCCAAACTGCAATATGATCATTCGTTTCTTTCAGAAAAAGAATCTCCTTTTGGTTTTCATAAGGTGCATCCGGAAACAAAAGCAAAATACTTTCTTCCTGATCCACACCACTCAGATAAAAAATATCCCTGTGCTGCGCAAAAGGCAAAGTACTGTCGGCACTAATCGGGTAAATGTCGTTTGAATTGAAAACAGCAACGCTGTTCGGTTTCATTGCTTCCGTAAATTTTCTGCGGTTTTTTACAAAAAGATTGCTGTTTATTTGATGATATTTCATAATTGTTTCATTTTTGAACTTTGAATTTCAAAATTACATATTTTAAGCCATCAACGTAAAATTGATTTCTTAAAATTTTATTATTTGTTTGGGGATTTTTATTTGACACTAAATACTCCCGCAATAGTTATATGAGTTATAAAAAACACCAAAAAAGGAGTGCTAAGTTCCAGCCAGTATGCTGTAAAAGAAAATTGTTGAAAATGATCTACAATCTCTATATCATTCAAAATGCAATAAAAAACAGAAGCAATACAGCAAAATGAAAAAGGCACAGAGAAACGGCATACAAAGTTTGGAGCAATAACTTTTACCTGTTCCAGAAAAATGAGTAAAAAGCAATAGACAAACGTACCGATAAAAGTAATCGGAACCCCAATGATTATACCCATTGTCTGATTGAAAGACTCGCTTACAGATGAGGCGATTATGAAAAAGGTAAGGGTAGCTGCTGTGGCACAAAACAAACTTTTCAGTATCGGATTTTGAACTTTCATAATCAATTACTTTTTGGGTTTAATGATGAAATTAGTACCTTCTATTATGCAGAATTCAGGATTAACAGGCGAGCAGGAATAAACCAAATCTGACCTGTCACTCCAGACTTCTCGTTTTATTTTCAAAGTATCATTTTTTATAAACAGATTGTAATAGGCATCCACTTGCAATAAATTAGTACCATGCTGGCTTAGCTTGTGAGTGTAAACAGGGAGAATTGTTTTTTGCTTCTCACTCTGTTCTTCGGGTTCCGGGTAAACATAGATTTTTTTGCCGTAAAGCGCATACCATTTTTGGTCTATCAAAAAAATAGCTTTATCAAAAAACGCTTCCGTGTCGCCATTGTATTTTGTAAAAACCGATTTGAAAAAATAAACAGAACTCGCTTTTTTCGACAATCTTTCAAACTCCTCAAATGTGCGATCAGTATCCCAGTCTGCCTTTGGGTTTAATTCGGTGTATTTATGGCGGGTGCTGTCATTGTCAATAATCCACGAGATATAATCGTCTTCAGAAATTAAATATTTTTTACGGACTTTATAGTAATCAGAACTATTTACAATCAGGCTGTCCATTAGTTTTCCCTGAATGTTGAATTTATAATACAATCTAAGCGGATCGTGATCATAAGAAAAACCATTTTTGTTCGACTGTATAACCACCGTTTCAGACATTGGCGAAAAGTAGAAGTTGCTGAGATTTAAAAGGTCGTCCGGTAATTTTATAATCTCAAAGTGGTTTGATGCAGGCTTGTTTTCAAGGTTTTTATAGGTCAGATATTCTTTTGGCAAGTCAGGCTGCGTGATAAAATTTCTAAAAAAATAACCATACAAAATGTAACATACTGTAAGCAACAATGAAATGCATACAAAATACAGGTTTTTTCTATAAAGGCTCATAGATATAAAGGCTATTAATTTAAATCCAAATCTAAAACCTTTTTCGGATTATAAGGTTATTTTTGTAGATAAAGAATTACAAATGTAATGGACATACAACTTGATTAAAGAATACTTTTAATCTTTTGGGCGTGTCCCAAGGGCCGGGCTTTCGGCTTTATTCCCAATTAACAAAAACTACGGTTAAAAAACCTTGTTTTTCTAAATCGGGAGATACCGCCTCTATCCCTCACGCAAATCTCGGTTTCATAATATATTTAAATTAATTAAACTATTTTAGACGAACATAATAGTAAGACTTTGATATATGGAAAATTTTTATGGGCAACATGGTTGGCAAGAATTTAATAGGAATAGAAAAGATATACTTGTAGAGTTTGATAGAATACTTGAATTAATAAAGAGTCGTCCTGTTAAGACTGCGCATGGAAATGGGGTTGAAGCGTATTTAAGGAAATGGTTAGCTGAGTTTTTACCTAAAAAGTATGGAGTAACTTCTGGCTATATTATTCCTGATTTGTATGATAATAATATCAAACTTTTTCATTATGATGTTATAATTTTCAATCAACTAGACTCTCCAGTTCTATGGACAGAAGGCAATGAAGATCAAAGCGAACAGGGGAAATTTAGAGCCGTTCCGGCAAAGTATGTCATGGCTGTATATGAAGTTAAATCTAGATTAAATGTTGCAAGTGTAACAGATGCTCTAAATAAGCTTAGGGAAGCAAATGATTTTAAAGAACAACTACACCCTTTGTATAGTTGTGGCGTTATTTTTATTGATTTAAAAGATAGCGAAAACAATAATGAGTCAATTATTAAAGGATTAATAAAAGGGAAAGACGTTTTTGGATTTAATGGAGGTATGGTACTTAGATATGAAGGAGATGAGTCTTGTATTGGTAGTATAAGATTATTTGATGTTGATGAAGGTTATAAGGATAATTATGAGCGTTACATTCCAATAGCAAAGAATATAGACGATTTAAATATTTATATAAGTGAAGAAGGTAATCTTACATTAGGAGAGCAGGGAGGAGGGATTAAAATTTTTAAAAATAATGACGAATGGTTGGTTTCGAAATCCTATAGTGTAGATTTTTCGGAAGAAAATAAAAGAGTTCATTTAAGTTGGTCAAGAAGTCATTTTGCTGAATTCTGTATCGATTTATTGAGTACTTTAGAAGGCTTAGCCTTCAATGATGAAAGAAGACCAAGATTTGGAAGAATATTTGATCATGTAGAATTAAAAAAAACTCCTCAACAAAGTTCAACTTTTGAAAAAGGCAAAGCTTTTTTGGTTGTGAAATTATTAGAGCAATCGGAAATATCAACAAATGAATCTGAAGATTTTGAAATTTCATATAAGGTTTCTATAGAAAATAAAGGAGATTTAGAAGTTATTTTTTCCGATGATCTTTTTAAAAGTAAATGTACGCTTCCAGTAGGAGAAACAGCAGTAAAATTATTTGAATACAAAACTACTTTTGGGGAAAAAATAAAAAAAGCATCAAAATTATTAAAAAAGAATCCTGTAATCATACCTTATAGAATTGCTTATTATCCAAGTAATACTGATAAAGAATTTTGTTTAGTTGAGAAAAAAATAAAAATTACTGATAAGGGAATAATGATATTGGATAATGAATCCACTTAATTGTAATCTCAAAAAACTGTAACAAAACCTAACTTCACAAGTCTTTACAACAAACCAAAATCTATGAAACCAAAAACCATTTGCCTAATTGGCTTGTTCTTTTTTGTTCTGAGTTACATTATGTTTTCAAACAGTGCCGCTTTTGAGTATTTCAAAAAACCGGTCGATTTTGCGCATTGGTTTAATTTAATCGGGGCTTGTTTGCTGTTGTCATTCAATAATGTGTTTCCAAAAAACAGATTAAATTCGGTTGCTTCTGTCATCACGGCTTTAGGAGTTGTGGCTCACATTGGACTTTGTACCATCGATTTTATTATGTGGAGTTATGGTGACAACGAAGCAGCAAAATCCATATTGAGCGAACATTTAAGCAATACGCCTTCCATTTTGTTTCCGTTTGTAATTGTGGGGCCATCGTTGCTTTTTATAGGGTTGGCGGTACATGCTGCAAATTTTATCAAAACGCATACAATAAAAGCTTTAATGGTAATTGTTGGAGCACCTTTGGTGGGGGTTTCATTCTTCATATTAAAAAACGGAATTTTAATGTTGCTGAGTTGCGTCATTTTTTCTTTAGGACTGATCTTGCTTATTTGTAAGAATGATAGTAGTGATTTATAATGAAATTGATATATTTGAATTTCTAACGACTACCATCATAAACCCTGTAAATTAATATGAATAAGATTTTTACCTTTCTTTTTTTAGTTTTGACATTCAATTTATCAGCACAAAGTCAGCTTCAATTTGACAAGAAGTTTGTTGAGTGTGAAGATAAGTGGGTTGTTTTTCCGGCAGATAGTATTGGGAATTATAATTTCGGATTCATATATATTGATGCTCAGGCTGGTCTAACATTGGAATATGAAGGCTTTTTTAAAATTGATAAAACGGGAAAATTTATAAGTGATAGAAAAGAAAAGACAAGTTCGATGAAGTATCGGTTACAGCCAAACAATACTTTAGTAGCATTTATGCCAGAATCAAAACTTGACGAGTTGCATATTCAAAAAATACCTGACTGGCTCAAAATTTATAAAGGAGATGAAAATTCAATAGGACATCTTTATAGGTGGGGCTTTATGTATAACGGTTGGAATGAATGTCAAAAAGCTCTTGAATATCTTGAAAAAGCAAATAAAATTGATCCAGATTATAAGGGACTTCGGGTTGAATTAGCTTTTTCTTATAATTGTCTAAAGCAATATCAAAAAGCAGTTGATGTGCTTAAAATTGCTTTGAACAAAGATCCTCTTGATGCCTACACGAATAAGGAATTAATTTATGCTGAAACTAAAAATGGCAACATCGAGGAAGCGGAGAATGTATGCCGAAAAGTATTTAAAGAGTGTAAAGACAAGACTTATAATTCTGAAAATGCATACAACGTTTTGCAGGCTTATTATATCAAGAAAGATATTAAAAATTTCAATAATTGGTTTGCAGAGGCAAATTCATACTTGATGAGCCATAAAAAAATCAAATCGCTTTCCGAGAAAATGAAAGCTGAATTAAAACAATAATCTAATAAAGTGAAAAAACATTTAAAATACCTGATTTCACTCATTCTGGCTTTGGCCGTGATGACAGGCGACGGTATTTTGTGTTCTCAGTCTAATGCTCCCGAATATTATCAGTCATCTTATCTTGATTCAGGAAAAGAAATTGATCTGAAGAATATTCGGTTATACGTTTTCAATCGTGCAACATCATTCGGCAAAACTTTATTTCCGATACTTCTAAGTTGCCTTGAATTTAAAGAAGTTTTCAGTCTTCAGACAAACATTCTTTTGCGGGTTTGCAACAATCTTCATCAAAATATTATTTCATTTATAAAGCAGTCTGTTTTTATAAACGAACATCGTATTTCAACCGACTTCAAAAAAAGTTTATACAACGCTTAAGGAATTTCTTCCTTAGCAATTATGCTATTCAAAGCATAAGATGATTCATAATGTCTAATCATTTATCATTTTAAAATGTATAAACACAATCATAAAAAAGGTTTAGCGCAATCTAAACAGCCGCTTCATTGGCTCAAAAGAAAAATTATTGTAATCCTAACCGCCTTCATGTTAGGAATGGCAAACGGAATGCACACTGAAGATACCAGAATTAAAGGCAATCAAAATTATACCGAACAACATAAAAAAGATTGATTTTTATAATTAGAAAATTAGTCAATGAGGGAATTAGAAAATTTTTTAAAATAGAGCTAAAAAAAAACCGAAGCTCAATGTCTTCGGTTTTTTTATGGAGTTATTCAGAGAAATGCTAAATTTGAATGTTTGCATTTAGATTTATAACTCAATAAATATCAATCGAATATGGTAGAAAAAAGATGGAAGTTAAAAAGGATTTTAAAAACAATCTGGATTACAACAGGTGTATTGTTTACAATCTGGCTGTTTTATTCTTATGAATCGGATGGTGTGGACAAGTCTTTTTTGCAAAGCAATGATTCGGTAAATGTAGAAGATGCTTCTGATTATTATTTATTTACGCCGAAAAAAGAATTCAAAAACGTTGTAATTTTTTATCCCGGAGCAATGGTAGAAACAGAAGCTTATGTTCCGCTTTGTCGAAAATTGGCGGATCAAAACATGAAGGTCTATTTGATAAAAATGCCATGGCGTCTCGCTTCAAAAGGGTATAACAAACCGAAAAACTTGCATCTTTTTGACGATACTTCTAAAACCTATATTCTGGCAGGACATTCGCAGGGCGGAAAAATGGCAGCGCAGTTTGTATATGAAAATCCGAAACTAATTGACAAACTAATCTTGATGGGAACTTCACATCCAAGAGATATTTCTCTGGCAAGTGCTGAAATCCCAATCTTAAAAATTTACGGTTCAAAAGACGGTGTGGCAGATGAAGGATCTATTTTGAAAAACAAATCGAAATTGCCTGAAACTACAAAATTTCTAAAGATAGAAGGAGCAAACCATTGTCAGTTTGGGTATTATGGGTTTCAGTTAGGAGATGACAAAGCGACAATTAGCAGAGAGCAACAGCAAAAAGAAACTTTAAACACAATGGTTTCATTTATAAATGAATGATTTTGTGTTTCATTAAATAATAAAAATATGGCGTCAGAAAATATTTCAGCAAAACCGGAAAACGAAATCGTATCCACAAGAATTATAAACTTTCCAAAAGAGCTTGTTTATGCAGCCTGGACAGAACCGGAACATTTAAAAAACTGGTGGGGGCCAAAAGGCTTTACCAATACGTTTAATGAATTTGATTTGCGTCCCGGCGGAAAATGGAGTTTCATTATGCACGGACCTGATAAAGGAAATTATGCCAATGAATGTGAATTTCTAAGAGTAGAGAAACCTGATTTTTTGAGCTGGAGACGATTTTCGAAACCGCTTTTTCAGGTGGCAGTATCATTTGAAAAGGTTTCAGATAATCAAACTAAAATTGTTTTTAAAATGATTTTTGACACGCCTGAAGAATGCAACAAATTAAAACCATATGTAATCGATAAAAATGAAGAGAATTTTGATAAACTGGAAACTGAATTATCCAAAATGATCTGATTTTTTGCCAAATGACAAATCATGGAAAAACAACTTTGATTAACTTGCCATTATGAAAGCATTTATAGACTACATTTTGCAGTTTGGTGATTTAAACCAACAGCAAATTGACTTAATTACAAAAAAAGCGAAAATATTGGAACTTCCAAAAGAGGAGTATTTTTCGGAAGCGGGAAAAATTGCACAGCAGGTTGGCTTTGTTCTGGAAGGTGTTATTCGGGTTTGTTACTACAATAACAAAGGCGAAGAAATCACCAAATATTTTATTGACGAAAACAATCTGGTGGTTGATTTGGAGAGTTTTAACAATGATATTTGCTCAAACGCTTATGTGCAGGCGGTTACGGATTGCAAACTTTTGGTTTTTTCTAAAAAAGACTGGAAAGAACTGTTGGATATTATTATTCCGTGGCAGGCGATTGTAAATAAAATTGTTTCAAGAGTTTTAATACAAAAAGTAGAAAGAAGAAGTCCGCTGGTTTCAGAAGATGCTACGACGCGTTATTTGATGTTTCTAAAAATTTATCCGAACGTTGTCAATCGTGTTCCGCTTTCTTATATCGCTTCGTATTTAGGTATCACGCAATCTTCTTTAAGCAGAATTAGAAAAAACATTCGATAAATTGCTTTTTGCCAAATGACAAATGATTTCATTTTTAAACGAATCACCTTTGTAGGGTTAATTTAAAACAGTAAAAAAATGAAATCAGTATTAATAACAGGAGCCAACAGAAGTATTGGTTTGGAAGTAGTAAAACAGCTTTCGAAAAAAGGATTATTTGTTTATTTAGGAAGTCGTGACCTGGAAAAAGGCAAAGCAGTAGTAAAAGAATTAAATGAAAATGGTTTTGAGAATATTCAGGCCATTGAAATTGATGTTACAAATTCCGATTCGATCTTGGCGGCCAAGAAAACTATTGAAAGCGAGCAGGGCAAATTGGATATTTTAATCAATAACGCCGGAATATTGGGCACAAATCCACAACTGGCATCAGATACAAGTATTGCGGATATTCAAAAAGTATTTGATACTAATTTCTTTGGTGTAATTAATGTTACACAGGCATTTTTGGAATTGCTTAAAAAATCGGAAAGCCCGCGAATCAGTAATATTACTTCCGGATTGGGTTCCTTAACATTGCACAGCGACCCAAGCTGGAAATATTATGCGATTAAAACAGCCAGTTACGGGACGTCGAAAGCAGCTTTGAATGCGTATACTATTGCGTTGGCTTATGAGTTAAAAGAATTGTCTTTTAAAGTAAATGCAATTGATCCGGGCTATACCGCAACAGATTTCAATCACCATAGCGGACCCGGTACAGTTGAAAGTGCAGCTAGTTTTATCGTAAAACATACCTTAACGGAGGATGATGCGCCAACAGGAAAGTATTTCAGTAACGACATTGAAGATGAAACGGAAGAAAGTCCGTGGTAATAAAGTAATTTTAAAAATTCATTTCCTTAAATAAAATGAAAAACCCGAAACGTTTTAAAAATAGTTTCGGGTTTTGTTATTTAATCAATCCATTTGTAATAACGCGCTCCAATTAAAGTTGGAATATCTTTTTCGATTCGTTCTAAAACCCATTCGTTTTTAGGAGTCCTTACACTTTGTTTTAGTTCTTTTTTGTGAAGGCTTTCGTAAGTCTCAAATCCAATTTCTGTACTTTCCTCCAGATTTTCAAAAAGTTTGGTTTTGGCTAAAGCCGATTGCCATTCCGGTTGAATTGTTCCTTCAAAAACTTTTGATTTCGATCCGCTTCCGTAAGCTAAGAAACCGAATTTAGTTCCTGCAACTTCTTTGTTAGTGTCATAAAAATGAGCCAGAGTTGACAATAATCCCATGAAGATAGATCCGGTGTAAAGATTTCCAATTAAAGAAGAAGCCAATTCAGCAGGCTGTAATTTTTCGGTAACAAAAGTTCTGTAATCTTCAGATTTTGCCACTTCTTTAATTTTAGTCTGATAATCAGCAGGCGCAATATCATCCGCAATAATTTTTTCGGAACTGTCTAAAGCATAGATTTCAGACAACATTCTTCTTCCTTGAAAAGAATAAGGTAAATGCATCACAATACTATGCCAGGTGTTGTATAAAGTTTCGGTAGTATTTTTTAGTTTCTTGAATGAAAAGTAAGCGTTACGCGTACGATCCATATAACACTGATTGGAATATTGTCCGTCAAAAACCGGCTGGTCTTTGTGGATTTCGATTTCGGCTTCTAAATTGTCAAACCAGGAGTCGTTATTTGAATTTTGTGTAATTGCTTCTTTTGAAATCGTTCTGTACGGTTTAAAGAAATCAAAAACACCTTTTGTGCTGGTTGCCCAATTATTATCAAAAGCAATAATTTTTGGATCTGAAGTAATTAGCATGGCAAGAGCTCCTGCACCCTGAGTGTATTCTCCGCCTGAATTTAAATCGTATTTTGCAAAATCCGTCGTTACGACAATCGCTTTTTTAGCCGGATTTAATTTTACAAAATCAAGACAGTTTTGTAAAGCATCAACTCCGCCAATACACGCGAATGTGAAATCAACTACGTCACATTCTGCCAAAGCATCTTCGCCAAACTTTTGCTCCATTAAGTTAATCAGATAAGAAGCGATTGGTTTTGAACTGTCAATACTGCTTTCGGTACCAACATAAATTCGGCTTATTTCGTTCAGGTTGATTTTATGGTCAATAATAAGTTTTGTTAAAGCATTTGCTCCAAAAACAATAGCATCCTGATGAACGTCCGGGAAAGTCATTTTCAGTAAGCCAAGACCTTTTTCTAATTTTTCCGGTTCAATATTTCTGGCAATCGCCAATGTTTTTATGGGTAAATGTATGTTGGCTACATCAAAAGAAATAGCATCAATTCCTGTTTTCATTCTCATTTTTTTTGAAGGCGGTAAAGGTAAAGTTATTAGAATGGAATGGCAATTTTTTGCTAGTATAAAATTCCGGCCCAGGGGTACTTTTGTAGAAAAGAGGTCAAAAGTTGGAGTAAAATAATAATTTAGTAAACTTTTGTTATTTTTTTGCGGGATGCATATTTTATGAAATAAATCGACTTAATTATATAATTGAAAATTTTTATAATAAATAAATGAGTAATTCATTTTTTTTATACGTAAAAGTACGTATACGTAGTCTATTTTAAAATCATTATAAATAACAACGAAATGGTTGTAGTTGATGTCTATTTGCGCTATTTTTGCTTAATTTTTTAAAACAAACTACTTAAACAATTATGGCACAATCTGCACTATTGAATGCTTCCATCTTAAAGAAAGTCGCAATGGCTCTTTCGGGAATATTCTTAATCACGTTTTTAGCGCTGCATGTTTCCTTAAATTTTATTTCTATTTTGAGTGAAGACGTTTTTAACGAGGCATCTCACTTTATGGGTTACAATCCGCTGATACAATATGTAATGCAACCGGTTTTGGCAATCGGAGTAATTTTCCATTTCATAATGGGATTTGTACTGACTATTCAAAACAGAGCTGCAAGACCAATTGCTTACGCAAATTACAACGGAGCTGCAAATGCTTCATGGAGTTCCAGAAATATGATTATTTCAGGATTGGTTATCCTGGCTTTCTTAGGATTGCATTTTTATGATTTTTGGTTTCCTGAGGTTGCCTATAAATATATTGCAGGTAATGAGCCGGATGCTACAAGATATTATGGAGAATTAGTTCATAAATTCCATGATCCGATTCGTACAGGATTATACTGTATTTCTTTCATCCTTTTAGGATTTCACTTATGGCACGGATTTGCATCTTCTCTTCAGTCTGTAGGGATGCACAATAAATATTCAAGATTTTTGGCAAAAGTTGGTTACTGGTTCTCAGTTGTAGTTCCTGCTGCTTTTGTAATTATCGCCTTATTTCATCATTTCAACCAATAATTAATATCAATTATAATGGCATTAGATTCAAAAATTCCAAATGGTCCTATAGCGGACAAATGGACAAATTATAAAGATCATATTAATTTAGTAAACCCTGCTAACAAACGTAATTTAGATATTATCATTGTTGGTACAGGTTTGGCTGGAGGTTCTGCTGCGGCAACTTTAGCTGAATTAGGGTATAACGTAAAAGCATTTTGTTTTCAGGATTCACCTCGTCGTGCGCACTCTATCGCTGCACAAGGGGGTATCAATGCTGCAAAAAACTATAAAGGTGACGGTGACTCTGTTTACAGATTGTTCTACGATACTGTAAAAGGGGGTGACTACCGTGCACGTGAGGCAAACGTTCACCGTTTGGCTGAAGTTTCTGCTAATATTATTGACCAGTGTGTGGCTCAAGGGGTGCCATTGGCTCGTGAATATGGCGGACTTTTGGATAACCGTTCTTTTGGAGGAACATTGGTTTCCCGTACTTTTTACGCACAAGGACAAACTGGTCAGCAGTTATTGTTAGGAGCTTATTCTGCGATGAACCGTCAGATTGGTCGTGGAAAAGTAAAAATGTACAACCGTCACGAAATGCTTGATTTAGTAATCGTTGACGGAAAAGCAAGAGGTATTATCGCCCGTAACTTAATCACAGGAGAAATAGAAAGACATTCTGCTCACGCTGTAGTAATTGGATCAGGAGGATACGGAAACGTATTTTTCCTTTCTACAAATGCTATGGGAAGTAACGCAACAGCAGCATGGAAAATTCATAAAAAAGGAGCATTTTTCGCAAATCCTTGTTACACACAAATTCACCCAACCTGTATTCCGGTTTCTGGAGATCACCAGTCAAAACTGACGTTGATGTCTGAATCGTTACGTAATGACGGTCGTATCTGGGTTCCTGCAAAATTAGAAGATGCTCAGGCAATTCGAGAAGGAAAGAAAAAAGCAACTGATTTATCTGAAGCTGAAAGAGATTATTTCTTAGAAAGAAGATACCCTGCTTTTGGTAACCTTGTACCTCGTGACGTTGCATCCCGTGCTGCAAAAGAAAGATGTGATGCCGGTTTTGGAGTTAACAAAACAGGAGAAGCGGTTTACTTAGATTTTGCTGCCGCTATCGAACGTTACGGAAAAGAAGCAGCTTATGTAAAAGGATTGGATGCTGATGATAAAGCATTAGTAACTAAACTGGGAACTGACATCGTGAAAAGCAAATACGGAAACTTATTCCAAATGTATTTGAAAATTGTTGATGAAAATCCATATGTTACGCCAATGATGATTTATCCTGCGGTTCACTACACAATGGGTGGAACATGGGTTGATTATAACTTAATGACTACAATTCCGGGATGTTTCTCAATCGGTGAATCTAACTTCTCTGATCACGGAGCAAACAGACTTGGAGCTTCTGCTTTGATGCAGGGATTAGCTGACGGATATTTTGTATTGCCATACACAATCGGAGATTACTTAGCTCCGGATATTAAAATGGGACCAATCTCTACAGATTTGCCGGAATTCGTTGAAGCTGAAAAAGCGGTTAAAGATCAAATCGACAGATTTATCAATAATAACGGAACGCATTCTGTAGATTATTTCCACAAGAAATTAGGAAAAATCATGTGGGATAAAGTAGGTATGGCGCGTAATGAAAAAGGATTAAACGAAGCTATCGTTGAAATCGCTGCTTTACGCGAAGAGTTTTACAGAGATGTAAAAGTTCCTGGAAGCGCTAACGAATTTAATCAGGAATTAGAAAAAGCAACCCGTGTTGCCGATTTCTTAGAATTAGGAGAATTGTTTGCGAAAGATGCTTTACACCGTAATGAATCTTGTGGAGGTCACTTCCGTGAGGAGTACCAGACAGAAGAAGGAGAAGCACTTCGTGACGATGATAACTTTGCATACGTTGCAGCCTGGGAATACAAAGGAAAACCAAGTGATGCAGTGTTACACAAAGAACCTCTTAATTACGAAAACATTAAATTAGTTCAAAGAAGCTACAAATAAGAATTTGGTCGAAAGCCCAAAGTCTTAAAGTCCAAAGACAAATGTGTCAGGCGACTTTCGACTTTCGACTTTATGACTTTCAAACTAAAACGGTATGAAACTTACATTAAAAATATGGCGTCAGAAAAACGCCCAGGATAAAGGAGGAATCGTTGATTACCCAATCGACGGAATCGAACCGGATATGTCTTTCCTTGAAATGCTTGACGTTCTTAACGAACAATTAATCAATAAAGGAGAAGAACCTGTAGCATTTGACCACGATTGTCGTGAAGGAATCTGCGGAATGTGTTCTTTGTTCATCAATGGAGAAGCGCACGGACCGGACAGAGGTGTTACAACTTGTCAGTTGCACATGCGTATGTTTAAAGATGGTGATACAATTTTTATCGAGCCATTCAGAGCAAAAGCTTTCCCGGTAATTAAAGATTTAGTTGTTGACAGAAGTTCATTCGACAGAATTCAGCATGCAGGAGGATTTATCTCGGTAAACACTTCAGGAAATACAATCGATGCGAATACAATTCCGATTAACAAAGACGATGCAGACAAATCATTTGATGCTGCTGCGTGTATTGGTTGTGGAGCTTGTGTTGCAACTTGTAAAAACTCATCAGCAATGTTATTTGTTGGTGCAAAAGTATCTCAGTACGCATTGTTACCACAAGGTAAAGTTGAGGCTACTGAACGAGTACTAAACATGGTTCACCAAATGGATTTAGAAGGTTTTGGTAACTGTACCAATACCGGAGCTTGCGAGGTAGAATGCCCTAAAGGAATTTCTCTTGAAAATATCGCACGTATGAACCGTGAGTATTTAGCAGCAAGTTTAAAAGGATAATTTAATTTGTCATTTAGACAATTGTATGATATAAACGCCGCGAGAAATCGGGGCGTTTTTTTGTAGTATAAATAATCTTAATATTTTGTTTATATTTGAAAAAAAAGCTTTACTATTTAATAAAAAAGCATCTGTAAAATCAATAAAAATATATGAAAAACAAACTACTATTATTGTTCCTAACTTCTGTTTTAATTGCTTGTTCAAGTGATTCATCATCAGATGATTCATCAAATTCATCTTCTGATAAAATAAAAAAAATAGAAGAGATTCAAAACGGTGTAATCATAAAAACAATTGATTACGAGTATAACAGTTTAGGAAACATTTCTAAGTTAACTGTAAAAGATGAGGCGAAATTTTACCAGACGACCTATAATTACGACTCGACTAATAAAATGATTAGCTGGAATCTAAAAGAATACTATATATCGAGTCCTTCTGATGTAATTGAACAATTGAATTCACTGGAATATACCAACGGACTGATTACTAATATTTGTATTGACCGAACAGAAAAAGAGTCGGGTTATGTAACAAATTCAGCTGATAGAATTAGTCAGAGCTATTCAGGTTCTGGTCTGACTTCTATAAAACATTATACTCAAATTACTGGAGGGGAGAACACATCATGTGATGAAGTTACAAATGTTGATAATGAGGAACTTTTTGAATACTCTAATGGAAATTTAATTCGTTATGAAGCACCAGGGTTAGGTTTCTTTGACGAGTATTATAAAATAGAACATGACGAAGGGAATAATTATTTATCAGGAGTAAAACCAGACGCATTTCGATACTGTTATGGAAGTCAGGTATCTGTCAATAATTTAAAAAAGATAAACATATATAATTCTGATACTGATAAACTCACGGCAACAGTTCAATTTGAAAACACTTATGATAAGAATAAAAACATTATAAAAGCCGTAGAAAAGTATTATTATACAGGCAGTTCAACTCCTTCTAATATAACAACGATAAATTATCATTATTACTAATCCAAAGTCAAAAACAGGCCAAGGTTTATGTAGAAAAAATAACTGTTTTTAAAAGCGCATTCATTAATTTGGATGCGTTTTTTTTATACTATTTTTACATTCAGATAAATAATTGTAAACGAAATCATTTAAATGAAAAGTATTTTATTGGTAATAATGTTTGTTCTAAGTGTTGAAAATTATGCTCAGGTAGCGGTTACTCCATCGGAACGAGGGGCTAATGAAGAATTTAAAAAAGGGCAATTAGAAAATTTTAAAACAACAACAACAGTTTTTGTTTTACCTGAAACGTACAAAAAAGAAGAATATGAAAAAGTTTTAAAAGAGGTTTGGACGGTTACCTCTTTTAAAGTGGTAGATTTTAAAGATTTTAAGCATTTAGATTTTGTGAACGGGAGTTACTCGTTTGCTGAAATTTTTGGCGACCTTTTAAGAACTTCAAGCGGAACAATGTATCTTCATACTAATTTAGGGATAAAAGTTTTAAGTAAAGAGAAGTTTGAAAAAGAGTTTCGAAAGCTCAAAACCGATGATAAAAATTATGATAAGAAATTAAGAGATGTTATTAATGAAAGTTTATCATATGTAGCAAGAATTCCACTTTGTCCTACTAATGAATTTTTAAGGAATGCTTTAGGGTCTTTGGATCTTATGAAATTAAAATTCCCCGAAGAAAAAATGGGAAAATTATATGGAGAAATGTATGCTAAAGTAAGTTTTACAAATGTGAACTTAGGAATGCTTAAAAATTATTTTCAACAAATTAATCAAATTATTACTAAAGGAGAACATTGTGGGCTTTATGAAGATTTTGTTAATCCGAAAATAAAAAACTTAAAGGAAAGTATACTTTATATTCCTGAAGTTTATATGATGAAATATGATGCATGGAGATTTAGTGAAACGCTTAGAGATGAAAAAGAGATTAAGAAACTTTTAGAAGATTATAAATATAAGTTTCAGTTTATAAAAGATGAAGATTTGGAAAAGAAAATTTTAGATAATCAAGATATTTATTATTTAAGATATGTTAGTATGAATGGAAATAAATACTTGCAAATTGTAAATGCAAAGTCTGGTGATCCTGCATATTATATTTATGATGCGATGAGTTATAATTTAAAAGATGATGATTTTAAGAAAATTAATAAAGCTATAGAAGCTAAATGATTTTAAATTGTAAAGAGGACGTATTCATTAATTTGAATACGTTTTTTTATCTTTATATAAAATTAAGTATTATGAAAATTGCACTTATTCAATCGGGTCTTGTTTGGGAAAGTCCAAGTGATAACAGAATTAATCTTGAGGCTAAAATAGCCGAAATAAACGCTTCTGTTGATTTGATTGTACTTCCGGAAATGTTTTCTACTGGATTTAGTATGAATGCCTCTAAAATGGCTGAAACTATGCAGGGAGAAACTGTTTTGTGGATGCAGACTTTAGCGAAAAGCCAAAATTGTGCGATTACAGGTAGTCTGATTATTTCTGAGGAGGATAAATTCTATAATCGGTTATTGTTTGTTTTTCCGACTGGAGAGATTCAATTTTACAACAAAAGACATTTGTTTACTCTGGCAGGAGAAGATAAAGTGTATACAGCAGGAAGCAAAAAACAAATCGTTGAATATTTAGGCTGGAAAATTTGTCTTCAAGTTTGTTATGATTTGCGTTTTCCTGTATTTGTCAGAAATGTAGAAAACTATGATTTACTCTTGTATGTCGCCAACTGGCCAAAGGTAAGGGTAAATGCGTGGGACATTCTGATGAAAGCCCGTGCAGTAGAAAATCTTAGTTACGCAATTGGAGTCAACAGAATAGGTGTTGATGCTAATAATCATCAATATAATGGTCATTCGCAAGTTGTTGATTATTTGGGAAATTATATTTTAGAACCTCAGGAAAACGAAGGTGTTTTTATAGTTAAATTAGATACAAACAATATGCATGAAACCCGAAAAAAAATGGATTTCCTTAGGGATAAAGACAGGTTTGAAATTCAAGACTAAAAAGCAGTTTTCTTTCTCTTTTTTTCTGCCTTTTGCTTGTCCTCTTCCTTCTTTTTTTCTAGCTCGGGACTGTAAGGAATACTTAAATCCATAGATTCAATTTTGTCCCAATTGGCATGCAGATCAATTTCTTCCTGATAATAAAAAACTTCCTCAGCATATCTTTTCTCCAAATAATTACCGGGGTCATATCTTTTGTTTTTGTTGTCGTCATAAATAACCCGAACATTATATACAGCTGGTTCTAAAAGCAGAAACTCAAATTTAGTCTTGGATTCAGAATAATCACTGGCCAACACAACATCCCCTTTTTTATTGGTTAGTTCAACAATAATCGGGAAACGTTTTACATTTTGTAAATTTAGCGTAAGATTTCCGTACTCTTCTATTTCGCGTGTGTTCAGCTTATAGGATAAAGTATCATTAGATTTTTCATTAAGATCGGTTAAAGCACCTGGTAAAAATGTGAAATTATATTTTTGTGCGGGTTCTTTTTTAAAATCGAAATATAGTTTTTGTTCAAACTCATCGTATTCTGTTGTATAAGGAACTGCAGTTGAATCTTTATTAACTAATTGTATTTTGGACTTATCAAATTTGATAAGAGGAGTTGCAGTTTCAAGAGTAAATCTGTCTCTAAAATGTAACACACCGTTTTGTAAAGCAGTAATATTCAGCGAGTCTTTTTTCTGGTTTTTGATTTTAAAATTAAACTTTTTCTCATAGTTATCTTTACTGATTTCAAGTGATAATGAATCTGCTTTTATTGGTTTGTACCAAACTTGCAGCGAATCCTTTTTTGGAAATTGCGTTATGATAGTTTCAAGAACTTCATTGCCGTTTTTAAGTACAATTTTAGGTTTCGAATCTTTAAAATTTTGTTTTCCTTCATACGGAAGCAATAATCGGTTTCCGGATGCCTGGATTGGTTTGAAAGCCTTTAACGGAAGCCTTTCCTTAAATAATTCCAATTCAAAAATCGTATCGTTAGGTATAGTTATAGGTTGTTTAAAAAAACCAATTTTATCATCCTTTGGGTTAAATTTATTGTTGTTTCCTTTGTCTTTTAAGGCTACTAAAAGATATTTTCCTGCTTTTAGATTTTCTAGTCTAAAAGTGGTTAAGCTGTCTAAAGTATTGGTTATATAACGTGGATTTTCTTTATAAATAACAGAATCTTTAAACTTATCGTTAACCTCATAAAGCATAACAGTTACAAAATTATCGACAGTTTTGTCGTATGAATCTTTGATTTTTCCGTTTAGGGCAAGAGAATCAATATAGGTTCCTGTTGAAAACACATATTTGAATTGATTATACGGATTTCCTTCGTTATTATCTGCAATACTTTGCCCGAAATTCAGACTGTAAGTTGTATTAGGTTTTAAAGTATCTAAAATTTTTATATTTATAAATTTGCTTGCATTTGTAGGCGTAATAACCGGCGGATTTTTCATTGGTGGAGAAATAATCAACTGTTTATTGGCATTTTTAAGTTTTACATATTCATCAAATGTCAGAATGATTTCATCGGCCTTGAAGTCAGTACTGAAATTTTTAGGAGAACTTGATTTTAAAATAGGAGCAAGTGTATCTTTTAAACCTCCGGTTATGCTGCCGCGCTTTGCGCAACTTATCATTAAAAATACCAATAAAAAAGTAAAATATTTTAAGTTGTTTTTCAACATAACGATTTGTGATTTAATTCCACAAAATAACAATTATATTTGCTTTAATCGAAATTTTTTATCGTTTTATTAGGTTTTAGAAGTTTGCGTAATGTTGTTTTTAAATTTAATAAAAAGTTATATGTGCAAAATTACAAACAGCATATAATTTCTTACATTTGGCTTCAATTTAATTTACAGGTTTTGAAAAAGATTTTCTTTTTAGTATTGCTTTCCCTTTTGTTTATTTCGTGTAATGAAAATACTAAACCGATTGTTTCTTTTTACTATTGGAAAACCATTTTTAAATTATCTGAAACAGAAAAAGAAATTCTCCGGGCAAATAATGTCCGTAAAATTTATATTCGTTATTTTGATATTGATTTGAATCCAAACGATACAAATCCAATTCCTGTAACTCCAATTCGTTTTCAGGAAACAATGAATAATTTTGATGTTGTTCCGGTAATTTATATCAAAAATAAGGTAATGCTAAAACCGAATATTGATATTGAAGATTTAGCCAAGAAAACTGTTGGGTTGATAAACGAAATCAATTCTAAAAATAAAATTTACAGTAAGGAAATTCAAATTGACTGCGATTGGACACTTACAAGTAAGGAAAATTATTTGAAGTTTATTGATATATTCAAGAAGTTTTCAGGAAAGAAACTTTCAGCAACAATAAGGCTTCATCAGATAAAGTATTTCAAAAAAACAAAGATTCCCAATGTAGATTCAGGAATTCTGATGTATTATAATATGGGAACCGTGGCTTCAGATTCTTTAAATTCTGTTTATGACAGAAAAATTGCTGAGCGTTATCTTAAAAGTTTAAAAAAATATCCTCTGCATCTTGATTTTGCTTTGCCAATATATTCCTGGGCTGTTCATATCAAAAATCATAGAGTAGTTGGACTACGGTCAAAATTAAATATTTCAGAACTTAAAAAAGATGGAAATTTCAAACAAATGAGCTCTGTTTTTTTTAAGGTTATACATTCTAATTATAAAAATGGCATATTTTATGAAGAAAATGATGTGCTGAAAATAGAAGCCATTTCATCGGAGGATTTAATCGAAATGGCGGAAGACCTGAATGGCAATAGCCCTCAAAAGCCAAACGAAATTATTTTTTACGATTTAGACGAATACAATTTAAAAAACTATGAAAAGAATATTTTTGAACAAGTTATTTCTTGTTTCTAGTGCCTCTTTACTTTTTGTTTACGGAATAATTTTTGCCTGTGGAGGAGGTGATGATTGGGATTATTTTGGTTATAATTCAAATTTTACCCCGGAAACATTTGCAGATAAATCATACACGCCGCTTTTTTTATCAGGCAATATTTTTTACGGGATTGGTTTTGATAACGGTCATAATTCCCGTTTCAACGGAAATATAAAATCAGATTGGGGAACGTATCTAAAAGGAAAAGCAGATACTACTTCTGTAAACTATTTTCTTATTGGTGACGAAAAACCGGTTTCTTATGATGATCGAAATAAACCCGCTGCCAATAAAACAGAAGTAGAACAGCTTCATGTTTTTTTTAAAACCAGGAAAGAGAATAAGGCTTCTCTAAAATGGGGTAAGAAAATCAGTTTGAAAGATGAGAAAATCAAAAGCTTTATTGAGTTTTTATATTTGGCTCAAAAAATAGAAACAGTGTCAATTGGAGAAAATTACTGGAGTTATGATCCCGTTGTGGCCAAAACATTTAAAGACTTAAAAATGATTCAGTCGATCGAGAATGTTTACAATACTACAGCAGATCCTTTTCTGAAAAACAGATACTGGTTTCTGACAATGAAAGCACGTTTTTATAGTACTGACAAGCAAAAAACTATCTTGTTTTTTAATAAAACAGAGAGTTCGGTGCCTAAAAACATTTTGTATTATCGTGCGCTTTCTTATGTAGCAGGAATAAATTATCAACAAAAAAAGTACGCAGTTTCAAATTATCAATATGCTCAGGTGTTTGATAAATGTCCTGAAATGAGAGTGGTGACGGCATATTGCTTTAATCCAAAAAGTGAATCCGATTGGAACAAATCATTGGCAATGGCCAAAAATAATAAAGAGAAAGCTGCTCTTTGGGCAATTCATGGTTATCATAAAGATGAAAAACAAGCGATTGAAAAGATTTACGAGCTGGATCCGAAAAGTGAACATTTAAATTATCTGGTAACACGATTGGTAAACAGACAGGAAGAAGGTATAAATAATTCCTTTAAGCAGAATGCCGGAGAAAATCTTCCGATGAAAGAACAGTCAATTGTAGAAAACAGAACTGAAAATTATGCTAAACTGGATAAAAATGCCTTTGATTTAATTGCTAAAATTTCAGCAGCAGGAAATACAGAAAGACCTTATTTGTGGGATATTGCATTAGGGTATCTGCAAACATTAAAAGGCGATTTTGCAAATGCAGACAAGAATTTTGATAAAGCCGAAAAAACACTTCCAAAAACTGAACTGGCAGGTTATCAGTTAAGATTGTTAAGATTTGTAAATAATATGAGCAAAATTGATAAGCTTACAGATAAAAATGAAAAAACAATTCTGTCTGATTTGAACTGGCTTTATAATGAACTCCCAAAGACTTATAAAGGACAGGAATTTCGTTATGAAAATGCTGCACAATGGAGTAAAAATTATTTGGCAGTTTTATATAAAGCAAAAGCAAATCCTGTAATGGCTGAGCTTTTTGGCTCTTCGAATTATGGGTATTGGAGTTCAGGAAACACTTTTTATGATAATGAAAAAGATTTATTAGACATGAAAGCGTTTTTGAGTAAATCCAATAAAACCGAAATCGAGAAAATTGCGGCCGGAATTTATCATTTAAAATTAAAGGATATTAATAACTTTCAGGCAGTTCAGGCAACTTATAAAAATAAAATTCCGGAAGCTATTGTCTTTATGCAGCAGACAGATTCTGTTCAGTACTATACTTTTTTAGGAAATCCGTTTAATGGAAGTATAAAAGATTGTCATGATTGCGATCATGCGGCGTATCAAAAAAAGAAATATACTCAAATAGAATTTTTGACTACCATAAAAGCGATGCAGGATAAAATTGCTCAAAAAGAAGATGTTTATACTAATAGTTTATTATTAGGAAATGCATTTTATAATATTACTTATTTTGGAAATGGCAGAACCTTCTACGAAATTAGTATATCAAGTAATGATTCCGGGACTTATTCCTGCGATATTTCTAAAATGTATTATAAAAAAGCATTTGATGCAGCAGCAACAAAAGAACAAAAAGCGAAATGTATATATATGATTGCAAAATGTGAGCGAAACGATTATTATAACAATAAATATAAAAATGTCAGCTGGTGGGAGAGACAGGATGATAAAGTTAATTTTATTGCCTGGGAAGGATTTAAGACATTAAAAAAAGACTATTCTGATACGAAATATTATGAGGATGTAATCGCTGAATGTGGTTATTTTAATACTTATGTCAATCAATAATTAAAAAGTTTTTTTACTCATGAATTTTATATTATGGTGAATAAAATTGAACATATAGGAATTGCAGTAAAAAATATAGATGAAGCCAATATTTTGTTTGAGAAATTACTGGGTGTTCCGTCTTATAAAACCGAAATTGTGGAGTCAGAAAATGTAGTGACTTCTTTTTTTCAAACCGGAACAAATAAAATTGAGCTTTTAATGGCAACAGACCCCGAAAGCCCAATTGCTAAGTTTTTAGAAAAAAAAGGAGAAGGAGTTCATCATATAGCTTTTGATGTTGATGATATAGAAGCAGAAATTGCCCGATTAAAAAGTGAAGGTTTTGTTTTGATAAATGAAAATCCAAAACCAGGAGCAGACAATAAAATAGTAGTTTTTCTGCACCCTAAAAGCACAAACGGTGTTTTAGTAGAGCTTTGTCAGGAAATCAAATGATTTTTAAGATTTAATAATTGGTTGATAATCAATTTGATTTTAAATAAGAATCGTTAATATTGAAATTAAGTGTAAATGATAGTCTAAAATATTTGGAGCAAATAAAAAATAGTAGTAATATTGCATCCTCAAACCGGTCCTATAGCTCAGCTGGTTAGAGCACCTGACTCATAATCAGGTGGTCCCTGGTTCGAGCCCAGGTGGGACCACTTAAAAAAAGCTTCATAATTTTTTATGAAGCTTTTTTTTTAGACGCTATTTTTTTTGAATAAAAAGCAATACATTTGTTGCAGATTAGTGGAAGAACCACGCTTTCATTAATTACAAAAAAACATTTTTAAGTTTATACTAAGATTTAAAGTATTTGTTTCATATGAAAATGATAAGTAAAATTGTAATTGTGTTTCTGATGTTGTTTAGTGTAATAACTGTATTTGCTGCGCCAGAACCACCAAATCCATCTACTGCTAAGGCGGCTAAGACAACTGCGACTGATCCTTTTCCTGAAACAGATATAGATGATAATTTGATGGTATTAATGTTTTTTGGACTTTCCTTAGGTGCGTTTGCAATATATAAACATAAATTAAAAACAAAAGCTTCAGTTTAAACTGAAGCTTTTGTTTTTTAAAATCGTTTTATAACTATTTATTTATTGAATAGAGTCTCGAAATGTATTTTCCAACTACATCAAATTCTAAATTTATCTTCGTTCCTATTTCGAAATTTTTAAAATTTGTATTTTCAAAAGTATAAGGTATTATTGAAACACTAAATTCGTTTGTTTTAGAATTTACTACCGTTAAGCTAACTCCATTTACGGTTATTGAGCCTTTTTCAATAGTTATGTTGTTCAGGTTCTTGTCATATTCAAAAGTATAATTCCAACTACCGTTGGCTTCTTCGATTTTAATACAAGTACCGGTTTGGTCTACATGACCTTGTACAATATGTCCGTCAAGTCTGTCACCAAGTTTCATTCCTCGCTCAAGATTAACTACGTCGCCGGTTTTCCAGTCCCCAATATTTGTTTTTAAAATCGTTTCCTCGATTGCTGTTACAGTATAAAAAGAATCTTTTATAGCGACAACCGTGAGGCAGATTCCGTTATGAGATACACTTTGGTCAATTTTTAATTCGTTTGTAATAGAAGAATCAACTGTTAGATGAAGATTATTTTGGTCTTTTTGTATTTCGTGAATCCTTCCTAAGGTTTCTATAATTCCTGTAAACATATTGCTTTTGTTTTACTAAATGTTAATTATAAGGCAAAGTTATAATTAAAAAGCGAAAGCAGGTGTCAGGAAAACACATTTGCCTTCCCGGCTTCCTTCTTTGTTGATAAATATTTCTGTTTTCCAGAATTCCTCATTTATACTTAGTACGCTTTTTCGTATTATTGTAAGTTTTAAGATTTCAACAATAGTACTAGTTGTAAATTTTCAAAAGATCAAACAATTGACATCTGGTTGTCAAAAATGACTATTGGAAAAATCATTTTGTAAAGAGATTTGCTGAATTTGATTTATAGATAAAAAATATAAAATTTAAGATATTGCAGGAACTGATTTAAGTAAAATGTTTTTTGAGTTTAAAAAAACAGGATTCATTTTACTCAACAGCATACTTGCCGACTAAAAATACATACCATTGAAAATAAATTATGAAAATTACAGTCACCTTTCTTTTGATCTGTGGCTTACATTAATAAAATCGAATCCTGAATTTAAGCAAAAAAGGAATTTATTGTTTCAGAATTTTTTTGAAATCGAACAACCAATTGAAAAAGTCACTGAAGTTGTACGATATTATGATGTTCTGTGTAATAATATAAATGAAAACACGGGATTAAATATAGAAACATTCGAAATATATTATTTAATTTTAGGAGCTCTAAATGTAAATCTCAGTAATTATGGAACCGAGAAGCTATCTCAGTTTTATAATCTTACAGAAGAATTGTTTTTAGAAAATAAACCGGTTTTAATTTTTACGGACATTCAAAAAATGTTTGATAAAGTTATTAGTGAAGGAAAATCGATCAGTGTTTTGAGTAATACGGGTTTTATTAAAGGTTTTACATTACGAAAATTATTAAAATATTACGATCTGCTTGATTATTTTAAGTTTCAGATTTACTCGGATGAAGTTGGCTTTTCTAAGCCGAATATAGAGATTTATCAATTGGTGTTTGATGAAATTAATAAATATAAAAAAATAGAGAAAAAAGATGTTTTACATATTGGCGATAATAGTGTTGCCGATTATAACGGAGCTTTGAAATTTGGTTTTAACGCTCATCTCTTAAAAATATAACAGTGAATAAAAGTTACAGTTTACACAAAATAACAGAAAAAGACAACTGCCCATTTACGGAAGCAGAATACAGCAGGTTTAAATTTGGAGATAAGTTCTTTGCAGAGAAATTTGCAGAAGAACTCTTTGACGGATTTGTGGCGCAATTTAAAGACGTAATCTTATCTGAAAAAGATATTGTAATCTTACCCAGCCCTTATTTGTCTATTCCTACGGCATCCAATTTTTTATGCTACTATTTTAAAAAAGAACTTAATAGCTTCTTGTTTAAAAATGGTAAAAAAGCCTGTATTGAATCTAAAATTTACAGAAACCAAACCTATGTAACAGATTATGGGAATTTGGATTTTGAACAGCGTGTTAAATTAATTTCTAATGACACGTATTATATAGACCGTAATTTTATTGAAGACAAACTTTGCATATTTGTTGATGATATCAAAATAACAGGAAGTCATGAACATACCGTAAATAAAATTCTGGATCAATATGCGGTAAAGGGAGATTTTGTGTTTGTGTATTTTGCAGAATTAATAAACAAAGACATTCATCCCAAAATAGAAAATCATTACAATTATTTTGCTGTTAAAAATGTAGAAGATATTGTTTCAATAGTAAATAGTGAAGATTTTCAATACAATACCAGAATCGTAAAATTTATTTTAAGCATGGATGATAAACAGTTTGCTTATTTGATCTCTAATATTTCAAGAAAAAAAAGCAACGAATTATTTCATCTTGCGATAAGTAATAATTACCATCAAATTTTAGAATATAAAAAGAATATTAACGTAATAAAAATAGATTAGACTATGGCTATCAATTTGCAAAAAGGACAAAGGGAAAATATAAATGCACCAAAATTTACTATTGGTTTAGGATGGGACACGAATAACAGCAGTACAGGTTCAGGTTTTGATCTTGATGCCTCTGTTTTTATTCTGGGTGATAACGGAAAAATTTTATCTGATTCACATTTTGTTTTTTACAATAATTTAAAATCACCGGATGAAGCTGTAATACATACTGGTGATAACCTGACAGGAGAAGGTGAGGGAGATGATGAACAGATTAAAATTGATTTAACAAAGATCAATCCGACAGTAAAGGAAATCTGCATTGTTGTAACCATTCATGATGCTGTAAGCAGAAAACAAAATTTTGGCCAGGTTCGAAATTCATTCATTAGAATTGTGGATGACAGTAATAATACAGAATTGGTTAAATATGAACTAGAAGAAGATTTTTCGATAGAAACAGCAGTTGAATTTGGAAGAATATACAATAAAGACGGACAATGGAAATTTGAAGCCATTGGAGTTGGTATGAAAGGCGGATTAGAGGATTACTTAAATAAATATAACTAAGATATGGCAATTAATTTAGAAAAAGGACAACGTATAAATCTTGAAAAAAGTAACGGTACAAAATTACAAAACATTTGTGTTGGAGTAAATTGGGGAGCAATTGAAAAAAAGGGATTCTTTGGGACAAAGAAAGAAGCAGTAGATTTAGATGCAAGCTGTGCAGTTTATGATGATAAAAAAAATCATATTGATTCAGTAAACTTTAGAAAACTGATTTCAAACGACCGCGCAATTAAACATAGCGGAGATGATTTGACCGGAGATTTGAATGGAGATGACGGATTGGATAACGAAGTTATAACCTTAGATTTTTCTCAATTAAGTCCGGCAGCTAATCACGTAGCGTTTTTTATAAATAGTTTTAGAGGTCAGGATTTTAAAGATATTCCATTTGCTTCTATTCGCATTTACGAAGGAACACCAACCAAGGTTAGTCAGGAATTTGCACGTTTTGATGTTGCAAACGATGCTACTTTTGCCGGAAACGTTTCTATGGTTTTAGGTGTTTTTTACAAGAGAAATGATGAATGGAAATTTAGTGCAGTTGGTGTACCAACAAACGATAAAAAACTAGAGCAGACAATCGTTACAATTCAACAGAATCATTTATAGTCATGTCAGAAAATCAATTAGTTACTCAGGAAAATTCTGCTTTAATTGATAAAGATGGAAATGTAAACTTAGCTTCGATTACAGAAGCTGATGTAAATAATTACAAATCTATTTCTAATCAGTTAAATGAGAATGATGCCAATTCAATTCTGAATTATGGTGCCGAAATTCAAAACTCTATTGCAAAGCAGAGTGATACTTTCTTAACAAATGTCAGAACTTATAATTCCGGCGAAGTAGGAACTCTTATCAATGATCTGCTTACTGAATTGAACTATGTAGATGTTGATCAATTAGATCAGGGACCATTTAAGAGATTTATCTCTAAAATTCCTTTATTGAATAAGTTAATTACCGATGTAAAAAAATTATTTCAGGAATATGATCGAATTACTGTAAATATTGAAAAAATCAGTAATAAGGTAAAAGCCGGAATGATCAACTCTGTGAAAGATAACAGCGCACTTCAGACGATGTTCGATGGTAATGTGAATCTGATCAAAGAAATGGAAAAGCACATTATTGCAGGGCAAATTCGATTTAAGGAATTAAATGAAGAACTTGCTGTAATGGAAGGCAATAGTGCGCAATATCAGGATTATCAGATTTCTGATAAAAGAACTTTCATTAACAGACTGGACAAACGTCTTGCTGATATGAAAATTGTTCGTTTTATCATGTTGCAGTCTTTGGCGCAAATTAGAGTAGTTCAGAACAATAATACTTCTATAGCAGAAAAAGCACAGTCTATTTTGACTACAACAATGCCGGTTTGGAAAAACCAATTGACACTGGCGGTAGCATTACAAAGACAAAAACAGAATATTGAAGTTCAGCGTAGAGTTTCTGAAACAACAAATACAATTTTGCAGAAAAATGCTGAAATGCTGAAACAAAACAGTATTGAAGTTGCCAGAGAAAATGAAAACACTATTGTTTCACTTGAAACGCTGAAAATGACAACCAAATCATTGATCGATACTTTGACAGAAGTAAAACAAATACACGATCAGGGTACAGAAACCAGAAGACAGCTTGATGCAGGCTTGCAAAGTCTTGAGCAAGAATTAAAAAAAGGCGTTGTAAGCTAGAAAATTACAAAAATCGAATATTGGAAATTAGATAAATGCAGGAGGAAGAAGAAGAAAGATATCTTCAAATAATAAAAGACAGTAACAGAAAACTTGTGGTTTTAGAATTGTTATCCAATTTCTTTAACCACAAGGATCTTGTCGGGATTTTGGTAAGGACAAAAATTATTCATACTCTTTTTGAAAAAAACCGGATATTAGATATTAATAAATTAGAACTGTTTCACATTCAGTTTACAAGCAGTCTTATTGATTTGTTTCAAAAAATAAAAAAATCAAAAGAACAGCAATATGTTTTAATCAGTGATGAAATCTATATTAATGAAGATATTTTATCAAAATTAAAACAGGAAATAGGAGAGAGTAAGTTTGCCAAACAAATGCAGCTGCATGCTCAAAATATGTCCAAAAAGATAGAAGAACTCTATGAGTTATTTGTTTCAGAAAAAGATGTTTTTTTTAATTGGAATGATATAATGATTTTTTCTCAGAGTATTCAGGCCGAATATTACAGGGAGATTACAATTGATCAGTACGAAAAGCTTTCACAATTGAATAAAAGTGTATATGAAAATCCATATGCCAAATTTGAAAAAAAGCTTTTAGGACGTTTGAATATTCTGAATTTTAAAATTAAGTTTTTGTGCGGACTGGTTTGTAATAATGAAATAATTGAGGTTTATGAATTTAGGGATTCTAATGATAAATTTGTTTTTGTAGCCAATGAAAAATCATTTTATTTTTTGAATGAAGAAAATACTAAGGATATTGATATTTCAAAAAACGGATCTGCAAAAGAAGAAATTATAATAGATCTGAAAAACAAAAATGCAGAATTGAAGAGAGAACTCAGTGTCGTAAAAACAACGTTGCCCGAAAATGTTTTAGAAGTACTAAAGGAATATCATGACAAAATTTCATCAGTAGATTTCCTGGAAGAACTTCAAAATGTTGATGAACAAACCAATATTTTAAAAACAATGTTGAATATAAATATTAATTAAAGAGATAAAATGGCAATTAACTTAGAAAAAGGACAAAGACAAAGTATAGATGCACCAAAGTTTACTGTAGGTCTTGGATGGGATAGTAACTCAAGCAATACCGGATCAAGTTTTGATGTGGATGCTTCAGTATTTTTAGTTGGTGCAAACGGAAAAATTCCGAATGACAACCATTTTGTTTATTACAATAATTTAAAATCGCCTGATGGAGCAGTAACTCATGCAGGAGATAATTTAACCGGTGATGGTGACGGAGATGATGAAAAAATCCAGATAGATTTGTCCGTAATCTCTCCGGATGTTCACGAAATTTCTTTTGTAGTAACGATTCATCAGGCAGATACAAAAAGACAAAATTTTGGACAAATTAGAAATTCATTTATCAGAATTCTGGATCAGACAAACACAGAATTGGTTAAATATGAACTGGATGAAGATTTTTCTATTGAAACTGCAGTAGAATTTGGGAGAATTTACAAAAGAAACAACGAGTGGAAATTTGAAGCAGTAGGGATTGGAATGAAAGGTGGTTTGCAGGATTATTTAAATAAATATAACTAATTAAAACCTGATTAAAACTATGGCAATTAATTTAACGAAAGGACAAAAGATTGATTTAATAAAATCAAGCGGCGAGTCATTAATAAATTTTTGTGTTGGTGTAAACTGGGGAGCAATTGAAACGAAAGGATTTTTAGGATTATCAAAAAATGTAACAGAAGTTGACTTAGATTTAAGTTGTGTGTTAATTGATGACCAAAATAAACTGTGTGATCATTTATATTCTCCTTTATACAAAGTAGAAGTCTTACAGCAATTTGGCCTTCCAAAAGGGAAGTTGTTGAGTGTAGATGGTGCCTTAAAACACACCGGTGATGATCTTGCCGGAGATAGTGGAGGTGATGATGGTTTGGATAATGAAATTATTACTGTAGACCTTTCTAAAGTTGATGCTAAAGTGAATCAGATATTTTTCTTTCTGAATAATGCAGGAAAAGAAGATTTCTCTCAAATCCCGTATGCAAAAATCAGAATGTACGAAGGTACTCCCACAAAAGTAGTTTCAGAATTTGCAGCTTACAATGTTTCTGCAGAAGCGCAATATGTAAACAAACGTTCCATCATTATGGGAAAATTATACAAGCGTAATGGTGAATGGAAATTTAGTGCCATTGGAGATCCTACAGATGATACTTTCTTAGGACAGACTATTCATAAAATTGTAGAGTCTTATCTGTAGAAGGTTAAATACTATTGGAGTGCTAAATAACAGGAATAACATGTCTCTGATATTCATGTGTGATATTTCGGGATATAATGGAGAAATTGGGTTAGATTAATTATTATGAAATTTTTTCAAGTGATATGAGAAGACTACCGGTATATTTTTTATTAGACACTTCCGGTTCTATGTACGGAGAACCAATTCAGGCATTAAACAATGCTTTAAGCGGCATGGTCAATACTTTGCGTTCAGATGCTCAGGCCTTAGATTCACTCTGGATCAGTATTATTACTTATGATCGTGAAGTAAAAGAAATTGTTCCATTGACAGAACTGGTTCACTTTCAATTACCTGAGATAACCTGTCCGCAAAGTGGTCCTACAAATACAGGAGCAGCACTGGATTTTGTTATTCAAAAAGTAAATAAGGATGTTATAAAGGGTTCAGCTACCCAAAAAGGAGACTGGAAACCTTTACTTTTTGTATTTACTGATGGGAAACCTTCAGATATTCAGCTTTACAGGCAAAAAACTCAGGAAATAAAAAGCCTAAGTTTTGGAGCTGTAGTTGGTTGCGCGGCCGGACATATGGCAAACGATGAAATTCTAAAAGAATTGACAGACCATGTGGTTCATCTGGCCTCTGCCGATAGTTCGACACTAAAACAATTTTTCAAATGGGTATCAGAAACCATCGAACAAGGCAATAAAAGTCAGGGAACTGGCGAAAGTGTTACGCTGCCTCCTCCACCAAGCGAAATAATTGTAGTGATTTAATTTGAACAACACATTGAGATATTAATCATTCTTAGTAGCTGCAAAATAAATTGAATATTGACTTCATCTGTTTTGATTTTTTTGCGATCGTATTTTCTTCTACATTTAATTTTATAAACTACTGATAAACCTTCTCAGTTTGGAGTTGGTTTATCTGTTAATATAACTCAGATTGTGCTTTCAATTATATTTTAATGATATTAAATTCCCTTTAAAATGAGAAGATTACCCATATATTTTTTAATCGATATTTCAGAGTCAATGGTTGGAGAGCCTATTCAGGAGGTTGAAGAAGGATTGGCTACTATTATTCAGGCATTAAAAACAGATCCTTATGCACTTGAAACCGTGTTTGTATCAATTATAGTATTTGCCGGTCAGCCTAAAACATTGGTTCCTCTTCAGGAAATAGTGAGTTTTTATCCTCCTAAATTTCCAATTGGCAGCGGTACATCCTTAAGCAAAGGCTTAGGACATTTAATGTATGAATTGCGCAGTAATATTGTAAAAACAACATATGAAGTTAAAGGTGATTGGAAACCTATTGTTTTTTTATTTACTGATGGAGTTCCAACTGATGATACTAAAATGGCAATTAACGAATGGAAACGAAACTGGCAGCGAACAGCCAATTTAATTGCGATTTCTTTCGGAAACGAAACAGATACAAAATTATTAGGTGAACTTACAGACAATGTTTTGCATTTTAAAAATACAAATGTTCAGTCATACAAAGAGTTTTTTAAATGGGTAACAGATTCTATTAAGACCAGTAGTATAAGTGTCGAAAATAATTCTAGTGGTTTTGAATTGGCAAAATTAGACGGAGAAACACTTTCGAAAATAGACTTAACTAAAGAGGTGCCAAACCGTCAATATGTCGATGATAATTTTGTGGTTTTAAATGGTAAATGTCAAAATACTAAAAGGCCGTACTTAATGAAATATCGCAAAAGTATTGCGGAGTCTATTTACGCCGGAATTGAACTATCTTCTAAAAGTTATAGATTGGTAGGTGCCTATCAGGTCGATAATTCTTATTTTGAGTTGGCTGATTCTACAAATTTTAGCACTAAAGTAAATACAGATGAACTTATCGGAGTGCCAACCTGTCCCTGCTGTGGAAACCAAATAGCTTTTGCGGTTTGTGTTTGTGATAAAATACATTGTATTGGCGATGAAGAAATAAGTACTTGTCCATGGTGCAATAATCAGGGAAGTTACACTTCAGGAGAAGGCGGATTTGATGTGAGCAGAACACAAGGGTAATTCATGAAGGAAGTCAAAAGATATATCCAGTCTTTTTTATCCCAGCATAAAATAGACATTTGTTCAGATAAAGCAGCTCTCTTTGATGAGTTTATTTCCGATGAAAAAAATATCATTGCAGTAAAAATAATTCAGGAAAACCAAAAAATGATTATGCAGAATTGGATATTGAAAAATAGAGTTGATGATATTTTGACGCAGACTGTCTCAATTCCGAACGGCATCGTAAATATAAAATATCAGGCAAAAATTGATTTCAATACTTTGGGTTGGAATGATTTTATTTCCTTTGAAATTAATGGTTTAGAAAATACAGGACTCGAATTTAATGAGGCGGACGAAATGCTTTTTGGAATTCCGAAAATAAGCGGCGATTTAAAAATAAGCATATTATTTAAAATTGATGGTGAACCGGAAGATTCGGTTTTAAATAAAAAAACACTAACACTTATCATAAATCCTGATCCTAAATCCTTATGGAAAAATCTTGAAAGTGATAAAAATGATCCATTTTGGAAACTGGATAACGAAGCAGTTTTTTTGGGATTTTTGGATAAAAATATTGTAATATCTTCAAAAAGAGGACGAAGCCATGCTAATGTCGGATCTTTTAGAGAAGATGATTTTGTATTTAAAAATTTTAATGAAATTGGCTGGAGTGTAGTAGCTGTTTCAGATGGAGCAGGTTCTGCGAAATTATCCCGTAAGGGGTCAAGAATAGCGTGTGAGTCTGTAATTCAATATTTTGAAGAAAATTTGAACCCGGAAAACCTAAAAGAATTTGATGAGGTATTGGCCAACCATCATAATAAATTAAGTGACGTAACATCAAAAAAAATAAATCAGTTTGTTTATGAAAATCTTTCAAAAGCAGTACATTTTGCACATCAAAAACTAGAAGAATTTACAATAAAAAACAAAACAGAATTAAAAGATTTACACACAACTTTAATTTTTGCCCTGGTTAAAAAATACGATTTTGGATATGCTATTCTAACTTTTGGAATTGGTGATTGTCCAATAGGATTGTTAAATAAAGAGCTCACAGAAATCAAATTAATGAACTGGCTTGACGTTGGTGATTATGGAGGCGGAACACGATTTATTACCATGCCTGAAATTTTTCAAGATGATAAATTTTCTTCAAGATTTGGTTTTAAATTAATAGATGACTTCTCTTATTTAGTGCTGATGACAGACGGTATTTATGATCCTAAATTTGTAGTTGAAGCTAATTTGGAAAAAATTGAAAACTGGAGAGGATTTATTGATGATTTGAAAGGGAAAAATGTAGATGGAATCCAAGTTGAATTTGATAAAAATAATCCTGAAATTGCGAAGCAGCTTTCTGCCTGGATGGATTTTTGGAGTCCGGGAAATCATGATGACAGAACCCTTGCTATAATTTATTAAAAATGAATACGATTACAGTAAAATCAATCAATGATGCTGCAAAAACCTATCAGTTTGTTGATAATGGTGAGCCTATGCGTGGTGGTTTTAAGGATGTTTATTTTAGTCCCGACAAAAAATATGTTGTTGCATTATTTAGAGATAAATTAGATTTTAATCAAAAAGAAAGATTACAAAGAATAACCAATAAATATTTAGCACAAATTCAAAACGGAGATGCAGGCGATTACTATTTAAACGAAGTGTACAGATGGCCAACAGATGTTGTTGAATGTAAAGGTTTAACCGGAATCATAGTCCCGACTTACAATTCTAAGTTTTTCTTTAATAAAGGATATGAAACGAGTGATTTAATTCAGGGAAAAGAGAAAAACGGGAAATGGTTTGCAGGTGCTAAATTTAGAAATCCGCACTTTCCGCTACGTGTTGCAAAATCAGAGTTGGGCGACTGGCTAAGTTATTTTCAGGTTTGTGTTAATCTGACCCGCGGTGTAAAAAAGATGCATGCAATGGGATTGGCGCATTCTGATTTATCATACAATAACGTTTTGATTGATCCCGTCAATAAATCGGCTTGTATGATAGATTTGGACGGATTAGTGGTTCCGGGATTGTTTCCGGCAGAAGTAATTGGCACAGCAGAATTTATTGCTCCGGAAGTACTTTCGACCAAGCATCTCAATAAAACCGATCCAAACAGGAAATTGCCAAACCGATTAACCGACTTACATGCATTGCCGGTTTTAATTTATATGTTTTTATTACACAGGCATCCATTAAAAGGAGGGAAAGTACATGATTTAGATACTGAAAGAGATGACTTGCTGTCAATGGGTGAAAAAGCAATGTTCATCGAGCATCCAACAGACTCGATGAACCGACCAAAACTCGATCAGGTTTCGAAATGGGATTTGCCCTGGGCAGATATTGTCAAATTGCCCTACACAATCACAGGACCTTATTTAAAAAACCTGTTTGATAAAGTTTTTATTGATGGATTGCACAATCCAATGCAAAGACCAAATGCCGAAGAATGGGAGATAGCATTACTGAAAACAACTGATTTAATGCAGAAGTGCCAGAATATTTCATGCGAGCAAAAATGGTATGTTTTTGATAATACAAATACGCCAATATGCCCGTTTTGCAATACTTCTCACAAAGGGACGCTGCCAATTTTAGACTTGTATTACCAGTTCGAGGAAACCGTTTGGAAACCTGAAAATCATAGGTTAATGGTTTATAATGATCAATACTTGTTTCAATGGCATGTTAATCGTAATATTGCCAGAAATGAAAAGCTGGCTGCTCAACATAAAGTCCCTGTAGGTTATTTTACTTTTTTTAATGATAAGTGGGTGTTTGTCAATCAAAAACTAACCTCATTAAAAGATGTTACAGAAGACAAAGAAATTCCAATTGGATCAATGCTGGAACTTACCGATGGTAAAAAAATACTCTTATCAAAGGAAGAAGGCGGCCGGGTTTTAGTAGTTACAATGGCTAATAAATAATTTAAAATCTAACTTAATTAATATTTAAAATGAATCAACACCCTATTTTTTCAGAACATCCAGGACTTATAATAGTTTTTGCGGTCGCTGTACTAATCATGCTATTACTGGATTTGGGAATTTTCAACAAGAAGAGCCATGTCGTGACCAATAAAGAAGCGATTACCTGGTCATTAGTCTGGATAAGTTTAGCTATGATTTTTAGTGGTTTGATTTATCACTTTGCGGGTGCTGCTAAATTTTATGAGTTTCAGTCTGCATACTGGATCGAAAAGGCGCTTTCTGTAGATAATCTATTTGTTTTTATATTAGTTTTTAAGTTTTTTGATGTACAAAACGAAAACAAACACAAAGTTTTATTCTGGGGAATTATTGGAGCCCTTGTTTTAAGAGCGATTTTTATATTTTCCGGGGCTTTCTTAATTGAGTTAACGTACTTAAATAAGCTTTTAGGCTTAGCAGGTATAGAAGGGTTCAAATATGATATTAACTTAATCATGACTGCCTTTGGTTTATTCCTTGTGTATGCAGGAATCAAATCTTGGTCTGCGGGCGATGACGATGACGAAGAAGATTATAACAACACAAGAGGAGCAAGACTGATCAGAAAGTTTTTCAGCGTTTCTGATAAATACGATGGGGATAAATTCTTCACATACGAAAACGGGAAAAAATTAGCTACTCCGCTTTTAGTAGTTGTTGCGGTAATCGAATTTACGGATTTATTATTCGCAGTAGATTCTATTCCGGCAATTTTTGCTATTTCAAATGATCCGTTTATCCTTTATACGTCTAATATTTTTGCTATTTTAGGATTAAGAGCGTTATTCTTTTTATTGGATAACTTTATTCACCTATTCAGCAAACTGCAATACGGGCTGGCAATTATCCTTTCTTTCATTGGTATAAAAATGATTATTGCGCCATTTTATCACATCGAATCAATTTATTCGCTGATTGTTATTGGAGGAATCCTTATAATTTCAGTATTATTGTCAATTATGCTGCCAGAGAAGAAATAAGTTTAAGTAAGAGCACTTATATTGATAATCTAATAATAAAGGGGCTGAAAATTAATTTAATTTTCAGCCCCTTTTATGTAAAACCAATTTCTTTTAAATGGATTGAATTTGAATTGATATGTTGCCCGATTAGGCTATTTATAAGCTTAATTATTTATATCTTTGCACATTAATTTAGTAATAAATAATCTGAGCTCATGAATAAAAAAGCAGAAAATATAATTGTTGGAATTTCGATTGGAGATTTAAACGGTATTGGAAGCGAAGTTATATTAAAAACATTCGAAGATTCTCGTATGTTAGAATTATGTACGCCGGTTATTTTTGCCAATGCCAAAATACTTTCTTTCGTTAAAAAAAGCTTCACATCTACAGTTCAATTTCATGGAGTTGATAAATTAGATCAGGTTTTACCGGGGAAATTGAATGTTTTCAATCTTTGGAGAGAAAGTGTTGACATAAATTTAGGCACAAATGATGAGAAAATAGGCGAGTATGCTATAAAATCGTTTGTCGCTGCGACAAAAGCCTTAAAAGATGGAGATATAGATGTTTTGGTGACTGCCCCAATAAATAAATATAATATTCAATCAGAAGATTTTAAATTCCCTGGTCATACAGATTATTTGGATCAGGAGCTGGAAGGGAATGCATTAATGATGATGGTTCATGATGATTTAAGGATTGGATTACTGACAGATCATGTTCCTTTAAGTGAAGTTTCTTCTCAGTTGACGGAAGAATTAATTACAAGAAAAATCGAAACAATCAGAAAATCATTAATTCAGGATTTTAGTATTGTAAAGCCAAAAATTGCAGTATTGAGCTTAAATCCACATGCCGGTGATGGAGGTGTAATTGGGAAAGAAGATGATTTGGTATTAAAACCTGCTTTAAAGAAAATATTCGAAAAAGGAACTATGGTTTTTGGACCATTTCCTGCAGATGGTTTTTTTGGAAGCGGTCAGCATGAAAAATATGATGCAGTTGTGGCGACCTATCACGATCAGGGATTAATCCCTTTTAAAACATTATCATTTGGGAAAGGAGTGAATTATTCAGCAGGACTTAACAGAATCAGAACTTCTCCGGATCATGGCACTGCTTATGATATTGCAGGGAAAGATATGGCAGATTATAATTCTTTTAAAGAAGCAGTTTATCTTGCAATCGATATTTTTCGTTCGCGTAATCAATATGAAGAGATTAGCACAAAACCTCTTAAAATAAAAGAAAAACAGTTATAAACAAAAAAAGGTGAATAAGATTATTAGTTTTATAATAATTTTATATCTTTGCACCCCAATTCAGGTATCTGAGTTTTAGATATGAATTGATCAAATTGATGTTGAAATGAGCAAAACAAAAGAATTTTTAATTCCTTTCGTGGGATTAAAACTAGGAAAACACCATTTTGAGTATCAAATAAGTAAGAAGTTCTTTGAGGACTTTGATTATGATGAATTTCAAGCTTCGGATATCAAAGTCAGTTTAGTTTTAGATAAAGGAAGCAGCTTGTTAGAGTTAAATTTCAAACATAAAGGGACGGTGAATGTACCTTGTGATTTAACAAGCGAGGATTTTGATTTGCCTATAAAAGGAAAAATGAGACTCATCGTTCGTTTTGGTGACGAATTTAATAATGACAATGAGGAATTGCTTATTTTGCCACACGGTGAGTTTGAACTAGATGTAGCACAATACATCTATGAAATGATTGCATTGTCAGTTCCGCTTAAACGTGTTCACCCAGGTGTAAAGGATGGAAGTTTACAAACTGAAGCCCTGACAAAACTAAATGAATTAAAAGTCAAAGACTCGAGCGATAGCCAACAGGCGAAGCAAGTCAAAGAAGAGAGTAAACAAGAAGAAGATATTGACCCGCGTTGGGACAAATTAAAGAAACTATTAACGGATAAATAATATAGTAAAATGGCACATCCTAAGAGAAAAATCTCGAAAACAAGAAGAGATAAGAGAAGAACACATTATAAAGCTACTGTAGCTCAGATCGCTACATGTCCTATTACAGGTGAAGCACATTTATACCACAGAGCTTACTGGCATGAAGGTAAAATGTATTACAGAGGGCAAGTTGTTATCGATAAATCTGAAGCGGTTGCTTAATACGTTTTTGTAAATGATATGAGAACTCTCACTATGTGAGAGTTTTTTTTGTTTGTTATAACTTTCTTTTTTAAGGAAATTTACGACAATACGTTTAGAATTTTTTTTGTAATTTTCAAGTCTTTTAAAAATTTTTCAAATAGCAATATTTGAGAGGAAATAATAGAATATAATGAATACAATCACAGCCGCAATTACCGCTGTTGGAGGATACGTTCCTGATTTTGTGCTTTCTAACAAAGTGCTAGAAACAATGGTTGATACCAATGATGAATGGATTACTACCCGTACCGGAATAAAAGAAAGAAGAATTCTTAAAGATGCTGATAAAGGAACCTCCTACCTTGCTATAAAAGCAGCACAAGATTTAATAGCAAAAGCCAATATTGATCCGTTAGAAATTGATATGGTAATAATGGCAACAGCAACACCGGATATGATGGTGGCAGCCACAGGTGTCTATGTAGCCACAGAAATTGGAGCGACTAATGCATTTGCCTACGACCTGCAAGCAGCTTGTTCCAGTTTTTTATACGGAATGTCTACGGCAGCAGCTTATGTGCAATCCGGACGTTACAAAAAAGTGCTATTAATTGGTGCCGATAAAATGTCATCAATTGTAGATTATACAGACAGATCGACCTGTATTATTTTTGGTGATGGAGCGGGAGCAGTTTTATTTGAACCAAATTATGAAGGTTTAGGTTTACAGGATGAGTACTTAAGAAGTGATGGTGTAGGGCGAGATTTTCTTAAAATTCCTGCAGGAGGTTCTTTAATCCCTGCTTCTGAAGAAACCATTAAAAACAGACAGCATAATATTATGCAGGATGGTAAAACAGTTTTTAAATATGCTGTTACTAATATGGCTGATGCAAGTGAATTAATTTTACAAAGAAATAATTTAACAAAAGAAGATGTAAGCTGGTTAGTGCCACATCAGGCAAACAGACGTATTATTGATGCTACTGCAGGCAGATTAGATCTTGATGAGTCTAAAGTGCTTGTAAATATCGAAAGATATGGTAATACAACTTCAGGAACCTTGCCATTAGTATTAGCTGACTTTGAGGACAAGTTTAAAAAAGGAGATAATGTTATTTTTGCCGCTTTTGGAGGTGGATTCACATGGGGATCTATTTATCTGAAATGGGCTTACGATAAGAAATAAATTAAAACTAAAAACGAATCATTATGGATTTAAAAGAAATTCAAAACCTAATCAAATTTGTAGCAAATTCGGGAGTTGCAGAGGTAAAGTTAGAAATGGATGATGTAAAAATCACCATTAGAACAACTTTAGAAACAAATGTAACTGAGGCTACTTATGTACAACAATTACCAGCTCAGGCTGCATTGCCACAAGCAGTTGCTCCTCAACAGGCACCGGTAGTTGTAAATGTAAATAGTGAAGCAGCAGCTCCAGCTGAGAATTCTAAATTCATTACTATAAAATCTCCAATTATCGGAACTTTTTATAGAAAACCATCTCCGGATAAACCAGTTTTTACTGAAGTAGGAAGTGTTATTTCAAAAGGTGATGTTCTTTGCGTAATTGAAGCAATGAAATTATTCAACGAAATCGAATCAGAAGTTTCAGGTAAAATAGTGAAAATTCTTGTTGACGATATGTCTCCTGTAGAATTTGACCAACCTTTATTCTTAGTTGATCCATCTTAATTTTAGATCTTAGATTTTTAGATTTTAACTTTTTGAAAGTGTCTAAATCTAATCATCCAATTGTCTAATTATCCAAATTATCTAATTTTAAAAAGATGTTTAAAAAAATATTAATTGCGAATAGAGGGGAAATTGCACTTCGTGTAATTCGTACTTGTAAAGAGATGGGAATCAAAACTGTTGCAGTTTATTCTACAGCTGATGCAGAAAGTTTACACGTTAAATTTGCTGATGAAGCGGTTTGTATTGGTCCTCCTCCGAGTAACTTATCGTATTTGAAAATGTCAAATATAATTGCTGCTGCAGAAATTACTAACGCAGATGCAATACATCCGGGATACGGATTTCTTTCTGAGAATGCTAAATTCTCTAAAATTTGTCAGGAACACGGAATCAAATTTATTGGTGCTGCCCCTGAAATGATTGACAGAATGGGAGATAAAGCTTCTGCAAAAGCGACAATGAAAGCAGCAGGAGTTCCATGTGTACCAGGTTCTGACGGATTATTGGAATCTTTCGAACAAACACAAAAATTAGCTAAAGAATTTGGTTACCCGGTAATGCTTAAAGCAACGGCCGGTGGTGGTGGAAAAGGAATGCGTGCTGTCTGGAAAGAAGAAGAACTATTGAAAGCATGGGAAAGTGCGCGTCAGGAAGCTGCTGCAGCATTTGGAAATGACGGAATGTACATGGAGAAACTTATTGAAGAACCACGTCATATCGAAATTCAGGTTGTTGGAGATTCATACGGAAAAGCATGTCACCTTTCTGAAAGAGATTGTTCAGTACAGCGTCGTCACCAAAAATTAACTGAAGAAACACCTTCACCTTTCATGACTGACGAATTGCGTGCTGCTATGGGAGAAGCTGCTGTAAAAGCTGCTGAATTCATTAAGTATGAAGGAGCGGGAACAGTTGAGTTTCTGGTAGACAAACACAGGAATTTTTACTTCATGGAAATGAATACACGAATTCAGGTAGAACACCCAATCACAGAACAGGTTATTGATTATGATTTGATTCGTGAGCAAATTATGGTAGCTGCCGGAATTCCAATTTCAGGAAGAAACTATTTGCCGGAATTACATGCTATAGAATGTCGTATCAATGCTGAAGATCCTTATAACGATTTTCGTCCTTCACCAGGAAAAATTACTACGCTTCATATGCCTGGAGGTCACGGAGTTCGTTTAGATACTCACGTTTATTCTGGTTACAGTATTCCGCCAAATTACGATTCGATGATAGCAAAATTAATTACGACTGCGCAATCACGTGAAGAAGCGATCAGTAAGATGCGAAGAGCTTTGGATGAATTTGTTATTGAAGGAATTAAGACTACAATACCTTTTCACAGACAATTAATGGATGATCCAAGATATATTGCAGGAGATTATACAACTGCATTTATGGATACTTTTAAAATGAATCCAATCGAATAAATACTAAAAACCTCATTGAAAAATGAGGTTTTTTTTATGTTTTAACTTATATAATTTATGTTTTCGAAACTTCTGATTCGCATTGATTGAAATTTCAGGAATATCGTTCATTAATTATTCGTTTAAATAGGATTTTTTATTTAGCAGACTGACATTATATTATTCAAATTTAAAACTGGAATACTATAAAGACGATATTTTTGCCATTAAAAAAGCATGGAATCTGGTTTGTCTCTCTTTATTGCAGTTTTTATGGGATGTGTAATACTCTTCACTGAAAGATTTCTAATAAAAAAAGCTACATCTTATTTGATGTAGCTTTTAGTTTTTTAAGCAGTATTTTAAAACTTAGAATGTTATTTTAATTTTTTATTTTGAAAGTAACTCTTCTTGCCAGCTTTCTCGCTAAAGCAGATTCTTTATCTACAGAAGCATCTACACCGCCACTAGTAACATTTATTCTCTCAGAAGCAATCTTTGCTTTAAGAAGGATGTCTTTTACACTATTAGCTCTTTCATTAGCTAATTTTTCATTGTATGAAGCGTTACCAATTTCATCAGCATAACCTGTAATTTCAACAGAAGCTGAAGGATTGTTTCTTAAATAGTTGACTACAAAATTAATACCGTCAATAGAAGAATCAGTAGGTGTAGATTTGTTAAAGTCGAAATATGCAGCAACATAGCCTCCGTTAACTAATTTTGTAATTGATTCGCTATCGCTTATCGGATCATTACCGTTAATTTTGTTTGGGTAAGTTTTTGTTAAATAACTTTCTAACTCATCAGGTATGCCATTATTATTTAAATCAACAGCTCTTCCTTTAGAATCTACCATAAGTCCTGCAATAGTATTAGGTTCAAGATCTAAATAATCTGCTACACCATCTTTATCACTATCGATTAACATTTTTTCAAGATTGTCAATTCTTTCTCTTTGCGCTAATGCATCTTTGTCAATAAGTGTAATCCAGTCAGCGTGTTTTTCGTTTTTGCCTAAGTATAAAGTTAGACCTATTGTACCATTAAATAATATTCCTGAAAAACCAGCTACCTTGTTCGTACTTGCTGCATCAAAAGAATAATCTTGACTGGCATTTAGAATTGTTGTTAAATCTCCAGTTATGGCTAACTTGTTTGATAATTTAATTTGTGCAGTAACTCCAGCAATAAAATTAAACATTTTGTCTTTTATTGGAGAATTTTGATCTTCGAAATGTGCAGCTCCAAAGCCTCCATGTCCTAGCAAACCAATTGTATTTGTCCAGTTTTCAAAATTCATGATTCTTCCTAAATTTGCTACTCCCTGAAGACCAATTCTGTAATACTTTGTGCTGAATTCAGGTGTATTTTTCCCTTCTTGAAAGCTGTTGTAACCAAAGTCAGCTTTTAAACCAAATTTATTATTGAACATGTAACGTGCTCCTAAATCAACAACGTAAAGGTTGGGAGTTGAAGTAGAAAATGTCATAGGCTTTTGCGGCTTATTAAATCCACCTGCAAATTCGATAGACCATTTATTATAATTTCCATCTGTTAAACTTTCACCAGTGCTTGTCTGAGCAGTAACGTTCCCCAATGTCGCAATTAGGACAAGTAATAGTACTATTTTTTTCATTATTACAATTTTAAAATTTTGACGCAAAATTACGACTTAAATGTTAATAAAAAGGGAAGATGAAGTAATTGTAATGCTATTGTTGATAATTATGTGAAAAAAAAGGAGATGAGATGTTTTTTTTGATAATAAAGCTGTTTAAGTTGTCTTTTTTTGATTAAAATAAATCATGTAATTTTCTGTTTATCAAATATTTGATTCATTAAGTAAGGTTAATATGTCAAATTAAATAAATTTAGAATTTTCAGTAATTCTAAATTTCGAAATGCCATAAAAACCGAATAATGTTTTAGAGTGATTATTCATACAAAACGGTATTAGTCTAATACATTTTGAAATAATTTGGATTTAGAAATCGAGAAATACATTTGTGTATACTTTTTACACACTGTTTTTTCAAAATTACACACTATGTGGCTATTAAAAAAATGCTTATATTTATTAATTAATTAAAAAACAGTACTTTAGCTTTTGTTGGCTGTGTGGTTTTTGTTGTGGCATAATAATTTCTTTATCTTATGTGTAAAACAATATTAATAATTAAATATATACATTATGAAAAATTTATTTTTATCAGCCGCAATCATTTTGGGAGGTTTAACTTCATTTGCATCAACTTCTCCAATTTCAAATACTATAGTGAAAACGATTTCAATTCAGGATGAATATACAGAAATTAAATTAGAAGAAGTACCGGCAGCAATTACCGAAGCTCTAAAAAAAGCATATCCTGATGCAGTACTTTCTAAAGCATATAAAAATGCAAAATCTGAATATAAACTAGATGTTGCTGTTGGTGACAAAGTTGGTAATCTGTTTGCGAATGCTGATGGAACCTGGATCAAAAAATAATTTAAATAATCCTTAAAACAATTATTATGAAAAAGTTAATCTTATCAGCAGCCATCGTTTTAGGAAGTTTGTCAATTCAGGCAGCGACATTTAATCCAACAAATGCAACTGCTAATTCAGTAAATGTTCAGGACGAATATAAAGAAGTTGATTCTGTTCCGGCAGCCGTTAAAACGGGATTAGATAATGCTTATCCAGGTGTAAAACTTGACAAGGCATATGTAAATGACAAAAAAGAATATAAAATAGAGATAACAGTAAGAAATGAAAAATCTATTGTTTATACAGATGAAAAGGGAAATATCATTAAAAAATAATTTTAAAAAAGCATTATGAAAAAATTGATCTTATCTGCAGCAATTATTTTAGGAGGTTTATCAGTTCAGGCTGCTATTCCTGAAGGTACAATTTCAGCTATTAATTCTGTAATTATTCAGGATGAATATACTGAAGTAGCCTCAGATGCGGTTCCGGCAGCTGTAAAATCAACAGTTGAAAAATCTTTTCCAAACACTAAGCTCGAAAAGGCGTATAAAAATGCAAAAAACGAGTACAAACTGGAAATTTCAAGCGGGGAGAAGAAGTATACAATTTTTACAGATGCATCAGGAAATATTATTAAAAAGTAACTAAAATTAAAATATTATGAAAAAGTTAATTTTATCCGCAGCGATTGTTTTTGGAAGTTTGTCAATCTATGCATCAACAATTACTGATGCTCAACCAGTAAAAACTTCCGTAGTCTTTCAGTCAGAATATACTGAAATTAATAAGGATGATGTTCCTGCAGCAGTGAAAACTGCATTAGAAACAGCTTATCCGGGTGCAGTGCTTGAAAAAGCGTATAAAAATGATAAAAACGAATACAAATTAGACATTTCAGTTGGAGACCAAAAGGCTACTGTTTACTCAGATGCCAATGGAAACTGGTTAAAAATATAATTAGGTGAATTAGATTTATGTTTTTGGTGAAAAAGAGATTGCATTAGCAGTCTCTTTTTTTTTACATAATTTTGTGAAAATACTGTATTAATAGTGGTATTTTAGCAAAAAGTCCCAAGACACAAAATGCTGAAGATATTATTAATAGAAGACGATATTTCATTCTGCAAATTATTAGAAAAATTTCTGATAAAGAAAGCATACGAGGTAACCATTGCTTTTTCAGCAGAGGAAGCGAGATTGTGTGTCAAAAAAGAATCCTTTGATTTAATTTTGATGGATCTTCGTTTACCTGATGCTGATGGTATTGTTTTGATGACCGAATTTAAGATTTCGCATCCTCAAATTCCTGTTGTGCTTATGACAGGCTATTCAGATGTAAATACAGCCGTAAAAGCAATAAAAAATGGAGCTTCTGATTACATCTCGAAGCCGTTTAATCCCGATGAAGTTTTACTGGTTATTACAAATGCATTACAAACCGTACCGGCCGAAAAAGAAATAGTAAAAGAAAAAAGAATTCCAACAAAAGAGGTTTCTTCTGACAACGAATTTGTACGAGGAATTTCTGTTGCCTCAAAAAAATTGTTAGAACACATTAAATTGGTCAGTCCTACGGATATGTCTGTTTTAATTATTGGTGAAAGCGGAACCGGAAAAGAGATTATCGCTAAAAGTATCCATCAGCAAAGCCACCGTAAAAACAATAACTTCATCGCTGTTGACTGTGGTGCTATTCCGAAAGAGTTGGCTGCCAGTGAATTCTTTGGACATTTAAAAGGATCTTTTACAGGAGCAATCAGTGATAAAACCGGTTATTTTGAAGCAGCAAATGGAGGAACCCTTTTTTTGGACGAAATTGGAAACCTTTCTTATGAGAATCAGATTCAATTGCTGAGAGCACTTCAGGAAAGAAAAATAAAACCTGTTGGTAGCAATAAGGAAATCAATGTTGATATCCGAATTATTACAGCAACTAATGAGGATTTGCGTGAAGCTGTAAAAAATGGCGATTTCCGGGAAGATTTGTATCACCGTATTAATGAATTCTCTATTCAGTCTCCTTCATTAACAGACAGAGGAGAAGATTTGATGGTTTTTGCAGATTATTTTTTAGACAAAGCAAATCATCAGTTGAACAAAGATATTATCGGATTCTCACCGGAAGTAGTGGCTATTTTTCAAAAATATAGCTGGCCTGGGAATCTCCGTGAACTTCAAAACTGTATCAAACGAGCCACGCTTTTATCTCAGGGAGACTTCATTGAAATTGATGTTTTGCCTATTGAGTTTTTTCAGACAGAAAAACAAAGTAATTCCGGTAGTTTTTCTTTATCAGATAATGAAAAAGAAGCTATCATTCATGCTTTATCCAGAACTCAAAACAATAAATCAGAAGCAGCAAAGCTTTTGAAAATAACCCGAAAAACACTTTACAATAAATTGAAACAATATAATATCGATTAAAAATTTTCCTTTTTTAAAGTTTCAAAAAGTAAATCAATTTTGACTTTTAAATTATTATAAAGAGAATTTAGTTCTGAATTATCTAAATTATTTTGTTCCAGTGTTTTTAAAATTTCACCAATTTCATCTGCCTGAATCTGTCTGAACATAGGGGCTATCCGGTGTGCAATTGAATTTATTTCGGATATATTTTTTTCTTGCACGGCATTTTCCAAAGCGTTTAAGTTGAGCTTTGTGCTTTCTATAAATGATTCTATAAACTCTTTTGAAGCATCATTATCATTTCCCAAAAACTCTTTTAAAGATGTTAAAGAATACGATTTTGAAGATAATTCCTTTTTAGTTTTTACAATTTTATCAGAAAGAATATCGTTGTCTAAAACACGCTGGATAGTTTCAAGCAGAATTTTTGGAGAATATGGTTTTTTTATCACAGTTGAAAAACCAGCTTTTGAATAGACATAAAAATCTAAATCTGTTCGTCCGGTTATAGCAATAATGGGTTGACCTTTATAAAAGGAATTGGTTTCTTGTTTTAATTTTTCAATAAACAAAAAACCATCAACTTCTGGCATTTGAATATCAGTAATGATAAAATCAAAATCAGTGTTTTGAATTGATTCTAAAGCTTTTGTAGCATGTGTAAAGGAGAATACCTGATGATTTTGCTGTTTTAATACAGTACTGGTTAAATTCAATAAATTGATGTCGTCATCAACAACAATAAAAGTTAAGTTTTTAGAAATCGGAATAATTTCTTCTGATTTAGTCTTTTTTAAACTTACACTTGAATCGAATAATAGTGGAAGGGTAATTTTAAAAGTACTTCCTTCTCCAAACGTACTTTTAAGGTTTAATTTTCCACCTAAAATCGAAATTATTTTTTGACAAATAGCCAGTCCCAAACCAGTTCCGCCATATTTTTTTTCGATGTTTTCATTTGCCTGAGCAAATTCTTCAAAAACTAATTTCTGGTTTTCTTTCTCAATTCCAATTCCTGAATCTTCAATAGTAATTGTAAAAAAGTCATTATCTTCGGCTACATAAGCACTAATTTTTATAAAACCTTCTTCAGTAAATTTATAGGCATTCCCGATAATGTTGCTCAAAATTTGTTTTAAGCGAAACGGATCTCCAACGATTTTTGTGCTCAGTTTTTCATCAGCATTGATAATAAGGTCGATATTTTTTTGTTTGTAAACAGTCTGAATGTTTTTAGCCACTTCATCAATGATTTCAGGTAACAAAAAAGGAACTTTCTCAATTGTGATTTTTCCGGCTTCAATTTGAGAAAAATCCAATAGATCCTGGACCAATTGAGTAATATATTCAGAGGAATTCTTGATATTTTTGATAAAGTAGGATTGTTTGGTAGTAACATCAGAATTGCCCAAAAGTTCTGAATACCCTACAATGGTACTCAAAGGTGTTTTTAAATCATGACTTACTGTCGAGATTAGCTGTTCCCGGCTTTTAAGCAGGTTTTTGGTTTTAAAATTGGCAATTTCCAACTGCTTTTTATACAATTGCGATTTTGAATAATCGCTTACAATTATAATTGAGAAGACTACCGTAAGTAATAAACCGATAATGGCCGAAGCGGTAACAATTTCGTTCACTTTTTTAAGAGATTTTTCTTTTAGTGAATTGTTTTTTATTGAGTTGATGATAATTTCCCGCTCAATAATCCGAAGCACTTTTCGAAGTTGTTCAGAAATGGCAATTTCGTTTTTAAGCAGTTTGTTTTCTTCGAAATTTAAAGATTCTTTTTTCTTTTCGGCTTTTTGTTTTACATCGCTCAGAAGTTTTTTTGAATTGGCCAAAATCGAATCAGAAGCTTGTTTGCTTAAAGTATTCGTGCTGTCATCCGGAATATTCTGATTGAGGTAATCAACGTATTTTTGCAAAACATTTCGTTGATAACTCCCTAGATCATTCGGACTTTTGGTAAAATCCTGAAGTTCCAGTTTTCGTAGTTTAAACTCCATTTTGGTAATTTCATCAATAGCAGTGTTTACAGAAACTTCATCTTCGGCTTTGTTTTTTATGGTTTTTAATTGTCTGATGTTTTCTGTTTTTTCAGATAATAAGTAAGTTACGCTATCCAATAAAACTTTTTGATATTCTGTTGTAACAATTTGTTTTAGAGTGTCTATTCGGGAACGTAAAGAATCAGTTTCAATTAAATAACTTTTGAAATCTTTTTCAGAGTTGGTCTGAATTGTCTTTCGGGCTAAACTTTCTGTTTTATATACATTCGAAAAAAGTTTGCTTACCCGTAATATTTTGGTTTTTTCATAGGCAATTTTATTTTCTAATTTATTGTATACTACATTTTCAGAATATAAAAACCACCCTACGGTAACAACAAGTGCCAGTAATGCAGCATAACTAAAGAGAACCTTGATGGGCATGTAGCTTTTTTTACTTTCCATAAATTGTTAATGTAGCTTTTTTGAAATGATTACTGCAATTTATTCAATATTATCTGTTTTAAAAAGCCAAACTTTCCTAAAAAAAAAGACCACAGACTATAAATCTGCGGCCAGTTCTAATTTAGTTTTTTAATTAAAGAGTTTCGTCTAACCATTTAAAAAATTCGTTTTGCCAAACCTGTGCATTCTGAGGCTTTAAGACCCAGTGGTTTTCATCAGGAAAATAAAGTAAACGGCTTTTTATGCCTCTTAACTGCGCTGCCTGAAAAGCTTCCTGACTTTGTCCGATTGGTACACGAAAATCTTTTCCGCCCTGAACAATTAAAATAGGCTTGTTCCAGTTTCCAACCAAAGTTGCCGGATTAAATGTTGTGTAGGTTTTTTGTGCAACCGCATTATCTTTTTCCCAGTAAGCACCGCCAAAATCCCAGTTATTAAAGAAAACTTCTTCGGTAGTGCCAAACATGCTTTGTGTATTAAAAACGCCATCGTGAGCAATGAATGTCTTAAATCGGTTTTTGTGAATTCCGGCTAAATAAAATACAGAATATCCTCCATAGCTTGCGCCCACACATCCTAAACGGCTTTTATCAACGTAGTTTTCTTTGGCAACATCATCAATAGCAGACAGGTAATCATCCATAACCTGACCTCCCCAGTCTTTACTGATTTGCTCGTTCCATTCTACACCATGACCCGGCATTCCACGACGGTTTGGCGCTACAACCACATAACCTTTCGCAGCCATTAAAGAGAAATTCCAACGGAAAGAATACGATTGTGTCAACGGACTTTGAGGGCCTCCCTGACAAAACAATAAGGTTGGGTATTTTTTTGAAGCGTCGAAATTTGGAGGCAAAATTACCCAAACCAGCATTTTTTTGCCATCAGTTGTAGTCACATAACGCTTTTCGGTTTTGCTCAGGGCTAACGTTTCGTATGTTTCTGTGTTAATGTTTGATAATTGCTTCCAGGTGTTTTTCTTCAAATTAAAAGAATAAATTTCAGAAGCGTGATTCATATCAGATCGCGTTGCAATAATGTCATCACCAGAGAAACCAACTAAGTCATTTACGTCAAAATCACCATTTGTTAATTGACGAACTGTAATTGCAATTCGGGTTACTCCCGGAAAGTTTACTGTGAAAAGCTGTTTTGTTCCGTCGACAGGAGCAACAAAAAACACATTTTTGCCATCTTTGCTCCAGATAAAATTATCTACAGTTCCATCCCAGTTTGCTGTTAAATTTTGTTTGGTTCCTTTAAATTCAACAATAATATCATTTTTATCAGACTCGTAACCGTCACGTTTCATTTGCAGCCACGATAAATTTCCTGTTGGAGAAAATTGCGGAGCCGTATCGTAACCCAAATTGTCCTCAGTTCTGTTTACTGTTTTTTGGGTTTCTAAATTGTACTCGTAAATATTTGTATTTGTAGAAATAGCATATTCAGTTCCGGCTTTTTTCTTGCACACATACAGGATGCTTTTGCTGTCCGGAGACCAGATATAATCTTCGTCACCGCCAAAAGGTTTTTGAGGGCTGTCAAAATTTTCACCTTTTAAAATGTCAATTCCTTTTGCGCCGTCTTTGTTTTCTTTATAAAAGACATGATTAAATTTCCCTTCGTTCCAGGTATCCCAATGGCGATAATCCAGGCCATTATAAATTTGGGCCTCCGCTTTGTCAAGATTTGGATAGAAATCTTTTCCTAACACTTTTTCCAGTTTTACTTCTTCATTATACACCAGATATTTTCCGTCAGGCGAAATGTTTTTGTCGGCCAGAATTTCTTTTGTGTCTTTAATTTCAGTTGCATTTCCTCCGTTTACCGGGAGAATATAAAATTTAGAATGTGATTTGTTTTCTTCGACAGAAGGGGTCGAAACCTTAAAAACAATATTTTTGGCATCTTTTGAAAGTCCAAGCGGTGTTACTCTTCCTAATTTCCATAGTAATTCCTGCGACATTACATTTTGCCCGATAGCGTTTAAACTCATCATTATTAAGGTTATAAATAATACTTTTTTCATAATAAAAATTCTATTTTTTTGTGGTGCTAAAAATACAACATTTCAGCTCCGATTAGTTAAATTTCAAATACTATATAATTGTTAAAGTTTAGGAGTTTAAATGCCGGTTCTTAAATTCAAATTTCAAAAAACTACAGTAAGAGTTTTTTTATCATGAATAAATTTAAAATTAAGTTTGGGATTCGGAATTTCAGATTTGAATTTATTTTTTTGGTACAAAAAATCATTATTTTTATAAAAAATTGACGTGATGGAATTAAGTTATTGGGAACTTAAAAATTGGTTCACAAACGTAGATTATACCATAGTTGGAAGCGGCATTGTAGGTTTGCATGCCGGATTGCGCTTACGCGAAAGATTCCCAACAGCAAAAATTCTAGTGCTAGAAAAAGGAATGTTGCCAGAAGGAGCCAGTACCAAAAATGCAGGTTTTGCCTGTTTTGGAAGTATTTCTGAAATTATGGATGACTTAAAGACGCATACCGAAGAAGATGTTGTTCAATTGATTGAAAAACGCTGGAAGGGTTTGCAGCTGCTTCGAAAAAGGCTTGGGGATGATGTAATAGATTTCAGGCCTTACGGTGGTTATGAATTGTTTTTGAAAGAGGATGAATTTGGTTTTAATGAATGCGTGAACAGATTGCCTTTTATTAATGAAATTTTAAAACCACTTTTTAAAGCAGAGGTTTTTACCAAAGAAGTAGACCGTTTTGGATTTGAAAATATTCAGGAATATTTGATTTTTAATCCGTTTGAAGCACAGATTGATACCGGAAACATGATGCAGGAATTGCTGAAACAAGCTGTCGCTGCTAACGTTTTAATTCTGAATCAGCAGACAGTAACTTCTTATACTGATACAGGAAATTATGTTGAAGTTGTTTTAGACGATTTTAGCTTTATTTCAAAAAAAATACTTTTTGCCACCAATGGATTTGCCAATACCCTGACAAAAGGTGCTGTTATGCCAGCCAGAGCTCAGGTTATAATTACGGAGCCAATTGCTAATTTAGATATCAAAGGGACTTTTCATTTAGACAGAGGTTATTATTATTTTAGGAATGTCGGTGATAAAATTCTGCTTGGAGGAGGAAGAAACTTAGATTTTGAAACTGAAAACACTACAGAATTCGGTCAAACCAAAATTGTGCAAAATAAATTGGAAGATTTACTTAAAAATGTAATTTTACCAAATCAGGATTTCCGGATTGCACACCGTTGGAGTGGGATTATGGGAGTAGGGAACAGTAAGAAACCTGTTGTGTTACAACTGTCTGAAAACGTGTTTTGTGGAGTGCGTTTAGGCGGAATGGGAGTAGCAATAGGCAGTTTAATAGGAACAGAATTAGCAGACTTAATATAATGGCAGTTAAAAAACCAATACAAAAAAAAACAACCACAGGTAAATCTAAACCGGCTTCTAAAAAGTCAAATCGTAATTTAATGCAAAAAATAAAATGGTTTTTCATCAAAGCTGCTTTATGGTTTTTCGGAGTTTCGATTGCGTCTGTTGTTATTTTCAAATATGTTCCGGTATTCTTTACACCACTTATGGTAATCCGGGTAATTGAAAATAAAATGGCAGATAAAGAAGTGTATTTTGATCATAATTGGGAACCAATTGAAAAAATTTCGAAGAATCTTCAAAAAGCAGTGATCGCCAGTGAAGACGGAACTTTTTTGTATCACAATGGATTCGATTTTAAGGCACTTCAAAAGGCATATAAAAGCAATGAACGTGGCCGTAGAATTCGTGGAGGAAGTACTATTTCACAGCAAACAGCCAAAAACGTTTTTCTTTGGCAGGGAAAGAGTTATTTTCGTAAAGGTCTGGAAGCTTATTTTACAGTTCTAATTGAACTCATCTGGGGCAAAGAACGTATCATGGAGGTTTATCTGAACAGTATCGAAATGGGAGATGGAGTTTATGGCGCTTATGCAGCAACAGAATATTGGTACCGCCGTGATGCCTCAAGCTTAACACCAATGCAGGCTGCAGGAATTGCAGCAATTCTTCCAAATCCGAGAAAATTTAAAGCGACAGGTTCATCAAGTTATATTGTTAGAAGAAAAGAAAGAATTGTTCGTGAGATGCGTGCCGTTGGAAAAATCAATTATGATGGGAAGTAAAAAAGCTTTTTTTGCATTCCTGATAATGGGCACATCCTTAACTTTTGGGCAAGGAAAAACAAAAGAAATTGGGCTTATTACAGATAACGATTTGTATACTTCGTCTAAAAATGACATGTATTATACCAATGGACTGGAACTTTTTTATCGTTTTTTGTCAAAAAACAGTAATGAGAAAATCAATAAAAAAATTACTGAACTCAGAATCGGGCAATACATTTATAATCCTAGATTTATTAATGAGGAAGCGGTTACGATAAATGATCGGCCTTTTACGGGGTATCTTTTTGCAGAAGTTGGACGCAGCTTTTTTTATCAAAGTGAATCAGTTTTAAAAACAGATTTTCAGCTGGGCTATATGGGACCTAATGCTTTTGGTGAAGAAACACAAAAAAGTTTTCATCATATCATAGGGTATAAAAAAGTGTATGGCTGGGAAAATCAACTCCATAATGCTTTGGCTGTACAAGCACATATTGTATATTCTAAAAAATTATTCGCCGGTAAGCATAATGATTTTATAGATTTTCATTTTCAGTCAGAAGCGAATTTGGGGACTATTTTTACAGGGGTTTCTACGGGATTTTTAGCCCGGTTTGGTTTTAAGAAGCTACTGCCGGTTTACGATTCTAATTTGCATGATGCATCAGTAAGTTTTGAACCACAGTATACTATTCGGGAGTTTTATTTTTATGCAATTCCAAGCGTGAATTATCAGTTTTATGATGCCACGATTCAGGGCAGTATGTTTAATGACTCAAGCCCGTTGACTTTTGATTTGGAACCCTTGCGTTTTAATGCTGAGGCAGGTTTTAAGTATCGTTATAATAATCTTAATTTATCTTACTCCTTTATTTATCGTGGAAGAGAATTAAAAGATCCTGTTCACAATACCAATACAGGTTATTTTTACGGATCGATTCGTTTAGGTATTTTACTAAAGTAGTTTATAAATTCAATAATTTATGGGAAACCATAAAATCCTATTTCTAAGTTTTGTAATTTTATAGAAGTACAATAAGAATATTTCTAAACTTAAACCAAAAAAATCAGCATGGGAAAATTTGTAATTACCAAGAGAGCCAACGGAGAATTTCAATTTAATCTAAAGGCCGGCAACGGTCAGACCATTTTAACAAGCGAAGGTTATTCAACAAAGGCAGCTTGTTTAAACGGAATAGAATCTGTAAAAACGAATTCGCAGGATGATTCAAAGTATGATAAAAAAGAGTCATCAAGCGGAAAACCGTATTTTAATTTAAAAGCATCAAACGGTCAAATCATCGGCGCAAGCGAAATGTACGAAAGCATTGCAGCCAGAGATAACGGTATTGCCTCTGTAAAAACTAATGCTCCGGAAGCTACAACTGATGATCAGGCTTAGGTTTGAATTTAAACAATATAATTGAAAGCTCTCGTAAATGAACTGCCCCCAAAAAGTTAGACACTATTTGGGGCTTTTTTATTGTAAATGTCTAAAGTTTCTTGAAAAATCGAGAATCTCTAACTTAGCCCTGATGGGAGCGGTATCCTTTTTATGGCTTTTTTAGACAGAAAAAGATATAGCGGACAGCAGGACAAAATTTCTATTTGAAAACTTAAATAAACTGCTCCTAAATAGTTAATAATACATTCTAAAATCGAGTAGTTTACAAAGATCGTAATGCTTTTCGTAAAGAGTCTCTACAATTTCAATAAGATCGTCTTCTTCCTGGCATAATTTAAAAAAAGCTTTGTCGACAGAACCGGTACTGGTAAATTTATTAGACTCTGTTCCGTAGCCGGAAATAGCTCTTGCGCCGGTAATATCCAAAAAATATTGCGCTTCCTCTTCGTTTAAATCCAGTATTTTTGAATTGGCAAAATGTAGAATCTTCCCCTTCATTTTTCCTTCGAAGATTTCGGCAATTTCTTCTAAACTATAATAGTAGTCATGAAGGCAAATATTGTTGGGTTCGCCTTTCATCACGAGATAGATTATTTCGTAATCTTTAAAATTATGGTCGTCATATAACAAAGTATTCAGGCTTTCTTCAAGTCCTTCGATCGTGTCACAAGTTTTATAAATGCTCGAAATACCCTGATTAAAAGCCATTTTTTCAAGACTTTTAACCACTTCAGTAGCCGTGTTGTTTTCTATATCTGAAACGCCTTCAAGGCAAAAAATAAATTTATCAGAATCCATGACATTTGATTTTATATAAACGATGTGAGCTAAAAAAAGAAGCCATCGTTTTAATCCCTGACAGCAATTTAATTATAATTGTTAAGATAAAAAAGACCGTAAAAGACAGTTTAACACAATTGCTGAGATTTAACCTTTTGATAATATCCTTAAAATTTAGAAACCATAACTTTAATAAAATTTAAGAATATGGAAATCAATTGGATAATAATAGGAATTGTGGCGGTTGTGCTAATTGCGCTGATTTTGTTTACGGTTAAAAAAAATCAAAAAGAGAAAAAGAAATTAATGGAACTTTTAAATAATGACTTTAAAAAAGCGGATGAAGACGAACCGGATTTTGACAATGTCAGCGAACGATGATTTATTTGTAAAAAGTAAAAAACCGTATCACAATTAAGGAATACGGTTTTTTTGTGGAGAATACCGGATTCGAACCGGTCACCTCTTGCCTGCCAGGCAAGCGCTCTAGCCAAATGAGCTAATCCCCCATAACGAGAGCAAATAAAGTCAATTAATTTTCAAAAACCAAATTTCAAACCAATATAGCACAAAAAATAGTTATCAAAACCGTAACTTTACGTTTAAAACTATTTTATGAGCTCAGAAAATCAAAGCGGATCTTTGCAGACTACTTTTCAAAATGCAGTTGCTACGGTGCAATTTGGTCACCCGGCAAGCAATTCTTTTCCGCGTGAATTATTGGATCGTTTGACAGCCGAAATCAATTTGCTGAGCAGAAATGAAACCATTGCCGTAATTGTCCTGCAAAGCGAAGGTTCGAAAGTATTTTGTTCAGGCGCATCCTTTGACGAGCTTCTGACCGTACAAAATGAAGAACAGGGAACCGAATTTTTCTCCGGTTTTGCCCATTTGTTAAACGCAATGCGAAACTGTACCAAACTCATTATTGGCCGTGTTCAGGGAAAAGCTGTTGGCGGCGGCGTAGGCATTATTGCCACCTGTGATTATGTTTTGGCAACGCCGGAAAGCGCTGTAAAACTTTCGGAATTAGCTATCGGAATTGGACCGTTTGTGATTGAGCCGGCCGTTTCCCGTAAAATTGGAAAAACAGCAATGACACAATTGACTTTGGCTGCACACGAATGGAAATCGGCAAGCTGGGCTTTACAAAACGGACTTTTTGCGTCGCTTCATAACGCGGAAGATCTGGATACAGAAGTTCAAAATTTTGCTCAAAAACTAAGTTCATACAATCCTGAGGCTTTATTTGAAATGAAGAAAATTATTTGGGAAGGTACAGAACAATGGGAGTCCATACTAATCGAGCGTGCTAAAATAACCGGAAAGCTGGTTCTGTCAGATTTTACAAAAAAGGCTTTATTGCAATTTAAGAAGTAGTTTTTTCAGGAGCTGTTTCCTGCTGTCCGCTATATCTTTTGTGCCGAACCCCGGCACAAAAGGATGCCGCATCCATCAGGGCTAAAACCCTAAATAAGACCTTTTTCTATTAAAAGATTTTTTCTCGCTTGTATTTGCTAAATTTGCAGAAAAAACAACCGATGAGTAATATCAGAATTACAAAACAATTTAGCTTCGAAACCGGACACGCTTTATACGGCTACGACGGAAAATGTAAAAACGTTCACGGACATAGTTATAAATTATCGGTAACGGTTATTGGTTCGCCAATTACAGACCGGTCAAATGTAAAATTCGGAATGGTAATCGATTTTTCGGATCTAAAGAAAATTGTAAAAGAAGAAATCGTCGATCAGTTTGACCATGCCACTGTATTTAACGAAACTACCCCACATATCGAATTGGCAAACGAACTGAAAAATCGTGGGCATCATGTAATTCTTGTCGATTATCAGCCAACCAGTGAAAATATGGTAATTGATTTTGCAGCCAGAATTGTAGCAAGATTACCTTCAGGAATTAAACTTTTCTCACTAAAACTTCAGGAAACAGACTCTTCATTTGCAGAATGGTACGCTTCTGATAATCTTTAAAATTCCAATTCTTAATTTCCAAATTCCAACCCTTCGACTTCGTTCAGAATGAAAATAGGACTGAATTATAAAATCTAAGAAGTCTAAGATCTAACAATCTAAAATCTAAATGAAAAAAATATATTTTGCTTCTGACCAGCATTTTGGAGTGCCGACTCCTGAATTGAGTTTGCCTCGTGAAAAGAAATTTGTAGCCTGGCTTGATGAGGTAAAAGAAGATGCAGAAGCTATTTTTTTATTAGGTGATTTATTCGATTTTTGGTTCGAATATAAAACGGTTGTTCCAAAAGGGTTTGTTCGTATTCTTGGAAAGCTGGCCGAAATTCGCGATAGCGGAATCCCAATTTTTTTCTTTGTTGGAAACCATGATTTATGGATGAATGATTATTTTGAAACCGAATTGAATATTCCGGTTTATCATGATAATAAAGAATTTGCCTTTAACGGAAAGACTTTCTTAATTGGGCACGGTGACGGAAAAGGTCCCGGAGACAAAGGTTATAAGCGAATGAAAAAGGTCTTTACAAATCCGTTTTCTAAATGGTTTTTCCGTTGGCTTCATCCTGATGTTGGTGTACGTTTGGCGCAATATTTATCAGTTAAAAACAAATTGATTTCTGGCGATGATGATGTTAAGTTTTTAGGTGAAGAGAACGAATGGCTGGTTTTGTACGCCAAACGTAAACTCGAAACCAAACATTATAATTATTTCATCTTTGGACACCGTCACCTACCTATGATTATTCCGGTTGGTAAAGACTCTGAATATGTAAATTTAGGTGATTGGATTGGCTATTTTACCTATGGCGTTTTTGATGGTGAAAAATTTGAACTCCAAAAGTTTGAGAAATAATTATTTTTTAGCTGTTGGATAAATAGCTATTTTGTGTGTTCTTAACGAGTAACTGGTAACAGCTGAACTATTTGATTGCTGAAAACGGATTGCTTTTGAATCTTGTTTTGGCATATGACATTCCACACAATTATTCGTTAACTTCAATTTTGAGATTGTTTTTAGGGTTACAGCATTGTGTTGTGCGTTTTGATGACAGCTGATGCAAATTTTAGAATAAGACACGTAGCTTTTTGGTGAGTCCTGATGAGGATTATGGCAGGTAATACAATCCATAGTCTGGCTTTTCTGAAAACATTTGCTTCGAGAAAGCAAGCCCAATTGATTACCATGTACATCATAATTTAAAGTGTCTTTTGAGCGTTGGTTCTCTTTAAAATAATCAGAAAGACTTTCTCCGGGTTTAAATTGAAATCTTGATTTTAGTTTAGTGTGATCACCACCTGAATGGCATAGTCCGCAAGCATCTATTCTTTGCTGCCTGTTTAGATTTCTAAAAGATACCATATTTTGAGTTTTCTTTAAATCAGGAAATTTTAAATGCGTCTGAACATGTTTTTTTGCCGGTCCATGGCAACGTTCGCAATCTATTCCGTAAAGTAAAGTGTTTTTGTTCATAAAGTCATCGACTTCCATCCCCATAAAAGTATAGGTTTCGGTGCTGGCTGTAGTCACATATTTGCTTGCGATATTGGAGCTGTGACATGCAAAACATTCTTTTATTATTTTTCTGTTAAAATCAGGTTTGGTTGCAGAATAATTAGGACTTGTTGCCCAGTTGTTTATAGATTTATAATAAGAAATGGGTAGCTCATAAAATCGGTGGTTTTTCCAGTAGCCGCTGGTTTGTGCATGTTTGAACCCGAAAATAACGTCAAAGGGATATGCTTTAATCTCTTTACCGTTTTTGTATAATACCTGATAAAGGGAATCATTACGTTCCTCCATGACTACTCTAGTATTCTTGTCATAGACAAAAGTATTTTTGCCATTTGCAAAATATCCTAGAATGTTTTCTTTAGTAGCAGGTAATGAGGCTTTAAAATGACCACTGTGAATAGCTGTTTGATGTTGCTTTTGATGACACTGAACACAACTTTCAGAGCCCGCATAATCTGTTCCGCGAGGGTCTGTATAATCGTCCGATTCATTTTTGCAACCTGTTAAAAATATGCCGAAAATAAAAATGGTAAAAACAATACGTGCTTTCTTCATAATTTAAATTTACTTTTTTAAATAAATATATTTAAATTATAAAAAAATAACTGTTAAAAAAAATGATACTTCTTAATTTAAGCCTGCCCCATATACATATTCATCCAGATCTAATCGAAATAAAGTTCCTTCGACCAAATCCTTTATGGATTTTATTTCTTTCATCGAAACTGCTAAATCTACTTGTGGCAGAGGGGTTTTGAGTAAAAATTTATGGCAGCTGTTTTTTATCTGACAGGATTCACAACAAGTATTTTCAATAAGACTGTCCTCAATCAAATCACAAAACTGATTCAATTCGGCAACAGAAAGATAAAATCCGGTCTCTCTAAAAACCAATTGTACTTTATCTAATATCGTTTTGTTTTCCTTTTTCCAGTAAAAGGAAACTCCAAAGTTATTATGGTATATCTGTTCAATATCTTTCATTTACAAATCCTTTATTCAAACAAATATAAATATTATTTATATTAATTCTAAATAAAGAATCTTGAAAATTGTTATTTTTTTTTATTCCATAAGTAAAATTAATCCAGAGATTCATTCGTCATAAAAATTTTAATATCATTCGCGAAATATTAAAGCTAATGGAACCATTTTTTTATTTGATTTATAAATTCATCTTGTTGATCTACAAATAAATAGTGAGAACAATTTTCAATAAAAGCAAAATGATTGCTACCGGTTATATTTTTAAGCGAAGTAATTTGTACCAATGAAAAAATGCTGTCATCTTTTCCGTAAATTCCAAAAACAGGAATACGGTTAGTTTTGATTTTTTTCAAAAAAGGCCGGCTGTCAATATTGTTTTGTTTTTCGTTTTGATAAAAAAGCAATGGTGCATTTTTATTTCGGATGTTTGTTTTGAAAAATTCTCCTGTTTCATATTCAGTGTATAAATTTTTAGAATAATCCGTAGGTTTTGGCATTTTGAAAAAATTGTTTTCTCCTGCAAGTTCAAAACATCCTTTTCGATATGCTGCAGACTTTTTGTCTAAATTTTCAACATAACTTATTCTCTTCAGTTGTTCAGCATCATTACTGTATTTTTTTTGAAGTGTATTTAAAATATGGTTATACGTTTCCTGCTGCGAAAATAAAGCACCGGCAAGAACCAAAGCACTAACATGCTGTGGATATTTATTAGTGTAAAGCGTCGCTACCAAACCACCAAAACTATGACTTAATAAAATAGCCTTTTTTAAATGATATTTTTTATAAATTGAATTTAAATCCTGAAATGCTTCATCGTAAGTAAACTTTGCATTTGGATCTGCAGATCTTCCTTCTCCTCTTCTGTCATAAATAATTACATAAAAACCAGTATCTGCCAGTTTTTGTGCTGTTGTTGCTTCAAACAAAGTTGCGTTGCCTCCTGGACCTCCATGTATAAAAATTACTGCTTTGTTTGTTTGATTTCCGTATGTTTTAATATAAAGATTTTGTCCCTTTGCGAAAAGAGATATTGCTAAAAATAATGCTGTTAGTAATGATTTCATTATTCCATATTCTGATGATCTTCCATATCTTTTTGAAGATCTAAATTTCTAAAGGTTGGTGAAGCCGCTCCGAAACCTAAAACAGTTAATAATGTCATACTTCCTCCAAAAATTACAGAAATCACGGGTGTCATTAATTTAGCTGTCAAACCGCTTTCAAAGGCGCCTAACTCATTTGATGAGCCAACAAACATTGAGTTTACCGCCGCTACACGCCCACGCATGTGATCGGGAGTTTTAAGCTGCAGAATAGTCTGGCGAATTACTACTGAAATTCCATCAGCAACTCCGCTCAAAAATAAGGCTGCGACTGAAAGCCAGAAAATAGTAGAGATTCCGAATAAAATTATACACAATCCGAAAACAAAAATGGCGATTAAAAGTTTCATTCCGGCTTTCTTATACAAAGGAACATAGGCAGAAATTAACATGGTAATAAAAGCACCAATAGCCGGAGCTGCCCTTAATACTCCAAATCCTTCTGGTCCTACTTTTAAAATATCCTGAGCAAAAACAGGTAATAAAGCGACTGCACCACCAAACAGAACCGCAACCATATCTAATGAAAGTACACCAAGGATGGTTTTATTGTTAAACACAAATTTGATTCCTTCTTTCAGGCTCTCCATTACCGGTTCACCAATCTTTGGATTTAAAATCGGTTTTTTCTCTATTTGTGATAAAGCAATTAAAGAGAAAACAGAAAATCCAACAACTGTACACATAGACCAGTGAACTCCAATGAAATTAATTGAAAAACCCGCTACAGCCGGTCCTAAAACTGCTCCGATCTGCCAGACAGAACTACTCCAGGTAGCAGCATTTGGATATGCTTTTTTAGGTACAATTAATGACAAGAGAGAGAAAATTGTTGGTCCAAGAAAAGCACGAACCAGTCCTCCTAAAAAAACCAGGGCATAAATAGAATATAAAATTGTATCTGATGAGAATCCGTCTACAACTTTTGGCCAGGTTAGTAAAAAGAGTCCGAAGCTAATGACAGAGAATCCGAGGATACATTTTACCAATAAGCCTTTTTTCTCTCTTTGATCGACCATATGTCCGGCAAATAAGGCCATCGAAACAGCCGGAATTACTTCCATTAAACCAATCATTCCCAAAGAAAGCGGATTCTTAGTTAAACTATAAACTTCCCATTCAATAACAATAAACTGCATGGACCAGGCAAAAACCATGGCGAAACGCAATAATAAAAAAACATTAAATTCTCTATAACGTAACGCCTGATACGGGTCGTTTTTCTTTTCTTTATTCTTCATTTTTTCTAATATCTTTAAGCATAAGCTGAGTTGAAACAGTGTCATTCCACTCATTTTCAGCCAGTGAATAGGCTAGCTGAAAAGTATTTTGATTTTTTGTGATTTCAATTTTTTTTCCAAGTCCAAAACCTATCGCCGCAATTCCGTCTGAATTATTTTGTTTTACAAAAAGTCTCAAATGTTCATCATCTGCACCTAATGTCTTTGCGTAGCCTGTATCTTTTACGTTGGAAGACATAAAAACCGGTGTCATGTTTTGTGGACCAAAAGGTTCGAACTGTTTTAAAATCCGAATCAGTTTTGGCGTTATATCTGAGAAATCAATTTCGGCATCAATTTCGATTTCGGGAGTACGCATTTCGGGATGAATAGTTTCTTCAACACATTTCTCAAAAGCTGCTTTGAAAGCCAGATAATTTTCTGCCTTTAAAGTCATGCCGGCTGCATACATATGTCCTCCAAATTGCTCAAGATGTTCTGAACAGGTATCTAATGCATTGTAAACATCAAAACCCTTTACTGATCTTGCAGAAGCTGCATATTTGTCACCGCTTTTTGTAAATACCAAAGTAGGGCGATAGTAGGTTTCAATTAATCTCGATGCGACAATTCCGATTACGCCCTTGTGCCAGTCTTCCTGAAAAACAACGGTAGAAAAGCGATCTTCTTCCTGGTTTTCTAAAATTTGCTGAAAAGCTTCTTTGGTAATTTTTTTATCCAAATCTTTTCGGTCTGCATTGTATTGTTCTATTTCTGAAGCAAATTGCTGCGCCTGTTCAAAGTCAAATTCGGTCAGCAATTCAACAGCATGATTACCATGTTTGATTCTTCCTGCGGCATTAATTCGGGGAGAAATAATAAAAACAACATCGGTAATATCTAAAACTTTCTTTTTGATTTGATGTGTCAGGGCTTTAATTCCAGGTCTTGGCTCACTGTTGATTACCTTTAATCCAAAATAAGCCAAAACCCTGTTTTCACCTGTAATTGGAACGATATCTGCTGCAATTGCCGTAGCAACTAAATCCAGGTAGGGAACGAGATCTTCGATTGTCTCATTCCATCTTTGGCCTAAAGCCTGAATCAGTTTAAAACCAACTCCGCAGCCGCATAATTCATCGTAAGGGTAGGAACAGTCTTCTCTTTTTGGATCTAAGACTGCAACAGCATCCGGAAGAATTTCTCCTGGTCTGTGGTGGTCACAAACAATAAAATCGATGTTTTTTGCTTTCGCGTAGGCGATATGATCGATTGATTTTATTCCACAGTCTAAAGCGATAATCAAAGAAAATCCGTTGTCGTCTGCAAAGTCAATTCCTTTAAAAGAAATTCCATAACCTTCATCATAACGATCCGGAATATAAGTCGCAATATTTGGGTAATGGGATTTTAAATACGAAGAAACCAAAGAAACAGCAGTCGTTCCGTCGACATCATAATCACCGAAAACCAAAATGTTTTCCTGATTTTCAATTGCCGATTCGATTCGGGCCACAGCTTTACCCATATCTTTCATCAGATACGGATCATGCAAATGTTCTAATGAAGGGCGAAAGAAATTTTTGGCATCTTCGAAAGTTTCAATTCCACGCTGAATCAAAAGTGTGGCTACAAAATCTTCTACGTTTAAGGCGGCTGCAAGATGTTTTACCTTTCCTTCTGAAGGTTTTGATTTGAGGGTCCAGCGCATAAATAATTATGAATTGAAAATTAAGAATTAGGATTTTATGTGAGAGAACAAATTTAGTTTAAAATAGCGAATCATTTTAATCTTCTTCAATGCAAATTTAATCAAATAGAAACCTTAAGTTATCTTATATGGTTATCTGTGTTAATAAGCGATATTAAGTCATATGAGAAAAGAAAAATGAAAATTTGTTATTACTTTTGAATATATCATTTTTAAAACAAACAAAAATGCAAATTCAGGGACAAATTATTGATATCCGGAACCGACGTATTTATGCTGGGGAAATCACTGTCGAAAACAAAAAAATCACTTCGATAATTGAGAAAAAACACAATGTAAAAAATTACATTCTGCCGGGATTTATTGACGCCCATATTCATATCGAGAGTTCGATGCTCGTTCCTTCCGAGTTTGCAAAAATTGCTGTACTTCACGGAACAGTCGGTACCATTTCTGATCCACACGAAATCGCAAATGTTTTAGGAACGGCAGGCGTTTATTATATGATTGAAAACAGTAAAAAAGTACCGTTGAAATTTCATTTTGGCGCACCGTCCTGTGTTCCTGCAACTTCTTTTGAAAGTGCCGGTGCTATCATAGATTCAGACGGAATTAAGGAATTATTGGCTTCTCCCGACATTTATTATTTGGCAGAAATGATGAATTATCCTGGTGTTTTATTAAATGACGAAGAAGTTTTAAAGAAAATTCAATGGGCGAAACATTTTAACAAACCCGTTGATGGTCATGCACCGGGATTAAGAGGTGAAGCGGTTAAAAAATACATTTCGGCCGGGATTTCTACCGACCACGAATGCTTTACTTTTGAAGAAGCCGAAGAAAAATTATCTCTGGGAATGAAGGTAATTATTCGTGAAGGAAGTGCTGCCAAAAATTTCGAAGCGCTCATCGATTTACTTCCAGAAAATTTCGACAACATGATGTTTTGTTCAGACGACAAACATCCTGATGATTTGATTGTAAGTCATATTAATTCGCTTTGCGCTCGTGCAGTTGCGAAAGGAATTGATGTTTTTAAAGTCTTACAAGCAGCTTGTGTGAATCCTGTGAATCATTATAAAATTGATGTAGGTTTGTTGAAAGTAAACGATGCTGCCGATTTTATAGTAGTCGAAGATTTAGTTGATTTCAAAGTGAAACAAACTTACATCAACGGCGAATTAGTTGCCGAAGACGGTGAGTCTTTCATAAAACATACTCCATTTGAAACGCCCAATAATTTCAATATCACTTCTAAAGAAATAAGCGATTTTAAAGTTTCAGGTTCGGGTTCAAAAATCAGAGTAATTGAAGCTTTGGAAGGACAATTAATTACCAATGAAATTCACCATCAATCATTAATCGTTGATGGAGAAATCGTTTCAGATACCGAAAATGATATTCTGAAAATGGCTGTTGTGAATCGTTATCAGGATACCAAACCTGCTATTGCCTTCATTAAGAATTTTGGTCTGAAAAAAGGTGCTATCGCCAGTTCTGTAGCGCACGATTGTCATAATATTGTTGTTGTGGGAACTTCTGACGAAGAAATTTGCAATGCTGTCAATCTGATTATTAAAAATACTGGTGGAGTTTGTGCCGTAAATGGTTCTGAAAGCAAAATATTGCCGTTGCCTGTTGCCGGAATTATGAGCGACAAAAACGGTTGGGAAACTGGAAAATTATATCAGGAAATTGATGCAATGGCAAAAGAATTGGGGAGCAATCTGAAAGCGCCTTTTATGACGCTTTCGTTTATGGCTCTACTGGTTATTCCCGATTTAAAGTTATCCGATAAAGGATTATTTAGCGGAAATAGTTTTTCATTTGTTGATTTGGAAATTATTTAACCATAAAAGGTCAATTAAGAAGTAACTTATTTTTCTCAATATTAGTGAAAATCCGTTTTATCTGTGGCCAAAATATTTAAGATTTCAAAGTCAAAGCTTCTCCTTGAAATTGAATTCCGTCCCAACCTAAGTTGATGAAGTTTCTAATGTTTTGGTGATTGGTTCCGTTTGGATCTTTTAAAACCTCTTCAAAATAGAAAGCGCCAAAACAGGCTAAAGTTTCTTCTTTGCTTAACTTTTGCAATTTTGCAAAAGAAAACAATTTGCAGGAACCTGAATTTTCGCCTGCAGCGTTATGTTGTGTCCCGTTTTGAAAAGCGGTTGGAGTAAAGTTGTAGTTTTCTTCAATTACTGCAATAGTTTCAGGAAATGTGATTTGTGTGGGTGTTTGTTTTACTTTTTCTAAAAAAGATGCGATGCTCATTGTGTATTTATTTAAGTTTTAATATTACAATTAAAATTATTTTTGGTTTATGAATTTATACAAGTCAGATATTATATTGTCAAGTTGTTCATTATTTTCAATTAGTTCTGGATAACTATAATCTCCATTAATGACAAATCCACATAGCTTAGTTTTATATGAAGATTTTAAAGTGCCACTGTCATCTTTAAATTTTTTAAAATCTTTTATATGATTTTTTTTAAATAAATCAGTAATAAATTGTCCAAGTCCTATTGAAATATAATCTTTTCTATCAAAATAAATTTCATTGACCTTTTGTTTTTCAGAAGAGTTAACTAGCTCGACTAAAAAATCTTTAATAACCTTTACAGGTAAAAGATTTTCAATTTCTCTATAATTTGTATTTTGATATTTAAAGTGCTTTTCTTTTTTAGAGATATCTTCTAATCCTTGCCTTCTTTTAAGTTTTTTATCTTTGGCATTATCGTTATCAGATAGAAGATAAATTTTATTGGATAAAGCAAATGAATTGATTTTTTCTCGAACTTGTTCTTCACTAAAAATTTCCTCGAAATTATCATCAAATAAATAATGTTCAATTAAGTTCCCTCCATATTCAAAAAAAGCAAAATCGATATCTTCTTTTAAATGTTTTCTTGAATGTTTTATACAATAAAGTTTTAAAAAAAATGAAATGTATCTTCTATCAGTTGGACCTTCAACCCAAATAGATGAATTTGCCATTAAAACAGATGAATTGTTTACACCAAGTAAATCAAGAGTTTCCTTATTTGGTTTAACATTCTTAGTCATGAATTTTTCCCGACTTCCTTTATGAAATTGAAATATTGAAATCTCGTCTGTATGAAGTGATAAATCAAGAAAATGATTAGAATGAGTCGTGAAGAAATATCGTAAATTTTTACTTTTTAAATATGGATTATTCAATAATGTCTCAATAAAAATTCTTTGAAGGCCTGGATGTAAATGAGTTTCTGGTTCCTCAATAAAGTACCAAGTGTCATTATCTGAAGTAAAAATTGGAAATAGTAATAAAATTAATTGTTGTATTCCATCTCCAATATTAAAAATGGGATGCATTTCATCACCAATTTTTAATAATAAATTACTATTTTTTTTATCTGGAATTAACTGTAATTTTTCATTTTGATAAAAATTATCTTGTAACCACAATGTGAATTTTTCTAACTTAATGATATCAGCTGAATTGTGTAATTCGAAAACATCGTCAAATAGCATTAAACCAGTAAATACATTTTCTTTTAAGCCATATTTAATTTCAGAAATTTTATTAAAAGACTCTTTATTCAAATTTGAATCGGAAATAATTGATCTTAAAATTGGAATATAAATTTTATGCTTATTTTTATATTGCTCATTATGTTTAAAAAGTTCCAATAAATCAAGCATTGAACTAAGAAGTGATTTTTGATTTTCAAATTTATTAATCTTACCAAGTGCTTTTTCCATTGTTAATGGATATTCTATTTTTTTTTGATAATCCTGTATGTTATTAAATATTATATCAAAGTTATTAACGTAATTAACCTGATTTTTGAAAGTTGTCCAAAGATTTAAAAAATCTTGATCAAAATTTATGCTGTCTTTATCGTTAATTTTGGTATCTAAAAGAATTAATAAATCTGAGATGTTACATTCTGTAATTGGTAATATGTTATAATTATGGGATTTGAAAAAACCTCTCAAAAATCTACTTTTGCCTGAATTATTTGCCCCAACAAAAAAATTTATTAGACTTAATTTTCCAAATACTGCTTTTCCTTTATCAAAAAGCTCTGAGTTATCTAAAAAATAATTATTTTCTGAAGTAGCTGTTTCATTATCAAAGCCAAAGTCTAATTTTCCAAATTCATTTGGAAAACTATCTTTAGAAATTCTTTGACTATAATCAAAATGTATATACATGTTATATTATTCGTCTTTAGAAAACTTACTTTTCTTAGGTTCTTTAGTTATTGTTTTCCCCGCAACAACCACTACAATTTCTCCTCTTGGAGCTGTTTTTTCAAAATGTGCCAGTACTTCTTTAGCGTTTCCGCGGACATTTTCTTCATGTAGTTTTGATAATTCACGCGAAACACAAACTTGTCTGTCTTCTCCAAAATACTGAATAAATTCGCTTAAAGTTTTAACCAGCTTATGAGGCGAAACATACAAAATCATCGTTCTTGTCTCTTCTGCCAAAGCCAAAAAACGGGTTTGACGCCCTTTTTTATCGGGCAGGAAACCTTCAAAAACAAATTTGTCATTTGGGAGTCCGCTGTTTACTAAAGCGGGAACAAAAGCTGTTGCTCCAGGAAGACATTCCACTTCAATTTTATTTTCGACGCAGGCGCGGGTCAGTAAAAATCCGGGATCTGAAATGGCCGGAGTTCCGGCATCTGAAATTAAGGCGATGGTTTCACCAGCTTTCAGACGGGCGATTAGATTGTCGGTTGTTTTGTGTTCGTTGTGCATATGATGGCTGTGCATGTGCGTGCCAATTTCAAAATGCTTCAGGAGTTTACCGCTCGTTCTGGTGTCTTCGGCCAAAATCAGATCGACTTCTTTCAAAATCCTAATGGCTCTGAAAGTCATGTCTTCAAGATTGCCAATTGGTGTTGGAACGATATATAATTTAGACATAGTTTATTTGTGAAATGTAAAATGTGAAAAGAAAAGGGTTATGAAAATTTCTTCTCAATAATTCCAAGAAAACGTTCTTCATAATCTTCTTTTCCCTGCCAGTCGCTGTAATCAGGTTTTACCATGGTTTCGATGAATTCTTTTGCTTCACTAAAACTGTCGAATGTCAATAACTGATTCAAAACACGGCTGTAATCTTCGGTATTATTTCCGAAAAGGTTTTTGGTAAAGGCGATGCGGTCATTTAGATCAATATGAAAACCTTTAGCCAGTTTTTCGTTTAACGGAACAGTTTTAGGTTTTACAGGTTCTGCAATTGTAGCCTGAACAGGTGCCTGCTTCTCTTGAAATTCACTTATTGAGGCTGTAGGAGCAGGAGCGACATTTTTAAAATCATCTACCTTGACAAATTGTGCATCGGCATAATTAACACCCAGAATATCTTCAAACGAAATCGAAACAGCATCTGATTTTGCAGGAGTTGCTGCTTTTTGTTCTTCTGCTATTATTTCTTCTTTTTCTAATTCAAAAGCAGGTTTAAAATCCGGAATTGGTTTTAAATCGTTTACAGTTTTAAACGAAAGTTCTTCTGCAGGTTCTGTTTCCTTTTTGGTTTCAAAAATCGGTTCTTCAATTTTTTCAGCAATTTCCTCGACTACTTCTACAGGTACATCAATTATGATTTCTTGTTTTTTAGTCATTACTTCCGGAACTTCAGCAACTATTTCTGCCGGTGTTTTTTCAATGATTTCAGGTTCAGGAATAGTTTCGGCTTCAATTACAGTTTCTTCAACGGCAGTCGGAAGTGTTTCTTCAGCCTTTATTTCAGCCGGAAGATTTTCCTCTTTTTCAAAAACAGTTTCAACCTGAGATTCTATTTCACTATAACCGATAGTTGGTTTTAAATCGTCGAAATTCTCTTCGACAAATTTTAAAACTGCTAATTTTTCGTATAATTTCTGTGTTTCAAGATATAATTGATTGATATCGGATTTGTTTTTAAGTTTTAAAATTCGATGTGCAATGCTGATTAAATCGGCTTCCAATTTTTTTTTCATAACTGTTGAAATTATAGTGAATAGGGTATTTTAGTATATTTTGAATGTCTTTTTAATTCGCGAAAGAAATTCGCCTGATATTTATTTTCTGTTAATAAACGTGAGCGAATCTTCAGTTTGATAAAAATTCTCTATTTTTGAAAAAGTGTAAAACAACAATTTTCACATCGATTTATTACCAGTACAAAGTAATAAAAACTATTCATTTTTAAAGGTAGAAAAATACAAAATGTTTCTCGAAAATACAGTAAATCACAAAGAACAATTTGGTTGGATTGAAGTTATTTGTGGATCAATGTTTTCGGGTAAGACCGAGGAGTTAATCCGCAGATTAAAACGCGCTCAATTTGCCAAACAAAAAGTAGAAATCTTCAAACCTGCTATTGATACCCGTTATCATGACGAAATGGTGGTATCTCATGATTCTAATGAAATTCGCTCAACTCCAGTTCCGGCTGCTGCTAATATTGCAATATTAGCTCAGGGCTGCGATGTTATCGGAATTGATGAGGCTCAGTTTTTTGATGATGAAATTATTACAGTTTGTAACGATCTTGCGAATCAGGGAATTCGTGTGATTGTTGCCGGTCTGGATATGGATTTTAAAGGAAACCCTTTCGGTCCAATGCCCGGACTTATGGCAACTGCAGAGTATGTAACCAAAGTTCACGCAGTTTGTACCAGAACCGGAAACCTTGCCAATTACAGCTTCCGTAAAACTGATAATGATAAATTGGTAATGCTGGGTGAAACAGAAGAATACGAACCCTTGAGCCGTGCAGCATACTTTAATGCAATGAAAAAAAGTCAGGAGAAATAATGAAGTCCTAAATATTTTATGCCTTAACACTACTAACATGAGAAAACAAAATATTTTATTTTTAGCAATCCTTGTAATTGCAATGGGCATAGCGGGTTATTTTTATTTTTTTATCGCTGAAAATACTGAAGAGATAAATATTGAAGCAACCCAATTGGTAGAAAAGTACAATAGAAATTGCCCGTTGACTATCCAGGAAGGGATTCGTTTAGACAGTGTGAGTTTACATGAAGAAAGAATAGTTCAGTACAATTTGACTTTTTTGAATGTTGTAAAAGAAACGGCTGAGGTAGATGTAATAAAAAAGGAAATTGAAAAAAGTCTGATCAGTACAGCTAAAGCAAATACGGGATTTCAGGTTTTCAGGGACAATGATTATACTTTGGCGTACAGTTACAGTGATAAAAATAAAGCATTTTTGTTTGATGTGAAGATATTTCCGGATCAGTATAAATAAGCTTTTAATCCAAATAAAAACCCGACATAATGTGAATTTTGTCGGGTTTTGTATTTTCTAAAAATAATTAAATCTTCTTTCTCATTCGGGCAACCGGAATATCAAGCTGTTCCCGGTATTTTGCAATAGTTCTCCTGGCAATCGGGTATCCTTTTTCTTTTAAAATTTCGGCCAATTGATCGTCCGGAAGCGGTTTCTTTTTGTCTTCTTCTTCAATCGTATTCTTAAGAATTTTTTTGATTTCTAAAGTGGAAACATCTTCTCCCTGATCATTTTTCATTGCCTCAGAGAAAAATTCCTTAATTAGTTTTGTTCCGTATGGCGTTTCCACATATTTACTGTTAGCAACACGTGAAATCGTCGAAATATCCAAACCAACCATATCTGCAATATCTTTTAAGATCATGGGTTTTAGTTTGGTTTCGTCGCCGTCTAAGAAAAATTCTTCCTGATAATGCATAATCGCATTCATGGTTACAAAGAGTGTTTCCTGACGTTGTCTGATGGCATCGATAAACCATTTAGCCGAATCCAGTTTTTGTTTGATAAACTGAACCGCATCTTTCTGTGCTGTTGATTTATCACGAGAATCTTTATACGTCTGCATCATTTCCTGATAATCTTTAGAAACGTGCAGGGAAGGAGCATTTCGTCCGTTTAAAGTCAGTTCCAGTTCGCCATCAACAATTCTGATCGCAAAATCCGGAACTACATTTTCTGTAACTTTATTATTCCCTGTAAATGAACCGCCCGGTTTAGGATTCAGACGCTCAATTTCGTGAATTGCTTTTTTAAGCTGCTCGTTTGAGACGCTGTATTTCTGTAATAATTTGTCGTAATGTTTCTTCGTAAAAGCATCAAACTGATTCTCTATGATATCAATAGCCAAATCAACATATTCGGTTGGTGTTTTATGTTTTAACTGAAGCAATAAACATTCTTGTAAATCACGTGCTCCAACCCCTGAAGGTTCTAATTCGTGAATAACATGCAGCATTTTTTCGACCATTGCTTCATCAGTGTAAATTCCCTGAGTAAAAGCCATATCGTCTACAATATCCGGAATGCTTCTGCGAATGTAACCCATATCATCAATACTTCCAACAAGGAATTCAGCGATTTCGCGCTCTTCATCATTCAAAATAAAAGTATTCAACTGATTGATCAAATCCTGATGAAAACTTATCGGCGAAGCAAAAGGTGTTTCACGTTCTTCTTCGTCTCCATAATTATTAACCTGAGTCTTGTAATCAGGCGTATCGTCGTCGCTTAAGTATTCGTCAATGTTAATGTCTTCCGCTTCGATTCTGTCAGATTCTGCATCATCATAATCGTCGTAGTCTTCATTGGCAAATTCATCAGCTTCATATTCATCTTCCTGTCCTGCTTCTAAAGCCGGATTTTCGTTCATTTCTTCCAATAAACGCTGTTCAAAAGCTTGCGTAGGCAATTGAATTAACTTCATCAGCTGAATTTGCTGTGGAGATAATTTTTGTGATAATTTTAAATTTAAAAATTGCTTTAGCATATTTTGAGTTAAGAGTTATAAGTTAAGAGTTATGAGTTTTCTGCCCATGAACTTGTAACTTATAACAGTTATATGTTTCTTTTAAATGATTATGAGTCAAGAATTAACTCTTAACTCATAACTCATAATTTATAACTTTCTATTAAAATTCTGCGCTGCCAGGAGTTCTTGGGAAAGGAATCACGTCTCTAATGTTTGTCATTCCAGTTACAAACAATACCAGACGTTCAAATCCTAAACCGAAACCTGCGTGAGTTGCAGAACCAAATCTTCTTGTATCTAAGTACCAGTATAATTCTTCTTCGTCTATTTCTAAGGCTTTCATTTTTTCAACCAAAACATCGTAACGCTCTTCTCTTTCAGAACCACCAACGATTTCTCCAATTCCAGGGAAAAGGATATCCATTGCACGAACTGTTTCTCTTCCTGGTTCGGTGTTGTCGTTCAAACGCATGTAAAACGCTTTGATGTTTGCTGGGTAATCAAATAAAATTACCGGACATTTAAAGTGTTTTTCAACTAAATAACGCTCGTGTTCTGACTGTAAATCAGCTCCCCATTCGTTGATGATATATTGAAATTTCTTCTTTTTATTAGGAGTTGAATCTCTTAAAATGTCAATTGCTTCGGTATAAGAAACACGTTTGAAGTTGTTCTCTAATACAAAGTTTAATTTTTCTAACAAACTCATTTCGCTTCTTTCAGCCTGAGGTTTAGATTTTTCTTCTTCTAAAAGTCTTCCTTCCAGGAATTTCAAATCGTCTCCGCAATTGTCTAAAGCATATTTAATTACATACTGAATAAAATCTTCAGCCAAATCCATGTTGTCATCAAGGTTGTTGAAAGCAACTTCCGGTTCAATCATCCAGAATTCTGCCAGGTGACGGGAAGTGTTTGAATTTTCAGCTCTAAAAGTTGGTCCAAAAGTATAAATCTGACCCAAAGCCATTGCGAACGTTTCTCCTTCTAATTGTCCCGAAACCGTTAAGTTCGTATGTTTTCCAAAGAAATCTTTTTTGAAATCAATGTTTCCTTCTTCATTTTTTGGAAGATTATCCAATGGCAATGAAGTTACCTGGAACATTTCTCCGGCACCTTCCGCATCAGCTCCGGTAATGATTGGTGTGTTTACATAAACAAAACCTTTATCCTGAAAATATTTGTGAACTGCAAATGACAATACAGAACGCACACGCATAATCGCACCAAAAGCATTTGTACGTACGCGCAAGTGAGCATTTTCACGTAAAAATTCTAAAGAGTGCTTTTTAGGCTGCATTGGGAATTTCTCCGCATCAGAATCTCCTAAAATTTCAAGTTTGTTAACCTGAATTTCGTATTTCTGACCGGCACCTTTACTTTCAACCAAAGTTCCAAAAACAGAAACCGCAGCTCCGGTCGTAATTCTTTTTAAAGTTTCTTCCGGTGTGTTTTCAAAATCAACAACACATTGTATATTATTAATTGTAGAACCGTCATTAAGCGCGATGAACTGATTATTTCTAAAAGTTCTCACCCATCCTTTTGCATTCACTTCCTGTAGCGTCGTCGTACTGTTTAATAAGTCTTTAACCTTTGTGTGTTTCATTTTAATTTTAGATTTTAGATTGCTGATATTAGATTAATATAAGATCAGTGTTTTGTATCGAATTGCAAATATAATCGATAATAATTAATTTTTGAAGCTGTTTCCTGCTCTTCGCTGTATCTTTCTATTTTTAAAGAAAAAATAGAAAGGATGCCGCTTCGATCAGGGCTAGGGGACTCGGTTTCAGAAGAAGTCTTTTGGATTAGTTTGTCATTCTAAAAAACGAGTAATCACACTAGTAATTATGGCATTATTTTATTGTATTAAATTTCGCTTTTTCTCGTTTTTTCGAAATTTAGTTATCAAATAAAGAAAAATAAGGGAACCCAAAATCGATAAAATTGCAGTAAAATAATTATACGGTTCAGTAATTTGTTTTAAATTTTCAGAATCATTAATCTTTATAGATTTGAAAAAAAGCTCTTTATTTTGCTTGCTATAATTTTCAACTTTTGAGTAAATAAATATATAAGTTATACCATTTAAAAATAAGATTTGACTTTCTCCAATTTCTTCTTCGGAAGTATTTCCTTTAAAATTCAATTTGTAAGCTAAAAAAGTATTGATTTTTATTTCTGACGAGTCTTTGAGAAATAAACCTTTTTTGCCATGCTTTTAATTTGCTTGGCTATTTTAATTTTGTAATTTCTTTTTAATTCAGTTAGATTTTTAGGTTTTTCTTCGCTTAACGTATCATTAGGAATTACATTTACTTTCATTGCGATGAAAGAATCTTCTTTTGAATTTAGATAATAGGCTTTTCCTTTAACGCTTTTCTCGTTTATTTCAAAGATTTCTGGTTTGCCGGGAAAGGTTATTGTAATATTTTTATCAATTTTAGTTTGACCCAAAAAGGTAAAAGAATTTAGTAATATGATATAAAATAAAATGTGCTTCATAATTCTTCTTGCAAGGTTCTGTCAGATAAATGATTCGCGCCAATTTCGTGAAATTCGTGGCAAAAAACTTTTATTTCTCTAAATTCTCCAATTCATCTTTCTTAATTTTCATCTTCTCAAAAGGCAAAAAATAGCGAAGACTATATAAATGAAATTAAGAAACGCCTTTGGGAATAAGGAACAAATATACTATTAACAGTTTAAAATGTAAAGCACAAACAAATCTGCATGTTTTAATAAGAGGATGGAATAAAAAAAGCTGCAACTTTTTATGGTTACAGCTTTTGAAATTATTATAAAACTTTAACTTAGTTCTTTATAAATTTAAATGTCTGATTGTTATCAGTAGACAAAATATACAAGCCATTACTTAAACCGGAAACATCAACAGACTGTATATTTTGAGGATCTTTAATCGTTTTTACCGTCCTTCCGGCAGTGTCACTGATAATTAAAGATTTTACGTTTGACTCAGAACTAATATTCAGGTTGTCCTGAACCGGATTCGGGTAAAATACCACTTTATTGATTTGGTTTTCAAATTTTTCATTTGCCAGAGTGATGTTAGCTCCAATAAAAGTAATGTCGTCTATGTAAAACGTAGTAGTACTTTTTCCTAAATCAAGATTAAGTCTGGTTGAAGTGCTTTTTGCAGCAAAAGTATAACTTATTTGTTGCCATGATGCACCTATTGTTGTGTTTGGGCCATAGTTCGCACTTGTAGCAGTAGTTGAAAATCTTACTGTGCTTCCGGCTACAGAGGCTTTGATCCACATACTTGCAGTATAATTTCTTCCTACTACCAGATTCATTGCATCGCTCACAAGCTGTACGTTGTATTCATTTGCTCCGGTAGATATGGCTTTAAGAGCTCTTGCACCACCATGAACTTCTACCGTTTCTGCTGTCAGATTAGCTGCTCCATTATATTTCGACCAGTTGGTAAACGTATCTCCTGTTCCGGCTTCAAGATTTCCATTTAAGATAAAATCTGAGGTAGGTGCAGTAGATACATCATATAGTGCAACATCATCAACATAAAAGGTATCTGTCCCTTTTCCTAAATCTAAATTTATCTTAGTTGTTGTGGCAGTAGCAGTAAAACTTAAAATACACGTTTGCCATCCTGTAGTAACTGTAAAAGCAGATCCGTAAACAGCAGTTCCTCCTGAAGTTGAAAAACGAACTGTATTTCCTCCGGTAGTTCCTTTTATCCACATACTTACTTCATAATTGTGCCCAATTACGGTAGTAATATCATCAGATTGAAGTTGGACGCTGTATTCATTTGCTCCTGTAGAAATTGCTTTTAGAGATCTTGAACCACCGTGTACATTTACAAGATCTGCTGTTAAGTTGGCACCTCCGTTAGTTTTTGTCCAGTTGGTGAAAACGTCTCCGGTTCCTGCCTCAAAGTTTCCATTGAGAATTAAGTTTTGTGCGCTTAATGAAGTAATACTAGCAGTGAATGCTAAAAAAAGTAGTTTTTTAATCATGGTTTAGTTTTTTGAAGGTTTATAGTTAATAAATTTAAAACAATCGATTGTGTAAATAATCAATAATTTTAACAAATGTATGTTTTTTTTGATTGAAATAATATTTTTTAATTATTAATAATCAATGAGTTGGTAAGTATTGTTTGATTGTAAAAATTTCAAGCAACCGTTTGTGTAATATTGATAATTTTTAATTTAAAAACCCAAAAAACAATCAATTTTTTAAACTTTCTGAACAAAAAAAAACTACAACCGAAAAGTTGTAGTTTATAACGTATTATAATATGTAATTATAGTGTATGTAAGAATTATGGATTTACAGCAACTATTTTACCAAAGGCTCCAAATCTTCAGTCTTGGCTTTTTTCTTCTCAAAAGTCAGAACCAAAGCCGGTAAAACTAATAAATTGGCAAACATAGCAAAAGCCAAAGTACAGGAAATTAATCCTCCTAAAGCAATTGTGCCACTAAAACTTGACAAGGTAAAAGTGGCAAAACCTAAAATTAAAACCACGGATGTATAAAAAGTACTGATTCCGGTTTCTCTTAAAGCACTGAAAACTGATTTTTTTATTTTACCGTTACTTTGTAATAAGTCATGTCTGTATTTTGCCATAAACTGAATGGCATTATCTACGGAAATTCCAAATGCAATACTAAATACTAAAATCGTTGACGGTTTTAACGGAATTCCGAAGTATCCCATTAATCCGGATGTAATGCAAAGCGGTAAAATATTCGTAATTACAGATGCCATAACCATTTTTAATGATCTAAACAGGTACATCATCAGGACTACTATGGTTAAAATGGCAAATATTAAGGATTCAATTAAATTATCAACCAAATAAGATGTTCCTTTTTGAAAAACCAATGCTTTTCCGGTAACGGTTACTTCATAACGATCGGCTGGGAAAATTTCATCAATTTTTGAGTGTAGTTTTTTCTCAACTTTTGCCATTTCATCTGTGCCAATATCCTTCATAAAAGTGGTAATTCGAGCGTATTGTCCAGTTGAATCAACATAAGATTTCATCAGATTATCCTTGCTGTTTTTCGTAGCATTTTTTGCATAACTCAAAATAAAAGTCTGCTCCTGCGAAGTCGGCAACTGATAATATTCAGGGTTACCATTATAAAATGCCTGTTTTGAGTATTTAACCAAATTCACAATCGAAACAGGTTTAGATAATTCAGGCATACTTGCTATGGTATTTTGCAACTCATCCATTTTTCGCATTGTCGACAATTTCATAACACCTTTTTTACGTTTGGTATTAATCATAATCTCAAGAGGCATTACACCATTGAATTCTTTTTCGTAAAACAAAATATCCTTAAAAAAAGAAGCGCTTTTTGGCATTTCACCAATCAGACTTCCGGAAACTTTCATTTGAGAAACTCCTATAACGCTAAAAATCAAAAGCAAGCCGTAAATGGTATAAATTACTTTTCGTTTATTTTTAACCACATTTTCAACCCAATCCAGTAAAATTGAAATATAGGTTTTATTTAAATGGTACAAATGTTTTTCTTTTGGCAGTGGCATGAAACTGTACACAATTGGAACAATTACCAAAGTCAGTAGATAAACCGATATTACATTGATAGATGTTACGAGACCAAATTCAAAAAGTAAATCGTTACCCGTAATCATAAAGGTTGCAAAACCAATAGCAGTTGTCAGATTCGTCATCAGGGTCGAAACTCCAATTTTAGAAATGATACGCTGCAAAGCTTTTGCCTGATTGCTGTGAAGCTTGATTTCCTGCTGGTATTTATTAATCAGGAAAATACAATTAGTGATTCCGATTACGATAATCAACGGTGGAATAATAGCTGTTAAAACTGTAATTTTATAATGAAACAGTCCTAATGTTCCAAAAGACCACATTACGCCAAAAATCAAAATGAATATGGAAATAAAAGTAGCTCTGAACGAACGGAAAAAGAAAAAGAAAATCAACGAAACAACCCCTAAGGCAGCACCGATAAACAGTCCGATTTCGCCTTTCATATCATTTGCATTGATAGTCCTGATGTAAGGCATTCCGGAAACTTTTAAGTCAACACCCGTAGTTTTTTCAAACTTATCAATTTTCGGAACTAAATTTTCAAGAATAAAAGTCTTTCTTTCAGCAGTATTTACAAGGTTTTTGTTAATATAAATTGCAGAACGCACACTTCCGCTTTCTTTGTTAAACAACAATCCTTCATAAAAAGGCAGATTGTTAAATAAGTCAAACTGAACCTTTTTTAAATAAGCCGGATCCAGGGTTTTACTTTGATCGATAAACGGAGAAAGTACAAATTTTTCATTGATGGTATCTTTTTCCAGCTTTTTCAAATCATTTAAAGAAACTACTAAATCAACTTCTTTTGATTTTTTTAAGCTCGTCATCAATTCGTTCCAGGCGGCATAATTTTTTGGTTTAAAAAAGTTTGGATCCTTAAAACCAATTACTACGAGATTTCCTTCTTCTCCAAATTTATCTAAGAATTTTTGATATTCTTTATTTGCAATATGATCTTTCGGGAGCAGATTAGCTTCGGTATAAGTCATGGCAAGATTTTTCCATTGAAAAGCAAGGAAAACTGTGATTGCTGCCACAATAACCAATATCGTGATTCTGTTTTTAAGTATGATTCGGGCAATTTTTTCCCAAAAACCTACTTGTATGGAGTTTTTCATAAAATTTGTAAAATGGATGCAAATGTAGTGAAAAGTGCTATAAATGATGAACAATGCCCCTTGTTTTTGCGATTTGTTAACATTAATTAACAGTTTCGTTTATTCGGATATTCAGTGTTTTCTGTAATTTATATGATTGCTTTTCTCATCTTTGTATTGAAGTTTAAAAAGAATAAAAAATGAATTGGATTTTATTAATCATTGCCGGACTTTTTGAAGTTGGTTTTGCGTCCTGTTTAGGTAAAGCCAAAGAAACGACAGGAATTGTATCGACTTATTGGATGATTGGATTTTTTGTCTGTCTTTCGATTAGCATGATTTTGCTTTATAAGGCCACACAGGTTTTGCCAATAGGAACTGCTTATGCCGTTTGGACAGGAATTGGTGCTGTTGGAACCGTTTTAGTTGGGATTTTGATTTTTAAAGAACCGGCAACTTTCTGGAGAATATTTTTTCTTTCAACATTAATCGCTTCAATTATTGGATTAAAGTTTGTTTCCAGTCATTAAAATATTTCAGATTAATTAAATAACCAATGAATACGATGCTGGAAAACAACACGATAACCTTTATTTTTTTAGCAATCATTTTATTGCTGATCATCATTATTGGTTTTATGGTGTATCAATTAATGCAGTCTAAAAAAGCAAAGGAAAATGCCGAAGAAAGTTTTTATGCTCTTGAAAGAAAAGTGAACGATTTGCAGTTAGAAACTTTAGAATCCAAACTGAATCCGCATTTGTTTAAGAATATCCTCAACTCTATTCAGTCCCATGCCTATCAGACTTATTTTGCTTTGGATAAACTGGCCAATGTTCTGGATTACATTTTATACGAAAGCAAAAAGAAATTTGTTACCGCCAAAGAAGAAATTGATTTTGCACTGAACCTGATTGAAATTAATAAAATCAAAATCAGTCCGCTCTTTGAGTTGAAGATAAAAACCAACATCAACAAAGAAGACAAATTATACGAACAACCCTTACTGGCGCCTTTAATTTCGATTGATTTAATTGAAAATGCTTTTAAACACGCCGATCTTCAAAGTGCAGATGCCTTTATTTCGGTCGTTTTTGAGTTTAAAGACAATGCTTTTTTTATGACGGTTTCAAATAAAATTTCGGATAAAAAAGTGTTGAAAAAAGAACGTGGCGGATTAGGAAATACAACTCTGGAACACCGCTTAAGAATTATTTATAAAAACAACTTCAAACTCGAAAGGTTTACAGAAAACGATATTTATATTGCACATTTAAAAATAGATTTACTTGAATACAAAACTGAAATGCTTGCTACTGGACGATGAGTTACCGGGTTTAACGTATTTGAAAATGCTTTGCGAACAAATTCCCGAAATTGAAATCGTAAAAACATTTAATAATCCGGAAAAACTGCTTGCCGAAATTTCGGATCTCGATTTTGATTTATTAATATCAGACATTGAAATGCCCGGAATCGACGGTTTGCATCTGGCCGAAATGATTCAGGACAAATTAGTAATTTTCTGTACAGCCTATAAAAATTATGCTGCAGATGCCTTTAATATCGATGCGGTAGATTATATTACAAAACCCGTTAAACTCGAACGTTTGCAAAAAGCAATTTCAAAAGCTTATGAACGTTTCAATAAACCGGAAGCAGCTAAAAAATTTATCCAGCTAAATACAGACAGAGGGAAAACGTTATTGTATTTTAACCAAATTCAGTATATCAAAACGGCCATAAGCGACAGCCGTGACAAGACAGTACTTTTGACAGACGGAAGTTTTTTGAATTTAAAAAATGTGAAATTCGATACACTTTTAAAAGAATTGCCGGAAACTGATTTTTGTCGAATTAATAAAAAAGAAATTGTAGCGGTAAAAGCAATAAAATTTTTTAATCATAACGAGATTGTGTTGCATCATTTAGAAAAAAATGACAAAAACAGTACCTTAATTCTGAGTGAAACGTATCGTTCTGACTTTTTGAAAAAGGTCAAAATTTAGAATATAATACATGTCACGCTGAGCGGAGTCGAAGCCATTTTGTGTTATTTAGCCTTCGACTTCGCTCAGGATGACAGCTGTTTTTATAACTTATTACAAAGTTTTTCAGACTTGTTACATAGATTGAAAATTAGCTGTAAATTTACTTTTTCACTACCTATTCAGTGCTGATATTTGCCCCATAATTTAAAATACGGGTTATGAATAATATTAAAAATTCTTTATTCTACGTTACAGTCATTGGAGGGTTTACTGCTTTGATATATTGGGTGATCTCTAAAGGTGCTTCGCTAGAAGCAGGACGAGGAATCGTTCATAAAAAAATAGAAAGTAATCACTGGAATGACTTTCTTCATTCGATGGTTGAAAATTTACAGCATCCATTAGCTATTTTACTGGCGCAAATCGTAACCATTATCCTGGCAGCACGTTTGTTCGGTTGGTTTTTTAGAAAAATTGGACAGCCATCTGTAATTGGAGAAATGATTGCCGGAATTGTTTTAGGCCCCTCTTTGGTCGGGATGTATTTTCCGGAATTTTCAGCAGCTTTGTTTCCAAAAGAATCTTTAGGAAATCTGCAATTCTTAAGTCAGATTGGTTTGATACTTTTTATGTTCGTGATCGGGATGGAACTGGATTTAAAAGTACTTAAAAATAAAGCACATGAGTCTGTGGTAATCAGTCACGCCAGTATTGTGATTCCGTTTGCTTTAGGATTGACCCTTGCTTATTTTGTTTATGGAACTTTTGCGCCGCAAGGAGTGGCATTTTCTTCCTTCGGTTTATTTATGGGAATTGCAATGAGTATAACGGCTTTTCCGGTTTTGGCCAGAATTGTCCAGGAACGGGGTATGCAAAAAACAAAACTTGGTACTATTGCCATAACTTGCGCCGCTGCAGATGATATCACGGCCTGGTGCATTCTGGCAGTTGTAATTGCAATTGTAAAGGCAGGCTCACTTGCGAGTTCATTATATGTTATTGGATTAGCGATTTTATACGTAATCGTAATGTTAAAAATAGTTCGTCCGTTCCTGAAGCGTGTTGGAGATTTAAATTCAACTCGTGAAAGTCTGAACAAACCTGTAGTTGCTATTTTCTTCATAACACTTTTGTTTTCTTCATACGCATCAGAATTAATTGGGATTCATGCTTTGTTTGGAGCATTTTTAGCCGGAGCCATTATGCCGGAAAACAATAAATTCAGAAATATTTTTATCGAAAAAGTCGAAGACGTTTCTATCATCGTTTTATTGCCTTTATTCTTTGTGTTTACTGGTTTACGTACGCAGATTGGTTTGCTTAACGATCCTTATTTATGGAAAGTCACGGCTGTAATTATTGCAGTTGCAGTTGTTGGAAAATTCTTTGGAAGTGCTTTTGCAGCAAAATTCGTTGGACAAAACTGGAAAGACAGTTTGGCTATTGGAGCCTTAATGAATACACGTGGATTAATGGAATTGGTCGTTTTAAATATTGGTTATGACCTGGGAGTTTTGTCAACGGAGATTTTTACGATGATGGTTATTATGGCTTTGGTTACTACTTTTATGACTGGCCCGGCCTTAGATTTTATTGGTTATATTTTTAAGGATAAACCAACAATAGTACCTCAGGAAATTGGAAACAAAAGCAAGTACAAAATTCTCCTTTCGTTTGCAACTCCGGAAAGAGGCAAAAAACTTTTGCAGATAGCCAATAGTTTAGTCAAAAAACAATCCGATAATTCGATTGTAACAGCGATGCATTTGTCTTTGAGTACCGAAATTCACTCTTTTGATGTCAAGGATCATGAACGCAAAATGCTGGTTCCGGTTATCGAAGAATCTGAGCGTTTGAACCAGAATATGGTAAGCGTTTTTAAAGTAACAAATGATATTGATACCGAAATTATAGACACTGCAAATCAGGGAGAATATGATTTGTTGCTGGTAGGGTTAGGGCAATCTATTTTTGAAGGAACTCTGCTTGGTAAAATATTAGGGTTTACATCGAGAATTGTAAATCCGGATCGTTTGATCGATAAGTTTACCGGAAAAGAAGGTCTGTTTGAAAACTCTCCCTTTGATGAAAGAACCCGCCATATTATTGCCAAAACTAAAATGCCGGTTGGAATTTTTATTGACAAAGATCTGGAAGAAGTAGACCGCATTTTTATGCCTGTTTTTAGTAAAGAAGATTCTTTTTTGATTGATTATGCAAAGAAATTAATTAATAATAACGGTTCGCAAATTACAGTTCTTGATGCTAGTGGCGAAGTAAAAAGCACCCGGGACATGCAGGAAAGTATTCGTTCGATTGAACAGATTGCACCAAACCACATTATGATTATGCACGACAGAACTATAAAAAAAGAGTTTTTAGAAACTCAAAATTTAATGATTATAAGTTTAGACAGCTGGAAAAAACTGATTGAATCTCAAAGTATCTGGCTGAATAATACGCCATCAGTTTTAATTTTGAAGCCATAAGGTTTTTTTAATTCCAATATAAAAATCCCAAATTCCAATTTTATGATTGGGGTTTGGGATTTCGTTTTATGCAATTGTTTTACCACGTTTTATTGTCATCCTCATCCCTCGGAATGATAAGTGGAACTTTTTTGGGTTGGAATTTGGGATTTAAAAAGATTGGAATTTAATTTACAATCCCAAATCGATAACATAAGAAATTTTAACGGCAATATTATCTTCGAATTTTGGTAATTGATTTGGTCCGTATCGGTAAAAACCGCCTAAACCAAAACCTTTGTAAATTTTGTTTAACTCAATCCCGGATTCAAAGAATCCTTTGTCCAGAGTTTTATAAGCTGGGCCAATATGCTGCTCAGGATTTTGCATATGTCCCCAGGCCATTCGGGTTACTAATACCAATGAGGGACGGACTTTTTTCATTATTTTAATTCGGTTGAAACCGTGTTTGACTTGAAAAAAGGCATACTGATTAGAGAAAAACTCATTAAAATACATGGTTTCAAAACTGTTTCTTCCTGAAAAAGTAATACGCTGAATAATCGTTTCTTTATTAAGATTGTTTGGCATAGTGTTGTACAAATGGGTTATAGGTACATCGCCTGTAGCAAAGCCTCCCTGCAATAAAAAGCTGGTTTTCTGACCGTTCAGATATTTTTTTTCATATTCAGTTTTAAAATCTATTTTGCTGAATGTAAAATCATTATCTAAAACATTTGGCAAAGACTGTGTATATTGAAACGTAAATCTTGGAAATCGCTTTTCAGTTTCGTTTCTGCCTGTTGGTGTCTGCATAAAATCACTAAACGGTGCCCAAACTATCGAAAGCATTGTTGTGGTCATCACATAGCTTGAATATAATTTTCCGTTTAAATTAAAAAGATAATCAAATTTAGGTTCGATTTGATTTCTTGATATTTCTAAAACAGCTTCTGTTTTTGGAATAATTTTAGTTTGAAGATTAGTTTTCCAGCTAATATAATGATAGAAAGTACTAATGTTAATAGGGCGTGGATCATAAATTTTAAAAACACGTTTGTCAACGGCAAAAAGAGTGCTCGCAATTTCCCTGACATCATCAGTATAAGATCCGTTTAGCCAGGTATTAGTGTTTTTGTCCAATAAAACTCCAAAGCCCAAATTGTATTTAAAGTTTCCATCTTTTGTACCATAGGCTCCATAGCCTTCAATCCTGAAATATTTAGAAAAACGTTCGTTTGTAATGCCTCCAAGTCCAAGTCTGAAACCTTCATAGTTATTATAGCTGATGATTTTTTTCAAATCAAGATCAGCCGGTCCTATTGGATAAAAACCATTAATGATTTTCCGACCTATTCCTAAACGTTTTTCGATTCTGTTGCGAACAGACAGGCTGTCTAGTAATAAATAGGTTTTCTGACCTTTCAAATCAAGGCTTTCTTTTCGGTACTGGTTCCAGAAATCTTCTGTTTTTTTGCTGGCATCATCCTTAATTTCGATATAAAGTGATGGGTTATTTATTGGGGTAGTTGTATTGTAATGGATGTCGAAATTATTGCTTTCAGAAAGTAAATAAGTAAAATCTGAAGCACTTTTTTCTCTAATTTCAAAGCCTTCTTCTATATCTCCATCAAACTGGATAGTGCCGCCTAAAATTTTAATATCATCGTCATTTTTCCCTTTTACAATTTTAAAAGTAGTATTGCCCGGGAACCAGATTTTTTCTTCGGGCACATATTCAAATTCATGGACTCCGCTAATGTCGAGAACCCCTTTTATGCGCATGACTGCTTTTGCAATGGCATAATTTTCCTGATCAATATATAAAACACCTTCTAAGCCGGATGCTCTTCTTTTTTTCTTATTCTTAAAATAAACCATAAAGGTGTTTCGGCCCTGAATAGCAACAGTATCTAATAATTTATAATTGTAATCTTTTAAAGCATCATTAGAAATAGGATTATTGTATTTGGTTTCAAAAAGTTCATATTTAGCATCATAAATAGAAATTGACTGTAAATTGAAAGCAATAATTTCGTAAACAGGCTGCTTAAAACCTGCCATCTTTGTACCCAGAATGGTTTCTTTGAGTTTTTTGTTTCCGAATTGATATTGTGATAGTTTTTCTGTTTGAAACAAATGCTGTTTGCTTATAAGTTCTTTAAATTTATAGTCAGAAGAGTCAACATTAATTCTTTTTTTCTTTAAATCTTTATAAGCAGCAGAAGAGTCAATTCTACCCTTGATTGAGTCAGGATTTGCTGTTACAATCAGTTTGTTGTACGTTTTATACTCAAAACTATTTAATTTTTTTTGCGGGTTATTATTGTTTTTATTGCTAATAACCTTTCTTAAAATTGCTAATGCAGGATTCTCATTCGAAATAATAACTTCTTTGAGATTGTCTGTTCTTTGCTTAAGCGAAATTGGATAAAACTTTTTGTTGTCTGAAACGGTGATTACTTTCGTTTGATAACCAATATATGAAACAGTAAAAGAAGTAATTTTTACTTTAGAAGAAAGTATAAATTTTCCATCAACATCCGTAATCGTATTGTTATTGTCCGGAGTAGTAATAGTAGCAAACGGAAGAGGTTTGTTTTTAGAGTCGTTTACAATTCCGTTTATTTGAAATTGCGCATGTAGAGTCAGCGTAAAAAACAAAGTTAAAAAACAGAATAGCTTCATATAGTGTAATATGGATTCAAAACGATAAGAATGTATTTTTGGTATGCAAAAATAAGAATAAAAAAATCCGTCTGGTATAATTTTAACCAAACGGATTCTTAATTTTGTGACAAATAAGTTACACTTTCATGATTTCGGCTTCTTTTGCGGCCAATAATTCATCAATTTTTTTGATGTAAGCATTCGTTAAGTTCTGAACTTCTTCTTCTGCAGATTTGCAAATATCTTCAGAAGTTCCTTCTTTTTCTAATTTTTTAATGTCTGTGTTGGCATCTTTACGAACATTACGTACACCAATTTTAGCATCTTCGGCTTCAGCTTTTGCCTGTTTTGCCAATTCTCTACGGCGATCTTCTGTCAAAGGCGGAACACTGATTATAATAACATCCCCATTATTCATCGGATTGAAACCAATATTGGCAACCATAATTGCTTTTTCGATAACTTGCAGCATATTTTTTTCAAAAGGCTGCAGTGTGATTGTTCTTGCATCAGGAACACTGATTTTTGACACTTGAGAAAGAGGTGTTGCTGATCCGTAATAATCTACAAAAACACTTCCTAACATAGCTGGAGAAGCTTTTCCTGCACGGATATTAAGAAACTCTTTTTCTAAATGTGCAATAGAACCATTCATTGATTCTTCAGTACTTTCTAATATAAAATCTATTTCTTCACTCATTTTTTTAGATTTTTAGATTTTCAGACTTTTTGGGTTTTCAGATTTTTCTAAAAAAGCAATTATCTGATTATACTAACTAATATGATTTTTTATTTTTTGAATATTATAAGATTGTCGAAATAGATAGAAATCTAATAATCTAAATTCTAACAATCTAAGCTGTCTAAATATTTACTACAGTTCCGATGTTTTCGCCCTCGCAGATTTTTAATAAGTTTCCAATTTTGTTCATGTCAAAAACAACGATTGGTAGTTTATTTTCCTGGCTCAAAGTAAACGCAGTTGTGTCCATTACGTTTAATCCTTTTTTAAGGACATCATCAAACGAAATAAAATCAAATTTTACTGCCGAAGCATTTTTTTCAGGATCACAATCATAAACACCATCAACACGGGTTCCTTTTAGAATAACATCAGCATTAATTTCTATTCCTCTTAAAACAGCTGCTGTATCGGTAGTAAAATATGGGTTTCCGGTTCCGGCACCAAAAATTACGATTCTTCCTTTTTCAAGATGACGGTCGGCTCTTCTTTTGATGTAAGGTTCTGCGATAGACTCCATTTTTAAGGCAGTCTGCAGACGGGTTTTCATTCCTTTGTCTTCAAGTGCACCCTGTAAAGCCATTCCGTTGATAACAGTTGCCAGCATTCCCATATAATCACCTTGTACTCTATCCATACCGGCACTTGCTCCTGCAACTCCTCTAAAAATATTTCCACCTCCAATAACAATAGCAATTTCTACTCCCTTACTGTGAATTTGCTTAATTTCTTCGGCATATTCGGCTAATCTTTTAGGGTCAATTCCGTATTGTAAGTCTCCCATTAACGCTTCACCGCTTAGTTTTAGAAGAATTCTTTTATATTTCATGTGTGTTGCTTTTGTTTGTGCAAATATAGACATATTCTGTTTTTTAGAAATAATGTTTACAAAAATAATTTCTCTCTATATTTGAATGAAATTCTTTTATTTTTGTAAGAATTGTTTTTGTTTTTTTGATTTTAAATAACGAAGCAGATGATTCTTCCTTTTAAAAAATAAATAAATATAATAACTTAAAACTAAGCTAAAAATTATGATTTGTACACTTTATTCTCATCAGATTGGTTTTGATAAAATAGTTGAGGTACTCAGGAGCAGTTATCCCAAAGGTACTATTACAAGTGCCAGTCAGGATGGGTCTCAAATTGCTTCAATTGAAACTAAAGATGGTTTCTTTAGTTCCGGAAGCAAGCTAACAGTTCAATACAGAGAAAGAAAAGAACCATCTTATCAGCTGCCTGAAACTGATGATTCTCCTCTAACCGGAAATCTTAGAGGTTTATATGGATATGTAGATTCTTTAGACTCCAATAACGAAAAAGTAAAATCGTTATTTCTTCATAAAATTCAGACCTTGAATTCAGAGTTTTCAATTACTCAGCAAAAAGGGCAGACTAAGAATTTAAAAGAATTGCTTCAAAAGTTAGCCAAAGATTTTGAAGCTGTATTATTTGTACAGCCCAAAACAATAATCAGTCAATCTAATGAACAGCATTTTCTGGATGAAAATTTAAATCTAATTCTGGATATTAATGGAAATTGTGAAATTGAAGGTTTAGATGTAAAAATTAACAGCATTTATTATGACAAAGAGCTTGTAGAAATAACCGAATCTCAGAAGGAATGGAAAACAAACAGCGAAAAAATTCTGCGGGGAAAGCATATCAAAATAAATAATTATCTGCCTTATATAGAGCCGGAGGAAGGTGTTGTTCTCAGAACTCCAAAAGAAGTAGCAGTACGTGTTTGTGTTTTGGCGATGACCAATTTGGTGGCTTTTGATACTATCTCGAATCAAGAAGCGATCGAATATCTTCAGCATTATAATTTATGGGATTTTGTTACCCCAAATGAAAAAGACTTTTTAGCGAATCCGACGGAACAGAAAAAAAGTAATGAATCATGGAAATGTGAATTTATTTGGACTTTGATGTTCGCATTAAATAAAATTGAGGATTTAGGATTTCCTGATAAACTATGCAGTTTAAATGATATTCCGGCAGAGGAATACCCTGTAGCTCCGGATCGAGATCCGAATGATTTTATTAATTCTGTTTTTGAAACCAAAAGTAAATCAGAAATATTGGGACTAAACGATTTGTATTACAGATTAGACTGGGCGTGTGTGGATGCGAGGTTAAACGGAGAAGAGATGACTGCGATTCATCCGGGAGTGGTGTACGAACGGCACTATGCTTTAAACTGGCTGATAAATTATGGCGAAGCTGATTGGGATGATGTAACGTGTGATACCTAGAATTGTAATAACCGCTTTTAATTAAAAGTAAGAATTGTTAATGACTTTTGTTTAAGAGATTTATTCTCTTTATTATGACAAAAGTCATTATTTGGGCTTTATTAAATTGCTTAAATTTATCAGACCTAAAACAAAGAACATGAAAAGTATTGTAGCCAAAGCATTATTCCATAGTTATTCCTATGTTGAATATAGAAAATTAGTTACCGATTTATTATCAGAAGGGAAATCAACCGGAGATGAACAGTCTGAAAGTTTAAGGCATTATACTAGTTTGAATGAAGCCCGAATGAACCGTCTGGAGAAAACTATTAAAATTTCTGAAGAAGCGATTTCGAAATTGCAAAATTTGAACAACCACTACATTTGGCTGGTTATTTCTGAAGGTTGGTGTGGGGATGCTGCGCAAATACTTCCAATATTGAACAAAATGGTTTTGGCCTCGGATAAAAAAATTGACCTGAGAATTGTTTTAAGAGATGAAAATGACGAATTAATGAGTCATTACTTAACAAATGGGGGAAGGGCAATTCCAAAAGTTATTGTAATTTGTAAAGAAGCAGGAATTGTTCGTGCAGATTGGGGACCAAGACCAAAAGGAGCCGCAGAACTTATGACCAATTATAAAAAAGATTTTGGTGTTGTGGATGAGAAAATCAAAACAGATCTGCAATTATGGTATTTGGCAGACAAAGGAATGTCGGTTCAGGAAGAATTGGTTCAGATTATGGAAAACATAAAGTATGACCGGTTATGATTTTTATAAATAAATCTTTCAAATGCTTTGTTTTTGTATAAATCATTGAAAACAAGAATTTTAGTAATAAAAAATACCCAAAATACTTTTTTATTAATTTAATATTTTGTAGCTTAGTAATATAAATCCCACATCTATTATTTATTCTTTAATTTACTCTTTTTATTGGTGTTGATTTTAATATTAATTAATTAAAAATACGCTGTTATGAAAAAGTTATTTGAAAGATTTTACGATTTTTTTTCAAGATTTTTATTTGGAGGAAAAAATATACCTCATTATTAACTCTGTTAAGTATGAAATAATATTATTTTTTATCAAGAGCTGGCAAAGGCACATTACTACGGTCTTAATTTTGTAATGTGCTTTTTTATTTATTATAGTTTTAATCTTTCTTCAAACAAAGTGATATCAATAGCGTCTTTTACATCATAATCACCAATCTTTGTTCTGCGCAAAACGATCAAATGGGAACCTGATCTAAGGGCTTTTCCAAAATCAAAAGCTAATGACCGAATATAAGTTCCTTTGCTGCAAACTACCCTAAAGTCAATTTCAGGCAATTCAATTCTTGTAATCTCAAATTCATGAATTGTGGTTTTTCTACTGGCAATTTCGACAGTTTCTCCCGCACGTGCATGCTCATACAAGCGAACCCCATCTTTTTTAATGGCTGAAAAAATAGGTGGTTTTTGATCGATTTCACCTAAAAACTGTTTTACCGTTTCATTAATTAAATCCTGATCAATATGACCTGTTGGAAAAGTCTCATCGATTTCAGTTTCCAGATCATATGATGGAGTAGTGGCTCCAATGTAAAACGTTCCGGTATATTCTTTTGCCTGCCCCTGAAGTTCAGATATTTTTTTTGTGAATTTCCCTGTACAGATTAATAAAAGTCCTGTAGCTAAAGGATCTAAAGTTCCGGCATGACCAATTTTAAATTTCTTTGGAAGTCCAACTTTATTAATTAAAAGGTATTTTAATTTGTTAACAGCCTGAAAAGAACTCCATTTTAAAGGTTTATCAATCAGTAAGACTTGTCCGTTTAAATATTCTTCGGGTGTTTTCAAAATTATTTATTTAAGGAAAAATACGCCAATAAAAGTATTCCAGCCACAATTCTGTAATAACCCCATGGTTTAAAACCGTATTTTTTGATGATTCCAATGAAAGATTTTATAGCAATAATGGCTACTACAAATGCGATTACGTTTCCAATCAAAAATAATTTCAGATTGTCAGGGGATTGTGTCAATAATTCGTAACCTTTCAGTTGCGAAACTTCATAAGTTTTTAATAACAATGAATAGGTTGTAACTGCCAGCATTGTAGGAACGGCAAGAAAAAACGAAAATTCTGCAGCAGTCTGCCTGTCTAATCCTTGCTGCATTCCGCCAATTATAGAAGCGGCAGAACGGCTTGTTCCGGGCATCATGGCAAGGCACTGCCAAAAACCGATTGTTACGGCTTTTTTTATTGTAATATCTTCTTCATTAATAATAGTTGAATTTTTGAATTGATTATCAATAAAAAGCAATACAATTCCGCCCAGAATTAAAACAATAGCTATCGGAACAGGATTTCCTAAAACAGCATCAATTTTGTCATCAAATAATTTTCCTAAAATCAATGCAGGAATAACAGCACAAGCCAGCTTAACATAAAAATTGATTTTACTGAAGTCAAAAAATTTCTTCCAATATAAAACAACAACGGCCAAAATAGCCCCAAACTGAATAGAAACCTGAAACAATTTTACAAAATCATCTTCCTGTATTCCGAAAAAAGAACTTGTGAAAATCATGTGTGCTGTAGAAGAAACCGGCAAATATTCTGTTAATCCTTCAACTATTGCAATAAGAATCGCTTGTAATGTATTCATTAATTTAGATTTTTAGATTCTTAGACATCTTAGATTTTAGACTTTTTTTAAAGATTAATCGAATAATCTAAAGATCTACAGTCTAAGAAATCTAAAAAAAGTCTATTTAGATTTCTTAAAGATAGAATAAATCGTGATTCCAAAACCAATCAAAACAGTTGTTGGAGCTAAACGAATACGTCTGAAACTAAAAACATCTTCATTGAAAACATTTGGATCAGTACTTCCTCCACCAGACATTAAAAAAAATCCAAGTGCGATAACGCCAATTCCAATCAATAAAATTTTGTAATTGATGCCGTCAAAAAGAAATTCTTGTTTTTGAGGTTGTTCTTGTTCTTCTTTAATATTATTTTTCATTATTATCTTTTTGTCACCCTAAGCGAGGTTTAAGGTTTTTTTTTTATTAAATCTAAAATTAATAAAGATCGTCTGTTCTTAAATTCAGGAATCTTTGTGTAGCAAAATGTGTACTGACCCAGGTAATTAAAACGCCTAATCCAAAAACAGCTAATAGAACCAATCCTATTAAGGCTTTGTCTTCTAAAATTCCTAATCCCGGGAAATTAGTTTCAACATACATTAAAAGAGCAATCAGGGCAATGATAGCTAAACCAGCTCCCAACATTCCAAGTTTTACACTACGCACTACAAAAGGCTTACGAATAAAGGCTTTTGTCGCTCCAACCATTTGCATGGTTTTAATAATAAATCTATTTGAATGAATGGATAAACGCAAGGAACTGTTGATTAATAAAACCGCAATCACCGCAAGGAAACCGCTGATAATCAAAATCCACATACTTACTTTTTTGATATTGTCATTTACTAAGTTTACTAGTTGTTTGTCGTAAACAATATCTTCGATCATCGTGTTTTTACGCAAATCGCTTTCAATTCTTGTGATACTGTCTCTTTCAACATAATCTGCTTTTAAATGAATATCGTAAGAATTCAATAATGGGTTTTCTCCTAAAAAGGTCAGGAAATCTTCGCCAATGATATCTGTATGCTCTTTTGCCGCTTTTTCTTTGGTAACGTATACATACGATTTTGCAAAAGGAGCTCTTTTTAATTCGGTATCAAATGCCTTGGTAACACTATCTGTAGCTTCGTTTTTAAAGAAAACTGTCATGGCGATTTTTTCTTTAAAATCATTGGCCAGTTTTTTTGAATTAATAATGAATAATCCCAGTACTCCCAAAAGGAATAAAACCAAGAATACACTTAATACTACCGAAAAATAAGAGGAAATTAACCTGCGCTTTTGAAATTTATCAAAGTTAGAACTCATAGTCTGCTTAAATTATGTGGTAAAAATAATAAAGAATTTCTTTATATGAAGTTAATAACGAACTTTTATACCATAAATGTACAATTAGATATTGAAATAAACAGTATAAAAAGCTTTACAACTATGAGTCTTTGCAACTTTGAATCTTAAAAAAGCTATTTCACTTTGTAAACCTCAATACTTTTTAGCCAATAAACATGTCTTGGACCGGTTTTAATATCATTTTTACAAATCGCAATCATTTCACCATTTTTAATCGATTTGCCATTTTCTTCAAAAAGTATGAATGTGTTTTCTCCGGTTGGATTATTAAAAATTTCTGCCCATGAAAAAGTGGCTTTGTAATCATCAGAAGCTCTTGCTACGATATAAAAGTTTCTGTCTTTATTTCCGTTTTGTTTGATTTTGGCTTTTTCCAGAATATCTCTCAAAAGAACGCCTTTACAAGTTTTAATTTCTTTTTTGATTTCGCCGTTTTTACCCATTATTTTGAAATTATCAATTACAACTACTTTCATTTTTCTTAAAGAATCTACCGTCAATTGTAAAGGAAATTCAATATCACCTTTTATTTCAATTTCATGATTGATTAATTTTAGACTATCGTTTGCTGAAAGAGTTTTGTATTGGTGTTTTTCTGTTTTTGATGTCGTTTCTGTTGAAATAATTTCTTCGTTATCTTTTTTAGAAGAATTGCACATTGTAGATGAAAATGCAATTAGAAGAACGAGAATATAATTTAGAGTTTTCATATCAAGAAAGATTAATGTGAGTTTTTAAAAATTAAGTTTTACTTGTCTCCCAAACTAATGACAAATAGTACAATCCGCCAATAGAGGGTCCGCCAAGGATAGAAGTGTAAGGTTTGTTTAAAATATTAGTTCCGCCCAGTTTTGCTGAAATGCCTTTTTTGAAATTGTAATTTACCTGTGCATCCATAGTCCAGTAAGACGGTACGTTTCCGCTAACGAGGAAAGAAACATAATCAAAATTGTTTTGATAGCGTGCACTTACACTTGCGCCTAGATTTTTCCAGATGTTTTGGGCAATCAAAGTTCCGTTGATATTAAATTCCGGTGTGTTGAAACCATCTTCCAATCCATCTTTATCATCTGTGCGGTCTAGTTTGGTATAAGTTACATTGGTTAATGCGGTGAAAGTTTGATCAAATCGGTATTTTAAACCTAAGCTTCCGCCATAATTGTAAATTTTACTTTTAGAATTCGTCCACAAACGATAACGGTTTTGAGTTGTTCTTGAATATAATGAGGTCGGAATCAAACTTGGATCTGTTGTATTTGGAATACTGGCTTCTACCTGAGCGATGAAATTTTTATAAGAGTTATAATAGAAATCGGCATCAATGAAAAGGTTTTGGTTTAAAGCCATTCCTCGAAAACCAACTTCAAATGATTTTACAAATTCAGGTTCTAAATAGGTGTACGGATTTTTCTGAATCGTATTTTTATTCTTCTCAATAGCCTGCGCCTGAGTTAAACCAAGTGTATTCACATCGCTGTTTACCTGTGCCTGAAATTTATCGATTGAAGCTTTTGTATACGAATTCTCAAAAATACCGTCAGACATAATTCGTAAACCTCCAACACGTTTTACGCCACCCGAATTTACATTGGAAAATCCTTCAAAAATACTCGGAAAACGATAACCGTTTTGATACGAAGCTCTAAAGTTGAGTGTTTTTTTTGGAGAATAAACAGCCGTAAACTGCGGAGTGAATTTAGCATCAAAATAATCGGCTTTGTCCATTCTGATAGTTGCCCCCAAACGTAATTTGTCAGAAAAAAAGCCTTTGGTCAATTGAGTAAAGGCACCCGTTTTTTGATAGGTTAAATTCTCAGAATCGCTTTCGGGATTGATAAAATAATTCCCGTCCGGAACAATAATATAGTTTCTGTAATCGAAACCGCTTAAAAGTTTTGCATCTATTTTTTCTAAGAAAGAAGTAAAAGCTTTGTCCCAGTTAATTAATCCTTCCCCATGAACCAAAGTCGATTTTACACGAAGCGCCGCACCAATATCCCAATTGTTGATGTCTGTTAATTCATTTTTCTTTGCTTCATAAGCATCAGTTCCAGGTTCAAAGCGTCCATTGTCAGATGTTGTTCGGGCTATTTTATGAGCATCGGCAACAGTGGCACCATTTGTTACAGCGTTTTTATAAGCAGTGCTATAATCTGCAAACCATTGATTGTCTGATTTAAAAGCACGGTCCATATTTTCAGCCAATGATCGCATGTTGTATGAGTCGCCCGTATTCTCTGTTGTAGCATATGCTTTTACCTGAAAAACGGGTGTATGATAATCTGCTGAAAACTGATTTAAAGTATAATTGTCTAATTGAAACCGGTTCGATCGCTGGTAAACGGTATTGATAAGAGCGGTTTTATAAGTTAAAGCCAATTCATGCCCTTTTTTTGGGCGGAAAAATAACCCCAGATCTGCTTTGTAATTTTTAATTTCATAGTCAGAAATATCAGTTTCGCGATAGCCCGTTCTGGCGACAACATAATTTTTACCATTTAAGTTTAATGTTTTCCGGTTCGCCGATTCGTTTCCGTAACCGTTTACTTCGTCATATGCCGGATTATCAGCTCCGAATAAATTGGTTGAAGCATTTGCATTTGGAGCCAAATCGGTTCTGTCGTCGGCAACCCAATCCGTTCCGCCGGTTGTAGAAAGGTTTGCTTTAAAAGCCAATTTAGAACTTAAAGTTTTTGCAATTCTCAAATTAAACTGCGAATACACTTTTGGGGAAAACCGATCTGTATTCCCAACATGATTTACACCGGTTAATTGCTGAATACTGATTCCCTGATAGTCAAATGGATTTTTAGTTTGAATATTTGCTAAACCGTTGATCGCATTCATTCCATATAAAGCAGCTGCAGTTCCCGGAATAATTTCGATTTTATCAATATCAAGATCGTTCGCTCCTAAAGCATTGGCAATTGGCGCACCTAAATGTGGTGCCTGATTGTCGATTCCGTCCACTAACTGGGCAAATCTCACATTTGTAGTATTAGCAAAACCTCTTGTATTAATGACTTTAAAACCTAAACTTGGCGTAATAATCTGAACTCCTTTTACATTTTCGAGTGTTTCATAAATACTTGGTGATCCCATTATTTTGGCTTCCGCCGATTTTAACTGTTCGATACTTATTGGGGATCGCATTAAATTTTCTGAACGTCTTGAGGCTGTAATGACAATTTCGTTCAGGACTTCTTTTTTAATACTATCCTGATTTATTTTTGAATTTTCTGTCTGAGAAAAGCATTTAAGACTTATAAAAAACAGAAACAAGTATATTTTTATCTTCATAAAATACAAATTTTATTTCAGTATGTTTTTAAATGAATACTGAAAAATATTAAAACTGGTTTTGGTTATTTAATTTTTTTTAATCATTGTAAAATTGATTTAAACTTACTTCTTGCTAAATAATTGTCATCCTGAGCGGAGTCGAAGGCTGATGCCATAAATAGGCTTCGACTCCGCTCAGCCTGACACTAAATATTGCACTGGATTTAATTTTTTTTAAATGCACAATCATTATGTTTTAAAATGAATAGTGCTATTTAAATTTTTAAAATTTCAGGTTTTGAGTTTCTTTAATAGCAAAATCCTTAATTCGTTTTTCGACTTCGTAAAAAACAGTTATAGCTTTTTCACCGGCTTCAGTCAGTCGTGCGCCGCCGCCGCCTTTTCCGCCCAGTAATTTTTCGACCAAAGGAGATTCGGCACGCTTGTTCATTTCTTCAACCAGCTGCCAGGCCTGGCGATACGCCATTTTCATTTCTTTGGCAGCATTGGTAATTGAACCTGTTTTTTTTATGTTTTCAAGAAGCCAGATTTTCCCAATTCCCAGAAACGGACCTTCAGATTCTTCAATCCAAACCCGGACTTCGATATTGTATTTTTTATCTTCACTCATCGATGCAGATTTAAAAGAAACTTTTTTTGATAATCGATTATCTTAAATACGTATTTATGATTACAATGTTACGTATTTTTACTTAAACAAAATACGTATTTTGTTATTTTATTTGTTTGTCAGTGAAATAGCTTTGGTACAATGTGTAATAAATGTAAATTTGCGCCATAATTCATTAAGTGAGAAAACCTTTGAGCCTTTGTCACTTTGCAACTTTGAACCTTAAAAAATGAAATACAATCCAAACGAAATTGACGCCAAATGGCAAAAATATTGGGCAGAAAATCAAACTTTTGCAGCAAAAAACAACTCTGAAAAACCAAAGCATTATGTTCTCGATATGTTTCCTTATCCATCAGGAGCAGGATTACACGTTGGGCATCCGCTGGGTTATATTGCTTCAGATGTGTATTCTCGTTTCAAAAGACATCAGGGCTTCAATGTTTTGCATCCAATGGGTTACGACAGTTTTGGATTACCGGCTGAGCAATATGCAATTCAGACAGGTCAGCGTCCGGAAGATACTACCCGTGTAAATATTGACGGTGGAGTAGATAAAGAAGGAAAACAAATTGCAGGATACAGAAAACAATTAGATAAAATCGGATTTTCATTTGACTGGGCACGTGAAGTGCGTACCTCAAATCCGGATTATTACAAACATACACAATGGATTTTTATTCAGTTATTCAATTCCTGGTACAATAAAAATTCAGACAAAGCCGAAGACATTTCGACTTTGGTTTCTATTTTTGAAAAAGAAGGAAATGCAAATGTAAAAGCTGTTTCTGATGATAATATCCAAGGTTTTTCATCAGGTGAATGGAATGCGTTTTCAAAAGACGAGCAGGAAAAAATCCTTTTACAATACAGATTAACTTATTTGGCAGAAACTGAGGTAAACTGGTGTCCAGGCTTAGGAACAGTTCTGGCAAATGACGAAATTGTAAACGGAGTTTCGGAGCGTGGAGGCTTTCCTGTTATAAGAAAAAAAATGACACAATGGAGTATGCGAATTTCTGCTTATGCCGAACGCCTGCTTCAGGGGCTAAATGATATCGACTGGAGCGAGTCAATAAAAGAGTCTCAAAGAAACTGGATTGGAAAATCTGTGGGTGCAATGGTTTCTTTCAATGTGAAAAATCACAATGAAGTAATCGATGTATTTACGACAAGGCCTGATACTATTTTTGGAGTAACATTCATGACTTTGGCACCGGAACATGATTTGGTGGCTAAAATTACAACTCCGGAACAAAAAGCGGCTGTTGAAGCGTATATCGAAAAAACTTCAAAACGTTCTGAGCGTGAGCGTATGGCTGATGTAAAAACCATTTCGGGAGTATTTACAGGAGCGTATGCGGAACATCCTTTTACAAAAGAAGCTATTCCGGTTTGGATTGGTGATTATGTTTTGGCTGGTTATGGAACCGGTGCTGTAATGGCAGTTCCTTGTGGAGACGAAAGAGATTATGCGTTTGCTAATTTCTTTAAAGGTCAGAACGGAATGCAGGAAATCAAAAATATCTTCGCTAATGTCGATATTTCTGAAGCAGCTTACGGATCAAAAGATAACGTTGAAATCGCAAATTCGGATTTCTTAAACGGATTAAATTATAAAGAGGCGACTAAAAAAACAATCGAAAAATTAGAAGAAATAGGGCAGGGAACCGGAAAAACAAATTACCGTTTGCGTGATGCTGTTTTTTCTCGTCAGCGTTATTGGGGTGAACCGTTCCCGGTTTATTATGTAAACGGATTGCCAAAAATGATCGACACACAGCATTTGCCAATCATTTTACCGGAAGTAGAGAAATATTTACCAACTGAAGATGGATTGCCGCCTTTAGGAAATGCTGCAGTTTGGGCTTGGGATACGAAACAAAATAAAGTTGTCAATACTGATTTGGTTGATAATGTTTCGACCTTTCCTTTAGAATTAAATACAATGCCAGGCTGGGCAGGAAGTTCATGGTATTGGATGCGTTATATGGACGCGCACAACGAAAATGAATTTGCGTCGGCAGCAGCTTTGGCGTATTGGGAAAGCGTTGATTTATATATTGGAGGAAGCGAACACGCAACGGGTCACTTATTGTATTCTCGTTTCTGGAACAAATTCTTAAAAGACAAAGGCTTTGCTCCAACTGAAGAGCCATTCAAAAAACTGATCAATCAGGGAATGATCTTGGGGACTAGTGCTTTTGTTTATAGAGTTAAGATCGATTTCGAAAGAACTTTTTCAGATTCAAAAAGTGATATTTGTTTTGAAATAATTGACACTTTTGTTTCTAAAAATGTTATTAATGATTATTTAAAGAATGGAAGTAATGAACAGATTAACCGATTTGTAAAAGAACAAGAGGATCATTTTAATAATTCTTATTCTTCTGATTTTAATCTGAAATTTTCGAGTATTCATTTTGATGCAATTCATGTTGATGTGGCGTTAGTTAATTCTTCTGATGAATTAGATATTGAAAAATTCAAATCATGGAGAGAAGATTATGCTGATGCTGAATTTATCTTAGACGATAACGGGAAATACATTGTTGGTCGCGAAGTTGAAAAAATGTCGAAATCAAAATACAATGTTGTAACGCCAGACGATATTTGTGCAGAATATGGAGCTGATACATTACGTTTGTACGAAATGTTCTTAGGTCCGTTAGAGCAGGCAAAACCCTGGAATACTGCTGGGATTTCAGGAGTTTTTGGTTTCCTGAAAAAATTATGGAGATTGTATTTTGATGACAACGGTTTAATCGTAAACAACGACGAACCAACAAAAGACAACTTAAAATCATTGCATAAAACAATCAAAAAAGTAGCAGAAGATATTGAGAATTTCTCTTTCAATACTTCGGTTTCTCAGTTTATGATTTGTGTAAATGAACTGTCTTCTCAAAATTGTCATTCAAGAGCGATTTTAGAACCGTTAGCGATTTTGGTTTCACCTTACGCACCGCATATCGCAGAAGAATTATGGTCGCAGTTGGGACACACAACTTCAATTTCTGAAGTTGCTTTCCCAATTTTTGAAGAAAAGCATTTGGTGGAATCTGAAAAAGAATACCCGGTTTCTTTCAACGGAAAAATGCGTTTTACGATCAAATTGCCTTTGGATTTAACCAAGGAACAAATCGAAGAAATCATCATGAAAGATGAAAGAACTTTGAAGCAATTAGATGGTAAAACACCAAATAAAGTGATTATCGTTCCTGGGAAGATCATTAATTTGGTTGGATAACCAAATAAAATCCAATATTTAAAATTCCAAATTCCAATTTTACGATTGGGGTTTGGGATTTTTTTGTGCGTGTTTTTTTACCGCCAATTGTACTAATTCTCAGAGATTTATTTCTAAAACACATAGTTTGTCATTCCGAGGAACGAGGAATCTTCGCGAGAAGCTCCGCAATCAATGTCGCCAATCTTTGTAGAGCTGCTTACGAAGATTGCTTCGCCAGTTCGCTATCACTCGTGTCCTCGTTCCTCGGAATGACAATATTAAGGAAAAAATTGCGCCTTCGTGAGTAAAATAACCTAGCGTTCTTTGCGTAAACCTTTGCGCACTTTGCTGTTTAAAAAACACTCCAACATTGGAATTTGGAATTTAATTATTGAAAATTTTCAAAATGTTGTAACATTTTAATAGTTCACGTATCCAAAGCACGGATCCGATTATTTAACAACTTAAAACTATTAAAAATGAAAAAGTATATCATCGTAATTATCGCATTCTTATTCTCAGCATTATGTCTAAATGTTTTTGCACAAACAAAATCATATCCTTTTGAAGTTCTTAAAACCGGAAAAGGGAAACAATCTATACTATTTATTCCGGGATTTGCTTCTTCCGGAGAAGTTTGGAACGAAACCAAAACCGCATTCGAAAAAGATTTTACTTGCTACACATTTACAATGGCTGGTTTCGCGGGAGTAAAACCACGGCCAAATCCATCATTCGAAAACTGGAAAACAGAAATTGCTAATTATATCCAAAACAATAAAATTGAAAAACCAATAATTATTGGACACAGTATGGGTGGAGGATTGGCGCTTGCTCTTGCGGCAGACTATCCGGAATTGATTGGAAAAATTGTTGTTGTGGATGCGCTTCCGTGTCTGGCAGCTTTGAGTGATCCTTCTTTCAAATCAAAAGAAAACAATGATTGTTCTTCAACTATGAGCCAAATGACGGCAATGAATGAAACTCAGTTTTATGAGATGCAGAAACAAACGATGCCGAGACTTTTGCAGGATATTTCAAAACAGGAATTGGTAGTGAGCTGGAGTGTAAAATCAGACAGAACCACTTTCGGACAAATGTATTGTGATTTTTCTAATACCGATTTGAGAAACAGGATTGCACAGATAAAATGTCCGTCGTTAATTTTATTAGAGTCTTATTTTATAAATTTAAAACCTACAATCGAAGAACAATATAAAAACCTGAAAACAGCTGATTTTAAATACGCAAACAAAGGCCTGCATTTTATAATGTATGATGATACAGCATGGTATTTGGAACAATTAAACAATTTTTTAAAATCGTAAGATGGAATTCGAAGAAATCTACAAAATATATTGGGATAGGATTTTCAGGCTTTGCATGGGATTTGTGAATGATTATGATGCTGCTCAGGATTTGGCTCAGGAAACTTTTATTATTGTCTGGCAGAAGCTGGAAGCATTTAGAAACGAATCGGCTATTGGAACCTGGATTTTCAGAATTGCTTCCAATAATTGTCTGAGGCAGATCGAAAAACAGAAACGTTTTCCGAAATCTGATTTATCAATTCATCTTTTAGAAGAAAAACAAACTTCATTAGAACCTCAAATTCAGTTTTTATACAAATGCATTGCTGAATTGCCGGAAACAGAGCGTATCATTATTTCACTGGAACTGGAAGATGTAAAGCAGGCAGAAATTGCAAAAATCGTTGGACTTTCTGAAGCTAATGTTAGAGTGAAAATTCACAGAATAAAAGAAAAACTGACTCAAAAATTCAAAGAAAATGGACAGCAATAATATAGATTTTAAAGATTTATGGAAAAAACAAGCCGTAAGTCAGCCCAATATCGAGGATTTGATGGCAAGGCTAAAACAATTCAAAAAAGCAGGTTTGAGAAGTTTATGGAAAACCAATATTCTGCTTTTTGCCACATCTGCTTTTATTATTTTTATTTGGTACTATTATCAGCCCCAATTTATTTCGACTAAAATCGGAATCGTTTTGGCAATCGTGGCAATGATAATGTATGTGGGAGTTTACAATGGTTTACTTCGTATTTATAAAGATATTGATACAAACCAAACCAATCAGGAATATTTGCAAAAACTAATTTTAATTAAAAGAAAACAACAATTCATGCAGTCTACTATATTGAGTTGGTACTTTGTTTTACTTCTTGCGGGAATTTGTTTGTATATGTATGAATACGCTTCAAGGATGACTGTTTTTTATGCGCTGATTACATATGGCATAACCTTGCTTTGGATTGGTTTTAACTGGTTTTATATGCGTCCGAAACAAATTAAAAAACAACAGGCAAAAATTAATGAACTGATTGTAAAGTTTGAAGATATAAATAAGCAATTGGATTAATAAAATCAATATTTTAAAATTGCTTGGCCTGTTCGCTATCGCTCGAGTCCAAATTCCAATTTTTACGATTGGGGTTTGGATTTTTGTTTCAATATAGTTTGTCGTTCCGTACGAATCTCATGGTTCGATTGACTTAATGTGTAGATTTCTTTGAGTAATAAGTTTGTGTTTAGTTTTTTGCGAAACAATTCATAATTAAAATTTAAAGTTGTGTGTCATTTTGACATTTTACAAAAATGGTTCGTAAATTGTTGTGATTTTACAAGACAAAACATAAACTAAAAAATATAAATATGGGAAGAGAATATTTAATTCTTGCCGGTGCGATAATGCTGATTAGCTGGCTGGTGAGTTCAAAGTTAAAGAGTAAGTTCGAGTTGTATTCGAAACTGCAGTTGCAAAACGGAATGAGCGGAAAGGAAATTGCAGAAAAAATGCTGGCTGATAATGGTATTCGTGACGTTCGGGTAATTTCGACTCCGGGGCAATTGACAGACCATTATAATCCGGCAGATAAAACAGTTAATTTAAGTGAGGCAGTTTATAATCATCGAAACGCGGCAGCGGCGGCTGTTGCAGCCCATGAATGTGGTCACGCCGTACAGCATGCGATTGGTTATGAATGGCTGACAATGCGTTCTGCATTAGTTCCTATTGTTAGTGTAGCATCAAATTATGTACAATGGATTTTGCTGGCCGGAATCCTTATGATAAGAACTTTTCCGCAGTTATTGTTAGTGGGTATCGTGATTTTTGCAGCAACAACTTTATTTACTATTATAACATTGCCAGTTGAATATGATGCAAGTAATCGTGCGCTGGCTTGGTTGGAAAATAAACGAATGCTGACACAACAAGAACAGGCGGGAGCAAAGGATGCCTTAAAATGGGCTGCAAGAACTTATGTTGTAGGGGCTATTGGTTCTATTGCTACGCTATTGTATTATATTTCGATTTACTCAGGAAGCAGGAGGAATTAAATTTTTAATGTGGCAATTTAGATAATTAGTCAATTAGATAATTTATAGAAAACCCGACAGATTTTTAAAAATCTGTCGGGTTTATAGTTTTATATGTAGTTTTTTTGAATTATCTAATTTTCAAATTGACACATTATCTAATTTACAATTGTATCTGTCTGTCAATCTGCTGATCCAGCGAAATAAACGTTTCAGTTCTCGAAACCCCTTCAATTGCCTGAATTTTGGTATTTAAAAGCTGCATCAAATGTTCGTTGTCGCGACAGATAATCTTAATCAAAACCGACCAGTTGCCGGTGGTGTAATGGCATTCCAGAACTTCAGGGATTTTTTTTAAATCTTTTACAGCTTCAGAGTTTCGGGAGGCTTTATCTAAGTAAACTCCAATAAAAGCCATGGTGTTATAACCTAATACTTTAGGATTTACAGTAAATTTTGATCCTGAAATCACACCTGATTGTTCCAGTTTCTTTAACCGCTGATGAATCGCGGCTCCGGAAATACCAATTTTGTTTGCAATTTGTAAAATAGGTTTTCGGGCATCATCCATTAAATAACGAAGGATTTCCTTGTCGATACCGTCAATTTCGATTAATAGCGAGTTGATTTTCATAACTTGTAATTTGAAACTAATCCTGCTAATTTGGTTTAGAATAGAAATCAAATGTAGTTAAAATGGTTGGAAATAAAAATTCCAAATTCCAACATAAAAAGTTGAAATTTGGAATCTAAGTTGTAAATAGTAAGGATTATTTTTTATTTGCCTCACTAATATATTTTTCTAAAGCCATTGTCATAGAAGGAGTTTCAGGAGTCGGGGCAAGAATATCAATTCTTAATCCGTGGTCTAAAGCTTCTTTTTGAGTTGTGCTTCCAAAAACAGCAATTCTGGTATTGTTTTGTTTAAAATCAGGAAAGTTTTTAAACAAGGATTTGATTCCTGTTGGACTGAAAAACGCCAAAACATCATAATAAACATCAGCTAAATCTGACAAGTCGCTCATTACTGTTCTGTAAAAAATAGCTTGTGCCCAATCTACTTTTAATCCGTTTAATGTTACAGGAGCATCTGCGTTTAACTGATCAGAGGCTGGAAGCAGAAATTTTTCGTCTTTGTATTTTTTGATAAGTGGTGATAAATCTGCAAAATCTTTAGCACCCACGTATATTTTACGTTTTCTGTACACCACATATTTTTGCAGGTAAAATGCCACCGCTTCTGATTGACAAAAATATTTCAATCCTTCAGGAACTTTGTAGCGCATTTCATCAGCTACCCTGAAAAAATGATCAACCGCATTTCGGCTCGTTAAAATGATCGCAGTGTAATGATTAAGATCGATTTTTTGTAACCTAATCTCTTTTGCACTAACTCCCTCCACATGAATAAAAGGTCTGAAATCAATTTTTATTTTGTGTTTCTGTTGGAGCTCAAAGTAAGGGGAGTTTTCCACTTTAGGTTCAGGCTGTGACACCAAAATTGTTTTCACTTTCATATTATAAACATTTACTAAGCCACCTCTTTTGTAATCCAATAATAAAGGAAATAATAAGGGGCTATTTCAAGAGCGCAAAGATATAAAATAAAATAAAATAATTTGTTGATTATTGTATTTTGATAAGTTTTAATTGAAATAAAGTAGGAAAACATACTTATACATGCCGAAACCCCTATTATTGCTAGTGGTATACTCTTAGGAACATTGTTATGATAAAACAAAATTGCATTAACAGGGAGTATTAGAAGACCAATATAAGTTCTGTAAGTTGCTTTCTGCAGGTTAAAAAGATCGACAAACTCATCAATATTGAAGGCAGTTCCTATGATTTTTTCTATTAAATACTTCGCTAAGATAAAGTAGGTTAATAAAGTAGCAATCTGGGTAAAAAGCATCCAGTCTGATTTTGTAGCATATCCTGATTCGGGAAATTTAAAAATATGCATCGTCAACTGTATAAAAAAAGCATACGAAATAATTTGTACAAAAAACAAACCTACAGTAAAACTGCTTTTTAAATGCGAAACGTCACGATAAATTTTTACATATTTATCTGAGAAAATAAGTTTTGTAAACTCACTAAATCTATTTTCATAAGCAGATTTAGTAATGGCAACAACGGCAAAAGCCAACACAAATAAAAGTGTTGCCCAATCTTTGTTTTCTATAATTCTGGGATGAAGCTGTTCAATCATAACGATACAAAATTAGTAATTTTTTGTCTCAATACTTTTATTATACATTTATTATGAATCAAATGCTATAAAAAGTTTACTTTTGCGGTGAAATTACGCAGAAAAAATGAATGATTGTATTGTCATAATTCCCACTTACAACGAGATTGAAAACATTGAAAGCATAGTACGTGCGGTGCTTTCGCAACATAAATCATTTCACCTTTTAATCATTGACGACAATTCGCCGGATCACACCGCTGATAAGGTGGTAGCGCTTCAGGAAGAATTTCAGGAAAGACTGTTTCTTGAAAAAAGGGCAAAAAAATCAGGATTAGGGACGGCTTATGTTCACGGTTTCAGATGGGCTTTGGAACGTAAATATGATTTCATTTTTGAAATGGATGCTGATTTTTCACATAATCCAAATGATCTTGAAAAATTATATGACGCCTGTCATTTTGGTGGGGCTGCTTTAGCTGTGGGTTCTCGTTATGTTACAGGTGTAAATGTGGTGAACTGGCCTTTAAGTCGTGTGCTAATGTCTTATTTTGCTTCGGTTTATGTTAAGTTTATTACCGGAATGAAAATTCATGATGCAACAGCAGGTTTTGTTTGTTACAAAAGAGAGGTTTTGGAAAAGATAAATCTCAATAAAATAAAATTTGTTGGATATGCTTTTCAAATCGAAATGAAATATAGAACTTATTGTGCTAAATTTGAAATCACAGAAGTTCCCATTATTTTTACAGACAGGACTAAAGGTGTCTCAAAAATGAGCAATGCTATTATTAAGGAAGCGATTCTTGGAGTTATTTCTCTTCGATTAAAAAAAATATTCAATACATTATAAACGCGGAAGATGAACAGGATTTTAATAAAGAATGCCAAAATTGTAAATGAAGGGTCTGTTTTTGAAGGGGATGTTTTAATCGAAAACGACTTAATTGTTGAAGTTGCAGACAGTATCAGCCTAAAAACATCCGATTGTAAAGTAATAGATGCCGAAGGAAATTTTCTGATCCCGGGAGCAATTGACGATCAGGTACATTTTAGAGAACCGGGACTTACACATAAAGGGGATATTGAATCTGAATCCAGAGCTGCAGTAGCAGGAGGTATTACTTCTTTCATTGAACAGCCCAATACGGTTCCGAATGCCGTTACACAGGAAATTTTAGAAGATAAATACCAAATTGCTTCCCAAAAATCATTTGCGAATTATTCGTTCATGATGGGGGCAACCAATAATAATCTGGAGGAAGTTTTAAAAACAAATCCAAAAAATGTTGCCGGAATCAAAATTTTCCTCGGTTCTTCAACCGGAAATATGCTGGTAGATAATGAAGCGACTTTAGAAAGAATATTCTCAAGTACGCCAATGCTGATTGCAGTGCATTGTGAAGATGAAACTACGATTCGGAATAATTCAGTAGAATTCAAAGAAAAATATGGAGATGATGTTCCGGTTACGGCTCATAATCTAATTCGTAGTGCTGAGGCTTGTTATATTTCATCTTCAAAAGCAGTGGCCTTGGCAAAGAAAACAGGTGCAAGACTTCATATTTTCCATCTTTCCACTGCGAAAGAAATGGAATTATTCACGAATAAAATTCCGTTGGAAGAGAAAAAAATTACGGCCGAGGTCTGTGTACATCATCTTTGGTTTACTGATGAAGATTACAAAACAAAAGGAAATTTTATCAAATGGAATCCTGCTGTAAAAACGGCAGACGACAGAAAGGAGCTTTGGAAAGCTTTGAATGACGGTCGTATCGATGTTATTGCAACCGATCATGCACCACATACAAAAGAAGAAAAAAATCAGTCTTATTTAAATGCCCCTTCAGGCGGTCCGTTAGTTCAGCATGCTGTTATTGCTATGTTTGAAGCGTATCATCAGGGTAAAATCAGCGTTGAGAAAATCGTTGAAAAAATGTGCCATAATCCGGCTAAGATTTTTAAAATCGAAAAAAGAGGTTTTATAAAAGTAGGGTATTATGCTGATTTGGTTATTGTAAACCCAAGTTTGCCATGGAGCGTAAAACCAGATAATATTTTGTATAAATGTGGGTGGTCTCCGTTTGAGAATTTTACTTTTAAATCAAGAATTACACATACTTTTGTAAATGGCGAAATGGTTTATAACAACTTTAAAGTAAAAGATGTTCGTGCCGGGAAGCGACTATTATTTAACAGATAAACAGCAATGAAGAATTTTGTATTTATAATATTGGTTTTATTTCTTTCTGTAAGTTGTAAAAAAGAGCTGGTCAAAGAACCTGCTAAACTTATCGCGAAAGAAAAAATGATTGATATTATATATGATTTATCTCTTTTGGATGCTATAAAATACCAACAGCCTTTATCGCTGGATTCGGTTGAGTCCAACCCTAAGAAGTTTATTTTTAAAAAATATAAGGTTGATAGTCTTCAGTTTGCTCAAAGCAACATCTATTATGCTGCTGACTATGATAACTACAAAGAAATGTTTGATGAAATAAATGCAAGGCTGGATAAAGAAAAAAAAGTTGTCGAAAAAAAGATAAAAGCAGAAGAAAAAAAGGCTGCCAAAGCTAAAAAAATAGCAGAGGCAAAAAAGGCTGCTGAAGCAAAAAAGAAAAAATTAAAAGAAACTCCTAAAGATTCTGTAAAGAAAGTCATAAAAAAAATAAATGTCGACTCTGTAAAAAGAAAGAAACGAGTTCAGCATAAAGGATTATAATTTTGATGCTTCGTTTATGTATTGATTTACATCTAAAAAAACCGTTCCCAGAGCGGTTTTTATTTTTTCATTTGAATACAGATTTTTAGAATAAGAAGCTTTAGCTGTTGCTTTAGTGAGACTTCTTTTTCGAAAGAATAAAGTTGAAAATATTCCATTTGCAATCCAAAGGAAGTTCATGAATAGTGGCGTAGCGTGAATTGTTGGTTTTTTTGCCTTTAGAACTTCAGCAATCGTATTTAGAATATCCCTGAAAACAATATTATCTGCAATTAGCGTAAAACGTTCGTTTTTTATATTGCTTTTCATTAGTTCAAAAGCAATTCTTACGACATCATTTATAGTAACAAATCCAGTGTTTCCAAGGGTGTAGAATGAAAGGCCGTTGGCTACTTTTGTATACAATTCATTACTTCCGTGTTCGAAAATTGATGTGGTTGCAATAGGCGCCAGAATAACTCCAGGGTTTATGATGATCACATCTAAGTCTTCCTGGACTCCTCGCCAGACTTCCATTTCGGCACCGTATTTTGAAATTGCGTAGTCACTGTGTGGTTTTTCCGGATTCCAGTCGGTTTCTTCGGTAATATAAGTTTCATGGGGCTGCAAATCTCCCAAAGCTGCAATGGAGCTTACGAAGCAAAATTTCTTTACATCTTTGGCTAAAGAAAAATTAACCATATTGGCGGTTCCTTCAATATTGGTTTTTCGAAGTGCATCTTCATCTTTTGGGTCAAAAGAAATCAAGGCAGCGCAATGGTAAACATATTCTATTCCGATAAAAGCAATCTCGAGAGAAGGAACGTCCAGAATATCGGCCTCCAGCCAATTGATTTGTTCAAATAAATCCCCTTTTTTGTACAGTTCAAAAACAGACTTTGTTTTTTGGATATTGTTTTGGCTGCGGTAAATAGCCCGGACATTTTCTCCATTTTGAATTAAATGAAGCAATAAATGTGCGCCAACTAAACCAGTTCCTCCTGTTACTAATACCATTTTGTAAAGATAAGTTTTTGGCTGAAAGGTGCAAAGTTACAGAGGATCAAAGTTGCAAAGGTTTTTAATTGCTTTTTGAATTTGCCGTTGAAATTTGCCATTGCCATTGCTTTTTGAGATTGATATTGCCATTGCTTTTTGATTTTGATATTGACATTGATTACATTTGCGCAAAAATATTTTAAAAATGAAGAATCTAGTTGAAGAATTAAAGTGGCGCGGTTTGTACCATGATAGCATGCCAGGGACGGAAGAACAATTGCTAAAAGAGGTAACATCGGCTTATATTGGTTTCGATCCAACGGCAGATTCGCTGCATATTGGCAGTATGGTTCAGATTATTTTGCTGGTTCATTTAAAGAATTTTGGTCATCAGCCCGTTGCTTTAGTGGGTGGTGCAACCGGAATGATTGGTGATCCATCCGGAAAATCTGATGAAAGAAATTTGCTGAACGAAGAAACTTTAGCTAAAAATGTTGCCGGAATCAAAAGCGTTCTGTCTCGTTTTTTAGATTTTAATTCAAAAGAACCAAACGGGCCAATCATGGTGAATAACTATGACTGGATGAAAGAATTCTCGTTTATTGATTTTGCCCGTGAAGTTGGAAAACGTATCACAGTAAATTATATGATGGCGAAGGATTCTGTTAAAAAAAGAATCAACGGAGAAGGCGAAGGAATGTCTTTCACGGAATTTACCTACCAGTTAATTCAGGGATACGACTTTTATCATTTATATAAAAACAACAATTGCCTTTTGCAAATGGGAGGTTCTGACCAATGGGGGAATATTACCACAGGTACAGAATTAGTGCGCAGAATGGGGGGTGAAAATGCGAAAGCTTTTGCTTTAACAACACCTTTAATTACAAAAGCAGACGGCTCTAAATTCGGGAAATCTGAAGGAGGGAATGTGTGGCTGGATGCTGATAAAACTTCGGTTTATAAATTTTACCAGTTTTGGGTTAATGCTACAGATGCAGATGCTGAAAAATACATTAAAATTTTTACTTTCTTAGATAAAGAAACAATTGATGCTTTAATTGCAGAACATCAGGCAGCACCGCATTTAAGAGTTTTGCAAAAGAAATTAGCAGAAGAAATCACGATTTTTGTTCACAGTAAAGAAGAATTAGAAAAAGCGATTCAGGCTTCGAATATTTTGTTTGGAAATTCAACTGCGGAGGATTTGAAGAAACTGGATGAAAAAACTTTCTTAGAAGTTTTTGACGGAGTTCCTCAGGCAGAAATTGCAAAAACAGACTTAGAAAACGGATTGGATATCATCTCAGTTTTAAACGAAAAAACGGGATTTTTTAAATCAAACGGAGAGGCGAGAAGAGCTTTAACTGCAAATTCAATTTCGGTGAACAGAGAAAAAATCAAGGAAGATTTTGTATTGTCTACAAATGATTTGATTAATAATCAGTTTGTATTAGTTCAAAGCGGAAGAAGAAATTATTATGTAATTAGAGTAGTTTAAAAGGTTTAACTGTTTAATCGGTTAATTGTTTAATTGATTTCTGAAGGTTAAAGTATATAATTATACAGATCCCAATAGTTCGAAAGAGTTATTGGGATTTTTAATTTTACTTTAATATCAAATGATATTTTTAGTATGTTTATCACTTAAAAATAAACTTATGATAGGAATTGTATTTATTTATTGGATTTGGAAATCGTTTAGCGACTTAGCTAATGAATATAATAAGAACAAATGGACTTATGCTCTTATTGGATTAGCATCTTATTACGGAACCACTCTTGTTGCTGGCGTTATATATGGAGCTTGTGTTGTTTTTATTAATGGTGTGGATGGGGTAAATGACGAAAATTATAATAGTATTGGATGGAATTTGCTTTTCGTTCTTTTGGGAGGGCTAGTATGCTATGGAGTTTACAGTTTATTGAAAACTAAAGGCGAAAAAGAAAGAGAATTATCTAGAAAAGAAGGAATAGATAGTATTGGCGTAACGGAAGAAAATTAGATTTTTTGTTTAACTGTTTAATGGAGTTTAAGCCGATTAACCGATTTCAACAAATAAACGATTAAACATTAAAGAACCATTAAGTTACAACCACGAATATCAGAATTATCAAAACGTCCCAATACCTCGAAAGAGTTGTTGGGATTTTTTTTGCCTAAATCCTGTGTAGCGATAAACGAACACGAATTGATATTGGCCAGATCAATAACGTTGATTCCGCCTGTTTTTCCGTCTTTCACGTATGTTAGAGCATCTTCCGGATCACGCATTAGAACATGCATCCACGAAGGGCATTCAAAAACGCCTTCGCCTAAAGAATAAGCCTGAGCTAAAAGTTCGGTCATGCCGTATTCTGAATGAATAGAAGAAACACCAAAACCTTTACAAAGCTGTTCATGGAGTTCTTCCCGAATCATTTCTTTTCGTTTGCCTTTCATTCCGCCGGTTTCCATAATAATGGTATTTTGAAGGCTGAACTGGTGTTTTTCAATCAAATCTAATAAAGCATATGTGACGCCAATTAAAATCACGTTCTGACCGGATTCATCTAAAGTAGTCAGCTTTTTGATTAAATCATCGTGATTGTGTAAATAAAACCCGCTTTCAGGCTGATTGGATAGTTTTATTAAGTCTTCAATCATATAGATTAGCGAAGATCCATCGCGTTCAAGATAGGACGGCAAAAGTGCTAAAACAACATAATCTTCGATATTGCCGTAAAACTGAGAAAACCCTTTGCGGTAACTTTCCTCATAGAGAGAAACATCTGTTACAAAATGTCTACTGGTTACCATTCCGGTAGTACCGCTGCTGGTAAAAGTTACTTCGGCAAAATCTGAATTTGACACAACTTCATGGCTTTTGAAAAACTGAATGGGTAAAAAAGGAATTTGTTCCAATGATTTTACCTGTTGCGGATTTACATTTAAAAAATCACAGAACTCACGATATACCTTATTTTTCTCATACTGAAAACGAAACACCTTAAGTGCTATTTTTTCAAATTGTTTCTGACTCGAAATGGTAAATATATCGTGGGCTGTAATCAAAACTTTTTTTTTGCAAAGGTATAAATTATTGTAGGTGCAGGGGTAATAAAAAAGCTCCAAATTATGGAGCTTGAGTATCTGTTTTTATGGTTTTTTATCGAACAATCAATTTTCGTGTTGCCGAACTGCCTTGTTCACTTATTTTTATGATGTAAACTCCTGGGGTTAAATCAGGAATGCTTAGTTCTTTTGTGGTTAAATGTGCCTGAAGAACCTTTTTACCTAAAACATCAAATATAATAATTTCTTTTTCTAAATCGTTTTTAGATGAAATATAAACCTTTCCATTTACCACAGGGTTAGGGTACAAGCTTAAACCCTCTATAGGAGTTCCCTGAGTTTTTGGCGTTGATTTACTGTCTTGTGCTGAGGCACTTAAAGTAAAGAAAAAAGCCAGTAAGAAAGTAATATAAAAGTAATTTTTTGCCATCGCATTATTTTAGATATGTAAATATACGAAAAAAAGTTTTCAAATATTACGCCAAAAAAAAACATCCTAAATATTTAGGATGTTTTTAACAATTTATAATTGAGTCTTACAGCTTCTCTAATAAGTTTACACCATCAACAATTGCCCAAGCTCCTGGAGTTAAAGCAGCTCCTGTTGCTGTTGTACTTGTTGTAAAGTTTGCTGTTGGAAAAGCAATTGTAAAACCTGCAGCTCCAGTTCCTGTTAGAGGAGTAGCAGCATCATCAACTTTTAAATTTAAAATTTTAATTTTCCCACCAGTAACCTGGTTAGTGTTTGTAGCAGCTTCCTGAATTCTAACAGCAACAGCTCCTGTTGTAGTAAATCCTGATATTACAATATTAGAATATTCACCGTTTCCTTCTTTTTTGAATTGGATTGCATCATATTCTACAGAACCTGCAGCTTCAGTTGCTGTTCCGGCAGCTCTTCTTAAAGTAATGTTAGAAACTTTAGGGAAGAAAGCATTGTTTACACTTTTTGATTCAATTTCCATTCCGAAATTTCCAGCACCAGTTTGGTAAGCATACCAGTTAGTGTTTGCCTGACCTTGCCATCCATCTTGCCAGTCAAAAGAATCATCTGTATTTCCGTAAGAAATTAAATTTTTAGCACTTACAGTTCCACCATAAAATTCGAAACCATCATCAGCTCCTTTGTAAGCTACTAAGTTTTCCAAAACTGTTCCTGAACCTACAGCGTAGAAAGAGAAACCGTTCATTTCTGAGTTTCCGTCAAGGATTTTCTTTCCGGCATATTCTACACGAACATATTTTAATGAACCACTGCTGTGAGTAGCATTTGAACCACCATAAACAATATTTGTTCCGTCTTCTGAAGTTGCTGTAGTAATTGGAGCGCCTTCTGCTGTTTTACCAGAAACAATTGGTGCATCACCAAAAATGATAATTCCACCCCAAGATCCAGCAGTTTTAGATTTTTCTGTAAAAACTACCGGTTCTGCAGCAGTACCTGCCACAACTAATTTTCCATCTTTTTCTACTAACAAAGCATCTGCTCCATTTGTTACATCTGCTGTAATAACAGATCCGGCTTCAAATGTTAGAGTTACATCTTTCTTTACTCTTACAGTTCCGCTTAGAGTGTAAGTACCTTTAATATATGTTTTAGAAACAGTAATGTCTCCTGTAATTTCACCAGTACCTGTTGTTGGAGGAGTTACAACATCATCATCGCTAGAAGAACAACTTGCGAAAATTAAACTTAAAAAAGTAAGACTGATTGCTAATTTTTTCATTTTTTTAATGATTTTAAATTATAGTTTTTTTGTGTTATTATTTATTTCAAAAGTACTGTCGTGATTCCTGAATTCGGTTAGGTAATTGTTACTAAAGTATTATATAACAATCAAATTGATGTAAATTTTATGTTACTTAAACAAAAAAAGAGCCGTAAAGCTCTTTTTTGTAGATTAGAATGTGTACCCGATATTTACTGAGAAACCAACTCCTTTTTTGTAATCACGAAGAACTAATGAATCTTCCGTAATGTCAATAGTGCTGTTTTTTCCTAATTCTTTTCTATAATATGGATTAAGTAAATTTTCTGCGGCAAATTTCAATTCGATGTTTTTAGAAAGTGTACTTGACCATACAAAATCTAATTTACTAAATGATTTTTCATATATATGGTCAATTCCAGATGAACCTACTGCAAAAATTCTGTCTCCGTAAACATTGTAAACCAATGTCATGGTGTTTTTCCATTCGTTATTTAAAGTGAAATCATATTTCAAGTCAGTGTTAATCATCCAGTTTGAAGCTCCCTGAAGTTTACGACTTGTGCTGTTTTCTAATTCGTTCCCTTGTTTGTTCAAATCGATTTTTACATCGGTATTCATTAATGAAGTATTAAAACCAAATGTAAAATTGGATAATGATTCGCTAATTCTGTTTAATGTTAAAATCATTTCGATTTCAGCACCATAAAGAACAGCTTGTTCAGAGTTTTTGAAAGTTGTGATTTGTCCACCACTATTTGCTGTTGGCTTGAAAACTCTTTCAATTGGATTTTCAATTAATTTTCCGAAAGCTCCAATAGCAAATAACTCTTTGTTATTTGGGAACAATTCATATTTAAAATCTGCATTGTAATTATCGCTGTTCAATAAGTTTGGATTACCACTTTCTGAGGTTGCATCAGCATTGATGTAGTTAATTGGTAGCAATTCCATTGCAACAGGTCTTGTAATTGTTTTACTTAAAGAACCACGAAGATTACTTTTTTCATTTAAGGCATATTTTGTATTTAACGATGGAAGTATATCTAAGCTTTCATCAGTTTTCTTGCGATAAGCACTTCCAAATGGATCACCCTGATTTCTATATTTAATTTCACGAGTTGAGTTTTCGGCTCTAAGACCTGCATTCAAATCCCATTTTTCGCCAAAAGTCCAAAACAGGTTAAAGTATCCTGCATTTACAAACTGATTTAGTTTTACTTTGTAATCGCCGTTAGATTCTTCCTGAACATATAGGATTCCGTTATCGATATCATCATTGATTTCAGAGCTGATTGTATTCAGATTAGCAGTATAGTTTTTTTCAATATTTCTTCTCCCGGAAAAGAAACGGTAGCTGGACTGCATATCGTTTAGATAGTTATTGTATCCAATAGATAAGTTATTTTGTTTTTCTTTGTTTCCAAATTTCAAATTATATTCTGCTAATGCTGAAAAGTAAAAATTTCCTTTTACATCAAGATATTGACGGTTCAGGTTGTTACCTCCATAAGACATATTGATGTCTGTATCACTTACTTTTTGACCTGTAATGAATTTTCTGTCAGGTTGTTGAAAACCAGTTTTTACATAAGAACCTCCAGCTTTTATGGTTTGTTTTCCATCTTCTGTCAATTTGTAATCTCCAAATAATTGTGTGTTCCAGTATCTTGATTCCTCAAATTGATTTAATCTGATAAGATTGTTGGTTACATTTGCTAAACTATTAGTGTATCCTATTTGATCCTGAATTTTACTTTCCGTAGCCTGAATAAACAAACTTGTAAAATTTAAGTTTAATCTGTTGGTTTTGTATTTTAAACCTGCTAAACCAGAAAAAGTAGTTTGATAAGCATATTGTGTGTTATACAAATTATTATCATAATTACCCTGACCTAAGTTAAAAGTCCTGTCAACTCCTTCTCTGAAAACATATTTATTATCAAAGTTAAAAGACATGATGTAACTGATGTTTCTTTCTTTTTCAAGATCAAATTTTTGTGAATGTAAAAAACCAATACTTGAATTTAAAGGACTTGCAGTTTCGTTAACATCCCAGTTTTTATTATCATAAGCATTGTGATATTCATCAGGAGATAATTTCTTCCCGCTAGGAACAGAACCGAAAACTCCAGGTAGCTCTCTGTCTTTTCCAATTAATCCGAAAGTACCTTCTGTACTGTCTGCATCATTAGAAAGCAAGAAATTTTTAAGATTGTTGTTTGTGGTATATCCAAAACCTACATTAAGTTTAGTAATGTTTTTAGGCTGAGTTGTTTCTATATTTACTGTTCCTCCTGCAAAATCGCCTGAAATATTTGGATTGAATGTTTTGTAAATATTTAAAACACCAACAATATCAGTTGGAAATAAATCTAGTGGGATGATTTTTTTGAAAGGACTATTTGAGGGAGTTTGTAAATCATTAACCAATAAATTGTTGTAACGATCCTCAAGCCCTCTAATGAATAAACCTCTTCCGTCAACTTTTGTAATTCCGGTAACTTTTGTCAAACCATCTTCAACATCGCTAACGCCTTTTCTTGACATTTCCTGTGCACCGATACTTTGTTTAATAACGACAGCATTTTTTTGTTCCAAAAGTAAAGCAGATTCTTTTTCTCTGTTTCCTCCTGTTGATTTTACAACAACATCCTTAAGAGTGTATCCTCCGGCGGATAATACCTGATTAACAATGATGGTTTCATTTGCTTTAACAGTAACTGGTTTTTCTACAGATTCATATCCAATAAAACTAAAGATAAGAGTATAGTTTCCCGGATTTACAGATAAGGAATATTTTCCTTCAATGTCAGTGTTGGTACTAATGTTTGTTCCTTTAATTAAAATATTCGCAAAAGGAAGTGCTTCATTATTAGTTTCTTTGTCGGTTAATACTCCAGAAATTGTACCTTTGTTTTGTGCGACCGAAATGGCACAGATAAATAATGCAATTAATAGAAATTTTAAATTGAATTTCATTTCAGTGTTGTGTTTGATTTATTTTTGTGCAAAGAAATACACGCACTGTAAAGTTCATGTTAGGCACTTGTTATGTTTTTGTGTCTTGTAGATTATCAAATTGTTACCAGATTAAATTACCGTTAACACGACTTTTTAACCGTTGTTTTTATATTATATTTACCATCGCAATTCAAAAACATCAAATATATAATACAGGAAATTTGATGTAAAAATTTCAACTTTTGCTATTTATGAAAAAAACACAAACCAAGATTTTACTAGTCGACGATGAACCGGATATCCTTGAAATTGTAGGCTATAACCTTGCTCAGGAAGGCTACCAGATTGTAACGGCTTCGAATGGAAGAGAAGCAATCACAAAAGCTCAAAAAGAATTGCCGGATCTTATTATAATGGATGTCATGATGGCAGAAATGGATGGTATGGAAGCGTGTGAGCATATTAGAAAAATCCCGGAATTAAATAACGTTATCATAACATTTTTAACAGCCAGAAGCGAAGACTATTCGCAGGTAGCTGGTTTTGATGCCGGTGCCGATGACTATATTACAAAACCAATTAAGCCAAAAGTACTGGTTAGTAAAGTAAAGGCTTTATTAAGAAGGCTGAAAGAACAGGAAGTTGTTACGGATACCTTAAACGTAGGCGGAATAGAGATTAATCGTGAAGAATACAAAATCATCAAAGATAATATTGAAATTTCCCTTCCAAGAAAAGAATTCGAATTGTTTTATTTGTTAGCTTCAAAACCAGGGAAAGTATTTAAAAGAGACGAAATCCTGGATAAGGTTTGGGGAAATGAAGTAGTAGTTGGCGGAAGAACAATTGATGTACACATTAGAAAATTGCGTGAAAAAATTGGCGAAGACCTTTTTAAAACTATAAAAGGGGTTGGTTATAAATTTGAAGCGTAAAATTCTTAACTCTTTATAAAAGAATAAAATTTAAAAACCATTTAGAAATTTGTTTCATTAAGTCAAAAAAAACTTGATGGGATTAATTTCTTAAATGGTTTATTGTTTAAAAAAAATATCGCTGTTTCAATGAAAATTAATTTCAAAAAAACCTACAAATTCGCTATCAAATCAGCATTGTATATAAGTCTTTTCACAACTGGCTTTGTGTTGCTGCTGCTGAATATATTTTATAAAAATCAATTAAAATATCAGGTTGGGTTTGGAATAATTTTTATAATTTCTGTATATATCTTTTCTTTTTTAGTACTGCAATATCGTGTAGAACGATTTATTTACAGAAGAGTAAAAAAAATCTATGATGAGGTTTCGCTGCTCGAGTCGACTACACTTATCAATCAGCCGATAACTACCGATATGGAAACACTTTCACGAGAAGTGAAAAAGTTTGCCACAGATAAAAAACTCGAAATCGAAATGCTCGAAATTAGGGAGCAATACCGAAGAGAATTTCTAGGAAACGTTTCGCACGAACTTAAAACACCTTTGTTTACGGTTCAGGGTTACGTTTCAACTCTATTGGATGGAGCAATGGATGATAAGACAATCCGGAAAAAATATCTAAAACGTGCTGAAAAAGGAGTAGAAAGATTGATATACATAGTTGAAGATCTTGATATGATTACCAAACTGGAGTCTGGAGATCTGGATTTAAATATTACCGAATTCAATATTGTCGAATTGCTTCAGAATGTTTTTGATTTGTTGGAAATGAAAGCCGATAAAAAGAAAATCAAACTGGCTTTCGAAAGTAAGAATCTGCAATCCTTATTAGTAAAGGGAGATAAAGACAGAATTCAGCAGGTCTTAGAGAATTTAATTGTCAATTCTATTAAATATGGGAGAGAAGGTGGCTTGACTGAAGTTGGAGTCGTTAATCTGACCAAGAAAAAGGTGCTAATCCGTATTAGTGATAATGGAGAAGGGGTTGAAAAACAAAACATTCCACGTCTCTTTGAACGTTTTTACAGAGTTGACAAAAGCGGTACACGATCTGAAGGAGGTTCCGGTTTAGGATTGGCTATTGTAAAACATATTATTGAAGCACATAAGGAAAAAGTTTATGTAGAAAGTGAGTTCGGAATAGGATCTGAATTCTCTTTTACCCTCGAAAAAGCACAAAAACCTCAAAAACCTGAAGTTAAGTAATTGTAAGTATCTATTGTGTTAAACATCGTACAATAAGGGCGTTAACAATAAATAAACTTTCCGGGTTTGTTCGTAACATTAAATTTTTATTATAATAACATCTGGTTAATGATTTCTTAACATAGGTGGTTACATCTTTGCATCCTGAAATTAAGGGCATTAGAAAAAATGATAAAAAGAGCAATAATTGCAGTTTTAGTACTGCTTACATGTGGTACAAAAGCACAGGAACTGAACAAGCAGGATGTGAAAAACGAGGTAATGCGTATTTTAGATTCGATAAATAAGGCAAAACTTCCTGACACTAAATCTGGAGGGGGCATCGAAGAACATTGGTATGACAGAATCTCGTTAAGAGGTTATGCACAAATACGATATAATGGTTTGTTTTCTACAAATGACAAAGTTTCCTGCGACCAATGTGATAAATCCTGGGGAACAACATCTACAGCTCCGGATGCAAAAGCAAACAACGGACTTTTTATTCGCCGTGCGCGTTTAGTGTTTTCAGGTCAGGTGCATCCAAATGTTTTTTTTTATTTTCAACCGGATTTTGCGAGTTCACCAAGTAGCGGAATTCAAAATTTTGTTCAGATTAGAGATTTATATTTTGATCTCTCTTTTGATAAAAAAAGAGAATACCGTCTTCGCGTAGGGCAGAGCAAAATTCCGTATGGGTTTGAGAACATGCAGTCCAGTTCACAGCGTCTGACTTTAGACCGTGCCGATGGGATAAACAGTTCAATTGCAAATGAGCGTGATTTAGGGATGTTCTTTTACTGGGCACCTGCAGAAATCAGAGAACGTTTTGCAATGCTCGTAAAAGATGGTTACAAAGGCTCGGGCGATTTTGGAGTTTTTGCCTTTGGAGTTTATAACGGCCAGATAGCAAATAAAATAGACGGAAACAGAGATTTGAATGTTGTAGCAAGGGTGACTTACCCGTTTGTTATTGGAAACCAGATTATCGAACCAGGAATTCAGGCGTATACAGGAAAATGGGCCTTTACAGGAGAAATTTCTTCAGGAGTTACAGTTAATGATCCACAATATATAAAGGACCAGAGAATAGGAGCGACTTTTGTTTTGTATCCAAAACCCTTCGGAATCCAAACGGAGTATAACTTTGGTACAGGACCACGATATAATACAGTAACCAAAAATGTTGACGTTACAGATTTGAACGGAGGTTATGTTTTATTAAATTATAAATGGGACATTAAAAAACAGCATATTTATCCTTTTGCCAAATTTCAATATTATGACGGAGGTAAAAAATATGAAAAAGATGCAAGAAGCTACTTAGTAAGAGACTACCAAATTGGAGTGGAATGGCAGCCAATTAAAGCATTTGAGTTAGTAGCAGAATATGTAATTGCCGACAGAACTTTTGAAGACAGCGCCCTGCCTGTTAACAGACAACAAGGAAATTTATTGAGACTTCAGGCACAGTTCAATTTTTAATCTTACTTCTCAAAAACAGTAAATAACGAATCCCAGTCGATATTAGTTTTAAATTGGGACAAACCTTTAAACGATTTTACTTTTGAAAGATCTTCAATGGTAAAGTCGTTTTGCGTTGCATAGGGTACTAAGTTTTCATCCTGAAGTTTTACGGCCAGATACTCCTGCTCATATTGTCCTGGAGTTGGGATAAAAAAAGCTTTTTTTTCCAGCTTTGCCAAATCCATAACTGTAGTATAACCTGAGCGGCATAAAACCAAATCACTTTCGTTAAAAGTTTGTTCCAGCTGTTTGGTATTCATGAAATTGTAATAGGTAACGTTTTTAAATTGTTGCTTGGTTTGCGTTTTTTCGACAACTCCTTTTACAAAAACGACCTCTCCTGTGTATCTTGCAATTTCTGCATGTAATTTTTCTTCCAGCATGGTACGCTGTGGTTCCGGGCCGGATAATATAATCATCAAATCATATTGTTTTGGCGTTTCTTTTTTGCGCATTCTGCTCAATGGGCCAATGTATTTCAGGGGTAAATTGTTGTCTTTCAGATGTCCAAGGTCTCCTGTTAAGTTAGGGGTTTCGTTAGTATCGGGAATCCAGCACTGATTGTATTTTTTGATAAAGTACTGATGGCATTTGCTGGTAAACTTTGTGGTATTTCCTGTCATCACATTCAATTGATGCGTGATAAAGACAGAAGGGACTTTTTTACTGAAAACGCCTAATCTATTATCCGAAATGATACCGTCGATATCATATTTTCTGATCCAGGAATTCACTATTTTCTTTTCATCTAAAATAGCTGTAATCATTTTAGGCAAACTTTTAATCAGCTTCCATTTAAAGTTTTTGCCGTTTTTGGCATATTCAATATGGTAAGAAGGCAATTCTAAGGTTTGAATGTATGGAAACTCTTTTTGCAATAATGCCAAGGCAATACCATCAGATGCAATTATGGGGATATAATTGTTTTCCTGTAATGCCTTAATTATCGGAATGCATCGGGTTGCATGACCTAATCCCCAGTTCAAAGGAGTTATTAAAATAGTTTTATTGGCAGTATATTCGATGCTCATATATGGCGATTTTTCAAACGAAGATACAGAAATACTCTTTTTTTGTTATTTCGGATACATTACTAAATTATTAACTCTGAAATTCAAGTTTCAACGAAAACTAATATTCAACAATGATTGAAACTAAAAAAGTGTCAGGTTGAGCAGAATCATAGCCATTTACAGTTAAAGCCTTTGATTCCATTCGGGACTATTTCCTTATAATAAATAAACTAAAAAAGCCCAGACTTCTCATCGAAATCTGGACTTCTTTGGTCAGATAGAAAGGTTTTTAATCCTGAATATACGTTTTGTTTCCGTTTTTATTGATGTAGTATCTTCCGCCTTTTGGGCCGGTATAGACTTTTTTGCCGTTATACTCGCCTGTAACCTTATCCGCTACTTTTGGTGCTTTTTCGTTTGTTTCTTTTATAGTCTTAGTACCTTTAGCAGAAACAGTTTTTTTAGCTTTTACCGCTTCGTCCTTAGCTTTTGTAGCATCACTCTTTGCGCTGTTGGCTTCTTTTTTTGCTTTTTCGGCTTTTTTATCTGCTGCAGTTTTAGTATTGGCAGTTTCTTTTTTTGCCTCTTTTTTTGCATTAGCGGATTCCTTTTTTGCTTTTTCGGATGCCTCTGTTGCTTTATCAGAAGCTACTTTAGCTTTCTTAGCTTCTTTTTTGGCATCTGCTTTAGCTTTATCTGCGGCTTTTTTCTTTTGAGCTGCCGTTTCGGTTTTGGCTTTCGTAGTTTTTGTTGTTTCCTGTGCGTAAAAATGACCAGATAAAACAATCATTAAACAAAGCAATACTAATTTTTTCATAGTTTCAAAGGTTAAAATTTCAATTTAAAATTAATCAATTTATCATTACAATTTTATAATCTGTTAAAAATAAGCTCTTAACTGAATATTTCCTGTGTGCACAGTTGCACCCGTTTCACTTTGACGGCCCTGATAATTTAAATTTACATCTAAAAATTGGGTTATATTTTTCTGTAAAAGTAATTTCCAGACTAAATTTTGTCCTGCCTGAAGACCTTCCAGCATTTGAAATCCTACAGATGAAAATTCATCTCCTGTAAATTTGTTTTTATAAAAAGAGAACTCTCCGTTTACGGTCACTTTTTTATCTCCGGAATACGAAAATGAAGTTCCCAAACGGTTTTGATTTAAAGTTTCAAAGTTTCCAATGAGGTTTTCTTTTCTCTGTAATTCATAAAAGAAATCTAAACTGGTGTTTTTAGAAAATAAATAACTGATTTTAGGAGCAACCTGATAGCCGGTTAAATCATAATTTTTAGCAGTAAAATCTTTTGAAGTTAATGAGGTCTGAATTGTTTTGGTAAATAAGTTCAACAGCCAGCTTTTTTGATATAAATGTGTGTATTGCAATTGATGCGAATGGGTTTTTACAGATTGCGAACCAATCGAAAGCAGGTTTTTTCCATTATTAATCAGATAAGAATAAGTTACAGAATGCTTTTGTTTGCCCCGGTTATAAAACAAACTGTTTCTAAAACTCGAATTTAACCCTAACATATTTTCATCAGAATCCTTAAACGGATTTATTTCAAAATTATCGCCATTACTTTTTACTTTCCGATCTTTTATAAAGGAGGTTTGATTATAAAAATAAGAAGCTATTTTTTTGAAACCTTTTTCGTTTTGCCACTGTAGCGGATTTAACGTAAGCGATAACGAAAATTTATTCTGATTGGTTTTGATGTAAACCTGATTAGGTAAAAAAATCCGAATGAATTTTGCCTGATCTGGAAAAGAGGCTGTTTCAAATTCATCTAATTCCTTAATACCATTGTTGTTATAATCATTCCATGCATACACACCCTGACCTGCCGGGACTTCAATATAATTGTATTCCTGTTGTGCAATGGTTCCTGAACTGGTTTCGTAAGCAGTTCCTGTTTGAACAAACTGATTAAAGAAACGATCATTATACAAAACTCTTGAGTTCAGTGAAGGTTCACTTTTTCGATTGGCAGCTGTAAAATCAAGGTTTCTATAACTGGCATAAACAGCAAGGTCTGTTTTTTTGTTCTGAATCAGTTTAGATTTCAAAAAATAGGTTTGTGAATTGCTTACATGCTCCAATAATCCGTTTTGTAAACTATCGTTTTTTCGTCTTAAATAGCCTAGTTCTACAAAAACTTTCGTGCTGTCTCCACGCCCCATAAAAACACCATATTCTGAAAAGCGCTGACTAATCGCCGAAAATTGATTGGTAACTTTGTCTTTTTCCTGATTGTCTTCGATCTGAATATTGCCGCCAACCCAGTTTTTTCCAAAATGATATTTGGTTTTGGTCAGGTTTCTAATAAATTTTGAAGTTGAAATTGTGGCATCACTCTTCAAAAAGCTCCCCTGATTATCGATAGTCCAGTTTTTTAATTTAAAAAATGCTGTTGCTGTATGTCTGGTTCCTGAATAATTTTCTTTAAAGTCTAATTTTTCAAACTGATAGTTGAATAAACCAATGCTGGAAGTTTTTTTCTTTGAAAATAAATCAAAATTCAGACCAGTTACCAAAAGACTCTGATTTCCTAAAAAAGGAGTACTTAAATTCCAATCCCTGTTAAATTCAATATTGTATAAACGTTCAACTGATTTAAAATTTTCTTCTACAAACTGATAATTGGCATACCCATCCAATGTCCAGTTTTTAGAAAAAAGTCGTTTTTTTGTATTCAATTTCAAAGCAACTCCGTTATTATCGTTATCATCATTATCCGAAAATAAATTTTTGTCGTTATTACTTATTGCAATTTCAAAATCAACCAGCGTTTTTTCATTAGGATTGTATTTTCCTAAAAAAGTGGCTGCCTGAAGTTTCATGGGTGCCACTAATTGTATAATAGGTTCGTAATTTCCCTGAAGAATTCCGTTTACAGGAGCAATATATTCATAAATCCGCTCAACTGAATTTGTGTTCTGAATTACATAATTTCCGGAATTAACTCCAACTAGGCTAAATTTTACATTGTACAAAACATCAGCTGAGTTGTTTGAATATTCATAAATTTCGACTGAATTTTGAATTGTTTTTTTGTATAAAATTTTAGTGTTGGAATAAGTGTCTTCATAGGCAGATGGTGCTGTCATTAAAGCTGTGTCATCTCCTGCCTGACTTAAAACTTCAACTTGTTCCGAAGAAAGATTTTGCTGTAAAGGCTGATTTTTTAAATCATTTTCCGAATATAAATACCCTGCAAAACTCCAGCTTTTGTTTTCATGAGAAGCGCCGGCATAGGTTACCATTCGGTTATAATTTCTATCCGAATATTGATATTCAATATTGATTCGCATTTCGGAAGTAATCGTGAAAAGTGATGTAAAAACAATTTCTCCGGCATTGTAATCAATCACATAATCATTATTTTCGCCTCTTTTAAGCAAAATACCATTCACATAAACACGTTCAGATCCCGAAATAACCAAAACATACAATTCTCCATTTTGTCCTTTTAGTTTATATGGCCCCTGATTGCCTTCCTGACCTGTAAAGGTACTTTTGGCATATTGTCCTTTTGCAAAAGCTACTGATGCAAATACATTGGTTTTATTATCCTCTTCTCCAAAATCAAAACTGGTCGAAAGTCCCTGCACTTTTTTGTTGAAACTCAAAAATTGTGTTTTTCTGTTTTCTAAAAAGACATCACCTGCCCGAATGTTCCAGTCGTCACTGAATAATTCCATAAAGATATTATCGAACTGATCCAGTTTTTGCGAATAACCGCCGTCCTGCAATGGTATGTTACTGTCCTGAAGCGAAGCCCGCAGACTTATTTTATCTGAAATTTTTCCTGTAATCTGAAGATCTAAATTAGAGTTTAAAACCGTATTTTGGTTGTTTCCAATTGTAACACCACGAGTGATGCTCCCGGAGGTATTCAGTCCGTCAAACGGAGTTGCTTTTTTAGCATTGGGATTTTCTATTTTATATAATTTTTCAGAACCAATATCATTACTCACTACCTGACTCGATTTGTAAAGACTGTATTCTTTGGTTAGAAATTCAGGATATTTTAAATAATTAACAATAAGCGTATCGGAATCTGAAGTGAATTTTTCATTTAAAAGAAGTTTTCCTTTTTGAAAATCAATTTTATAAAATGTCGAATCTACAGGTTCATTTTTAGAATTTAAAAGCTGAAAAAAACCGGAATTGATACTCACATTTTCCAGATGAATAGTATCTCGTGTAACAATTACTTTTTTGGTTTTATAGAGTAAATTTGTTTCCTGAGCCTGAAGCCCGGAAAACCAGATGAAAAGCATTAAAAACAGTAATTTTTTCAACATAAATACTTTAACTCTAAAAAGTCAAAAGTAGTATTTATAATTGGGAAATGTTGTGGCTGATAAGGTTTTAGTTATTGGATAAAATGCTTAATTGAGGTGTCTTCCTATTACAATAAGAGTTATCATTAAGATGATCAATGCAAAAACAGAATGAGGATTCGCAAAATTAGTGGTGTATCCAAATTGCTTTATTTTTTTAGGGGGAAATAGTCTTTTATCTTTTGGGTTATAATAAAAAACACCCCAAATCCAATTATCAGGGTCATTTTCCCATTTGTTTTTGGTTTCTTCATCTGGGTCATTATCGTAATCCATAATTTGGAAGATTAATAGAGTTGATTTTCTTAAACGAATATAAATTTAATGAATTGTTTTATAAGGTACTTCCAAAAGATTATAAAAAACAAAAGGCTTCACTTTTAGGTGAAACCTTTATTATCTTGAATTAAATATAACCTCTTCTAGGTTTAATTGAGTTCTTTGGTTACAATCTGCATAGTCTCTCGGCTTACTTGCTTTAGTAAAACTTCTTTGTTTTCTTCAACGGTTTGTGCCGCTTCTTCACTAAAATGACGAATTGTATACAATGTTACATTGTCAGTAAAATCGACTTTGAATTTTTTCGAAAGAATCGCATTCAGTTCGTTGAAGTTTTCAAATTTATCTTCAACACAAACAGAGAAACTAATCGCTGAGTTCTGAATTAAATTTACCTTTAATTTAAATTCATGAAATAATCCAAAAATTTCACTGATATTTTCTTCCATGATAAAGGAGAAATCAATAGAAGAAAGCGAGATTAAAAGCTGGTTTCTTTTTACAATAAAACAAGGTAGATAAGGTTCTAAATCAACTCCTTTAGAAACACACGTTCCTTTTAATAGCGGGTTGATAAAAGATTTAACATATAACGGAATCTCTTTTTTCTGTAAGGGCTGTAATGTTTTCGGGTGAATAACCGTTGCACCGTAAAAAGCAAGTTCAATGGCTTCACGGTATGAAATCTGATTTAATAAACTCGCATTTTCAAAATAACGAGGATCTGCATTCATAACTCCCGGAACGTCTTTCCAGATGGTAACACTTTCAGCATTCAGGCAATAAGCAAAAATTCCGGCAGTATAGTCAGAACCTTCACGACCTAAAGTGGTAGTAAAATTATTTTCATCAGCCCCTAAAAATCCCTGAGTGATGTTTAATATTTTTCTTGTTACATTTTTGCTGATGTTTTGCTGGGTAGTTTCCCAATCTACTTCTGCATCTCTGTAATTAGAATCTGTTTTTATAAAATTACGAACATCAAGCCATTGCGTCTGAATTCCTCTGAAATTCATAAAATGACTTAGGATGTTTGTCGAAATCAATTCACCAAAACTCACAATCTGGTCGTAAACAAAATTGTAATTTGGAGATTTATTGTGTGCCAAAAAATATTCTAATTCTGAAAATTGCTCATTAATTGCAGCAAAAACTTCGTGTTTTTCGTCCTCAAATAAATCTAGTAATATTTGGGTGTGATATTTTTTTATCTCTTGTACAGAAGAACTAAGTTCTGCTGATTTATCGAAATAGTTTTTAATAACGACTTCTAATGCATTTGTGGTTTTTCCCATAGCCGAAACTACTAAAATCACATCTTCATAACCCACTTTTTGTAAAACGTCATAAACGTTCTTAATTCCTTCAGCATCTTTTACCGATGCACCACCAAATTTAAATACTCTCATCTTTAATTTGTATTGTTGAGATACACTGCAGTGCGTCTCTATCAGTTTTTTAAAATTTTAATATTTGACAGACCATCCTCCTTTTGTTCTGTCGCTTTTTGTTTGATTAGTTTATTTTTCTAAGTACGAATTAATGCCTGCTTCATCCATTTGAACTACTCTCCATTCCTCGATAACTTTTGCGCCAGAGTTCTCGTAGAAATTTACAGCTGGAGTATTCCAGTTGAGAACATTCCATTCAATTCTTCGAACATTTTCTTTTTTTCCTTGTTTCATTATTTCAGAATAAAGTGCAGATCCTAAACCGGTACCACGCATTTTTTCTTTTACAATTAAATCTTCAAGGTGTATTGTTTTTCCTTTCCAGCTAGAATAACGATAATAATACAATGCAATTCCAACAATTTCCTTATCAACATCTGCTACAAAAACATGAAACAATGGATTTTCTCCAAAACCATCACGAATCAAATCTTCTTCGGTTATTAAAACAGCATCGGGCTCTTTTTCGAATATTGCAAGCTCCTGAATCAGTGCTAAAACCGATTTCATATCTTCAGGTTTTCCTTTTCTAATATCCATAATTCATATTTTTAACCTGTTATTCTCTAATTAAGTATTTTTTTAAATGAAACTTTTTGTGTTTCATTAGCAAATATACAATAGTAGCAAACTAACGAAATAATTTTTGAATCATTCTCACAAAAAAAGCGATATTTGTGACTTATAATTAAAAACTACAACGATATAGCAATGGAAGAACGCAATAAAACACTGGGAGAGTTTATTATTGAGAACCAAAAAGCATTTCAGTATTCATCCGGTGAACTGTCCCGGATTATCAACTCTATACGTTTGGCGGCAAAAGTCGTAAACTATAAAGTAAACAAAGCTGGATTAGTGGATATAATTGGCGCAGTAGGCGAGCAAAATATTCAGGGAGAAGAACAGCAAAAATTAGATGTGTATGCAAACGAAGTATTTATCCAGACGTTAATAAACCGTGAGATTGTCTGTGGAATTGCTTCAGAAGAAAACGACGAATATATTACTGTCAAGGGGAGCGACAACAGTAATAATAATAAGTACGTGATCTTAATGGATCCTCTTGACGGATCTTCAAACATTGAAGTGAATGTTTCTTTGGGAACAATTTTTTCTGTTTTTAGAAGAGTCACCCCAATTGGAACTCCGGTAACAAGCGAGGATTTTTTACAGCCGGGCATTAATCAGGTGGCAGCCGGATACGTAATTTACGGAACATCTACTATGCTGGTGTACACAACAGGACATGGTGTAAACGGATTTACTTTAAATCCTGCCATTGGTACATTTTATTTGTCACATCCAAACATGCAATTTCCTAAAGACGGGAATATTTATTCGGTAAACGAAGGGAATTATGTACACTTTCCGCAAGGGGTTAAAAATTATATTAAATATTGTCAGCGCGAAGAAGAAGACAGACCTTACACTTCAAGATATATTGGAAGTTTAGTGTCTGATTTTCATAGAAATATGATTAAAGGAGGGATTTATTTATATCCAACAAGTTCAAAAGCACCAAAAGGGAAATTACGTTTGATGTATGAGTGCAATCCTATGGCCTTCATTGCAGAACAAGCCGGTGGAAAAGCAACAGACGGTTTTGGAAGAATTATGGAAATCCAGCCAACCGAACTGCATCAAAGAGTTCCGTTTTTCTGTGGAAGCATTAACATGGTAGAAAAGGCAGAAGAGTTTATGGCAGAAGCACAATAGCCATGATTTTTTTCTAAACGCAACCTTTTTACATTTTCAATGTCTTTTAAGTAAAATAAACCTTATGAAAAAAATATTGATTTTAGTTATCATGGTTCTGGCTCTATTTGGCTGTTCTAATGACGATTCGTCCGAATTAAGAATTCGATTATCGAATGCGAGTAAATTTAATTTTCAAAATATTACAGTAAATACTTCAACTGGAAATGTGAGTTTTGAGAATGTAAATTCCGGGCAGAATACGACATACAAAATATTTGCAAAAGCATACAGTTATGCATTTGTTGAGTTAGAAATTGACGGAAAAACGTATACATTGCAGCCTATTGATTATGTTGGAGAAACACTACTAAAAAAAGGAAATTATACATATGAGATTACTGCAAATGACTCTCAGGAACGATACGGAAAATTAAGTTTGACATTAGTCAAAAATTAAAATGCCAAATTCAGTTCTTATTAAATAAATTGTTGAAAATAAATAATTTGATATTTTGTAATTGATAATCTGGAGATATTATAAATAAAAGAAACCCGACAAATTTAAATTTGTCGGGTTTTATATTTAATCTAGATAACTGAAAAAGCAGAATATTATTTGTTCATGTGCTGCATTTCATAGATAAAGGTATCTCCATCTACTTTTTTGTCTACTAACGACAATGCTTTTGCAATGATATAATTTACATTGCTTGGAGTAAAACCTAAAGCAATACTTATCTTTTTTAATAATACTTCTTGTTTATCTTCAAGATGATGATCAACATGTACCATTCTTGTTAAATCATATAAACGCTCTAAACGCTGAACATATGAATAAGGTGGGTTGATAGGATATTTCAACGGATCTTCAAGGATTTCCTCGTACTCAGACTCTGTTATTTCTAAACGGGAAGCAAGTTTGTCCAAGAAGCTTTTTTCTTCAGGGTATACAACTCCGTCTGCTAATGCTACACGAACAATAGCTGAAAAGTGACCTTTATTTCTTTGTTTGAATTCGCTATCAAATAAATCTGAAAATGACATAATTAAAAGGGTTTTTATTAGGCAAAGATATATTTTATTTTAAATTATTAATTTTAAAGTTCTCATAAAATTTAACTTATTTTTATCCGTTCAATGAATAAGGGCTTTGTTTAATTTTCAAAATAAATCGTAAGTTTACAAGCCCAAATTAATTAATACAAGTAACCTCATGTCAGAATTTTGGATTTATTTTCAGATAGGTTTAAAGCATGTTTTAGATATTCATGCGTATGACCATGTGTTGTTTTTAATCGCTTTAACAACTCCGTATGCCTTTAAGGACTGGAAGAGGATTTTATTACTCGTTACGGTGTTTACGGTTGGGCATACATTAGCATTGTTGCTTTCTGTTTTTGGAATTATAGCCGTAAAAGCAAATTTGGTAGAGTTTTTAATTCCGGTTACAATTTTAATAACCGCATTTTTTAATCTTTTTACAGCTGGTAAAGCCTCTAAAAATGAAAGTATTAATCTTGTGTTTTTTCTGACCTTGTTTTTTGGAATTATTCACGGGCTAGGATTTTCAAATTATTTTAAGACTATTTTAGGTGGGACAGCTTCTTCAAAATTAGTACCTTTATTGGAATTTGCACTTGGAATTGAAGCAGCGCAATTAATAGTAGTTTTTGTGGTTTTGGTAATATCATATATCGTACAGACTGTGTTTCGTTTTTCAAAACGCGATTGGGCGCTTGTAATGTCGGCTTTTATTATCGGAGTTGTAATTCCGATGATTGTGGAAAGCCCAATTTGGAACAGATAAATTAAATGGAAATAAAAAAATTAAATAAATACGATAAAGCATATTTGCGAATTGCAAAAGAATGGGGTTCATTATCGTATTGTAAGCGTAAACAGGTTGGTGCAATTATCGTAAAAGACAGAATGATTATTTCTGATGGTTACAATGGTACACCATCCGGATTTGAAAATTGCTGTGAAGATGAAGATGGATTAACACGCTGGGATGTTTTACACGCTGAAGCAAATGCTATTTTGAAAGTAGCCAGATCAACACAATCGTGTGAAGGGGCGACCTTATATATTACGCTTTCGCCCTGCAAAGAATGCAGTAAATTAATACATCAGTCTGGTATAAAAAGAGTAGTGTATCAGGATGGATATCGTGATGATTCCGGAATTCAGTTTTTAATAAAAGCCGGTGTCGAAGTAGAACATATTCCTTTTTTAGAAGAATAATGAAATTCAATCCAAAATATTTGCCAATTATTATCGGAGCAACTTTTGCTCTTGGAACAGTTCTCGGAAGCCTTATGAATGCTCCTGTTGAGGATCAGTTTTTGGCAAAAAATTACTCTAAAACCAAGCTGAATAAACTAATTGATTTTATCAATAATGAGTATGTAGATAGTGTTAATACGGATTCGATTGTAAATCTGACTGTAGATAATATTCTGTCCAAATTAGACCCGCATTCTGTTTATATTCCGCCTAGTGAACAAGCAGAAGTTGCCGAAAGTATGAAAGGTGATTTTGTAGGTGTAGGAATTAATTTTTATATGTATAAAGATTCTGTAGCCATTATAAAACCTGTTGAAAACGGTCCTTCGGCAAAAGCCGGAATAAAATCCGGAGATCGCATTTTATATGCCGGAAAAACAAAATTATATGGCAGAAAATTGCCTTCTGACAGCTTGTTTTCTAAGTTAAAAGGCATAAAAGGTTCTGAAATCGAATTGACAATTTTTAGAAAATCAGAACAAAAGAAATTAAAGTTTAAAATCAAGAGAGATGTAATCCCGCTAAAAAGTGTTGATGCTTCTTTGTTGCTTGACAATAAAACAGGTTACATCAAAATCAATCGTTTTGCCGAAACAACTTATGATGAGTTTAAGGCTGGTTTGTCAAGATTAAAACAAAAAGGCATTCAGTCGCTGGTAATCGATCTTCGTGATAATGGCGGTGGTTATATGGAAGAGGCTGTGGCTATTGCCGATGAGTTTTTGAAAGACAAACAGCTTATCGTGTTTACCAAAAACAAAAATGGAACTACCGAAAAAACATACGCAACCAAAAGTGGAAGTTTTGAAACCGGAAAAGTAACCGTTTTGATTAATGAAAACAGTGCTTCGGCAAGTGAGATTCTGGCGGGTGCTATTCAGGACAACGATCGTGGAACTATCGTAGGAAGACGTTCTTTTGGAAAAGGTTTAGTACAGCGCGAAATGGATTTCAATGATGGTTCCGCTGTCCGTTTAACTGTTGCGAGGTATTACACCCCTACCGGAAGATCTATTCAAAAACCGTATGCCAAAGGAAACGAAGAATATTATAAAGAATCTGAGGCAAGGATAAAATCAGGTGAGTTGTATGCAAAAGACAGTATAAAAGTGGCCGATTCTTTAAAATTTAAAACACCAAAAGGGAAAATAGTATACGGAGGTGGCGGAATCGTTCCTGATGTTTTTGTGCCAATGGAAGCAGAGCACGGCAATGAAAATGTAGCTTACTTGCTGCAAACAGGAGTTGTAGGCCATTTTGTCTTTGAAGAACTGGATAAAAACAGAAATGCTTTCGCAGGACTTCATTTTAATGCGTTTTTGGACAAAATGAAAAAGTCTGATGTTTATTTTAAGAAATTCAAAAACTACATTTTTATGACCGGCCTGGATCTTAAGTTAGATAAAACCAAAGATTTGGTCAATCGTTATATTACTGCCGAGTTTGCCCGACAATTATACGGAGAATTGTATTATTATGATGTAATTTTAAAAGAGGATGCCATGATTAAAAAGGTTCTGAATGTAAAGAAATAATCTTCTAATTTTTTTATAATGAAAACAGAAACTATTGTAAATGCTGAAATCGAACTTCTGACAGCTATTAAAAAAGCGGATGTTTTGGTTTTAGAAAAGATGTTGCACGACGATTTGCTATTCAATTTGCCGGACGGAAATACCATTACTAAAGAATTCGATTTAGATTCCTATCGCTCAGGTAAAATAAAAATTGATTCACTGGAAGCTTCAGATCAAATTATCAATATAATTGGTGATACTGCTGTGGTTGCCGTGACCATTTCTTTAAAAGGAGCATTTAATAATGATCCAATAAGTGGTGTTTTTCGTTATGTCAGAGTCTGGAAACAATTTGATGAAAGTTTAAAAGTAATAGCAGGAAGCTGTGTCGCCTTACAATAAATAATAAAATAAAAAACATGAAAAATCTAATAAAAATAAGCTTTCTATTCGTTTTAATGACTTTTGTAGCTTCTTGTGCCTGTATGAAAGATAAAAATACAGTTTCAGGAAAAGTTGAATCTATTGAGAATGGTAAGGACGGTTATACGGCTAAAATCAATACAGCTAAAAATGAAGTTTATTTTGCAACAGTTAGTATTGTGAATGTTGGCGGGCCGGAAAACTTCAAAAGATTTAAAGAAGGAGATGAGGTTTCGGTACAAGGAGAAATCTGGAAAGCCGAAAATGAAAATCATATTAAGGTAGCCAGGATTATTTCGGTTAAATAAATTTTAGATACCTGAAGAAAAAAATAAAACCATTAAGAAATTAAGTTTATTTAGCAAAAATGCTAAATAAACTTAATTTCTTAATGGTTTGTAATTTTATAAAGAAACTTATTTTTGAAATTTTATCGAATACTGTCATGTGTATGAGTCTGCACGCCATTATTCCATAAAGTAAGAATATCAGTAGCAACAGCAGCGCCGCTTCCAGCAGCAATAGCCAGCTGACTTCTCCAGCCTGCCAAAGTTCCAATAACATAAATGCCATCGGCTACTTTATGATCGTCATTTTTAAGCTGGATACGTTGTTTTTCAGGTAAGGCTTTTTTGTGTGGTTCAACATATTGCATCAAACCTTCGATGTCAAAAGTATTCGCAGAGCCTATTCCTATTACAATGGTTTTTGTCTGGTAACAGTTTTTATTTGTAGTTACCGTAAATTCAGGATACATACCCTCAATTTTAATTACTTTCTCATTTGGAATCTGAGAAATGTGTGGGTATGTCTGAGTTAAATCTTCTGTGCTTTCAGATAATAATTCGGATCCTAATTTGCCTGGTTTTATGCCGTAAGCGTTATAAAAAATAGCTTCTTGTAACGAAGAATTTTTTTGATGTGTAAAAATTCCGATTTTTTTATCGGTAACAAAAGCTTTGTTTTTAGCAGAACCTAATACGAGAGCACAGGACATGCCAGAAACGCCTCCGCCAATAATTAAAACATCAAACATATTATCTGCCGTTTGTTTTTTCTTCGATACTTTTCGAAATTCTAAAAATTAAAAGAATTAAAACGGCACAGAATGAAGCGGCAATTCCAATTAAAGCTACTGCGCTGTCTCCCTGAAAAGGATTTTGGAAATCAAGCTGCGTAATATTAAAAACAATTAAAGCTAATGCCAAAAGCACTAAGATGGAAGTAAAGATTTTCATAAGGCTGTTTGTTTGTCTAAAATAGTAAAGAATAGCTTTTTAAGTGAAAAACTTTTGAGCTGTATTTTAGAATTTTATGTAGCAAATTTATAAAAATATCCTTTAGACGAACAAACCTTTAACATTAGCTGCGAATAATTTAACAGCTATTGCTAAGAGAATTACTCCAAATGTCTTGCGGACTACACCAAGTCCGTTTTCTCCCAGTAAATTTTCTATTTTTTTAGAGGATTTTAAAACGATGTAAACCAGGATAATATTTAATAGAATTGCAATAATAATATTAATGGTATGAAATTGAGATCGCAACGAAAGTAAAGTAGTCATGGTTCCTGCTCCGGCAATTAACGGAAAAGCTAATGGAACGATTGATGCTGATCCAGGTTCTTCATCACGGTAAATTCTAATTCCTAAAATCATCTCCAGTGCCAGAAAGAATAGCACAAACGAACCTGCTACTGCAAACGAATGTACATCAATTCCTATTAGATTCAATAGCCCTTCTCCAATAAAAAGAAAAACAATCATTATAGTACCTGCAACAAGTGAAGCTTTTTCAGATTCGATATGGCCTACTTTAGCTCGTAAATTCACAATAATCGGAATGGAACCCACAATATCAATAACAGCAAAAAGCACCATGCTTATTGTAATGATTTCTTTTAAACTGATTTCTAACATATCGTTTTGATTTTTAGGGGTTAAAAACTTTGCAAAAGTAGTTAATAAAGTTAGGTGATTTTTTGACACCATGTATTTTTGTTACAAAAACATGTTTTTGTTGTTAAAAATGAAATATTTGTAACAATGATGCTTTTTGTAACATAGTTTCGCAAACATTTTGTGCAAATATTCACGAAGTATTATTTTAAACATCATAAATAAGAATAAAACTTCAGTGAAAGTTATGTAAACCTTTACGAATCTCCATGCTGGATTTTTTATGTCTTTTCTTTGACTATCTTTGCACTTTATAAATTCAGTATTTTATTATCATGTTTCAATTAGGAAAAACCATTATTTCAGAAGATATTCTTGAAAAAGAATTTGTGTGCAACTTGTCAGCTTGTAAAGGAGTCTGCTGTGTTGACGGGGATGCCGGTGCTCCTTTAAGTGAAGCAGAGACAAAAATACTGGAAGAAATTTATCCGAAAGTAAAACCTTTTTTGCGCAAGGAAGGAATTGCAGCTATTGAAGCGCAGGGAACCTGGGTAAAAGGAACCGATGGCGATCTTGAAACGCCTTTAATCGATAATAAAGATTGTGCTTACGTGATTTTTGATGGTAAAACCGCTCTTTGCGGAATCGAGCAGGCTTATAATCAGGGAATCGTTGACTGGAAAAAACCTGTTTCCTGTCATTTGTATCCAATCCGTGTGAAAGATTTTACGGAATTCGCTGCAGTCAATTATGATAAATGGGATATTTGTGATGATGCCTGTTCTTTAGGAAAGGAATTAGAAGTTCCGGTTTATAAATTTGTCAAAGAGGCACTAATTCGCCGTTTTGGAGAAGACTGGTATTTAGAACTTGAGAAAGTTGCTGAAGAGCTAAAAAATAGCTAAGAAATAGCTGAAAAACGTAAAGAAATTTTTTGAAAAATATCTAATGCATAACGTGTATTTTTCACACCTATTTTGACTCAAAAAAATAAAAATTTCACTCAAAAAAAACTTTTTAAAAGAATTTAAAATACTTGCTTTTTATTCTAAAAATTCTATATTCTACGGGGGTTTAAGAGGAAATGACTAAACTTAAGTGTCTTATTTTCAAATAATTAAATAATTGTATGAAAATCATGTCATTTATCGTAGTTGTTAAAAACTATGTCAGATTGTGAATAAGTTTGAGTTTGATTTTTGACGACAAATGACAATCTTTGTAATCGTTCTGAATAAGGGGAAATTCATTATAAAAATTAAACAAAAAACAACAATGTCACAAGTTGAACCAATACTACAAGAAAACAAGAATCGTTTCGTTATTTTTCCAATTAAACATCATGATATTTGGGAATGGTATAAAAAAATGGAAGCTAGTTTTTGGACTGCCGAAGAAATTGATTTGCATCAGGACTTGACAGATTGGAACAATAAATTAAGTGACGACGAAAGATATTTCATTAAACACATTTTGGCATTTTTTGCTGCTTCTGACGGAATCGTAAATGAAAACCTGGCTGAGAACTTTGTAAATGAGGTACAATATGCCGAAGCTAAATTTTTCTACGGTTTCCAAATTATGATGGAGAATATTCACAGTGAGACTTATTCTTTATTAATTGATACTTATGTCAAAGACGAAGCAGAAAAAGCAGAATTGTTTAATGCCTTAGAAGTATTCCCTGCAATTGGTAAAAAAGCAGAATGGGCTTTAAAATGGATCGAGTCTGATTCGTTTGCTGAAAGGCTGATTGCTTTTGCTGCGGTTGAAGGAATTTTCTTTTCAGGAGCTTTTTGTTCTATTTATTGGTTAAAAAAACGTGGTTTAATGCCAGGTTTGACTTTCTCTAATGAATTGATTTCCCGCGACGAAGGTGTACATTGTGATTTTGCGGTTCACCTGCATAATCACCATTTGATTAACAAAGTTCCAAAAGAAAGAATTAAAGAAATCATTGTTGATGCTTTAAATATCGAAAGAGAATTTGTTACAGAATCTCTTCCGGTTAGTTTGATTGGAATGAATGCAACTTTAATGACACAATATTTAGAATTTGTTGCAGACAGATTATTAGTAGAATTAGGTTGTGAACGTGTATATGGATCGGCAAATCCGTTTGATTTCATGGACATGATTTCTCTTCAGGGAAAAACCAATTTCTTTGAAAAACGTGTTGCAGAGTATCAAAAATCAGGTGTGATGAACACAGATAGTGATGCTCAGAAAATTTCATTCGATGCAGATTTTTAGACAACAAAAATATTTTAGTGTTTAACCCCAAAATAAACACTGATTAAGATTAAAATTTTATAACAAAACATTTTTAGAATCTCTTTTCCCAAATCGAAGATTCAATAATTTTCAACGCTTTTTCGGTCTGATTTCAGATTGGAATAGGGTAGCTATTGAGAATGCTGTAATTCTCAAAAAATAATTAAAAATCACACAATGTTTAAGTGCTGGAATTCGTTTTCCAGTGACTTTAATTTTTTCAATAACACTAAAAAAGTAAGCTTATGTATGTAGTAAAAAGAGATGGCCACAAAGAGCCGGTAATGTTTGATAAGATTACAGAAAGAATCAAAAAATTGTGTTACGGGCTTAATGAGCTTGTAGATCCTGTTAAGGTAGCCATGAGAGTTATCGAAGGATTGTATGACGGAGTTTCTACATCTGAACTTGATAATCTTGCTGCAGAAACAGCGGCTTCTATGACTATTGCACATCCTGATTATGCGCAATTGGCAGCTCGTGTGGCAATCTCAAACCTGCATTCAAATACTAAAAAATCGTTCTCAGAAACGATGAAAGATATGTATCACTACGTAAATCCAAGAAACGGTCAGGATGCACCATTAATTGCTGATGACGTATATAAAGTGATTCAGGAAAATGCAGCTTTCTTAGATTCTCATATCATTTATACCAGAGATTTCAATTACGATTATTTTGGTTTTAAAACCTTAGAGCGTTCGTATTTGTTGAAAATCAATGGAAAAATCGTTGAGCGTCCACAGCATATGTTGATGCGTGTTTCGGTAGGGATTCACTTAGATGATTTAAAATCGGTAATTGAGACTTACGATTTAATGTCTAAAAAATATTTCACGCATGCAACGCCAACGTTGTTCAATGCTGGAACTCCAAAACCACAAATGTCTTCTTGTTTCCTTTTGGCTATGCAGGATGACAGTATTGATGGTATTTACGATACTTTAAAACAAACAGCAAAAATCTCGCAATCAGCAGGAGGAATTGGTCTTTCTATTCATAACGTTCGTGCAACAGGATCTTACATTCGCGGTACAAACGGAACTTCAAACGGAATTGTTCCAATGTTGAGAGTATTCAATGATACAGCACGTTATGTAGATCAGGGTGGTGGAAAACGTAAAGGAAGCTTTGCGATTTACATCGAAACCTGGCATGCGGATATCTTCGATTTCTTAGATTTAAAGAAAAATACAGGAAAAGAAGAAATGCGTGCAAGAGATTTATTCTTTGCTATGTGGACATCCGATTTATTCATGAAGCGTGTTCAGGAAGATGGCTCCTGGACGTTAATGTGTCCTAACGAATGTCCTGGATTATATGATGTTTACGGAGAAGAATTCGAAAAATTATACCTCGATTACGAATTCAGAGGAAAAGGAAGAAAAACAATCCGTGCCCGTGAATTATGGGAGAAAATCCTGGAATCTCAAATCGAAACGGGAACGCCTTATATGTTGTACAAAGATGCAGCAAACCGTAAATCGAACCACAAGAATTTAGGGACAATTCGTTCTTCAAACTTGTGTACTGAGATTATGGAGTACACATCAAAAGATGAAATCGCGGTTTGTAATTTAGCTTCAATCTCATTACCAATGTTTATTGAAAACGGAAAATTCGATCACGAAGCACTTTACAATGTTACAAAACGTGTAACTCGTAACCTGAATAAAGTAATCGACAGAAACTACTATCCGGTAAAAGAAGCTGAAAATTCTAACATGCGTCACCGTCCGGTAGGATTGGGCGTGCAAGGTCTGGCAGATGCTTTTATCATGTTGCGTATGCCGTTTACAAGTGATGAAGCTAAAAAATTAAACCAGGAAATTTTCGAAACGTTATACTTCGCAGCCGTAACCGCTTCTATGGAAATGGCGAAAGAAGAAGGGCCATATTCTACATTTGAAGGTTCTCCAATGTCTAAAGGAGAATTCCAATACAACATGTGGGGAATGAAAGATGAGGAATTATCTGGTCGTTGGGACTGGGCTTCCTTAAGAAAAGAAGTAGTAGAGCACGGAGTTCGTAACTCATTATTGGTTGCGCCAATGCCGACAGCGTCTACTTCTCAGATTTTAGGAAACAACGAAGCATTCGAACCATATACTTCAAACATTTATACGCGTCGTGTATTGTCTGGAGAGTTCATCGTAGTAAACAAGCATTTATTGCATGATTTGGTTGAAAGAGGTTTATGGAACGAGTCATTGAAACAGGAAATCATGCGTCATAACGGATCTGTTCAAAACATTGATGTGATTCCGCAAGACCTGAAAGAATTGTATAAAACGGTTTGGGAAATGTCGATGAAAGATATTATCGATATGTCCCGTCAAAGAGGATATTTCATTGACCAGTCTCAGTCACTGAACTTATTCATGCAGGATGCCAACTATTCTAAACTTACATCAATGCACTTCTACGCTTGGCAATCCGGTTTAAAAACAGGTATGTATTACCTAAGAACAAAATCAGCAGTTGATGCAATTAAGTTCACATTGAACAACGATAAAAAAGAAGAAACACCAGCTTTAGTTGCTGAAACTGAAGAAATCAATATTGAGGAATACAAAGCGATGTTGTTAAAAGCACAAGCTGCAGGTCCTGAGGATTGTGAAATGTGTGGGTCTTAATTTTTTTAGAATAAAGAAGATAGAATAAAGAGAAAAGATTTATTATGAGTAATAGAAAGCAGTTATTGTCATGATAGCTGCTTTTTTTTATCCATAATCTTTGTCATTCCGAGGAACGAGGAATCTTCGCAAGAAACTCGACAAAGATTGATGATTTGTATTGCAGAGTTTATTGTGAAGATCCTTCCTCCGTCAGGATGACAAAACGGTGAGAAAAATCATTAAGGATTAATAACTGCAAGTCCCACAAGTATTTTAAGATTGATAAACTTTGAAAATAGTAATTTCAATCAAACAAATTGTTCAAAAAATCCAAATCTGGATTAAGAGTTTTAATTAACTCAATTTTTTTATTTCTACTCCAGCCTTTTATTTCTTTTTCACGACTAATAGCTTCTTGAATCCAAGTAAATTTTTCATAATACAATAAAAACTCAACTTTATATTTTGAAGCAAAACTTTTATTTCCATCAGTAATATTTTCTTTATGCTGAATTAAACGAATTTTTAAATTGTTGGTTACTCCAGTATAGAAAACAGTTTTTGATTTGTTTGTTATAATGTAGATGTAATAAGTATGGGAGCCTTCGTATATTAGCATGGCAAATTTTTTTAAATCACAAATAAAGAAAGATTTTTCTTGTTTTAAATGCATTTTACTAAAAAATATGTGAACCTATTGGTGCGGAGTTTCTTGCGAAGATTCCTCGTTCCTCGGAATGACAATTTTCATGAGAAAATTTTGCTTTACAATAGTCAACAGCTTTTAAATCTTAGTAATGTTTTAGGTCATTTGAATTAAACCTTTTCAAAAAACAAAAGTCTTATTTTAAACAAACCTCTTTGTTATGAAAAAAAGCAATCTTTGGTCGTTACGATTAGGCTTCTCAGGAAAGGAAGCTGCTAAAATTGAAAAAATAGGATTAGAAAAATTTCTAAAGAGATCTTATGATTCAAAGTTCGATAATCAACTTCCTGCTTTTTTACAAGACAGTCCCAAAACAATTGCTGAATATAAAGAATTACGTCAGTCCGTAAAAAATCTCGATCCAGAAGAGAAAAATAAAATTCAGAGAAAAGAAACCTTAACTACAGCTGAATTAAAAAAATGGTGGGTTGCCAAAATGCAAACCGATGAATTTCCGTTACGTGAAAAAATGGTTTGTTTCTGGCACAATCATTTTGTTTCTACTTCCCAAAAAGTAAAAATCAATTACTGGATTTACCAGCACAATATGATTTTACGTGAAAATGCTTTTGGAAATTTCAAGGAACTTACCAAAAAAATGGTAAAATCGAATGCTATGGTCAAATACCTTGATAATGTCGATAATAAAAAAGGCAAAATTAACGAAAACTTAAGCCGTGAGTTGCTGGAACTATTCACCATCGGAATCGGCAATTATACCGAAGAAGATATAAAAAACGGAGCAAGAGCTTTGGCCGGATTGAATTATGGTGATGAAGGAGCTGTTTACAAAAAAAACGCCGAAGATAACAGCAACAAAACCTATTTTGGAAGAACGGGAAACTGGAAAGCCGATGATTTAGTTGACATTATTTTTGAACAAAAAAGCATTCCGTATTTAATTACACGAAAAATTCTGAAATGGTTTCTTTATGATAATCCCTCAGAAGAATCGGTGAAATATTATGGTGACTATTTCAGGAAAGTAAATTTTGAAATGAAACCGTTGCTTACTAAAATCTTTACTGAAGAATATGCCAAAGATGTTTCGGGCAATAAAATCAAAGACCCTCTGGTTTATATTTTTCAGCTTATTGATGAATTGCAGTTAAAAGATTACGATGAAGCGATGATTGTTGCTTTTCTAAAACAGCAGGGAATGGATTTGTACAATCAGGTCAATGTGAAAGGCTGGGATGGAGGAAATTCATGGCTGACTTCGCAGGTTTATCTACAACGAAACAATACTTCGGACTTGCTTTGCAGCGGGCGAAAACTTTCAAAAAAAGTACTTAATTCGATGAATAATGAAAACCCGAAACCTAAATTAGAATTGGAGAAAAGAGAGGTAAAAGTTGAATTTGATGCCAACGGAAATAATAAAACCATTATTGCCGAATTGTCAAACAGATTGTTGTTTAATGTAAACGAATCCATGCAAAAAGATATGGAAAATCTGCTTAAATATGATTTTGATCCTAAAGAGCCCAATGCCAATTTTGCAGTAGTGCGTTTGTTTAATTATATCACCAAATTACCCGAATACCAGTTAATTTAAAATGCTATCATCATGAACAGAAGAAATTTTCTAACCTTAACTGGAACTTTTACGGGCGGAATGCTCGTGCTTCCAAGTTTTTTGCATGCATTTGGCGAACAAAGTAATTTGGTAATCGGTGAACAGTGCCTGGTTTTTGTTCAGCTCAACGGAGGAAACGACGGACTGAATACTTTTATTCCTTACGATGATCCGTTGTATTACGAATACAGAACTAAAATTGCCCTGAATAAAGATATAGTGGTGGGCAAAAATAAAGGAATGGCATTTCATCCGGCATTAAAAGATTTTGCTCAGATGCAGCAAAACGGAGATTTAACCGTAATTCAGAATGTCGGTTATCCGGAACCGGTTCGTTCGCATTTCCGCAGTCAGGAGATTTGGCAGACAGCTGCAGATTCTAATAAATACATCAACGAAGGCTGGTTAGGAAGATATCTGGATTTACAATGTCACGACCATCAGCCAACAGCCGGGATCAATCTCGATTCGATTGACAATCTGGCCTTGAAAGGTTTGGAGCCGAATGCAATTACAGTAAAAGATCCCGATCGTTTTAAAGTGAAATCAAATAAGGAAAATGAAAAGCTGTCTGAAAATCCGCAATTGGATTTTGTTCGGAAAATAGCTAACTCGGTTGTAGAAGGTTCAGATGATATTCAGAATGCACTAAAACAATCCAAAACAGAAATCAGTTATCCAAAAACAGGATTGTCTAAAAATCTCGAATGGATTGCGAGGCTGGTAAAAGGAAACCTGAATTCAAAAGTGTATTATACATCACTTGGCGGATTTGACACGCACGACAATCAGCTTTCTCTTCATGAAAGAAAATTGACAGAACTGAATGATGCGTTATTTAGTTTTTATACGGATCTGAAGCAGGCAAAATTGCTTCAAAACGTTACAATCGTGGTGTTTTCTGAATTTGGAAGACGTGTAAAAGACAACGGAAGCGGAACAGATCACGGAACTGCAGCGCCAATGTTTGTGATTGGAGGAAATAACAAAGGAACAATTCTGGGCAATAATCCAAATTTAGCCGATTTGGATAATGGCGATCTAAAACACCAAATTGATTTCAGGTCTGTTTATGCTTCCTTGTTGCAGCAAAAAATGGGCTTCGATTATTCAAAAATTGGAATTAAGAATAGTCCGGTTTCAGGATTGTTTTAGTTTTTTAAGGGGCTATTCCCGCTTTTCGTTGCAATCTTTTTATTTTTAAAGAAAAAATAAAAAGGATTTTCACTGCAATCGGGGCTAAAAAATATCCTCGTTTCAAAATAAAATTTGTAATATTCAATTAAATAAAAAGGATATGGAAATTAAAAATTTATCTAAATATAGTGATGCTGAGAAAATTGTTTTGGCAGAACAATTGTGGGATAGTGTTTCCAAAAAAGATTTAGAAATTTCTGATGATGTAAAAAATGAATTGAATATTCGGATTAAAAACTTAGAAGAAGGAAAAACAGAGTTGTACACCTGGAATGAGGTTAAAAACCATTTAAAATCTATATAGTTATATATCATTTCGATACCTAATAAAATAATGAGACATTTTTTTGTATTTCTAATTCTGCTAGTATTTGTATTTCCTTCTTGTAAAAAAAGGAAAATTTTCCAAAACAAGATTTTAATGGTAATAGAATATATTATAATGTACAAGATTTTACTAGCAATCCTAACTTTGTAAGAATTAAGCCAAATTATCAAACTATAGATACAAACTGTATTTCTCAAAAAATTAAAGCTCTTAAGAATATTCAAAATGGGAAGTTAATATTTTATACCGAATCGCGAAGGGAATTTGAATTAACCAAATCAATTTTGAAAAAATACAATTTAGAAACGAAAAGTGTTGTTCCGGGATGTTTAAGACCCGGGAGATTTGATCCTTTTTGTTATCAAAATGAAATGAATGAAGAAGTTTATAGAAGATTTGGGGATGTTTTTATTGACTCGATATTAGAAGTTTCACGTACTATCTACATTAATAATCACCCAAAAGAAGAGTATTTTGAAGACGGACTTGATTTAAGAGGTAAATATTTATTAAAGAGAAACAATCCATAAACTGCGGTTCTTAAAATTGCTACTTTATACTTAATTTCTCAAAAAGCTTATTCAAAAGATAAAGTCTTAGAAGTTTTTCATACAGGCCATTTGTAAATCTCATTTTAAGTGCAATTTATTAAAATATCATACAAAACTGCTTTAATTTGTTAAGAAATCCTTTTTTGTTTCATAAAATGCAATATTTTTTTTGGTGCAGTTAAAATAATTTATACATTCGCACAGAATTTAAAAAATAACACAAACAAAATGGCAACTAACCGTTTTTATTTTAGCAACAACTTTTATTTCTTCTTTAGTAGAAGTTAGGATTGTGCTATGGTTATTTGAAACAAATTAAAAGACAAATAAAACTAATATACAATCCTGATGAAAATCAGGATTTTTTTTTGACTATATGACAGCTAAAATTGCAATACAAGGTATCAAAGGTTCTTTTCATCATCAGGTTGTGAAGGAATATTTTTCTGAAAGTGTAGATATTGATGAATGTCTGTCTTTTGAGGAATTGGTTGACAGCCTTCTTGCAGGGAAATCAGATCAGGCAGTTATGGCAATTGAAAATTCGATCGCGGGACCAATTATTCCGAATTATGCTTTGATTGACAAGAATAATTTACACATAATAGGAGAACATTATTTAAGTATTCACCAGAATTTAATGGCTTTAAAAGGTCAGAAGATAGAAGATATAAAAGAAGTTCATTCACACCCGATGGCACTTTTGCAGTGTATGGATTTCCTGAAACAATATCCAAACATCAAATTGGTAGAGGATAAAGATACAGCCGAAACAGCAAGAAGAATTCAGGAAAAACAGTTAACCGGAATTGCTGCAATAGGAAGTAAAGTAGCATCGGAAATGTATAATCTTGAAATTATCGCGCCGGAGATTCAGACGATTAAAAATAATATGACGCGTTTCGTAATCATCAAAAAGCAAAATTCATTTTTGCCTGAAAACGAGATCAACAGAGCGTCTATCAAATTTGAACTCGATCATAAAAGAGGAAGTCTGGCAGCAGTTCTAAATGTAATGAGTGACTGCAAACTGAATTTGACAAAAATTCAGTCACTTCCAAAAATTGAAACACCATGGAAATATTCGTTTTTCGTAGATGTGACATTTGAAAATTATGAAGATTACTCGAAAGCCAAATCGTTACTCAATATTATGGCGGAATATTTTAAGGTTTTGGGAGAATATAAAAATACAAAGCCTTTAAGTCAGTCTTAAAGTTGGAAAGTCGAAAGTCTTAAAGTCAAATAAAAAAAGAGCATAAAGCTTATGGCGTAAAGCCTAAGCAAAAAATAAAAAACATGATTACAACAGCAAAAAGATTAGATACAGTTGAAGAATACTACTTTTCATCAAAATTGAGAGAAGTTCGTCAACTCATGTCTGAAGGAAAATCGATTATCAATATGGGAATCGGAAGTCCTGATTTGAGTCCGTCGAAAGCAGTAATTGAAGCGGTAGCCGCAGCAATTCAGGACGAGAATGGACATGGTTATCAAAGCTATCAGGGATTACCGGAAATGAGGCAGGCGATGGCAGATTTTTATCAGGATCAATTTGGTGTTGCAGTGAATCCAAATAACGAGATTTTACCATTGATGGGGTCAAAAGAAGGAATTATGCATATTTCGCTTGCATTTTTAAACCCGGGCGATCATGTTTTGATTCCGAATCCGGGTTATCCGACTTACACTTCGGTAACCAATTTGGTAGAAGCAGTTCCGGTTTATTATGATTTGAAAGAAGCTAATACATGGGAGCCGGATTTTGAAGCTTTAGAGAAACTGGATCTTTCGAAAGTAAAAATTATGTGGCTGGGTTATCCGCACATGCCGACAGGAGCAAGAGGAAATTTAGCGTTATTTGAAAAACTGGTTGCTTTTGCTAAAAAACACAACATATTACTGATCAACGACAATCCGTATAGTTTTGTTTTGAACGACAATCCGATGAGTTTATTACAGGTTGAAGGAGCAAAGGATGTGGCTTTAGAATTGAATTCACTGAGTAAAACATTCAACATGGCCGGTTGGAGAGTCGGGATGGTTTTAGGAAATCCTGAAATTATCGATGCAGTGTTAAAAGTAAAAAGCAACATGGACAGCGGTATGTTCTACGGAATTCAGAAAGGAGCAATTGCAGCTTTAAAATGTGATAAATCCTGGTTCGAAGATCAAAACAAAATTTACAGACGCCGCAGGGAATTGACAGAGAAACTTGCAGAAAAATTAAACTGCAAAGTGTATAAAGAAGGAGTTGGGCTTTTTGTCTGGGCCAAACTTCCGGAAGGAATAGCATCAGCAGAGAAGTTCATTGACGAAATATTATATGAGAAACATATTTTCATTACACCGGGAACCATTTTTGGAAGCAACGGCGAAGGGTATATAAGGTTCTCATTGTGTGTAAAAGAAGAAAAAGTACAAGAAGCGATAGATCGATTTTAGAATCAAGATTTTAGATTTTTTTCGCCACAGTTTGTCATCCCGAGGAACGAGGGATCTCCACAAGTAACTCGACAAAGTTTGGGCTCTCGTTGCGGAGCTACTTGCGAAGATTTACTTCGTCTGTTCGCTATCGCTCGAGTCTCCTTCGTCGAAATGACAAAAAGGCGGAAAACAATAACGGTCTTGGAAAAAACGAGAAGCCCTAGCCCTGATAGAAGTGGAAATCCTTTTTTGCCGTCCCGATAGCTATCGGGAGGCAGAAAAGATTGAAGCGGATAGCAGGAATTAGCTTCAAATAATAAAAAATATGAAAGTATACGTAATAGGAATAGGATTAATAGGCGGTTCAATGGTGTTAGACATCAAAGGGCGTTATCCTGATGCGACTATTTTAGGAATCGATAGTAACGAGCAACATTTGCAGGAAGCAATTGATCTTGGAGTTATTGACGAAGCGGGAAGTTTTGAAGATTTACAAAAAGCAGATTTTGTAATTGTTTCGGTTCCTGTTGATGTTGCGCTTACCGTTTTGCCTAAAGTTTTAGACGCAGTTGGAGATAAAACGATTGTTTTTGAAGTTGGATCGACTAAAAAACCAATTTGCGATGCAGTAGCAAACCATCCGAAGAGAAGAAATTTTATTGCTACGCACCCAATTGCAGGAACAGAGTTTTCGGGTCCTTCGGCGGCAATAAGAGGTTTGTTTCAAGGAAAGACAAACATTATATGTGAAGTAGAAAAGACAGCTTTTAAACTGCAGGAGAAAGCATTGAATCTTTTTAGTTCGATAGGAATGAGAATTAGATACATGGATCCTGTATCGCACGACAAACATATTGCTTATGTTTCGCATTTGTCGCACATTAGTTCGTTTATGCTCGGAAAAACAGTAATGAACAAAGAAAAAGACGAACAGGATATTTTTGACATGGCGGGCAGTGGATTTGAAAGTACAGTTCGTCTCGCAAAAAGTTCACCGGCGATGTGGACACCAATTTTTAAGCAGAACAAAGAGCATGTCATTGAAACATTAGAAGAATATATTTCGAATCTAAGCAGGTTCAGGGATTTGTTGAAAGAAGAAAATTATAATGCCATTTTTGAAGAAATGGAAAGCACAAATAAAATAAAAGAGATATTAAACGGATTAACAATTAAAAAGTAAATTAGAATAAGATGGAAAATAAGAAAGAAATGAGAAAGTGGTTAGAAGATTTCAATTTAGATCACCCACTTGTGATAGCTGGACCTTGTAGTGCAGAAACGGAAGATCAGGTTTTGAAAATTGCTCACGAATTGAAAGATTCAAAAGTTAGTGTATTCAGAGCTGGAATCTGGAAACCAAGAACGCGTCCGGGAGGATTTGAAGGTGTAGGGGAAATTGGTTTGAAATGGTTGCAAAAAGCAAAAGCTGAAACTGGTTTATTAATGGGAACTGAAGTTGCGACTGCAGCGCATTGTAAATTAGCTTTAGAACATGATATCGACGTTTTATGGGTTGGTGCGCGTACAACTGCAAATCCTTTTGCGGTTCAGGAAATTGCTGATACTTTGAAAGGAACTGATAAAATCGTTTTGGTTAAAAACCCTGTAAATCCTGATTTGGCTTTATGGTTAGGTGGTGTAGAGCGTTTACATATGGCTGGAATTGAGAAATTAGGAGTAATCCACAGAGGTTTCTCTACTTACGAAAAAACAAAATACAGAAATATTCCGGAATGGCAGATTGCTATCGAATTGCAAAATAAATTTCCTGATTTACCATTAATCATCGATCCATCTCACATTACGGGAGATCGTAAAATGATTTTTGAAGTAACGCAAGAGGCTTTAGATTTGAATTACGACGGTATGATTATCGAAACGCACTACGATCCGGACAACGCCTGGTCTGATGCTGCTCAACAAGTTACTCCTGATGCTTTGAAACAAATCATTAAAGATTTGACGATCAGAAAAACAGATGATACTACTGATGAGTACAGTTCAAAAATGACGAAACTAAGAGCTAATATCGACGTTTTGGATGCTAACTTATTAGAGTTGTTAGGAAAACGTATGAAAGTAGCTGACGAAATTGGTCAGGTGAAAAAAGATGCAAACGTTGCGATTCTTCAAAACAATCGTTGGAATGAAATCTTAGGGAAAATGATTTTGGAAGGTGAGAAAAAAGGTCTTACTGAAGAGTTTGTTTTGAAAATGTTCAAAGCAATCCACCAGGAAAGTATTGGTCACCAGGAAAAAGTATTGAATGCATAATTTTTTCTAAACCATATAAGTGATATAAGTTAATTTAAGTTTTTTGTAAAACTTGTTATTTATTTTTCTTATATCACAGAAGTGATTAGATAATTAAAATAGAATCTCCATCCCTTTTACAAAAAGGGTTGGGGATTTTTTTATGAAATTAATTTACACTCCTCCCAACCTTTTCGTATTTTTTGTTCTCTATATCACTATACAACCTTAACTTTCGCGTTATGAAATCAAATATGTGTTTATCTCCGTCTAAAATTTTTCAGGTTAATCTGAAATTACTGTTTTGCGTTTTACTGTTTTCAGCCGTTAAAGTTTTTGCTCAAAGTCCTGAACTGAACGTAAAAGGAGAGGAAGCTGAAAAGGTAAAAATGAGTAAGCTGCTTGTTAATGTTAAGGTAATTGGAAATATTGCCTACACTACTGCCGAAATGCATTTTTTTAATTCGGGAACTCGCCAGATGGAAGCAGAACTTATTTTTCCGCTGCCTGAAAATGTTTCTGTTTCAAGATATGCAATTGATATTAATGGTAAAATGCGCGAAGCTGTTCCTGTAAATAAAAATAAAGGGAAACAGGTTTTTGAAGCCATTGAACATCGTCGGGTTGATCCGGGATTGCTGGAAAAAGTGGATGGAAATAATTTCAGAACCCGAATTTATCCTTTAATGCCAAACGGGGAACGAATCGTAATTATTGGTTATGAAGAAGAGCTTTCTGCATTGGATAAAAATAATCTGGGTTATCAATTGGTAAGCCGTTATCCTAAAAAATTGGATAAATTTCAAATCAGGGTCTCTGTAACAGGTTCTTCTACTGAACCCAAGATTGCTGAAAGAACAGGATCGAAGATGTCTTTTTCAAAATGGAATCAATCTTTTGAGGCTTCAATTGAAAAAGAAAATTATCAGCCTGAGGAAAAGATCGTTTTTGAAGTTCCAATACAAAATAATGCACCAGGCGTTTTGACTCAGGATGTAGGTGGTCAGTATTATTTTTATGGAAATGCCTTTACTGAAGGAATTACGAAAGCAAGAAAAATTCCGTCTTCAATTGGTTTAATCTGGGATAATTCACTAAGTTGTCAGACACGTGATTTGAAAAAGGAACTGGATTTTCTGGACTCTTATTTTCAAAAGATACAAAATACAAAAGTGACTTTATACTTTTTGAATTACACTTTTGAAAAGCAAAGAGAGTTTATTATTTCTAATGGAAATTGGAGTGAATTAAAAACGGTTTTAGAAAACACAAAATATGACGGCGGAACACGTTACTCGCAGTTAAGTTTTGCAAATCATGATCAGTATCTGTTTTCTACAGACGGATTATCTTCTTTGAGTGAAAATTCATTTCCTAAAACTAAAAAACCGGTATTTACGATTTCATCTTCTGTATCGGCTGACTTTGCTTTTTTAAATTATACAGCTTCAGAAACGGGTGGAAATTTTATTAATCTGAATCAGTTAAGTACAGAAAATGCTTTGGATAAATTGGTTACGACGAATCTGAAATTCTTAGGTATAAAGGAAAATCTTTTGATTACTGATTTTTTTCCTATGGGAGGAACTGCAGTTTCAGGTAGTTTTAGTTTTTCTGGTATTTCATTAAATCCAAAAAATGAAATTACATTGTTATTTGGTAATGGAGATGATGCTGTTTTAGAAAGAAAGATAACTGTAGACAATGCTGTTCAAAATACCAATCAGGTCAATATCGAAAAACTCTGGGCTCAGAAAAAAATTGCGAATCTGGAATTGCAATATGACAAAAATGCTCAGGAAATAGAAACTTTAGGGAAGAAATATGGAATCATTACCAAGAATACTTCGCTGATTGTTTTAGAAAATATTCGTGATTATATTATGTATGATATTATTCCGCCGGCCGAATTACGTGCCGAATTTGATAAAATCAAAAAGCAGGAACATGATACCAGTCTGGCCAAACAAAAAAATAACTGGGAAAATATTGATAGTTATTTTACAGGATTAAATTCATGGTGGAAAAAAGATTTGAAATATGTGGCTCCAAAAGTTTTACCAAGATCTAAAAATAAGAAACGTGAAGCTTATGAAACCATTAAGGGTGATCCGGATGCTGTTATGACGGTTGACGAACCTGTTGGCTCAGGACCAGTAATGGAGATCGTGCAAGAAGACAATAATGTATATAGTACAGCCTCACCCCCAAGAGTGGATCAGGTTAAATTTGTTAGTCCTGTAGTTGCGAAAACGGAAGAAGTTACTGAAGATGCGCCAAAAATTATTGAGTTAAAAGATAAGAAGGTTGGCAGTGAAGTAATAAGGTCAGAAGTTTCGGGACTTGTAGTTACTCAGATTGCAGAAAACAATACAAATAGCGTAAGTGTTGTAAATGTAGATACTAAAACTTGGAACCCAGATCGCTTATATTTAAAAGCTTTGGCATCGGCACCAAAAGAAAAACAATATGATTTGTATTTGGAATTGAGAAAATCTCAGGAGAGAAACCCGAGTTTTTATTTTGACGTGGCGCACTTTTTCTATAATCAGGGAGATGTAAAAAAAGCACTGCAGGTAGTCAGTAATATTGCAGATTTAGGATTAGAAAATCATCAGCTTTATAAGACATTAACCTATACTTTGCGTCAATGGAAGGATTTTGAAGATGCGTCATTTACAGCAAAACAAGTTGCTAAATGGAGAGCTCATGAACCTCAAAGTTTAAGGGATTATGCACTGGCTTTGGAAGATGCAGGCAACTATCAGGAAGCTTTTGATCAATTGGTAAAAGCTTTGGAAGTGAATTATTATGGAGAAATGAGCGGACAATATCAAGGGGTAGAAGATATTATTTTGATGGATTTAAACCGAATGCTTATTGAACATGCAGATTTGAAAACCGGAAAATTAGATAAAAAATATCTTGATAAAATGCCGGTCGATATTAGAATTATCATGAACTGGAATCTGATGGATGTTGATTTGGATCTGCATATTATTGAGCCCACGGGTGAAGAATGTTATTATGGACATAAAGTAACAGAATCAGGGGCAAGCTTTTCAAAAGATTTTACACAAGGGTATGGTCCTGAACAATATCTGATTCGAAATGCAGTGAAAGGGAAATACCAAATAAAAAGTAACTATTTTGGAGAAAATGAATTAACAGAAAATGGCCCTGCGACGGTTATGGTTGAGATTTACACTACCAAAGCCGGAAAAACTTCTAAAATTCTTAAAACAATTCAGCTTGGAAAAGTCAAAGAAAATGATGTTTTAGCCGAAATTATTTGGTAAACATATCCTATTAGGAGATTCATATTTATTTTTAAAAGGCGAAGTTTCGTTGTTGAATTCAAAAAACGTAATTTTGCCTTTTATTTTTTAAGAATAAATCTAAAACCTACAATTTGAATGACAGGACTCGTATATAAATCTACAGGAAGCTGGTACACTGTAAAATCTGAACAAGGCGATTTTATAGAATGCCGTATGAAAGGGAAGTTTAGGATGAAAGGCATAAAAAGCACTAATCCTATTGCTGTAGGTGATATTGTCGATTATGAATTGGAAGAAACATCGGATGCCGTTACTGGCATGATTCATAATATTCACGAAAGAAAGAATTACATCGTTCGTAAATCAGTTAACCTGTCACATCAGATGCATATCATTGCATCCAATATCGACAGGGTGTTTTTGCTGATTACCATTAATAATCCGCCCACTACTTTTAATTTTATAGATCGCTTTCTGGTAACTGCCGAAGCTTACAATATAGAGACCATATTGGTTTTTAATAAAATTGACACTTTTGATGAAACAACTCTGGATGATCAATTGTATATGCAATATGTATATCAGCAAATTGGGTATAAATGCCTTCGTGTTTCATCTACAGAAATGAAAGGAGTTGATGAACTAAAAGAAATGATGATTGGTAAAGTAAGCATGTTTTCCGGACATTCCGGCGTAGGAAAATCGACTTTAGTAAATGCAATGGAACCATCACTTCATCTTAAAACTAAAAACATTTCTGAGGCAAGTAAACAAGGGCAGCACACTACAACTTTTGCAGAAATGTATGATTTGTCTTTTAATGCAAAAATCATTGATACTCCCGGAATTAAAGGGTTCGGAATTGTTGATATGGAAAAAGAAGAAATCAGCGGATATTTTCCTGAATTTTTTAAATTGAAAGATCAATGTAAATTCAATAATTGTCTGCATAAAGAAGAGCCTCATTGCGCCATAAAAGCAGCTTTGGAAAAAGATGAAATTGCATGGTCACGCTACAACAGTTATCTTAAAATACTGGAAGGTGATGAGGAAAATTATCGCACCGACTCTTACGACGAAGACCGAAAAATCAGCGATGAAACCAGAAACCAGAAATAAATAATAGTCTAAAGTCAAATGTCTTAAGTCCAAAGTGAGATTTTAGACTTTCAACTTTATGACTTTCAAACTTTAGACTAAGATATGAAAGTTGTTCTTCAAAGAGTTTCTCAGGCATCTGTAACCGTTGATTCTAAAATTGTTGCAGATATTAAACAAGGACTATTAGTTTTGGTTGGTATAGAAGATATCGATACTCAGGATGATATTGACTGGCTCGTTGGGAAAATCATAAAAATACGCATTTTTGGTGACGAAAATGGCGTAATGAATTGCTCAGTTCAGGATATTGATGGTGATATTATTGTAGTAAGCCAATTTACACTTCATGCATCTACCAAAAAAGGAAACCGTCCTTCATACATTAAAGCTTCAAAACCAGAGTTTGCAATTCCGATGTATGAGAATTTTGTGAGATGTTTAGAAAATGAATTTCAGAAGAAAATACAAACCGGAATATTTGGTGCAGACATGAAAGTCAGCCTCATAAATGACGGGCCTGTAACGATTTTAATTGATAGTAAAAACAAAGAATAAATAGCACAAATATTTGTTAAGGATTTCTAAAAATGCTATATATTTGACGAAATTACTTATTAAATGAAAAATCAGGTTTTCGCATTAATTTTCTTCTTATTTTCCCTTGTTTCTAATGCTCAAAAGAGTGAATACTCGACTGCTAAAATTGCCGATAGTCTTAAAGAGAATACCAATGCAGTTGTGCGTTTAAATCAGGTTGATATTACGATTGCATCGCAAAGAAGTATGAATATTAAAATACAAAGGGTTGTATCGGTTTTTAATGAGAAAGGATTAAATGATATTGATGCTTATCAGCACTATGATAAAACAACTTCAATAAAAAACATCGAAGCGATTGTTTATGATGCATTTGGTAACGAAATAAAAAAGATTAAACGAAAAGATTTTAGAGACCAAAGCGCTGCAGGTGGAAGTACTCTTTTTTCAGATAACCGTGTAGTTTATTTAGATTATACACCAGTTTCATATCCTTTTACAATTGTTTATAAAAGTGAAACTGAAACTTCAAATACCGCTTTTATACCGCAATGGTATTTTTTGGGAGGATATTACGTAAGTGTCGAAAAATGTATACTAAATGTTACTTTTCCTAATAATCTTGGCTTTAAAAAGAAAGAGTTATATTTTTCAGGATTTAATATTAAAAAAACAGCTGATACAGATACTAAACTAAGTTATGAAGCTGTCAATATTTTAGCTCAGAAGGCAGAAGATCTTAGTCCCGCTTTTTTCGATTTATATCCAAAAGTATTGATGAGCCTTGAATATTTTAATCTGGAGGGAGTTGATGGCAATGCAAAAAATTGGAAAGAATATGGTAAATGGTTTTCGGATAAAATTTTAGCAGGAACAACATTGTTACCGGAAGAAACAAAAGTAAAAATTAAAACACTGATAGGCAATGAAACAGATCCTATAAAAAAAGCAAAAATTGTATATCAATTTGTACAGGAAAAATCCAGATACGTTAGTGTTCAGGTAGGAATTGGAGGATGGAAACCAATGTTTGCAAGTGATGTCGACAGATTAGGTTATGGTGATTGTAAAGCATTGTCTAATTATACCAGAGCATTATTAGATGTGGTTGGTGTTTCTTCCTTTTACACAGAATTATATGGTGATTTAGATTTAAGAGATATTGATGAAGATTTTTTTTCTATTCAGGGTAATCATGCGATTTTATGTGTTCCAGATAAAGATAAATACGTTTTTTTAGAATGCACAAGTCAGAATGACCCTTTTGGATATCAGGCAAATTTTACAGATAATAGAAAAGTAGTTGTAATTAAACCTGATGGAGGGGAAATAATCAGAACAAGAATTTATGATCCATTAAATAATGCGCAATTTAGCAAAGGAACTTATACAATAGATGAAAATGGCAGTTTTGCCGGAAAAATCAATATCCGGTCTGAAGGTTCACAATATGGTAGAAAAATGATTGTGGAGAAATTACAGCCTACAGAAAAAGAAGCACATTATAAAGAATATTGGGGCAATATAAATAATCTTAAATTAGGTAAAATCAATTTTGCCAATGATAAAGAGAATATTCGTTTTACAGAAGATATTCAGATTACAGCAGTAAATTATGGAACAATTTCTGCCAATAAAATGATTTTTGTAATGGACGCCTTTAATCAGTATACAGGAAATGTTAAGCGTATAAGAAATCGTAAAAATCCATTTCAAATCCAGCGTGGTTATTTAGATACAGATGAAATAGAAATTAATCTTCCCGCAGGTTTTTCAATCGAATTTCTACCTTCAAACTTCCAATTAAAAGGAAAGTTTGGGGAGTATAAAACAGAAATCATCAAAAATGAAAATAATAAACTCACATACAAACGTTCTATGTTTTTAAATAAAGGAAAATATTCAAACAAAGAATATGATGAATATCGTCTTTTTATGGAACAAGTTTCAAAAAACGATAATGCCAAAATCATTTTGACCAAGAACTAACCAAATCAACAAAAAAACAAACCCAATGAAATTCATTAATTTTTTTAGTTTCTTATCTCTGCTTTTTATTCTTTCCAAAACAACTGCACAAGAATTTAAATTAGGAAAAGTATCTATAGCTGAATTAGAAGAAAAAAAACACCCAAGAGATTCATCTGCAGCAGCGGCTATTTTATATAAAAAAGGTAAATCCAGTATTGAATATGATACTAATGATGGATTTATTTTGGTTACTCACGTAGATACACGAGTTAAAATATATAAAAAAGAGGGTTATGATTGGGCAAATCAAAATGTGTCCTATTACATTGGAAGCAATGAATCAAGAGAAAAAGTTGATTTTTCGAATGTCAATACTTTTAATTTAGTGAATGGGAAAATTGAGAAAACCAAACTTAAAAGTGATGGTGTTTTTAATGAAGAGGTTGATAAATACTATGCAAGAAAAAAAATCACAATGCCTAATGTAAAAGAAGGCTCAGTATTAGAATATAGTTATACAGTGAGAACACCTACTATTGGAATGATGAAAGGGTGGGCTTTTCAAAGTAGTATTCCAGTGAATTACTCAGAATATACAACTTATATACCAGAGTATTATACTTTTAATGCCAGACAAAAAGGATATATTTTTCCTAAAGTAACAACAGAAACACGATCAAGATCAATCTTATTTACAAGTAAAGAAAGAGGACTTAATTCACATACAACATTTTCTACAGATACTGTTGATTACCTTGAAACACAAACTACCTATATTGCTGAGAATTTACCTGCAATGAAAGAGGAATCGTATGTTAATAATATAGATAATTATACGGCAAGTTTAGAACAAGAACTTTCAATGGTTAAGTATCCTAATAGTCCAATGAAAACTTTTTCTACAGATTGGAACTCGGTAGCAAGGACAATTTACGAATATGAAGATTTTGGCCCTGAATTAAATAAAACAGGATATTTTGAAGATGATTTAAAAGCTTTACTGGCAGGAGTAACAACACCCGAAGAAAAAATAGTAGTTATTTTAAACCATGTTAAATCAAATGTGAAATGGAATAAATATAATGGCTACAGTTGTGATAAAGGTGTACGTAAAGCATATCAGGAAAAATCAGGAAATATTGCAGAGATAAATTTAATGCTGACAGCAATGTTACGTTATTCTGGCTTAACGGCAAATCCTGTTTTGGTTAGCACAAGGTCTAATGGAGTGGCATTTTTTCCTAACAGAACCGCCTATAATTATGTAATCACGGCAGTTGAAACTGAAAACGGCTACATATTATTAGATGCATCAGATAGATTTTCTGTTCCCAATGTTTTACCATTTAGAACTTTAAACTGGTATGGAAGATTGATACGAAAAGACGGGACTTCAGAACAAATCGATTTAATGCCTAAAAAAACATCAAATGATATTGTTTTTTTAACTTACAGTATTGACCCTGAAGGTAAAGTTACAGGACAAACAAGAAGACAATGCACAGATTATAATGCTATGATTACCAGAGAGAATATTTTTAGTACCAAAGAAGATGAGTATCTGGAAAAACTGGAAAATCAAAACAATAAAATAGAAATCAGCGATTATGCAAAGACAAACGAAAAAGAAATCCTGAAGCCCATTATAGAGACATACTCTTTTACAGGAAATAATTTATCCGAGGTAATTGGAGGGAAAATCTATGTTAGTCCAATGTTGTTTTTTACCAATGAAAAAAATCCTTTTAATCAGGAAACGAGAGAATACCCGGTTGATTTTGGATTTCCTTTTATGGATAAATATAACATAACAATAAAGATTCCGGATGGATTTGCAGTTGAAACAATACCTACACCCGCTGTAATAAATATGGAAGACAATTTAGGTTCTTTTAAATTTAATATAGCGGCAAACGAAAATACGCTTCAAATGACTATTTCTCACCAGATTAATAACGCTATTGTATCGACACAACAATACGAAATGCTGAAAGAATATTACAAAGCAATGATTGCAAAAGAAAGCGAAAAAATTGTTTTAAAGAGAATTTAAAAATGAGATTGTGTACAATTATTATTTTGATAATATTAATTTTTACTTCTATTAAAACCAAAGCTCAAAATTATGAGTTAGGCAAAGTAACGGTTGGAGAATTAGAAGAAAAATTTAATCCAAATGATACAACGGCTCCTGCAACAATATTATTCAAAAAAGCCAAAACTTTTTTTACTTATGATATAAAAAATGGTTTTACAGCAAATCATGTTTATGAGTATAAAATAAAGATTTACAAAAAGGAAGGATTAAGCTGGGCAAATCAAAAAGTGCGGTTTTATGTTGGGTACGAAAACATGAACAAAGAGCAATTAGAGTTTTCCAATGCCCTCACTTATAATCTTGAAAATGGAAAGATTGTAAAAACAAAATTAGATGGTCAGGGAACTTTTAAAAGTAATGTAAACAAATATTGGAGCGAAAAAACAATTACACTTCCTAATGTAAAAGTAGGTTCAATTATAGAATTCAAATATATTTTAAAATCTGAAAACATTGTAGAGTTTCCAGATTTTCAATGCCAATATGATATTCCGGTAAATTACTTTCAATATAAAACTGCAATTCCGGAATTTTATATCTATAAGCCCTTATTAATTGGATACCAAAATATGACATCTGACTCTAAAATTACTTCAGGATCTCAGAGTTTTGCTAATCAATATAACCAATCCCGTTCGTTTACATATAATCAAATAGATGCCGTTTATTCAGATAAAAATATTCCTGCCCTTTTAGATGAGCCCTATGTTGATAATCTGGAAAATTACAGAGTTTCAATTAGACATGAACTAGAAAGAGTTCGTTTGCCAGAGGAGCCCGTTAAAGACTATGCCATGACCTGGGAAGGTGTTGCTACTACTATTTATAAAAATGAGAGCTTTGGAAAACAACTTAATGAAAAGATTTTTTTACTGGAAGATTTAAAACGTATATTGATGAATGTTGAATCAATGGACGAAAGATTAAATATCATTTTCAAATTTGTTCAGAATAAAATGAATTGGAATGAAAAGAACGATTACTACACAGATAAAGGAGTTGTAGAAGCTTATAAAAACCAAATAGGAAATGTAGCCGAAATCAATTTTATTTTAATCAGTATGCTGAAATTGGCAGGTATTGAGGCAAATCCGGTATTAGTAAGTACTGTTGAAAATGGTATTCCTGTTTATCCAACCCGAACAGGATTTAATTATGTTATTGCTGCAGCTGAAATTGAAGGAAAGCGCATTTTATTAGATGCTTCCCATAAGTTCACATCACCAAATATTTTACCATTAAATGTTTTAAATTGGAAAGGAAGGCTTATTAAAAATGACGGGACTTTTGAAGAGGTTCAGTTGCCACCGTCAAATTTGTCAAAAGAAAATTTTAATTTATTAGCAGCTATTGATGCGAACGGCAGAATGTATGGAAAAGCCCGAATTCAGCGAACAGAATATGATGCTTATCGATTTAGAATTGAAAATAATATGAGTGAAGAAAATTATCTGGAAAAATTTGAAAGAGAGTTGGGCAATTTAAGCATTTCAAATTATCAGGTAGAAAATAAAAAGTCTAATTTTAAAGACCCCATTTTAGAAACTTTTTCATTTACATCAAATAATCAATTTGATATTATTAATGGAAAAATTTATGTAAATCCATTACTTTTCTTTACCAGAAAGAAAAATCCTTTTAATCAGGAACAAAGACATATGCCAGTTTATTTTGGATATAAAAATCAGGTAAAATATAATATCATGATTGAAATTCCTGAAGGATATGTTTTAGAGTCAATGCCAGCTCCAATTAAAATTATTTCTGAGGATAAAAATATAATTTATATTCAGAACTTTTCTAATGAGGGAAACAAAATTCAAATTAGTTGTTTGAAAGAAATAAACAATGCTATTTTTGCACCAGACCAGTATAATGGGATAAAAGAAATTTTTCAGAAAATGATTGCTAGTCAAAATGAAAAAATTGTTCTTAAAAAAATATAACAATGGATTTGAAAAATGCACAACTTGACGTTGATACCTGGATAAAAGAACACGGTGTCCGCTATTTTAATGAATTAACCAATATGGCTCAGCTTACAGAAGAGGTAGGCGAAGTTGCCCGAATTATTGCCCGCAGATACGGCGAACAATCGGAAAAAGAAAGTGATAAAAACAAAGATTTGGGTGAAGAACTGGCTGATGTTGTTTTTGTAGTTTTATGTTTGGCCAATCAAACTGGTATTGATTTACAAGCCGCTTTTGATAAAAAAATGGATTTAAAATCGGTTAGGGATAAAGATCGTCACAAAAACAACGATAAATTGAAATAATTGTGAAATATCACTCATAAGTTTTGAATTATGAGTTTTGAATTTTGAATTATGAATGGGGAGTGGTAAATTGCGCGTCTGAATTACGTTTTTAATCATTCATAATTCAAAATTTACAACTTATAATTAAAAAAATGAATTTATTACTTCAAACCAATCATAAAAATTTACAAGGTCAAATTGCGGTTACAGGATCAAAAAGCGAAACCAATCGTTTGTTACTGTTAAAAGCATTATTCCCAAATATTACACTCGCAAATACTTCTAACTCTGATGACAGCGAGGTAATGCAAAAAGCCCTTGTTGGGAATGATGGGATTGTAGATATTCATCATGCCGGAACAGCAATGCGTTTTTTAACAGCTTATTTTGCAGTAAATGAAGGGCGTGAAGTTGTAATGACAGGTTCAAGCAGAATGCAGGAACGTCCGATAAAAATTTTAGTTGAAGCTTTGGCGCAATTGGGAGTTGAAATCTCTTATGAAAAAGAAGAGGGTTATCCGCCAATAAGAATCAAAGGAAAAAAAGTGACAGCTTCAAAAGTAAGCTTAGCGGCAAATGTCAGCAGTCAGTATATTTCGGCTCTTTTATTGGTTGCTTCAAAATTAGAAAATGGCTTAGAACTGACTTTAGAAGGTGAAATTACTTCGATTCCGTATATCAAAATGACATTGGCTTTGCTGAATGATTTGGATATCCAAACCAGTTTTGAAGGAAATATAATTAAAGTTTATCCAAAAGAAGCTGTTGCATCAAAAGAAATGGTAGTAGAATCTGACTGGAGTTCGGCATCTTATTTCTTTAGTTTGGTTGCTTTGGCAGATACAGCATCGATAACTTTGAGCAGTTATAAGGAAAATAGTTTGCAGGGAGACTCTGCTTTAGTTTCTATTTATGAAAAAATGGGTGTCAAAACTACTTTCGAAGGAAACAAAATGACGTTGGTAAAACAGCCTGATTTTAAATTTGAAACAGTAAATTTTGACCTGAATAATACGCCTGATATTGCACAAACTATAGTTGTTACCTGTTTAGGTTTAGGAATTGGGTGTCATTTAACAGGTTTGCATACTCTAAAAATTAAAGAAACAGACAGACTTGAAGCACTCCGAATTGAGCTTACAAAATTAGGAGCCAATATTTCGGTAACTAATGATAGTCTGACTTTAGGACTTTCTGATACGATCAATCACAATGTGAAAATTGCAACTTATAACGATCACCGTATGGCGATGGCATTTGCTCCATTAGCGCTAAAAGTACCAATTATTATCGAAAATGCCGAAGTAGTTTCAAAATCATATCCTGATTTCTGGAATGATTTAAAAGAATTGAATTTTGAAGTTTCAGAACTGTAAAGTTTTTGAAACATACAAGTTATATAAGTTCATTTAAATAAAAAATGAACATAATTTGAATAACCTCCAGTTTTTAATTGGAGTTTTTTTTATGATTACTTTTCGGCTTTAGGCAAACAAAATGCACGCAGTAATATTCAAGAATTCAAATTAAATGAACTTATATAACTTATATGGTAGAAAAAACGTTTTTAATGTTGTTGAAACCCTCAGTAAATCAGCGACTTTTGAAAATAAACAGCAAAACACTTGACAACGCCTGTCTCACAATCGTATATTTGCACACGATTTACAATTTTAGATACAAAATCTAAAAGCTACATTTTAAAATCAACAATTCAAATATGAAATTATCACACTTCAATTTCAACTTACCGAAAGAACTTTTAGCAGAATTCCCGGCAGAAAACAGAGACGAATCTCGTTTAATGGTAATTGACCGTAAAAAGAACACTATCGAACATAAAATGTTTAAAGACGTAATCAACTATTTTGATGACGGAGACGTTTTAATTCTAAATAACACAAAAGTTTTTCCTGCACGTTTGTATGGAAACAAAGAAAAAACAGGAGCAAGAATTGAAGTTTTTTTATTAAGAGAATTAAACTCAGAACAACGTCTTTGGGATGTTTTGGTTGATCCGGCACGTAAAATCAGAATTGGTAACAAACTTTATTTTGGTGATGACGATTCGTTAGTGGCTGAGGTAATTGACAATACCACTTCTCGTGGAAGAACTTTACGTTTTTTATATGATGGTTCTTATGAAGAATTCAGAAATAAATTGACAGAACTTGGGGAAACTCCAATTCCAAAATATATCAGCCGTGAGGTAACTCCGGAAGATGCAGAAAGATATCAGACTATTTATGCAAAAGAAGAAGGAGCCGTAGCTGCACCAACTGCTGGTTTGCACTTCTCAAAACATCTTTTGAAAAAACTTGAAATCAAAGGAGTTAATTTTGCTGAGGTAACACTTCACGTAGGACTTGGAACTTTTAATCCGGTTGAGGTTGAAGATTTATCGAAACACAAAATGGATTCAGAAGAATTGATTATCAATCAAGCTGCCTGTGATATTGTGAATGAAGCAAAAGGAAAGAAAAAACGCATTTGTGCAGTAGGAACTACTTCAATGCGTGCTATAGAAAGCTCTGTATCGTCACAAAGCACTTTGAATCCTTATGAAGGCTGGACAAATAAATTCATTTTTCCTCCTCACGATTTTAGCATTGCAAACTGTATGATTACAAATTTCCACACACCAAAATCAACATTATTAATGATGATTTCGGCTTTTTGTGGTCATGATTTAATGAAAAAAGCTTACGATGAAGCAATCAAAGAAGGATACAAATTTTATTCTTACGGAGATGCGATGTTAATCATCTAATCTGAAAAACATATAAATTTAAGAAACCTGTCAGTGATGACGGGTTTTTTTGTTTCAAATTTCGGCGTATTACGGGCCATCCATTTCAAGTTTTGCGATGAAAACCGTAGTAATACAAGCACTTCGGGAGCTTCCGCTGGTCGCTTCCTCGTTGCAGTATTACTACGGTTTTCATCGCAAAGGCTTTCCATTTCTATCCCTAACGCAATTTAGGGTCAATTTCAAAAATCCGTTTTAATTGCCGTTTTCGCGACAGCGAATCAGTTTCATCAGCGTATCATTTTTTATTTAATAACTCCAGAACCTGAAACTTGAAACCTGAAACAAAAAACAACTTTTAGAGCATTTTTTGTTATTTTTACCCCACAAAACAAAAACAATGACTTTTCAAAATACACGCGAATTCGCCAGGAAACTTGACTCACAGGATGCTCTAAATCATTATCAGGATCAGTTTATATTCCCTAAAGTAAATGACAAACGTGTTATTTATTTTACAGGAAACTCTTTAGGACTACAACCCAAAAGAACCAAATCCTATATTGATGAAATAATGAACGATTGGGCAAACCTTGCAGTAGAAGGTCATTTTTATGCTGAAAAGCCTTGGTGGGATTATCAGGAAAGATTCCCTGAACCTTTAAGTAAAATCGTAGGTGCTTTGCCTTCAGAAGTTACGGTTATGAATACTTTGACCGTAAACCTTCATTTATTGATGGTTTCTTTTTATCAGCCAACAGCAACCCGTTATAAAATTATCTGCGAAGAAAAAGCGTTTCCTTCAGATCAGTATATGTTTCAAAGTCAGGTTAATTTTCATGGTTATAAACCCGAAGAGGCTATTGTAGAAATCAAACGTCGTGATGGCGAACACAATATTCGCCTGGAAGATGTTTTGGCAAAAATTGAAGAAGTAGGTGATGAACTAGCTTTAGTTTTAATTGGCGGTGTAAATTATTATACCGGACAGGTTTTTGACATTAAAACGATTACTGCCGCCGGACAAAAAGCAGGTGCAAAAGTAGGGTGGGATTTAGCGCATGCAGCAGGAAATATCAAGTTAGAACTTCATGACTGGAATGTAGATTTTGCTGCCTGGTGCAGTTACAAATATATGAATTCCGGACCTGGAAATGCTTCCGGTTGTTTTGTTCACGAAAAACACCATACTGCCAATTTACCAAGATTTGCAGGCTGGTGGGGACATAACAAAGAGCGCCGTTTTAAAATGGAGCCTAATTTTGATCCTGTAGATGGAGCAGGAGGCTGGCAGATCAGCAATTTGCCGGTACTTTCTTTGGCTCCTTATTTAGCTTCGGTAGAAATGTTTGCTGAAGTTGGAATGGATGCCTTAATTAAAAAAAGAGACAAAATCACCTCTTATTTAGAATTTATACTCCACGAAATAGATAAGGAAGTTGAGAGTAGTTTCGAAATTATCACGCCATCAAATCCTGAAGAAAGAGCTTCTCAATTATCTGTTTTTTTACACGGAGAAGGAAGAAGCTTATTCGATTATTTAATGAAAAACGGAGTGATTACAGACTGGCGCGAACCTAATGTTATTCGATTGGCACCCGTTCCTTTGTATTGTTCTTTTGAAGATATGTACGATTTTGGACAGATTTTAAAAAAAGGAATTTTAGGCAAAAAGTAATATCATTTAATTCTGTAAATTTTAAACAAAATCATATAACAGTTGTAATATATGTTCTCTTTTACTTTGTAGTGTATAATTTAAATTTACAATTATGAAAGGCTTATATATTTTATTAGCGGCTATACTTATTACTTCTTGTCAAAATCAAAGTAAGGAAGATTTAAATAAAGCGAAACAAGCGAGTATTGATTCAATGAAAGTTGAAATTGAAAAGCAAAGAGTAATTGATTCAATGAAAACGGAAATGGCTAATTTGCAAGAGGAAAAAGAAAAAGCTGAAGCAGAAAAGGCAGAGGCACAAAAAGTGGTAGTGGTACATCAGCAAGATAGAACAACTACTGCCGCACCCGCTAAAAAGAAAGGTTGGAGTTCTACTGCAAAAGGTGCGGTAATTGGTGCCGGCGTTGGAGCAATAACAGGTGCTGCAGTCAGTAAGAAAAAAGGTGAAGGAGCCATTATTGGCGGTTTGGCCGGAGCTGGTGTTGGAGCAGGAACAGGTGCAATTATTGATAGCAAAAAGAAATAAAATAGATTTTGAATTCTATTATAATAACAAACCCCGATTTTAGAAATAAATCGGGGTTTTGTTATTTAGGCCAGTTTTAATATTGGGATTTGAATTGAATCTAATTCAGATTTATAAAAATTGAATTGATTCCTGATTCGTTCTTCATCGTTTTTAAAATATGAATTCGAAGAAAACAGTGTTTGATAGTATTCGATTCCTTCAAAAATATTTGCTTTAAAAGTATTCCATTTTTTAAGCTGGTTAGAATTTATTTCTCCGGAAAGCGTAGCAATTTCATTTTTTAAATATTCGATGTACATTTTAAGCTCCTTCACAAATAAATTAGGCCGGTTTTGAGTTCTCAAAACGGACTTATTTCCATAAATATGCTGTAGCATATCTTTTAAAGAAACTTCCTGGTCAAAATAAGCCATATTTGGTCCGGGACAAATAACTACACCTTGGGCTTGCCCTTTTATACTTATATCGTTCTCTAAATAGGATGCGTTGGCCAAACCAACACACAAACAAGACTTCTCTGTAATTTTAGTTTTAGCCTTCTCAAAAGCATTTAGCGAAATAGTATTTTTTATGGCGTTCAGTTCTTTCAGTTTTATATCCTGGTATTTTTTTGAAGCAGTACAAATTCCGTGCGAATCATATTCCTTACTTAATGCCAGAAATTTTTTTGGACATGAACTCCCGGCTTTGCTTTCCTGAATTCGTTTTTGTTTCAGGATTTCATTTGTAGTCCCTTTCAAAGTATTAAACGGAACTCCCAAGGGAGAAATATGACTTAAATACAAATCTTCCTCCTTTGCGTTTATCAATAAATTTCGGGTATCACGATCTACTGATGTGGCTTCGGCAACCAACAAAAATGGCGATCCCCAACCAACAGAATCAACGTGATATTTATTTAATAAAAATTCATGTTCTTCAGCCGTTCCTACGCCTCCCTGAACTGTAATTTTTAGATCTAAAGGTTTATCCGGTATAATTGCATTTTTTTGCTGTAATGCTTTTACCATTAACTCATGTGTGGAATTGATTAATTGCTCTTTTTTGTGTTTGAATTCTTCCAGAATAGTACCTAATAAAAGTCCGTCAGTAGCAAAAGCATGTCCACCGCAATTTAATCCGGATTCAATTCGATATTCTGAAACCCAAAGCCCTTTTTTGGCTAAAAAATTCCCCTGAATCATCGCAGATCTAAAGTCACTGACTTTTAAAATAATTTTCTTTCTAAGCTGATTATTTTCATCTGGGAAAAAATCCTTGAAATTTTCAAAATAACTGTACAATCGCGGATTCATACCAGCCGAAAGTACAACCGAAGATTCAAGATTGCTGTTGGCAAAACCTCTTAAAGCGGCATGTGCATCATTAAATTCAGTAGGAAGCTGTTTGCTTTTAACAAAATTATCTTTGTCCAGTTTCGTCATGATGTTAACATCAATTTCTCCAGGAAAAAGATTGGATTCAATATAGCTTCGAATGTTTTCTTTAAAAGAAATTCCTTCTTCAAGTAAATTTTGAAAACCTTTTTTGATATCGGAGGTATTGGGAAGCATCAAGATAAAATTTTCTAAGGCAGTTTTGCTCTCGGCAATCTCTGTTTTAAAATTTTCGAATTTTTCTTTTACGATTTTGTCAACCAGATTCAGATAAGAAGTAATTCTTTCGGCCCGGTAATCATTAAATTTCTGCGATATTTCTTCATACGGAATATTGAATTTGGTACTATAAAAATTACGCATCTTCTCGATCAAATCATCATCTGCAATTGATATTACAGACGAAATCCCGTACTGTGCCACCCGAATTGGGCTGTCTATTGTATATGCAAGTCCCATTACCGGAATATGAAAAGTGTGTAAAGGCTTTTTTGTCATTTGTTTTTTTGATTAAAATAAAAACAAAGGTTGAAAAAAACATTTTCTAAAAACCTGATAATTGTCAGGTTTGCAATAGATTAATAACTAGATTAAAATCTTTTTCAAAGATTCGGCAATGCTTCTCCATAAAAAATTGTAAAATGATTTTTCCTGAATTCTTTTTAGTTCGACATCGGCATTTTTGACTTTATCTTTCGAATCATTTTTGACTACCAGATTAACGATGACACTTTTGAGTTTTGCTACTTTTTCGGGATTTTTCTTTTTATAAAGTTTCACTTTTAGATCATCATAATCTAAGGATGCATTTCCTTTTACAGCATCATCGTTCCCATAAAAATTAAAACGATATTTATTAAAAACTCCTGTAAATGAAGCATTCATATAAGGTTTGCTGAATCTTTCGATTGCCGCAACATCAAAGTTTGAGATTACACCCTGAATATGAAAACTGTCTTTTTTGTCTAAAACATTAAAACTCCAATCGACATCTAATGGAGAAGTTTTCATGAAAATGCAATTCACTTTAATCTTAACATCATCAGTTTTTTTTAATCCAAAACCACTCTTTATATTGGTTGCCTGCAAATTAAATTTATCAAAATTTAAAACTCCCGGACCTTTAGAAAAATCTTTCTCTTCTTCATAAACAAGTTTAGATTTAAGAACCTGCAGCGTGTCAATTTCAAGTGGAAATTTTATATTCCGTAATAAATGATTATATAGATATTTTTTGCTCAGATCGTCTGCTGGCATTTTGCCGCGATAAATGTTGGCGTCAAAATGGTTGATTACAATCGAGTTTGCCTTAAAGAAAAAACGATCATTTTTGAATCCCCAATTCATTTTTGCTACTTGAGCCGAATCAAATTTCAGGATATTAATGTCTTTTTCTTTTTTTAACTGCTTTATAAAATCAGGACGATTAAATTGCGGTATATAGGAGAAATTATTAATTTTCAGAAAGTTCTTTCCAGTACTTATTTTGCCAATATTCAAATGATAAAAAGCACTTGTGCGAAAAAATAAGCTGTCAATTACTAAGGCATAACTTTTATACTGAATTGGAATTTTTTCCTTTAAAGTAGCGTCTGTCAACAAAATTCCTTCTAATTTAAGAATGATTTTTTTAATGCTTAAAATTGGTTTTTCTGTGTCTAAAGAAACGACATCAGCGGTTCCGTCATTTAAATAAATATTTGAAACCGCAATTATTTTACGAAAAGGTTCAAGAATTTCACTTTTAATGCTTTTGCTGTTGTTCAATAATTTTTCGCCTTTTTTATATAATATTATTCGTGGTTTATTGATAATAATACTCTCTGCCTGTATAACATCGTTAAAAGCAAGATCCCAAATATTGAAATGCTCGATTGTGATGGATTCAATTTTAGAAAAAAGTCCGTTTTTGCTGTCTTTTGGCTGATTTTTAGGGCTTACTAATAACGTCTGTGCATAGATATTTCTTGACCAAAGCGAAACTTCTATTTTTTCATAATTGATATTATATACAGTGTTGTTTTTCTCATGAATAATAATAGGAAGCTGTTTTTTGATCCAGTAATTAAGACCAATGTCCAGAAATATACCTAGAAGGAATAAAGAAATTAGACCGATTGCTATTTTTTTGAATATTGACATTATCGTATTGGTATTAATTACATAAATTTAGATTTTTAAAATAACTGCTTTTTTACACGATTTTACTTTTAAGTTATAATATTACTTTTTCACTAGCTTTAATATGAAGATAATTAAAAAAATCCTGCTGATTATTTTGGTGCTGATTGTAGTTGCTGCAATAAGTTTGTTTGCCTATATTTTTCATTTAAAACCCAGGTATGAGGGCAAAATAGAATTAAAAAATCTCCAAAAAGAAACCAGCGTTTATTTTGATGATTTTGGAATTCCACATATTTACGCTGATTCCGAAAAAGATGCTATGACTGCATTGGGATATGTTCATGCTCAGGATAGGTTATGGCAAATGGAATTACTTCGAAGAATTGCGCCTGGAAGATTATCAGAGATTTTTGGGGCTGTAGCATTAAAAAATGATATGTTTTTCTCTGGAATAGGCATTGAAGAAGCTTCTGCTAAAGCCATTGCAAAATTAGATAAAAATAGTCCTGGCTATCAATTGACATTAGCATATTTAGACGGCATTAACCAATATTTGGAAGAAGGAGTAACGCCAATTGAATTTACCCTGATTGGTGTCAAAAAAGAAAAATTCACTATAAAAGATGTTTATAATATTTTTGGATACATGTCTTTTAGTTTTGCAATGGCTCAAAAAACAGATCCTTTATTAACTGAAATACGAAACAAATATGGAATGCAATATTTGAAAGATTTGGGAATTGAAGGAGAATTTAATACCACACAAATCAAAAGTTCAAAAGAGATTGAAGCATATGCCGAGATTGCAAAATCAGTTGCAGCATTGTTGGATAAATCACCAATTCCACCATTTGTAGGCAGCAACAGTTGGATTGCGGGTCCAAATAAAACCAAAAACGGGAAAGTTATTTTTGCAAATGATCCGCATATTGGATTTTCGCAGCCTGCCACTTGGTACGAGGCACATATAATAACACCAAATCATGAATTATATGGATGTTATCTGGCAGGAACCCCATTTCCTTTATTAGCGCACAATCGTGATTATGCTTATGGTTTAACCATGTTCGAGAACGATGATATCGATTTTTATCAGGAAAAAGACAAACCCGGAGATTCATCTCAATACCAGACGCCAACAGGTTTTGCCAAATATGAATCCAGAAGAAAAACAATAAGGGTTAAAGATACTTCTGATGTAGTTCTGACCGTTAAATCAAGCCGTCATGGACCAATTATGAATAATTTGCTGGAGCGTTTAAAAAATAAAAATCCAGTAGCTATGTCATGGATTTATACGCAGCAGCCTATCCGGATTCTGGATGCCGTTTATGGGCTTTCACATGCTAAAAGCAAAAGTGATTTTAAAAAAGCAGTGCAATTAGTTGCAGCACCGGGATTGAATGTAATGTATGGCGACGCTAAAGGAAATGTTGCCTGGTGGGCTACAGGTACATTATATAAGCATAATAAAGGTGTGAATTCATTTTTTATTTTGGATGGTACTACTGGAAAAGATGATATTGCAGAATATCTGGATTTTTCCAAAAATCCATCTGCAGAAAATCCAAAGTGGGGTTATGTGTATTCGGCTAATAACCAACCGGAAGCAATTGATGGTTATTTGTATCCGGGATACTATTTGCCGGAAGATCGCGCTAAAAGAATTTCGACATTAATGGATAAAAAATCGAATTGGGATAAAGAAGAAATCAGCAAAATGATTTATGATAATACATCAGATGTCGCGGTCGAGGTTACCCGAAATTTAATTTCGAATATTGATTTCAATTCGATCTCATCAAAAGAAAAAGAAGCTGTAAATGTTTTAAAATCATGGAAAGGAACAACCAATCTGGAAGATCTTGGACCCACGATTTACAACAAGTGGATTTATCTCTACCTCAAGAATACATTTGAAGATGAAATGGGAGCCGATAATTTCAATTTGTTCTTAGGAATTTCTGTTGGCAAGCAAGTGATAGCGCATCAAATTAAAAATGAAAATTCGGTTTGGTGGGATAACATTAAAACCAAAAAAGTGAAAGAAACAAGAAAAGATATTATTTCAAAATCGTTTCATGAAACTATTGCTTCACTTCAAAAACAATTAGGAAATACAATTACTGACTGGAAATGGGGAGAAGTACACACTGTTGAGCACGAACATCCTTTAGGAAAAGTGGCTGTGCTTCGTGGTCTTTTTAATGTAGGGCCTTTTGCGGCTCCAGGATCAAACGAGGTAATTAACAATCAGTTTTTTGGCTTTAATAATGAAGGTAAATATTATGTAAAAGGAGGCCCTTCAACAAGAAGAGTTATCGATTTCTCTGACATTGAAAATAGTTGGAGTATTTTGCCAACCGGACAATCAGGAAATCCGTTTAGCAAACATTACAGCGATCAGGCCGAAATGTTTAATACAGGAAAATTCAGAAAAATGAAGCTGAATAAAGAAGAAATTGTAAAAACTTCGACCAAATTGATTTTAAAGCCGAAGTTTTAATTAAAAAAAGCCAGAGCTAAAAGTTAGTTTTTAAAAATTCACTTTACTAACTTTTAGTTTTTTCAGCTATTCCTAAAATATATCCATTATTGTCCTGGATGTAAAATTCCTTCATGCCGTACCATGCTTTCTTTAATGGAGTACTTTCAATTTTTTTGTTGCTGATTTCCTCATAAAAGCTATCAATTCCTTCGATTTCGATATAAAAAGAAACGGTCGCTCCAATTGCAATTCCTTTTGAAAAGATAATATCTTCTTTAAAGGAGTCTGTTCGTTGAAACATCAATTCTATATTATCTTTTGAAACCAAAGCATAGATATATTCTTTATTTTCATCAAAAGACGAATCAACTCCATCCTGAGTTTCGGGAACAGCCATAACTAAATGAAAGCCTAAAATATTCTGATAAAATTCGACAGTCTTTTTAACATTAGTTACTTCAAAATTGGGTGTTAGTTTGTTTGCTTTCATAAGTCTATTAATTTTAATTTAAAAGACAAACTTACTTTTTAATGAGAGTTGATAATTGTAAAAATCGGTCATTTTCATTTTTTGCTAATTTTCGTGGAGTAGCTCCTGTATATTTTTTTATCTCTTTTATATAATGTGCCTGATCCGTATATTGATTGGTGTTATATAGTTTTTTGTTGGCGATTTCAGGATAAGTTTCATTGCATCGCATTATATTCAGAAGTGTTTTTAACGGAAAGCCAAATTGTTTGTAAAAATACCTGTTAATTTGGCGACTGTTCCAAAAAGTGCTTTCTGACAATTGACTGACGTTGTAAATTTTCTTTTCGTATATGAGGTTAAAAAGAGAAATTTTCCTTTCATCAATTTTTTTGATATTGTTAATAGAAAAAGTTATTTGATTCAAAAGTTCAGCAGCAAATAGATCGAGGTGATCACTTTTTAAAGTATCAATTCCCCAAAAGTTTATTGGCAAACATTGTGTTTTTTCCAGAATTGATTTTATCTCTTTTTGAAATATGTATTCTGCTGAAATAAGTTTAAATCGAATAGCAAATAATTTTGTTGATTTTGGGAGTGTTATATTTACGGGCTTTGTCCAAACGCCTGTAAGCTTTATTTGTGTTAGCTTTTCGTTCTTATATTCTGCAATTAAATCAAAACAACCATCTGGTATTATGCAATGTTGTATTTGTATCGTGTTTTCATATTCCCAAAAGCATTCGATAAAGTTTGATAGAAAGCCATCTGCTTTTATTTCTCTGTATTTCATTATCGAATAGATTTAGAACGGATATAGTTCAAATAGGCATATTTTACTTGGCCATAATATATTTTCCTGTAACAATATCTCTGGCATATATGTCAAGATTGATATTAAGCGCTTTATTAGTAGTCATTATATTTGTGGTCTGATATATTTTGTCCTTTTGATATGTTTTTAAAAGCGTTTCTAATTCTATTTCGTCGTGAAAAGCAAATAAATTATAAACGGCATCTCTGAAATTTCTAAAATTGATAGTTTCAGTTATTTCCATTGTTTTTTGTTCATTCCATTTTTCTTTGAAAGCAGTTTCGTTTATTTTGTTTAGACAATAATCGACGAAATAGGTTTTGTAATGGGTCGCTTCAATGATTTCATTGACAATAATTGCATTTTGTTGAGTAGGCATTTGTACTGGTGTAGAATATGTTTGAGAAATACCAATATATGGAGCCAATATGAGGAGTAATAAAATCAAAAGAGAATGCTTTTTTTTTAAATTTTTCATAGGTTGTTTAAAGTTGTAAACCGTGTTGGTTTTGGGTTTTAATATTGTTTTTTGGGTGGCGCTAAAATAGTATTTTTTGTTTTAAATATTAGATTGAATAAATGAGTTTTGAATAAAAAACCGATAACAAATTTTCAAAATTTGTTATCGGAGTCACTAAGATATCCATTACGATACTATTTTTTTTGAGAAAATTTATTTTCTTGAAGTGCGCATAGCTTTGACAACCTTAATATTTTTATCAGTAGAAAGTTTTTTATATTCCGGAGTTTCCACTCCGTAAAGGGCAATTTTTCCGCTTTCGTCATTGTGTATTCCCCAGCCATAACGTTTTGTTAAAGGAGAGGCTCTGAGACATGCTTGTCCTTTCGAGAAAAATTGTTTCCTCGTTTCGGTATATTCTGATTTAGTCAAATCTTTTTTGTCAGCAAACACCTGAAACAAAACATCGTCCGAAGAATACTGATACGGATGTTTACTGATCATCTCAAACTCAATATTAGCAATTGTTTTGTTCTCGCCTTTTACGGGTGGAATTTCGCCACTCGTTAAAGGACAGTCTTCTGCAACTTCAATAAATGTGTTTTGGTAGTTCGTAGTGTGGACTTTCATTTTTTTGTTTGTTGATTTTAAAGTATTGAAAAATGAGTAGAATTTTGATTGACTGATTTTGTTTTTGATTGATGATTGAAACTTTAATACATAGATTTCCAGTGTGTTGGTTTTAAAATTACAAATTTTTATTGAAATTTGAATGTGATTATATGTTAGACGATTTTTTTGTTATTTGGTTTCAGTTTTTATAAAATATTTTGTAAAGCTGAAACCAATTTTTTATGAAAACTAATGTCACAATCATTAAGTTGAGGATTAAAAGATAAAATGATTGCTGATTTTTGATTAACGATTTTTGATTTCAGATGTAAAAACCTTCTAAAATCATCAATCTAATATTTAGCCAAACCAAATCTGAAATCAAAAATCGTTAATCGTCAATCTAAAATCTCTTAACTTAATGTCATGACCAACTAAATATCAATGATAAGGAGGAAATATTTGGGTTATTTTAAAGCTGTTGTGTATTTATTACTTATTTTTACGGCCTTATATAGATTTTCTTGATGCAAACTTCACTAAAAATTGCTGTTGTTGGTTCCGGACTTGTAGGATCGCTGCTGGCAATTTATCTTAAAAAAGCAGGTCACATCGTTCATGTTTATGATCGTAGTCCTGATATTCGCAAAATAAATTTTTCAGGCCGTTCCATTAATCTGGCAATGTCAAACAGAGGCTGGAAAGCCCTTGATCGTGTTGAAGTTGGAGATTCAGTTCGTGAAATCGCTATTCCTATGGATAAGAGGGCGATTCATCTGGTTGATAAACTCAATTTTCAGAATTATGGACAGGAAGGTGAGTCGATTTATTCGATTTCAAGAGGAACACTAAACAGAAAAATGATTGATCTTGCCGAAGAAGCCGGAGCTGAGTTTTATTTTGAGGAAAAAATCTGGGATGTGACACTAAATGATGCTACTTTGCATATTGGTGAAACTGAAAGAGGAGAGTGGGAAGAGAGGAAATACGATATGGTTTTTGGTGCAGATGGTGCCTTTTCGAGAATCCGTCACAGAATGCAGCGTCAGAGCATGTTTAATTATTCGCAGGAATTTTTGAATATGGGCTATAAAGAATTAAACATTCCGGCCAACCCGGACGGATCACATAAACTGGATAAAAATTCTTTTCATATCTGGCCCAGAGGTGAATATATGCTGATTGCGCTTCCTAATCTTGACGGGAGTTTTACTTGTACTTTATTTATGCCTTTTGAAGGAGAAAATTCATTTGCTTCGCTAACAGACCGAAAAATGGTAGAAGATTTCTTTGAGAAAAACTTCCCGGATTCGATTGAAGTAATTCCGAAGCTCGCAGAAGATTTCTTTAAAAATCCAACAAGTACTCTGGTTACAATGAAATGTTTTCCGTGGACATATGAAGATAAAATTGCTTTAATTGGAGATGCGTGTCACGCTATAGTTCCTTTTTATGGACAAGGGATGAATGCTGGTTTTGAAGACATTACCATATTAAATGAAATGATTGAAAAGTATGGAAATGACTGGAAAAAAATCTTTTCAGAATATCAAATTTCCCGAAAGCCAAATGCTGATGCAATTGCGGAACTTTCGTATCGAAATTTTATGGAAATGAGTACTAAAACTGCCGATGAAAAATTTTTACTGCAAAAGAAAATAGAAAAAGTATTCTCAGATAAATACCCTGAAAAATGGATTCCGCTTTACAGTCGTGTAACTTTCAGCGATCGTCCGTATGCCGAAGCTCTGGCAATTGGAGATTTTCAGAACGGAATTATGGAAGAAGTATTACGAATGGATAACATTGAAAATATCTGGAACACTCCTGAAGTTGAAAATAAGATTTTGGAACTGCTTAAAAAATAATTACATTAAAAACAATTACAATGTCAATCTGTTTTTTGACATTGTAATTGATTTGTTTTTATTTCTTAAATATTTTAGTTAGGACGCCAAAAACGCCACGAATAAATGTAGCACTCGTTACAACTTTCAAAACCGATTTTCCAACAACACTCGCCGTACTTGGTTCTGCTTTTGATGCTCTTGTCGGAGCCTGTTCTTCCTGTTCGGCAGCAGCCTGAGCAGCTTCATCAATTTTCTTGTTTAGGATTTCATAAGCACTTTCTCTGTCAATTTCTTCAGCGTATTTTTTAACTAATTTAGATTTATTGTTAATATTGTCAATTTCATCTGATGTTAAAATATCCATTCGGCTTTGTGGAGCACGCATCATAGTCGCTACAAGAGGAGTAGGGACTCCTTTTTCGTTTAAAGCAGTTACGAGCGCTTCTCCAATACCTAAGCTAGTAAGCAATTCGTCAGTTTTGTAATATTCAGAAGTTGGGTAATTATCAGCTGTTTTTTTAATTGCCTGTCTGTCATTTGCTGTAAATGCTCGAAGCGCATGCTGAATTTTTAAACCTAATTGAGCCAAAACCCCACTCGGTACGTCCATTGGATTTTGTGTTATGAAATAAACACCAATACCTTTTGACCGAATCAATTTTACAATGGTTTCAATTTGGTCTAAAAGCGCTTTGCTGGCTTCGCTGAAAATCAAATGAGCTTCATCAATAAAAATAATCAGTTCTGGTTGTTCAGCATCTCCTTTTTCAGGCATTTGTTGATAAATTTCGGCCAATAAACTTAACATGAAAGTAGAGAATAATTTGGGTTTGTCCTGAATATCCGTCAGGCGGATAATATTTATATACCCTTTTCCATTTTCATCTATTCGCATCAGATCATCAATTTCAAATGATAATTCTCCAAAGAACAAATCGCCTCCCTGTTGTTCGAGTTCAATGATTTTTCTTAAAATAGTTCCGGTCGTAGAAGTGGAGATTTTGCCGTAGTTTTCTTCAATTTCTTCTTTACCTTCTTCCGTAATATAATTGATGACTTTTTTGATGTCCTTCAAATCTAATAAAGGCATTTTATTATCATCGCAATATTTAAAAATGACAGCCACTACACCAGCTTGAGTGTCGTTTAAATCTAAAATTCTGGAAAATAATACAGGACCAAACTCAGAAACAGTTGCACGAAGCCGCACACCATTTTGTTTAGATAATGACATTAATTCAACCGGGAAAGAACTAACATTGTAAGGGATGTTTATTTTGGTATGACGTTCGGTAATAAAGTCTTCCTCTATTCCTTCTTTAGCAATACCGCTAAAATCACCTTTTATATCCATCATCAAAACAGGGATTCCGGCATTTGAAAGCTGTTCTGAAAAAACCTGAATCGTTTTTGTTTTACCCGTTCCGGTTGCACCCGCAATCAGACCATGTCGGTTTAAGGTTTTTAAAGGGATTTTTACATGTGCTTCTGCAATTGCATTTCCGTCAAGAATTGCACCTCCCAGTGTAATGCTGTCGCCTTTAGATGAATATCCATTGTTTATATCTTCAATGAAATTGTCTTTTTTATTCATATTTTAGTTGTAATTTAGATGATTATAAGAGAATTGCTTGGTTTTTTGGTTCTTTTCTTAACTTTTTATTGGTTTTTTTTAACAGGAAAACAGGCTTTTTTATTGAAAATAATATAAAAAATAATTTCGCAGGTTTTTAAGAAGATAACAAAGGAATATTTGAATATTTACTAAAACGTTGTAATTTTTCTATAAATCACGCATTTTTTTGGTTTATCAAAAAAAATACTCAGGCAATTTAATGAGATCTTTTGTAATTCCAAGTTAAATTTCATTCAATTAAATTAAAAAAAGTTTTTTTATTTAAACTAAAAATATAAATTTGCTCCTCTACAAGTTAAATATAACTAAAAATAAAAATTATTTAAAACTATTAAAATTAAAAAAAATGGCAAACGTTAAAGTTAAAAAAGAAAGCACTTCAAATGGAGGAGGGATGGTTTCAGGAATCATTATTGTAGCATGTGTTTTTGTTGGTTGGTTAATCTGGAAATTCGTTATGGGAGCTCCTGCTAACTTTGAAGGAGGAAACGCTGAAACAGGTCATCCATTGAATACTTTAGGTATGGTTTATAAAGGAGGTTTCATTGTACCAGTATTATTAGGTATGTTTTTAATGGTTGTTGTTTTTTCTATTGAAAGATTTTTTGTTATTTCAAAAGCTGCTGGTAAAGCTAATTTAGATGCATTTATGAAAAATGTACAAGGAAGCATCAAAGAAGGTAACATTGAAGCTGCTATCGCATCATGCGACAAACAACAAGGTTCAGTTGCAAATGCAATTAAATCTGCTTTGATTAAATACCAGGACGTTAAAAAAGAAGGTTTCAATAGTGAAGAAGCTTCAGAAGTAATTCACAAAGAAATCGAAGAGGCGACTTCATTAGAAATGCCAATGTTAGAGAAAAATATGACTATTATTTCTACTTTAGTATCATTAGGAACTTTAGGTGGATTGTTAGGAACTGTATCAGGGATGATTAAAGCGTTTGGTGCGTTGGCTTCTGCTGGAACTCCAGATCAGGCTGCTTTAGCAACAGGTATCTCTGAGGCACTTATTAATACTGCAACAGGTATCTCTACTTCAGTGTTAGCAATCGTTTCTTATAACTTCTTTACTGCTAAAATTGACGATTTAACTTACTCTATCGATGAGGCTGGTACTACAATCGTAAATACTTACAGAAAATTCAGAGGAAGCTTAAGACAATAATTAATTTTTGATATTAATTTTAGATTAATTATCAAAATAAAATAAAAAGAGAATGGCTAAAATAAAAATGAAAAAAAAGTCAACATCGACAGATATGACTGCCATGTGTGATGTTGCGTTCCTTTTGCTTACGTTCTTTATTTTGACCGCTACTGCTAAAGTGCCTGAAGCACTTCCAGTTGATACGCCTTCATCTACTGTGTTAACTAAATTGCCGGATTCTGATTTGGCTATTATTTCAATAGGTAAAGGAAAAGACGGGAAAAGCAAAGTGTTTTTTGATTTAAAAGGAAGAGAATTGCGTAAACAAACTCTTGAGGGTATGGGTGCGAAATTAGGAGTTGCTTTTTCAGAGGAGGATAAAACTAAGTTTTCGTTAATGGACGACTTTGGTGTGCCGCTTGCAAATCTAAAGCAAATCATTGATATGAAGGCTGCAGAGAGAACTAAGACAAATCAGCCTGGAATTCCGACCGATTCTTTAAATAATCAATTAAAAGAATGGTTATTAATTTCAAGAAGAGCTACAATTGATTTGAGTGGAGGTACTAAAGAATTGCAGATTGCAATAAAAGGGGATGCTAAAGAAGATTATCCACAAATCAAAAAGATTATGGATATTCTGCAAGATCAGAAAATCAATACCTTTAACTTGGTTACGGGTATGAGAGGTAAAGATTTTTAATTAAAAAAATATACACTAAATGGCTGAATTAAATACCGGCGACGGTGGCGGCGGAAAAGGTGGTAAAGTAAGAAGTAAAAAGCAGAATTCAAAAGTCGATTTAACGGCAATGGTAGATTTAGCTTTCTTATTGATCACATTCTTTATGTTGACCACTACGTTGTCAAAACCTCAGGCGATGCCTTTAGGTTTGCCAGATAAAGACGAAGATCCTACTAAAAATAAGGATATAAAAGTTGATGAAAAACGAACCTTGACTATTATGATGGGTGAGAATAATAAGCTTATCTATTACATGGGGCTAATTGACAGTCCTATTGCAGGTCCTAAAGATATCGCTTATGGAAAAGATGGAATTCGTAAAGTATTATTGTCTCGTAAAAAGTCAGTAATAGAATATACTGGTGATAAAGCGAAAGGAATCATTGTAATTATCAAGCCAGGTAAAAAATCAAAGTATAAGAATCTAGTTGACATTTTAGATGAAATGGCAATTTCAGGAGTTGAAACTTATGCTATTGTTAATGATTTTCTTCCTAAAGAAACAGAATTGTTAGAGAAAAAATAATTTTATTTTTTTAATAACCTAATAATCAATAAAAATGAAATTAGATATTATAAAAAATCAGTGGCTTGATATCGTATTCGAAGGGCGTAATAAGATATATGGTGCATATGAGTTAAGAAAATCAAATACCAAAACTACGGTAAGAGCACTTATCATTGGTTCTATTGTTTTTAGCTTGGCTGTAGCTGCTCCTCTTATTATGAGTTTAATACCTGATTCTGGTGAAGAAGAAGTATTAGCTAACGAGATTAAGCTGACTAAAATAAAACTGCCTCCAAAAAAAGAGGAAGTAAAGCCTAATACGCCACCACCGCCACCGCCACCTCCAAAAGTGGATCAGGTGAAATTTGTGAAACCTGTAGTAGCTAAAACTGAAGAGATTACTGAAGAGCCACCAAAAATTGTGGATCTTAAAGAAAAGAAAATCGGTTCTGAAACTATTAAGGGTGACCCGGATGCAGTTTTAACTGTCGATGAACCAGTTGGTAAAGGACCGGTTGCTGAAATAGTACAAGAAGATAACAACGTATATAACACGGCTGGTATCGAAGTAAAACCGGATTTCCCAGGAGGGATGGAAAAATTCTACAAATTCGTAGGAAATAATTACAAGACTCCTGAAGAAGAAGGTTTAAAAGGTAAAGTATATGTTACGTTTGTAGTTGAAAAAGATGGTTCATTAACTGATATTAAAGTTTTAAGAGATATCGGATACGGAACTGGAGCAGAAGCTATCAGGGTTTTGAAAAAATGTCCAAAATGGACTCCTGGTGAACAAAATGGTAAAAAAGTAAGGGTACTTTATTCTCTTCCTATTACAATTCAATCTGCAGAGTAATGTTAAAGAATATATTGGATAATATTCAGAAGAAATCGCTCAAAGAGCGATTTCTTCTCGTTTTAGGAATATTGTTTTTTTTGATTTATCTTGTACTGGGTTTAATGATTATGTTTTGGAAAAAATTACCATTAGACATGGATCCTATCTATAGATATGCATTTGGTATTTTGTTAATAGTATATTCCGGGATACGATTTTTAAGATTAATAAATTCTAACACTGAATGACATGTTAAAAAATGTTAAAATTTTGGCTTTGATTGTTTTTATCTTTTTGTTTGCGATGTGTAACCAAAAAAGTAAAAACGATTCGAACAAGGAAACAATTTTAAAGGGATCTATAGAAGTTACTGTCGATGAAACGGTTAAGCCAATTATAGATGATCAGGTTGCTGTTTTTGAGGGAACATACTATGATGCTAAAGTTGTTGTTAAAGCTAAATCGGAGGCAGAGTTAATCAATGATTTATTGAATGAGAAGGCAAAGGTTGTTATTACGGCGAGAGATTTAACTAAGGAAGAAACAGATAAATTTATAAAACTCAAGATAAACCCTAGAGTTACTCCATTTGCCAGTGATGCTATTGCTTTTATTTCCAATAAAAACAATAATGATACTTTGATTGCGTTAAAAACTGTAATTGATTTTATGAAAGGAATATCTAATCCTCAAATAAAAGGATTGGTCTTTGATAACCCAAACTCCAGCACAGTAAGGTTTATGAAAGATTTGGCTAAAGTTAAGGATATACCGGCTAAGAGCGTTTTTTCATTTAAGACCAATGAAGAAGTTATTAAATTTGTATCTGAAAATGATGGTATGATTGGTGTTGTTGGGGTTAATTGGCTATCTCAGCCATCACCGGAAATGCAGAATATTATTCATGATTTGAATGTTTTGAGTGTTAAAGGATTAAATAGTAATCAATATTATAGCCCAACCCAAAATGATATTGCAGAAGAAAAATATCCTCTGGCACGTAAATTGTTTGTCATAAATTGTCAGGGATATTCAGGATTAGGAATGGGCTTTGCTTCATTCATAGCAGGAGACATTGGACAGCGTATTGTTCTAAAATCAGGTTTAATGCCAGTTCGAACTCCTGGTAGAAAGCTGGAAATTAGAAATAAAATTATAAACGATAAAGAAAATTAATTACAATAGAGATGAATAAATTTAAAATTTTTAGTCTTGCCTTAGTTGCTTCAGCTTCTGTTGCAAAAGCGCAAGATATCAAAGAAGCTAAAAAAGCAATTGATGCAGAGCAATTTCAAAAAGCAAAATCATTGCTGAAGTCTATCATCAAAGCTAAACCTTCTGATGGAGAAGCAAATTTTGTTTTAGGAAATATATATTTAAATGAAAGTGTTGTAGACTCTGCTAAAATCTATTATTTAAATGGATTAGAGGCAGCTGACAAAAAGAATTTAAATTATATAGGATTAGGACAAATAGATCTTGATGAGAAAAATGCGGCTGCTGCTCAGGCAAACTTCGGTTTGGCCACAAAAGATATGAAACGTAAAAGTGTAGATGAATTTATTTACATTGGTAGAGCATATATAAATTCTGAGAATCCGGATTATGCTAATGCTGTTGCTGTATTGCAACGTGCTTTGGCAGTTGAACCACAAAATGCAATTGCACTTTTAACAATAGGAGATGCTTATTATGGTGCAAATAACCAAAACGATGCTTATAAGGCTTACCGTGATGCATTTACTGCAGATCCAACACTTTTAAGAGCAAAAATGCAATTAGGGGTTTTATTGAAAGGTGCTAAATCATATGATGAAGCGATTAAATCTTTTAATGAGGTTATTGCTTTAAATGCTAATTATGGTCCTGTTTACAGAGAATTAGCTGAAACTTATTATAAGTGGGCCAGAAATAAGCCTTCTACAGCTAAAGTAAATTTACAAAATGCAATTACAAATTATGAGAAATACCTGAGTCTTACTGATTACTCTTTAGATTCTAAAATGCGTCATGCTGATTTCTTAATTTTAGTGAAAGATTATAAAAAACTTGAAGAAGTTGCGAACAAAATGATTGCAGAGAATAAAGTAAATCCTAGAATTTTTAGGTATTTAGGGTATGCTGCTTACGAAAATGGTAATGCTGATGTAGCAATTAAATCCATAGAAGATTTTATTAAAACACCTACAAACAAAGTTATTGGTAGAGATTATTTGTATTTAGGGTTGTCTAAAATTAAAAAAGGAACAAGCGCAGAAGGTGTTGTTGACCCAGCTGCTTTTGATGCTGGATTAGCTGATATCAAAAAAGCGATTGAATTAGAACCATTGGTTGTAGAAGAACTTGCTGATTTTGGGAAAGCCTTATTTGGTAAAAAACAATATACTCAGGCGGCTGCTATTTTTGAACTTGGAGCAGCTAATACAGAATCTAAAAATTATTTAGATGATGCAGTTTATTATGGTATTTCTGTTTATTATGGTAATGCAAGTAAACCAGCTGAAGGTCGTGATAAAACAGCTTTGTCAAACGCAGATGCTACTTTTGATAAAATTTTAGTTGCTTCGCCTACCTATGATGAGGCTTATTTATATAAAGGAAGAATTAACAGCTTATTAGACAAAGATGATTTAATTATTAAAAATTACACTGAGTATGCTAATAAAGCTACAGCTAAAGGACCAGAAGAATTGGCTAAGCCTGCTACTGTGAAGAAAGTTGTTGAATCTTACAATGCAATTGGTGCGGCTTATGCAAACACTGACAAAGCTAAGGCTATTGAGTATTTTAATAAAACTTTAGTTTTAGATCCTGCAAATACATATGCTGCTCAATCTGTTAAATCTTTGAAATAGTAAAGATTTTATATTACTAAATATAAACCGGTAGTTCTTTGAGCTATCGGTTTTTTTATGTTCCGTATTTAATTGACTATCTTTGCACTTTAAAATAAAATAATGTTATCAAAAGAAATACAATTAGAGGTAAATAGAGGAGCAATGTTGCCTTTAATGGAAGAATTTTATACGATTCAGGGTGAAGGTTTTCATACCGGAACAGCGGCTTACTTTATACGAATTGGAGGTTGCGATGTAGGCTGTCATTGGTGTGATGTGAAAGAAAGTTGGAATGCAGAATTACATCCGCCTACGAGTATCGATTTAATTGTGAAAAATGCTTCAACTTATGCCGATACAGTTGTAATAACAGGAGGGGAACCGTTAATGTGGGATATGACTTTTTTAACTCAGGAATTGAAAAATAAAAACCTGAAAGTCCATATTGAAACTTCAGGAGCATATCCACTTACAGGTACTTGGGATTGGATTTGTTTGTCGCCTAAAAAAAATAAATTACCTACTCAGACGGTTTACGCTAATGCACATGAGTTAAAAGTAATTATTCATAATAAACACGATTTTATCTTTGCCGAAGAACAAGCTGAACTTGTAAATGATGGTGCGATTTTATTTCTTCAGCCAGAATGGAGTAAAAAAGAAGAAATGACTCCGCTAATTGTTGATTATGTAATGAACAATCCAAAATGGAGGGTTTCACTTCAAACTCATAAATATTTAAACATACCATAAAACAAAAAATCTCTTCATTTGAAGAGATTTTTTGTTTTAGATCATTGGAAATAATGTTTATTTCCAGTTTTTATCTTTTTTTAAAGATGTGATATGTGATAAATGATGATTTCCGTGCCAGGCATATAATCCAATCATTTGATTTATGCTGATTTCAGAATTACTCTCCGGATGAATAAAAGATTTTTTAAATCAGTTTTAGATAAACTTTTAAGGATATAAGTTATTCTAAAATGCAAACCACTTAATAAATTTAGTGTAGGTTCGATAGGCATTTGTAAATTATCAGGTAGTTCGCTCCATAAAGTTTCATCGTAGGCTTTTATAACCGGATTATTTTCAGTCAATGCCCATTTAATTCTGATAAAACAATCCATATGGCTTTCCGCACAATGATGAATTACTTGACGAAGAGTCTATCCTGCGGGACGATATGGAGTGTTCAGTTGGTCTTCGCTTAAATGAATGATTTCTTTTTTCAGTCTTTCAGGAAAATTTGCTATTTCTTCAATTTTACTTGAAATATATCCGGTGGTATATTCTACAGGAACTTCAAATTTTCCTATTGGATATTTTAATTTTTCTAAATCAGATTCTTTCATCGAATATTTTTAATGTTAAATAAAAAGTCTGGCTAAATAATCATAATGGTCACCTTCTAAAATCAATTCGCATTTAAGTCCATTTGCAATTGCAGCATTTTGAAGTGTGTTGTAATCTAAATAAAGCCAGTCAAAAGGCTCTTCTTTTTCTCCTTTGTATGATATATTAAAGACAAGTTCACCATAATAATCATTATTTGAGGGAATCCATTTTCCACCATCCTCATCTTCATCAAACATATAAATAATATCTGAACTGTCGAGCAGGATTTGTCCGCCTTCATTTAAAAGTGATTTTAGTTTAGACAAATACTTGTTACAGTTTTCTAATCTTCCAAAAATACCAACACCATTCATTAATAATATAATAGTATCAAATTTTTCTCCCTCAAAATCTAATATGTTTTGAACTTTGGCATCTTTTACGCCTCTAAGTTTGCATGTTTCTATTGCTTTTTCAGAAATGTCAATCGAAATCACATCTAAATTGCGATCATTCTGTAGTGATAAGCTATGGCTTCCGGCTCCGCAGCCAACATCTAATATTTTTCCAGTGGCCAATTGTAGCGCTTTTTGTTCTATTTTAGGCATTTCGTTATAAGAACGAAATAAATAATCAATACTCATTTCATCTTCTTCTGAAATAGTGGTTTCGGTAATAATATCTTCAGGTGAATTATTGGTTTGAAAATCAAACATCGCTTTTCCAAAAAGATCTTTCATTGTAATTTAGTTCAAAGATTAAGGTTTCGAGTTTAAAGTTGTTTAATTTTGCAGATCAACTTTAAATAGTAAACTTGAAACAGATTTTAAACAACTTAAATAAGTTAGCCAAAGATAAGCATATCGAAAACAAAAAGTATTTTGATAAGCTGAAAAAGAAGCAACCTAAAAATTTAGATTATGTTATGCAGGATTTGCATGATGCCGAATTTAAAAAAACGGATTGTTTGCAATGTGCTAATTGTTGTAAGACAACCGGGCCGTTATTTACTTTGGCTGATATTGAAAGGATTTCAAAATCTTTTAGGCAAAAACCACAGCAATTCATCGATCAATATCTTCGAATAGACGAAGATAAAGACTATGTTTTAAAAAGTGTTCCCTGTACTTTTCTTGACAATGAAAATTATTGTATGATTTATGATGTTCGACCAAAAGCTTGTAGAGAATTCCCTCATACAGATCGGAAAAAGTTTCATCAAATTGCAGATCTTACCTTAAAAAATGTTGCTATTTGTCCGGCGGCATATAATATCGTTGAAGAAATGAAAAAGAAGTTGCCTTTATAAGAAACTTAAATATTTTGTAATTGTTTTTTAGGAACAATTGTTTTTGCTTTTTAAAATGTATTTTTGACCAAAGTAAAACTTGCATATAAATCAATAAAAAAGACTTAAATTGAATCTGGAATACTTTATAGCTAAAAGACTTATTACTGCTAAAGATTATAAAAGCAGTATTTCGGCACCTATTATCAAGATTGCCATTTCAGCTATAGCTATTGGAATTATCATGATGTTGGTTTCAGTTGCAACAGGAATCGGTTTACAGCAAAAAATTCGCGATAAAGTTTCAGCTTTCAACGGACAGATTATTATTTCGAATTATGACAACAATAATTCTGAAGTAACATTGATTCCGATTTCTAAAAAACAAGATTTTTATCCTAATTTCAAATCAGTACCAGAAGTAAGCCACATTCAGGCAATCGCAAGCAAAGCAGGAATCATCAGAACCGAAAATGCTTTCGAAGGAATTATTTTTAAAGGAGTAGGAGCAGATTATGACTGGAATAATATAAAAGAATATTTGGTAGAAGGGAAATTACCTGATTTCTCTAAAAGTTTAAATGAAGAAGTTATAATTTCCAAATTTCTTGCAAACCGTTTAAACTTAAAAATAGGAGATAGCTTTAATACCTTTTTCATTAAAGAAGAGCAAGGCAAGATGCCAAATAGCCGTCGATTCAAAATTACTGGTATTTTTAATTCTGGTTTTCAAAATTTCGATGCAACTTATATTATAGGAGATATTCGTCATATTCAAAGAATTAATAAATGGGCGCCTGATCAGGTTGGTGCATTCGAGATTTTTGTTAAAGATTTCAATAATATAAAAACTACAGGAGATCAAATCTACGATCAAACATCGTCAACTTTAGATACTAAAACTATAATTGAAAAATATAGTTATATTTTCGATTGGCTTCAGCTTTTCGATTTCAACATTATCGTTATTTTAGCCGTTATGATTTTGGTAGCAACAATAAATATGGTAGTTGCTTTATTAGTGCTAATTTTAGAACGTACACAAATGATTGGAATTCTAAAAGCACTGGGCGCGAATAACTGGACAGTGCGTAAAATATTTTTGTGCAATGCTTTTTATCTTATAATACGAGGACTGTTTTGGGGCAACTTAATAGGTATTTCAATATTGTTAATTCAACAGCAATTTGGAGTAGTTCAATTAAATCCCGAAAATTACTATGTTAATCAAGCGCCAGTTTATATAAATTGGGCTTATATAGCCTTGTTGAATTTAATGACTATAATGATTTGTTTCTTAGCATTATTAATTCCTTCCTATATTATAACCAAGATTTCCCCCGTAAAAGCGATTCGTTTTGATTAGCAAACTATAAGGAATGACATTGCGATTCCGATAGTTTTAACTTGGGTTTGTTTTACGCATATACTTGGTGTTTTAATTCTATTTAATCTTGGAGTTTTACATTCAAGTTTAGGAGCTATTTCCCGCTGTCCTTCCAAATCTTTTGTTTTGAACCCCAAAACAAAAGGATTTTCCCTCCCATCGGGGCTAGGGTATGGTTTTCCAGAAGAATATTAGCGGAAATAGGATTTCAAACGGTAATTAAAAGAGAAAAATCAGGCGCCAAGACTGAAAAATCGGCAAAAACCAATACCAAAATAAACCGAAAAACATTAAAACAGTGTTTGAAGAAAGAAAAACCCTACTATAAACTATTTTTTTTAAAATTATAAACAAGCTGTTACCAGAGAGTTAAGAAAAAGAATAAAAAAAGATTGAAATTATGTAAGCAAAAGTCTTGTAAATGTAAATAGATGT